>CAZXWN010000008.1:0-43883 GCA_964644695.1 uncultured bacterium
TCACACTCCTTACACATAAATCCCGGTCGTGGAAGAAAAGACTCATTACAAATAGACTTGAAGACATCCCTGGTGAGATTTAAAAACCATTTATGATCTTCCTTGGTCCGCTGAGTTTCAAAAACATTGAGCTTGGGTTTCTTGGTCTTCACGAAATTAATGATCTTCAAGGTTTTGGGTAATCTGCCATAGAGTTGCTCATAAGCATAACTGTAGGCGGTCAACTGCAAGTGATTATCCACGTCCTCCGAATTCATGTTTTGAGCAGAAGTTTTGAACTCAACAATCGCGTCTTCTTCTTCGATAAGGTCAAAGAATCCCTCTAAACCAATACCCGAGGAGCTTCGAGTGTTAAGACCATACAGTGGAACTGTAAAAGGTACTTCTGCCCCTTTAACTTTTCCCTGTGGATACTGGAGATACATTTCCAACATCTCTTTACCCAGCATAACAAGCCTTAACTCCTGCTCACCTTCTTTGTAGCGGATATCGGCTTCTACCGTTTGGCTGTACCAATCAGCTTCAAATATCTTCAAGATCATATCCAGGGGAATATCCTTACCATTGCCATTGGCCTTGAGTTGTTCCTCATGATACCAAGACAAGGCTGAATGTAAGACACTCCCAAAGGCCAAACTGGAAGACTTGAAGGTTTTAGGAATCTTGTCTATATACTGGAACTGATATTTCTTCCCGCAGAGAAGATACAAATTGATTTGGCTACTAGAAAGATGAGTAATCATGATTTTGTCTCCTCCAATAATTCCTGGATCAAGTTACTGGCCTCCTGTTTGGTTGCCTCTTTTAAAGACTGGATAGTCAGACGCTTCTTAATTTCCTGAGTAGCTGCATCTCCTTCGAATCCAGCTTGAGCCATGAGGCGAAAGAGTAATTTCTTCTGGGCCTCGGTCATGAGATCCTCTTCTTTGCCATTGTTACTACCATTGACTTTGGTTGTCGGTTGCTGATAGCTGTGAGATTCCCCGTTAGCCGCCAGCTCTGTCATATAAAGATAGAACGGCGCCAATAGAGAAACTCCTTCCTTGTTTTTAATTTCGATTAACCAGCTTTTCTGTGGCATAGTACAACTCTCCTTTTGGTGTGGATTTAATTGGCAACGAACCACCTTCAGTCTACCGAGATAGACTGAACCAACAAGGAGGGACAATTTGCCGTTCAAGGCAAACTATCCATTCTTTTGTCACTTCATTTTTGGTTTTATGATTGTGTTATGGATAATGTTCAAGAGGAAAACTCCATCACTAACATAGCGATCACCAACTGGAGAGATATTCGCAAGGTTTTTGGCATCAAACAAAAAAATCGGCGCGGGCATATGTATATTCTGGGTAAAACGGGAACGGGGAAATCCACGCTACTTCTCAATATGTTAGTTTCAGATATTCGCCAAGGTTATGGAGTAGCTATCATAGATCCCCATGGGGATTTGGCTGAAGAGCTATTGAACCACATCCCCCAAGAAAGGATAGATGACGTTATTTATTTTAATCCGGCAGATCTGAATTATCCCATCGCCTTCAATCCTATGGAGAATGTCTCCCCTAATTACCGGCATCTGGTAGTCTCGGGATTAATTTCTGTTTTCAAGAAAATCTGGGCAGACTTTTGGGGTCCCAGACTGGAACATATATTAAGACATTCATTGCTTACCCTCTTGGAATACCCCAATAGCACCCTACTAGATTTACCCCGACTGTTAACAGATAAGTACTTCAGACATTTAGTAGTTGACCATATAACTAACCAGCAGGTTAAAGATTTCTGGCAATTTGAATTTGAGAAATATTCCGCCTGGCTCCGTTCTGAAGCGATTTCCCCAATTCTCAACAAGCTGGGACAATTCATGACCAACCTACCTATCCGCAATGTGGTGGGACAAAGTAAAAACACCTTCAATATCCGTAAGGTCATGGATGAGGGAAAGATTCTGATCGTCAATTTAGCTAAAGGAAAAATCGGAGAAGATAGCTGTTCTCTCTTGGGAGCCATGCTTATTACAAAAATTCAATTAGCAGCTTTAAGTCGGGCGGACATCCCAGAGAATAGGAGAAGAGGCTTTTATCTCTATGTTGATGAGATACAAAGTTTTCTTACCCTGTCTTTTGCCGATACATTATCTGAAGCTAGAAAATATGGTCTAAATTTAGTTTTAGCCCATCAGTACATCGCTCAATTGGATAAAAAGATTCAAACCTCTATTTTTGGCAATATCGGCACCCTTATTTCCTTTCGGGTGGGTGTAGAAGATGCCGAATATCTAAAAAAGGAATTTTATCCTATATTCAACATACCCGATTTAATCAGTCTCCCCAATCACCATATTTACCTTAAGCTTATGATTGACGGCGTTACATCCACTCCTTTTAGCGCTATAACTTTGCCATCGCCAGAAGTTACTACTTCACATATGGAAGAAATTATTAAACTGTCCCGAGCAAAATACGCAACGGGCAGATCCAAAGTGGAAGAACAAATTAATTTCCACGCCCCTGAAGATACTACGCCAAAAGATGGCAATGACACATCTAAACAAACTAGATTGTTCATTTGATTGATATAAACTTTCAACCTTTGAAGCAATTTGCCTACTTAGTCAATTTTGCCCACCTTTTCATATCTTTTCACCGTATTATCCTAGAGATATAAGTCTTATTTTTCATATATTCGTTATGAAAAATAACATCATAATAATTAAAACTAAAACAAATTGTCTCCGCAAATACCGGAAAACAAGAGGGTTAAACCAAAGAGAGGCGGCAAGTATTTTAGGGCTTCACAGCACTAGTGTGTTGTCGCGATGGGAACATGGTCAAAGTCTTCCCACCACCCTAAATATTTTAAAGCTTGCGGCTATGTATCGAACGATGGTGGAGGGCTTGTACATTGACCTAGCCCACGAGATCAAGGAAGAAGTTTTGGAGCAGGAAGAAAAAGTACTCCACCATCATTAAAAAGCGAAGCTCAATTTATTTAATCAGTATCCCCTATTGAACGATACGGATTATTCGATGTAACGATTATATATAAATATATAAACGATTAACGATATAGCGATGACTATTTTTAAAGTTCGCCTAGAAAATTTCATTCCCCATACGCCCCAAGAATTGTTAGCTGTGGACTTGGCCCGTGATTTGAATGACTCACAAAATCTAGCTTTCTATCTGCACTGCACAAAACACTACCCTGAGCCGATTCTGAGAAGTCTGTTTTCTAAAGTTAAAAATGTGCCGGCGGAGAAAATCAAAAAAAGTCGCGGTGCTTTATTTAATTATTTAATCCAAAAATATGCCAAATCATCCTCAAATCATTATTTCCATTAATCCCGGAACCCGTTATCTGGCATTTGCCATTTTCCATGGGTATGAGCTAAGGGACGCTCAAATTAAAGCTGTGCGGGGAAAATGGTCTAAAGAGAAATTATGCAAACTAAAAGACATCCTTACTCACCTTATTTATAACCACCAACCAGAGGCTCTAATCCTGAAGAAGCTTCATCCCTCCAGAAGCTCAAAGTGTCTTAATCAACTGGTGCAGACAATACAAAAGATTGCTCTAATCCAAAAGGTACCAATTTACAGTTATTCTCTAAAAGAAGTAAAGTATTCCATCGGTTCAGGCAAGAAAATGAATAAATCTAGTTTATCCGAAATTATCACGACCAAATATCCAATCCTTTACTATGAACTGAACCGCTTGAAACATTCTAAAAATAATTATTACATCCGGCTATTTGAAGCAGTAGCTCTCGGAACATTAGGAATATTTCATTATGAAAAATCTTTATCCAAAGTTTAATATTAATCATTAATCGCATGAGCAAAAACAAAATCCAACGGGTCCTGGCAATTGATCCGGGAACTCACCACATGGGAGTGGCACTTTTTGAAGGAAAAGACCTGATTTACCATGGAGTCAAAAGTATCACCAAACGCACTTCTCCACACATAATTCTTAATGAGGGACGAAAGATCATCCTAAGCCTGATTAAGGATTATACGTCGAATGTCTTGGTAGTAGAAAAGACCTTCTTTGCTAATAACCGAAATTCCGGATTATTGAATGTCTTTGCCGATGAGATTCAATCAATTGGCAAGAGAAAAGGACTCAAAGTATTGTGCTATGCGCCCAGCACTGTTAAAAAAGCTATTTGTGGCTATGGGCTAGCTTCCAAAGAAGAAGTAGCTAAAGCAGTAGTAGCAAAATATCCATTACTAAAAGTTTACCTAGATCAAGACAGGCAATGGAAGAACCTTTATCATCAGAATATGTTTGATGCAGTAGCGCTGGGGACAGCTTATTTGAATATGTAATCATTATTGACATTATTAATTATATATATATAATATAAATATATTATATGTTCTTTAAAAGGAGGTGAATTAATATATGTTTGAATCAAAAGAAGAAAAATACACAGAAAAAGATGTATATAATGCTGCGGTTCAAATGAATGGTAAACTTCTGTCCGTAATTCCTAATGCATATCGTGATGATGAAAGTATTGTACTTAATGCAATAAGACAAAACCCAATATCAATTATGTATGTTTCAAAACGGCTTCGAGCAAGTAAAACCATAATGAAGGAGGTAATAAATAGATTTCCCTATGGGTTAAGGTATGCATCAAAAAGGTTAAAAGATGATCCCGAATTGGTATTATTGGCAATTAGTAAAGAAGGAACTGCATTACGTTATGCTTCTACTAGTATTAGACACAATATAAAAATAGCCATGGTAGCAATATCTCTAGATATAATGTCGTATGAATACTTACCCAAAAAAATTAAACGCCGCTTATTGTTAAAGCAAACCAATTCTTCCTCTCAGACATTATATAAAAAACCAACTCACGACCTGTAATAACAGGTCGTTTTTTTACACTATTATATATATCACCTTATACATTCATACAAAGAGTTTCAAAGCTTTTGAACAAGTTTTCTCAATAATTTGATTATGCAAATCAATGGTTTTCTCATAGAGAACTACTTTTATCAGTGACTACAAGTCAATAATGCTTTCACTGGCATCAAATATAAACTTCACTTACAACCGCAAACAGCAATGAACCTCCAGAGCCTCATCTTTCGCAAGTTAACAATTATTGAAGTTTTGCAAAACATTTCTCTTCTTTATACAATTTACCTCGAACTGCAATCTAGTTATTGCTACTTCACATAATATTGATTTGATATTTTTAAGCTGCATTTATATTAAAATACCTTAAGTTGGTAACACATAGATATTAATAATTTATTGCATATCAGCTAATATGCTTTGTTTAATTAACATCATATTAATGGTTTTGAAAAGGAGTGCTTTATGAAAAACAAAGATCCACTATGCTTTATTTCCTACTGTCATGCTGATATAGAAAGAGTTTTAGTGGAATATATTATATTTACAATTCGACAATCCATGAAAAGCAATATCACTATACTATATGATTCTGATTTAGCGCCTGGAGCTAACCTATCTAAATTTATGGAGAAGACTCTTGATGTTGATGTAGCAATATTACTTTTAACTCCTTTATATAAACAAAAGGTCGATAAAAGAGATGGGGGCGTATATAAAGAATACACTCAAATAAGCAATCGTTATTGGCAGGAACAAGAAAATAAATGTGATTCCGAAATCGCTTTTCCATCCCATGATTTTTCACTAGTTCCAGTTATTATTAGTGGAAATGTTTCAGATTCAGTACCAGAAACAATAAGGGATTTATACTGTGTTAATCTCTCAGGATTTACGGTATCGTATGATAAAGAGGGAAATTACGTTGTAACTGACTTTATTAAAACGAAATACAATAAAGAAATACAGCGAATTATTGATTGTCTTGTTGCAACTGCAAGCCTAAAATCCAAAGCATTTGAAGTAGAGAGAGAAAAGCTATACGACACCTTATTTGTAAACACGAAAACCAACGAACAAATTCTTCAAAGATGTCCAGACTTTTTTAAATCAGTTTTTGTCTCTAATGCTGCTTTTCGTAATATACAGGCTGAACGTTCGTATTTTCTAATTGGACGAAAAGGCAGTGGGAAATCTACATTAGCCACTGCAATTAAAATTACGGAGAAAGATCGTTATAATGGTGTTGTGGCTATTAGAGCTGATGACATAAATCTTAACATTTCTTATACAACTATCCGCGCATCAATACAAGCTGATATTCAGTCAATATTGCCAGATTTCTCTTTTTATACTTACGTTTGGAAAGGATTTCTATGTTTATGCATTATTGAGTTGCTTGAGCAACTAGATAAAACTGATAATATTACAAATATCCAAAAAAAACACATGACAGCAATAAAACATTTTATTGACCTTTTTAGAAGAAACCATACTTCAGGAGATCTTAAACCCGTTTTCTTTACATATTCTGTCCAGAAACTGCAGGACTATTTTGAAAAATGTATTCGTCAGGCAAGAGAAAGTCAGTTTTGGGCTGATTTGTCTATTGCATTTAATGAAAGAGAATCTCTCCTGTATTTATTAGGGGAGGATGTTATAGGTGCACTTACAGATATAGTGTCAAATTGTAAAAAAAGAGTTTTATTAACACTTGATGATTTTGACACAATTTTTGATACGTTTAGAAGAAAAGCTATTACAAATGAAGATGCACAATTAAGAGCTACTTTTGAAATGGAATGGTTGCGTTCACTACTATTATTAATATTAGATTTAAAAGACAGTAGATTAAGTAAACATCCATTATTTAGAACACTTGATTTTTGTGTAACAATTCCCAAGGATCGATATTTAGAGATTGAAAGAACCGAGCGAGATGCCTATCGATATTCACCAAGAACATCTAGTATTGATTGGTCTGGTATTGAGTTATGTGAAGTATTATTTAAACGATTACAAAAAATTGGTGGCTATGAGGATAGTATTCCTGGAAAAATTCACGAAAAATTAAGATACATTCTAAAGATTGAATATCCTAGTCTTCCTGAAGAAATCAAATTTAACTTTGATGATCAAGAAATTCGCATTCCACTATTCTGTTATATTCTACGCCATACTTTTTGGAGACCTCGTGATATATTAACGTACTATACCGATATCTTAGCAGCTGCCACGTCTGTACAAAGATGTGATTACACTCTTACTGATGCTGTTATAAGAAGGATTGTTTCTGAAACAACCTATAAAATAATTAAAACAGAATTTTTAGATGAATATAAAACATCTATCAGCAACATTAGGCAAATTGTAAACTGTTTTATGAAAAAATCACAAGTACTTACCTATGATGATATTCAGAATTGTTTAAAAGATATGCCAATTATATTGAATATCTCTACCCAACCCATAACCACCTTCCAAGATAAAGTAGATTTTCTTTATGACATTGGATTCCTAGGTGTTATAGTCTCGAAAGAAATACGCGAATCATTAAACCTAGGAACGGATGAGGCTTTCTATTTTAATGAAGGTAGGACACCAATTCGTACTGCATGTAAATGCGACTTTCGTGATGTAAAGTTTGCAATACACCCAATATTCAGCGAAAACCTTCAATTAATTCATCGTAACAACACTTTTTTGCACCAATATACTTGGCAATATTTATATGATAATCATATAATTAAAACCTCAACGTTTATATAAAAGTAAAAATTAATTTATACAGAGAAAATCTTACCTACCCTTGGTAAATCATCTTTTATTTTTGTATGCATTAGTTTATTAGATAGTACATATTAAAACTTCACAACAGCGTAATTTATAAAGTGAACCAAAAAATTGATATAGAGCATTCTCCACGTTGGGCAGTTTTAAAATCGGTTATATTTCATTTAAATTGTCCTAAGAAAATTCTTTCAACATAATTAGAACGCAAAAGAATATGTGCGGTCATCACAATCACTAATCAACTAAGCTATTTTACCGAGTTTTAGCTATTTGATTTTCATAGAGTTTATGCAATTAAAAATAACATTAATATTATCGAGACATCCAAAACTAGTTTTCCAGGTTCCTAAGATAAACAACTTTGTTCTTCTATCGTACTTAACTCAATGTTATTTATGACAATTGTATCCTTCTATTATGATTTTTCTTTTTTTAAACCCGATATTATATTGAGCAGAAATTCTTTATGATAAATAGTTCTCCCCTAGACTTCTGTGAAAGCGTAAAAAAATTCAACGAAAAGAACGTGGCCGACGTTCACCTCACCCGAGTCGCTCACAAGGAAAGAGAACTACTTTATCCCAAAATTACTCATATTCGGCATCTGCGTTGCTCCCTTGGAAACTTATTCTCAGAATGCCCATATTAGTATAGTCATCTATATAACCTTCAAATCAGAAACATATTACAAGTTTAATGCCGCTTTAATGTTTCAATGCTTAGTCCAATCGGCACTCAGAAATGTGTGAATAATTTAACTAACACTAAGAGACTCTGACTAATAACCAAGTTCGAACGTAAACCCATTATGAGGCAAGCTTTTACACACATAGATTGTAGATAAATTCCCGCAGACATCGCTGAAGAATTTTTGTTAAATCTCTGCTACTAAGAAAGATCTGGACAGAGCTGTCAGAAAACATAACAATTAAATATTTCCTACTCTGTTATGAACCGAATAATTTTAGCTGAAGCCATTTTATAGCTGTAGCTTTGGGGACGGTAGAAATATTCCAGTATGATAAATATTGCTCAAGATTCAAATAATAACCTATGCCAGAGAAAATTTTGATTGGATATTTTTAGGTTTATGAACTGAATGTATTTAACTCGCTCGTAATGTTCTAGCATTGTCTATGAGCATACTTGATACATAGAAATAAAGTAAGATAATGATAAATTTATAATACTTGCATAAATTCTTTAAATCAGATTATAAAACCGCTGTTCTACCAGCCGATCACTTCAGCAGTATCAATTTCTTTAATTTCTTCTTATGTATTTTCCTTGGAAATATTTATTGACTACTGTTTGTATTTGGTCTAATTATATGACCGCGTTTTGCACACATATAGTAGGTGGCAATTTGAATAACGCATAGTCATTTTTATACTCATTTGTTGTACAGTTCGCAGGACTTACTTCTTCCTAATTAAGTTTTAGCAAAACACTTGCCACGCACCAACATCCAATACTGGCAGGGATTGAAGCAGGTTGATCTAAATTAAAGTATTTAAGTCAAATATATAAGTTCCACGCATTCAAAGTAGGGCTTTTTTACTTGATTACTTTTCATAGTGTCTAGTTCAATAACTTTATTAAACCATGTTAAGATTAGAACGTTCAATCTCTTTACATTGACATTCACTTTATGACTTTCAATATGGATGACTTAAATTATCAAATACAAGAAACAGTAGAGATGGGCAAGAGAAATCTTGAAACACTCAATCTTGCGAGGAATTTCTGTAAATATTTTACGGCTGAGAAAGCACCTTGGCGTGGTTCTGGGCTGGTTGAGCAAATAACAGGGCTACCAACTGGCTTTATGATTTGTAAGTGCAAATTTGCCCGCAACCCCGGCGGAATAAGTAGCACGATATTTGAGGACGTTGCATTAAATTTTTATGAGAATAACTGTATTGACTGTGATAAGCGTGAACCATTGAATATTCCCAATTTGTTGATGCTGGTAGAAAAGAGGAAAAAAAGAGAAAAAGAGGCTCAAATAGAGAAAGATACCAATGAAGTTATGAAATCCAATAAATTGGCTATTCGAAAAGATAAAAGAGCTAAGTTCAAAACTTCTGATCAGTCACATAATTCAATATTAGATTTAATAGATAAAGTAGATACGAATTCTCAGGAAAACAGAAATAATCTAATTGAGACAGCAAAGATAGCGCCGGAAAAGTTTGACTCAGGCATTCAGGAGGCCCTTTTTGATTTAATAGATACGGCAGAGTTATTAAAGGCGGAATGCGCAATACAAGTTCTAACTTTAATTGCCAATAAGGGGCAGCTACTTGAATCTGAGGGGGTAATTCCTATTGTACCTTCTAATGAGTGTAAGTCTGTTGATTTAGATAGATTATTAACTGCATCACTAAAAGCATTAGATGATGGTTCTGGTTATAGTGAGGCGGCTACAGTTATTGAGTTTTGGTTCAATAAAAGATACTGTAATCTTTTATCCAATAATGCGATTAATACATTAATTTATATTTCTTATCCGGCAAGTCCAATGTCTTTTGTGGAGACAGGAGTTTTTAAGCGGCCCGGGCCTTTACTAAAAGTCTATGATATTTGTCCAGATAAAGTCCTATCCACTATTCAAGATCAATTACAAATTGATGAAAAATATACAAGAATATCTGCATGTGGTGCAGCAAAGACCATTATACTAATTGATAGCCAGTTCGGCATTAAAATTTCCGATTCATTAATTAAGTCTCTACGCCTTCGAGATGATCATTACAATGGATCCTCTGCACGTACTATTGCTACAGACATATTAGCTATGGCCTTCATCCGTAAACATAGTGAGATAGATAGGATAATACAAGAAAGCATTGAAGTAGCTGATTCTAATTTAAAAGGAGAGATATTCTCAGTTTACGGTATGGTGCTGAGTCGTAAGGAAAATGAGGATATTCCCGAAGAAATTGTGAATTTAGCTATTAAAAGAGTTTTAGACACTCTGATTATCAGTCCCAATGATAAACGAATGGAGAAGGCTTCAAAGATTTTGCGTTTTTTAGAACATAAAAATCTTACATGTCTAATTGGACATGAAAAGCTTTTATTGGGTGCAGCAGCACAGCTTTCTCAAGAACTAGAGTCCCCCAACAATACAATTATCGAGCCAGGACTTGATAGTGTCGCTAAGTTTTTTGAAATACAATCTAAACATATGCATCTCAACTCTGCATTAGATTCAATTAGTAGAATTATAGGAGATTTAGGCGCTTTATATCCCCTATCCATAGGTAACGAGGTTGTACAACATATCAATAATCTTAAAGATAGAAATTTTCGATTTAAGAGTATGCTTATAACCTCTCTTGGGCGTATTGGATCCACAAACGAAGGCTTGCCATTAGTTTTACCAATTCTTTATTCTGGATTTGTTGACAATAATGTATTGGTTAGGCATTCAGCAATTAAAGCCTATGGAAAATTAATGGTAAACAATTCGGACAGCCTACCTACAATATTACACGAGTTGTTTTGCGCTTCATTAAGTGATCCATATGTAATAGTTCATAAGCAGGCTGTTTATACATTAATGGAATTGTATCATTTTAAAGAAGACTATGTTTCTATAATAAAAAATAATTTACTATTATTAATACTTACCTATTATCAAAACCGTAGCGACTTAAGTTTTCTTTCAGAATGTATTAAGGAATTACTTAGATTCCAACCAATTAATTTAAAACTTGCGAAATTTGTCTTAGGTAAAGTTCATATTCTAGATCCTTATGATAGAGTTAGTGTATTACGCTGTTACAGTGGAAAATTAAGAGAAATTGAGGGTTTCTCTTTCGAAATAGCAAAGTTGTTAAGTGAAGAGTATTTATATGATCTAAATTTGGATGAAGTTGTGGAAATGATTAAAGATTTACCTGAAGTTGAAATATCTAAAATCGGTGATGTCTTAGAATCAGGTATTAAAAAGTTAATTAACCATAGACTTTACTATATTTCATTAGAAATAATTGAATTTTTGTCATTAGCCTCATGCTGGGATACGGTTTTAAGAGTAATCGATTTCTTTGTTAATTCAATTGAAGACACAATTCCAAACAAAGATTTAAAACTGAGGGTACAATCTTATCAAATAGCCTGTAGATTAGAATCAGCTATTTTTCTAAAAAACAGCAACGAAATTGAGAGATACTGTCACGAATGGAATTTTATTTTAGATAGGATAGAAAAAATTCAACAATGAGAATACAGAGTGATGATATTTTTTTAGAGGCATATAATTCCCGGGTTAATATTGTTAGATCCCTATCTAAAATAAAGGATGAATCCGATTCAGAGTCCTTAGTTAATAGTATCCTTAATGACATTGATAGAATAATTGAATTGTTAGGCAAGAATCCTATTAGCAGAGTATATCTCGCTTATAAAGACTTAGTGGTCGCTTACCAATGCTTGGCACAATGGAAAAAGGCAATAAGAAATGCAACAGTGGATGCCGATCGTTTTCATAGGGCATACATGGAAAATGTTAAAGATGCAAGAAAAAAGATTAAAGAATTAAGATATGCCAAGGAGTTATTTAATATTCTTTCCTTGATGGAGACGATCAATACTACTGATGATATTAATATGGCATTAGAATCTTTGTCGTCTTTATCGCTTCCATTACCCATTTATCGAGAACTAAAACCAGAATTGAAGAATAACCACCATTCAGGATTGAATGGAAGTGAAGAAAAAGAGATTGTTGCCTTTTTGGAGTTCAAAGTTAACAATGAAAACCTCCAATTTCCACATATTATAGAACCAAATAAGTTATATGACTTAAATATTAAAATTCGTATTAATAAATGGGCAAATAACGCAGAAAAGATAATAATCCAGCCGTTATCAAGTATTTCACCAGAGAACTATGAGATGCCAACTTTTGAGTTTCCTAAAGATGAGTCAATAAACACTTATCAGCAAACAAAAAAAATGTGCTTAAAGGTTGAGCAGTCGCTTGAATCTCAACCATTAGAATTTGTATATCAAGCATATTTACTTCCTATGAACCTTACTGTTTCTATTACTGGCATGAATAGAATAAATATTAGAAGTGAATCGGATGGAAAACTTTTAATATCAGGATATGAGATTGCAGATAGATCCTTATCCTCAATACGGAGAACCCTATACAAAGAACCAAGTCTTTCGCAAAAGCAAAAAAGGAATTTTTTACTAATAATGAAACATCTGGCCAATATCGCAGGTCAAGCATTGGCTTCTAACGACTTTCCTAATGACTGGGAGGAGAAAAACTTTCAACATGAAATTAGAAAAAGGTTACGTCAAATACCTGAAATAGGAAGTGATTTGCTTGAACATCCTCATGCTGCCGGAGGCATTACCGATCTTTTCTTTAACAAGTTGCACCTTGAATTGAAAGTTGTCAAAGATTATTTGGTTACTTTAGATAATGCTGTTTCATTTTCACAACAAGCAGCTCAATATACGACAGGTTGTGATAATCAATTAGGAGTTATATGTATTTTGGATTGTTCTGAAAAAAAAGAAGCACCTGGTTCGTTAGCAAATGATATTGGTTTAAAATATATACCTGCACCAGGTGTTACAACAAGTGGTTTTCCTTTGATATTGGGTGTGATCATAATTAGAGGCAATTTACCCCCTCCCAGTTCATTCAGTAAATAAATATCATTCTTAAATTAATTCGAACATTTCCCAAGATTGGTTCTTAATAATGAACTTCTATTTGTCCAAAACGGCCCGAGTACCGACGACTCAATTACTTTCTGACTTACACTAGGATTAGTATATTTCGAGCAAGGACAAGATTCATACTCAGCACCGCAGTTAGAACATTGAGAGCTTTTGATAATATTAGCAATCGCAGCGGATAATTCTCCAGATTGGATTTTTGCACATAGGCTCACATTATCTTCCGGTATGAGATAATCCATTAGTAGTTGCTTTTCACTTGGCTTAAAACAATATTCATCTGGATTCAAAAAACACCTTTTAAATTCTAGAATACCTGTATCTTGCATGATATTTTGAAGTTTGGGTTTATCCATTGAATTTGGATAGATAATTGCCAAAATTTTTGCAGCATTTTCACACCATTCCCCCAATTGTTGAACATTCGATGGCAATGTGGAATAAGGAGATTGGTACCACATTGCTAAATCTTGAATATGTCCCGCAAAAGATAATACAACATCTCTATCTTCATATTGTATTTCCAAGGTGTATGATAGGATTCTATCTATTCCTTTATGGTTCCATGTAGAACATAATTGTTTTACAGCATCTTGTGTTTTTATTGCAAGCTTTACGGCATTTAAACCAGTATGATGTACTGTTGGGAAATTAGTTACTGCATCTTCGAATGCAATTTCGGTTAAATATTCGGGCATTTCAATTGACTCATGCATATGATGAAGGATTTTTATTAGTTCAAAGGTATCCGCCTCTACATAAGGAATAATCTGAGCATTTCTTCGTATTTGACTATGAGATTTAATAAAGCGTTCGCTGGAAGAACCTTTAATCTGTGGAGAATACGAGACAGCAATACGAATTCCCTCATCTTTATTTAAATTACAAGGTATGTATTCTTCTAGTGGAAAATTATTTTTTGAATCACTTAATTGAGGTTCTACGTGGTCAGTTACCTCAACACCTTTAAAGTATTCACCCACCAGATGGTTGTCTCTATAGTAATGAGTAATGAGTTCTTTCCAAAAAGGAATGCTTATAACACCATCAATCCTCCATAGTTTTGTATATTCTGATTTGCGTTCTACATGGTCTATAGTTTTATCTAATCGTTGAATCATTGTCGCTTCAGTATACATTCTTATCGCACCATCTAAATGGGTTGGAGCTAATGTAGTTGTGTCCAACATGGAGTGGACAAATCGACACCCAAATCTGTCGTTTCCTATCCCTATACTTGGGAGATCGCGAATTTCTTCACATTCAAAAGTCCTCTTTGAATCCTGAATATACCAGCCAAATTCGGTCCTGGAAATACCATGATAAAATTTCATTTCTTCTGATGCATTATGAACCGTTACTCCAGTAGGAATAGACTCCAAATCAGATGTAAACCTCGGACCCCACCAATACTCCAATTCTATTGATGGACGAAAAGTAGTAGCTAATCCAATCATATCTTCATCTAATGCAATTCGGATATTTAAGCCCTTTTCATCCTCAATGCTCAATAGTGTTTTAAAAAAAGGAACATTTAATGTATTGTGACGAGAAAGTGAACGTCGAAAAAACGGATGCGCAAATAACAATAATCCATTCTTTTCAAATACGCCTGGGTATTTTTGGTTCAATAACCGAATTGGAATAAGACCATCATCATCCTTTTGGGAAAAAATCTCAGGAAATGCCTTTTTTGCTAATCCTTCACTGCATATCGAAGCACTATCAGCACAAAACGCATCTTCATTACCCGTCAGATGAGGACTTAATAACTTTTCAAACTCATTCATGTGCGGTGCAACTGTTTCTTTAATATGCTTTTTAAAACGTTTACTTGCAACGCTATCTATAAATACTCTCTCATTTTCGTTATCTGGAATTAGACATCTACCTACCAAACGAACAAGTCCTGGTTCGATATACAGAGATCTTCCATGCGTCCAACCCATACAACGGTGATAATCATGACTTAGATATAAAGGAATACCATATTCCCATGATTGATCTAAACAGGACGCTAGGCAACTTACAGTAAACTCACTACCATATCGATTAACTTGGTTACTGTTAAAAACTGCAAGAAAATTTTTCATATTATATTCTTAGGATAATATCATTCTGGTGTCCAAATAGTGTCCATAAGAAAGCTAAAATAAGTATAATTGAGATAACAGAAACATATCAAGAAACAAAGGTAAGATATTAATAAAAAAAGACTTATGCTGATTTCATTACACTTGCATAAGTCTTCTAAATCGGATTACGAAACCGTTGCTCTACCAGCTGAGCTACTTCAGCACCAATCGTGGACTTTATATTTTAACCGAAATAGGCGTCTTGGGAAAGATAACAATATACTTCAATGGATAAATTTATGTAGCAATTTATGATTATTACTCCACTTTATGAACACTCTAGTTATTTCACATACTTGAGGATTTTATCTAAGACACAATATGTTTCAGGAACATCAAGTTTTGTTGTGATAAAGTTTAGTTCTCTCAGTGGTTCATTAAGAAATTTGTCGTGCTTTTCAAATACCTTTTGTTCTATTTTTAAGGCCATTTCATGAGAATCTATCAACTTTTCTTTTATGACACGACTTAAATAATCTGCGATCATCTCCACTTCAACATCATGAATAGTAAGTGAGATGCTATCATATTCAACCTTAAATTTTTTCGTTATTAAAAAAAGAGCTAGTGTATACATAACCTTATCCCCACACCAGGGAAAGATCATTGTAGCATTTGATAATTGAACAAAATATTTATCAAATAAACCATATTTATTGAAAGAAGAGACCCCTTCATCAAATAGTTTTAATGCATCAACATTCAGGTATTTAGGTGCTAAATTAGACCGATATATTTGGTACATTCCCTCTCGAATTTTACTATCAATATTTATTCCGGCCCCATAGAATACTGGAGGCTTTCCACCTTTTGCTGGAATCATATAGACAATCATTTTCTCTGAATCGACAGAGGTCACTTTCCAATATTTACCAGCAAATATTAGGAACATATCTGCTACCGGTGGAAAGAATATTGGCATGGTACCTAAAAAATTATTATCTGCATAAAGTTTGTATTCATCAGGAGTTGTAAAAGCACTGTAAAAATCATAGTCATTTACCAAACGTTCACCAGCCCAACCAAGTACAATTTCGCCACTTGTTGTTTGATTGATTAAACTATACTCTCCCATAGAGCGTAAAACAGCAGAAAACATTTCTGAAGAAACTTGATCAAAGGGCCCTGTTTCGCATAAAGTTTTCCAGGTTATATAAGCATTTACAGCTCCATATTGGCAAATCATAGACAGTATCTGTTGGATTAATGTTGAAAAATGGTAATTATTACTATTGGGAGATTCAACCCAACCTTCTAACAAAAGATTGACAACAGCAATAGTCTGAAATAATTCAGCCCTAAGACTATCTTGAGGCCTTACTTTTTCACTCATTTTTTCTTCTGTTATGTAAATACGCAAAATTGAAGGTTCCCCACGTCGACCAGAACGGCCTAAGCGTTGCCGTAAACTAGATACTGATGGGGGTGTCCCAATTTGGGCAATACTTTTTACTGTTCCAATATCAATACCCATCTCCAAAGTAGCTGTACAAATAGCTGTTGCTGGTCTTGATTTATCTTTTAGAAAAGTTTCAGTCTCTTCTCGTATTGCCTTTGAAAGGTTTCCATGGTGCGGATAAAATTCGCGAGGCATATTGTGTAAATCACAAAGAGAGGTAAGCTTTGCCGTATAAATTTCAGTAACTGCCTTTTGGTTAGTGAAAATTAAATTTGTATTACCCCGAAGTGTGGAAAACAAGTGTTCTGTTATTCGGTTAACTGCATTATTATATTCATCAACAGGAGGGGGTGACACAGATATTCCGGCTGAAACCAATAAGTTAGGTGATTCATAACCACGAACTTGAAGATGAATGTCTTGCTTTCCCAGCGATGACTTAATTGGAATGAATGGATAAACTACATTGGGTCTTAAAAATTCCTTAGCATAATCCATATTTCCCAATGTAGCGCTTAAACCAATTCGGGGGATGCGTTTTTTTGTCACAGTTTCAACCCTATGGAGCAAAGACTGTAATTGCCGCCCTCTCTCAGTTCCAATAAATGAATGTAACTCATCAATCACTACATATTGAAGATTTCTAAATAATAAAGGTATTATTGTTCCATGTATCATGAAAATTGCTTCCAATGACTCTGGAGTAATAATAAGTATTTTTGACGGTTTTTTTAGAAACTTTTTTTTCCGGTCTGATGATACATCTCCATGCCATTTAAAAACAGCTATATCAAGAGTCTCTCCAAATTTACTAAGTCGATCATACTGATCATTTATAAGTGCTTTCAGAGGACTTACATAAAGACATTGAATTCCTTGTGCATCGTCACCGATTAATTTAGAAAATATCGGCAGGAAAGCTGCCTCAGTTTTACCTGCTGCAGTAGAGGCAGAAATAATAACATCAGTATTAGCAGACAATATTGGAGATACTGCTGCTTCCTGTGCATCTCTTAATTCTGTCCAATTTTGTTCCCACAACCAGCGTTGTACTTTTTCATGCAGTTTGTAGAAAGCAACCGATTCTTGATCTTTAGAGCTTGAATGTGGTGAGGTCATTATCTGTACTAATTTTACTTACTCCATTTGATGTTTCATTTAGAGATAACTCATCGACAAACACGTCATCTTGTACAGTCTCAACATCCTGCTCAACTTGAATATCCTTAAGCATGTTTTCCCATGACAAAAAGGTGTTTTTCTCTAAAACACTAAGAAGATCAATAAAAGAACGGGTAGTACTTCGTGGAGTACGAAAATAGGCGTCTCCAATTCTCTTGGAACAATGAGACATAAATGCTGTAAGAGCTTCATCTGGAACCAAATATTTAGAAGAATCTCCCACAGCATAAACATGTCTTAATTTTGTCAGTAATATATATAAATCTTCCTTGGTTAAGTTAGCTAAACGAACAACGGGCCCACTTTGATCTATGATTCCAGCCGTTTTTGCAAAAGTATTTTCTGCCAATCTTGTTTGAAGTGCTTGATAACTATAAAGACCTCTTCGGGTATCCATTAAGAATTCCGGGGTTCCACAGAAAATAAACCCAATATTAGTAGTTGCTCCCTGCAAGCAGTCATTTAAGATTCTAAGAATCTGTTCATAGTTAGCGTTTCTTGCTTGTGTATTAGCAAGTTTATATAGGTTTACCATTTCATCTAAGCCAATTAACAACCCACTGTAACCAGCCAATTTAATAAATATTGCCATTAATTTTAAATAATCATATATATTTGCATCATCAATGATAGTTCTAACTCCTAAAGCGGCTTTTGCATCCGTCTTAGTTGTATACTCCGCTCTAAGCCAACGTATAGCATCACTTTTTAACTGTTCATTTCCCATATCGTAAGCTTTCCAATATGACGAAATAACATGTGCAAAATCATATCCACCAGACATCTCACTAAGAATAGACAAACGTTCGTATATTACAGATTCTACAGGCTGTTGTTTTTCTTTGGATTCGGTCAAAGCAGAACATATAAAACGTTCAACAATACTTGGCAATGCGCCACCATCAGGCTTCGTACGGGTAGATAAGTTTTTCATCAGCTCTACAAATAAATTTCTAGCTTGCCCACCAGTAGCATGTATACGACGATCTGGAGTTAAATCAGCATGTGCAGTGACTACATTTTTTTCAATTGCTATAGAACGTACAAGATGAAGAAAAAATGTCTTACCTGATCCATATTCACCAATAATAAACCTTATAGAAGAACCCCCATCCGAAATTCTGTTTATGTCCATGAGAAGACTCTCTATTTCAAGGACTCTACCAACCTGGATATGCTGCAAACCAATGCGCGGAACAACACCTGCTCGCAAGGATTGAATAATAGTATCTCTTTCCTTTTGTCGTATTTTTATATTTGTCATCATGCTAAAATCTCCTGTACTATATCATTGTTAACAAGTAACAGATCTTCTTCTGGCTCGATAAATATCTCTGATACACTATCAAAAGACATATTATTCAATGTTTCAATAGCTCCCATCGGAAGTAAAGATAACTCCCTGCATATATCTTCAAATTCATCCATTGGTAGGCTATTAACTTTACATATACGTTCAAACAATTGGGAATGTGCTTTATCCAGCCCATCTATTAACATAGCGTCATTATCATCTTTTGTTTGTGATGATATTGTGTTTATTTCCTCCTGTTCAACAAAGATACTTGCTAACAGTGACTGCACTTGCTGTGTTTGGTGAAGTGTTCTATCTAGAACAGCAGAATCGAGAATTACCTCATGTTTATCTTTGGCAACAGGGGGAGATGGTATGGAAAAATTTTTTACTGATGCTGGAGTGTCTCCAGTTGTTAATACAACAGGATCATCGAACTTTGATGCTTGTATATTATGGATGTTGGAATAAATGAAACTATCATCCAGTCCCAAAAGGTTGTATATCTTCTTAAGGGCCTTTATTTCTTCAGGATCCACATTTCCGTCACATGCACTTATAAAAGCCAAATACTTGGCAATCTCGTTTTTTGCATGGACATCTAGGCTCCCAATTTTTTTCTTGATTCCAGTAAATTGTGGCGGTGTTAAACATAAATAGTGTATGTGAGCAGTTAGTCGATGTTTTTCAGGTTCATCTAATTGGGTAAGCGATTCAACATAACTTTTTAATTTGTCTTTTTCTTCCATCGAAAACACACCATCTGCATGACATACCAATGAAGCTAACCTCAATAACAATAAAGCTGCCATATATTCATCTGAAGGTGCATGCATAGACTTCTCGTCTAAATGATAGAGAAGTGCCATTTCCTGAGGATTAAGTTTTGCCCCTCCAAAACGAATGTCAGGCTCAATACCTATCCCGTTCCTTTCCAAGAATTGACATATTAAAACCGAATCAGATTGTGAAAGGTTTTTAGTGAAGACAATCTCTAGGGTTTTTAAAAGCTCAGATATTTTGACGGTATATAGATTCCCATCTTGTTGGATATTATCTAACAAAGCAAACAAAGAGTCTTTTATTGGGTGCTTTATTTCCTTTAATAACGAATCTGGCAACAATGAGAGTGCATAAATTGAATTTATATCATCTGGTCTCCGACCTAAAAAACGACTATAACTATCCAATTCACTCATACATATATCACCAATTTTTTTTAGAGAATCTATGGGTGATTTTAGTTTTGTTATGTCAGGTAAACCAATACTATGTTCAGTAAACATCTTTCCGGATAAAGATCCATTAGCCGGATGATAAGTTGCAGATACATTGGTTTTATTAGGTTTTATAATCATTCCCGCATCAAATGTATCGGTATATTTTAATTGAAATAACTTACTAAATTCTTTTGCACACCTAGTCGCGGGTATTTTAAGATATGCATCGGGACAGTGCAAAAACCATTCACATGCTAAATCACCCGGAATCGGTAATCCCTTTATTGAGTAATTGGCTAGTTTTAATTTCAACCAATATGGGTAATCAAAAGTATAACTATCTCCATTTAGTAGTTCTGGTCGTGGCAGTAAATCTGGATATTTAGCTTCCATAAAACCAACAAAAGAACTTGCATAGCTATAAAATGATTTATTTCCACCATAAATTGAAATCAAACGATATATCTCATTATGTAGATATTCTTTTTCCTCATAAGATAATATTTCTCTTTCCCCATCAACTAATATTCTTCGTTCTAAACCATAATAGAAAAGGAACACATATCCGATTTCAATTTTTGTATCGGATCTTCCTGAACTAAGCCATATTAAATATATATTACGCGCTTCAGGGGATATTGACTTATATTCTGGATAGTAATCGACTAAATTTCTGTTATATGAATCATCAAAATTAAATGGTTTAATGGGTAATGAAGGATCAATAACTGATGAATCGTGTTTTTGATTTCCATAGGATGTTGATGGATAAGTTTTACCAACATAGATCATCCCATCGTTAATAATATAGTTATTGATTCTTACTGCCTGTCCATAACCGTACCACTTAAATGAAACTTCCGTTGATTTTTTTTCAGCTTTACGAACATTGCAAGTATCAGGTTTTGTTTGTTTACCTTCATTTTTCTTTGATAAAAGCGTAATAGCTCTTTTCAAACAAAAGATTGTAAACCCCAGCATGATAGTAATAAAGGATAATTCTGGAAATCCATTTATTCCCAATATTATGGCTAAACAAAGAACACATATTATTTTAATAATTGTTTTGATTATTTTACTTTTATTCATGGTTATTAACATACCATATTCAATTTACTTATTGATTTTTATTACACTTTATATTTTTCTATTCTCTCCGACAGATTTATGGATGAAGTGTTTCATTTGTTCCAGGACCTTTTTGTTATCAATATAGAGGGCATCTTCATGGGACCCTTTAAGAGTCACAAATTCTTTAGGTGAGTTCGCAGCATTATAGAGGTCCTGTCCATGATGGAAGGGGATAATATCATCCTGAGGACTGTGTCCAATCAGAACAGGGCAATGGATGGTTTTCATTTTGGAGAGGGAATCATATTTCGTTCGGAGTAACCACCGAATCGGCAGGAACGGATAGATATCCTGACTGGCCCGATAAACCGAAGTAAAAGAATCAATGACAATCAGGCCGGCAGGTTTGATGCGTGATGCCAGGTCAACAGCCACCGCACCTCCCAATGATTCACCGTAACAGATGAGTTTATTCGGGTCCACATCCTTACGGGTCTTCAGGTAATCCACCGCCGCCAGTGCATCCCGGTATGTCCCCTCTTCGGAAGGTTCCCCTTCACTTTTCCCGAATCCCCGATAATCGAAAATAAAGATATTGATTCCCAAATCATGCAGATGTTTCAGTCCAGATACCCGGTCTCCGATATTTCCGGCATTCCCATGACAAAATATCAAAGTCGCCGCTGGTTTATCCGCTGGAATAAACCAACCATTGATTTTGACTTTGTCTTGAGTCACCAAAGTCACCTCATCGAATTGCATGGAGAGCATCCCCGGCGTCATAGAGACATGTTTCTCCGGATAGAAAATCTGCTTCTTTTCGAAATGACCGGCAAATATAACCAGCGCGATAAATAATACAAGCAGGACACTTAATTCAATAAGGATACGCTTCGTTGTTTTATTCATGCTTGCATTATGTTAAATAGTAGATGTTTTGTCAATCAGTGTCAGTGCCTTCCGTTTCATCGTATGGAGACATACTCCCTCAATCCTCCCCAATAAAAAAGGATGCCTGAGTTCAGCACTCAGACATCCTTTATATAACGAGGGTATATTATTCAGTTACCATAAACTCACTCAACTCAACCGGAACAAGAGATTCACTGGCAATCTTGGTAATAAAGAAACCTATTCCGGCATCCTTGGTTTCAGAATAAGCACCGGCAGTAACTGGGAAATTGGTAGAAGTTGTATAACCGACAATATAGGCATTCTTCGCCGGGTCTGCCGCAACATCAACACAGCAGTTAGTCAGATCCCCACCCAGGTAGGTAGAAAACACCAATCCCGTTCCAGTATCATTTAATTTATAAAGGGTTCCACACCAGGTACCTTTATATGCTTGATATGAATTAGCCAAGGGGAATGAAGTGGAGGAATTGGTATATCCGGCGACATAGGCACATCCATTGTCATCAACAGCAATTCCATTTGCATAATCAGTGGCATTTCCACCCACATAGGTCGAATAAACCAGGGCACTTCCTTCAGGATTAAGTTTCGTTACAAAAGTATCCTGGCCACTAGAAGTACTGGCTTGATAGGCACCCGCAGATACGGGGAAATTAGCAGAATAGGTATAGCCTGTAATATATGCATTCCCCGCAGAATCAAGAGCAATACCATTAGAAACATCCATAGAAGCGCCACCAACATAGGTAGAATATACCAGGCCTGTACCTGCAGCGTTTAATTTGGTCACCACAACATCATAGTCTAGATTCTTCACTCTAGAATACGCTCCCGCGGTAGTAGGATAAGATGTAGAGTTACTATATCCAGTGACGTAGGCACATCCGCTATCATCAACAGCAATTCGAGTAAAACTATCCTGTTTCTCACCGCCGAGATAGGTGGAATATACCAAGCCTGTACCGGCAGGATTTACTTTACTCACAAACCCATCCAGATAAATGCCACCACCCGAAATTTGAGAATAAGCATTTACTGTTGTTGGGAAGTTGCCTGAATAAGTATATCCAGTTATATAGGCATTCCCCTCAGGATCTACTGCGACTCCAAATGGCTGATCATTTTTAGAGCCTCCTATATAGGTGGAATATACCAGGCCTGTACCCGTGGGATTTAATTTAAACAAAAAGGCATCATATCCACCCGATGATTTTGTTGAATAAGCACCCGCAGTCACAGGAAAGGCAGAGGATGATGTATATCCCGTAACATAACAATTCCCCTGCGCATCAACCGCAATACCAAAGGGTTCGTCCACACTCTCCCCACCCATATATACCGAAAATTCTAAACCCGATCCATTAGGGTTGATTTTCGCTACAAAAACATCCTGACTGACCTGAGTTGTTGTATATGCAGTCATAGTTACAGGAAGGTTTTTTGATTGTGAATATCCCGCCATATAAACATTTCCGGCAGAGTCAACAGCTATTGCTGTGGGAATATCTGACAATGAACCACCCAAAAAAGTTGAATACGCTAATTCATAACCATAACCCATTGAATAACCAAGGAATACTAATACAAATAACCAGGAATAAAAAACCTTTCTCATTTTAATCTCCATAAAACCGACAGTTTAAGTATTTTTGTGTTTATTTAATTACCCTTTTTATTTTGTTGAAGATTTCAACCCTCACTTTCTTCTAAAGGACCTGTTCAGTATTTGTTTTAACTTAATAAGAAGATGATTGTATTGAGACTTTCTGCAAGTCGTTATCTGCCGTATATTCATGGAACCATGCAACAAAACGGAACATATTTAGGCGCTGACAAACCCTGAAAAACACACTTTTATATACATAAAACAATCGCCCCTGCAATTATGATGCTGTGAATATTTTAATAATACAAATCACTCCTGAAATCTTCAGTGCATTCTATATAAAGAGGATAGCCCTGTCAATGATAAAAGATAACTTTTAGCAATAATGCAATAAAGATGGTCACACAGACATATTATATGTTGACGTGTATAACTCTCTGGAATATAGTGAGGTTATAGAAGTACTTTGTATCCTCCGGGGTTATGTTTCAAATCGTAAGAAGATATAAGATGTCAGGACAAGACAAGTTATCCTCAAAAACGGACATTAAAACCAAGTCCAACTGGCTACCCATTGCGGCCGGATTATTTATCTGTGCCCTGACATTGATATTATGGAAGACCGTTGATATCCAGGAAAAGAAGAATTTACAGGATAAGGTCCATGCCCAAACCGAATATATCAGAACCTTGATTGAGGATGATATCGAGAATCGGTTTCCCGGCTTTCAACGCATGGCTAACCTCTGGGCCAATCAAAACGGGATTTCCAAGGATGTATTTACAAAAAACGCTACATCCTATATGAGTCATTTTCCAGGGTTTCAAGGTATCAACTGGGCAGATAAAGAGGGTACTGTCCGGTGGGTTGTTCCACTGCAAGGAAACGAGCAGGTTCAAAATCTCAATATTGCTTTAGATAAGAACCGTTATCCGGCCCTGGAAAAGGCCAGACGCACCCAATCTCCCACAGTGACTCGGCCTCTTGCTCTTATAAAAGGGGCTAAAGGGTTTCTGGCTTATTTCCCCGTTTATTCGTATGGGAAACTGGATGGGTATATTATTGGCGTTGTCCGCATCCAGGACTGGCTGGATTATGTTTTAAGCGCCAAAAGCAATTACTTTTCCCCAAAAGATTACCGAGTACAGGTTTTCTTTGACGAAGAGATGATTTATGAACAAGAGGGATGGGAGTCGTTAAAGAAATATGATTATCCCATTCACCCTACCATTCCCTTGATGGATCGCAGTCTATATATCCATGTACGGCCCACCGATGCTTATATAAAGGAAAATATATCGTTTTTGCCAAATGCCATATTGATATTCGGTTTTTTGTTTTCTATTCTGACTTCTCTCATTGTGTATTTATACCAGAAGGCTGATTGGGAAAAACAAAGGCTGGCTGACTCCAACCAAGCACTGGAAAATGAAGTTAAAGAACGACAAAAAATAGAACAGGAACTCCAGGATGCATTGATGCATATAGACCTTGCCGTCAAATCCGCGAAAATGGGAATCTGGTCGTATGATTTAACCAAAAACCAATTATCCTGGAACGAGAGGATGTATGCACTATACGACATCCCGATCGACACCACACCCAGTTATGATGTATGGGCCAAGGCCGTCCATCCCGATGACCTTCCGCGTATAGAACCCCTGCTCAAAGATACACTTGAAGGAAAGGCTATCTATGATGCAGAATTTCGCATCATACTTTCTGACGGGTCTATCCGACATATCCATACTGCGGCCAGCTTGGAGCGAGACAATCAAGGCAACCCACATAGTATGATTGGCCTTAACTGGGATATCTCTGAGACCAAGCAAAAAGAGAAGGCTCTCAGGGAAAGTGACGAGCAAGTACGCCTGCTGCTCAATTCTACCGGTGAAGGTATTTATGGAATCAATCTTTCGGGTGAATGTACTTTTGCCAATCCAGCCTGCATAAAGATGCTGGGATATTCAAGTATGGATGAATTACTCGGAAAGAATATGCATAAGTTGATACACCATTCTTATCCAGATGGAACTCCCATGCCCGTGGATATCTGCAAAATATTCAGAGCATTCCGTAAAGGCGAGGGAATGCATATTGATGATGAAGTTTTCTGGAGAAAAGATGGTTCTTGTTTCCCAGTGGATTGCTGGTCTTATCCTCAGCAAACAAATAACACCGTAACTGGCGCGGTAGTGACATTCACAGATAGCACTGAACGAAAACAAGCAGAAAAACAACTGGCTGATGAACAACGCCGGCTTTTTGCTATTTTAGAAGGCACTAATGTTGGAACTTGGGAATGGAATATTCAGACTGGCGAAACAATTGTAAATGAGCGCTGGGCCGAAATTGTTGGATATCGGTTAGACGAGCTGGCGCCACTATCTATAGAAATGTGGACAAAGCTTGTTCACCCTGATGACTTAGAGGAATCAAAGACCCGACTCACAAAGCATTTTAATGGAGAACTTGATTATTATGAACTGGAAACTCGGATGCTCCATAAAAACGGTAATTGGGTATGGGTTCTTGCAAGGGGGAAGATAAATACATGGACTCCTGATGGGAAACCTTTATTGATGTCTGGTACCCATCAAGACATCACCACCCGAAAAGAAGATGAAGAGAAGATACAACATCTGGCAACTCATGATGGATTAACGGATCTTCCAAGCTTAAAGTTATTGAGAGACCGTCTTTCCATGGCTCTACATAATGCAGACCGATATCAAAAGATGGTTGCCGTGATGTTCATTGATCTTGATGGCTTCAAACTGGTTAATGATACTTATGGGCATGATGTTGGTGATAATGTCCTGAAAGAAGTAGCAAAACATTTCAGAGACAGTGTACGCAAAACAGACACAGTTGCTCGAGTGGGTGGAGACGAGTTTATGATAGTACTAACGGATATTCAGACTCTGGAGAGCGTCAAAGAGATTACCATAAAGGTCCTACGGCTTATAGAAGAATCAATCATCATAAATGGTCTTAAGATAACCATCAGTGCAAGCATTGGAATATCGCTGTATCCGTCAGATAGTGCGGATATGGATGAGTTAATCAAACTGGCTGATGCAGCAATGTACAAGGTAAAAGCGGCAGGAAAAAATAGCTATGGCTTTGCAACACCTGCAAATTGACAGTAATTTTTCCTAAACATCCCGAATCCTCTATACTAGATATCAGTGTTTAAATCTCATATATTTTTGTACAGGTGAGCACCTATGTCGGAATTATTACTCTCTTTGGTTTTTTGTTGTTACCCCAGTAATGATTTATACCAGGCTTTGATACAGTCGGGGTATCATTATCCCCGATATGACACAATCGACCAGACTCTTGAAGCGGCCCCGGAAGGGTCCTGTGTATTTTTGTTGGCGGATGAATATCCGTCCAAGACTAACACCCTTACCTCTGAGCAGCTAAAGAAAGCTCAGTCTAAGAAACTGAAACTGTATTTAGAATATTTCTCTGAAGTGCCGGAATACTCCATCGGCTCCGTCAAACATACTCAATGGGAACGCTGTGTCGTAAACAGTGACCTGTTTGGCCCTGCTCTGCCAAAGATGCAGATTCTAATGGCCCATGACTGTCATTTTCTTCCTGTGGAGACGACAGTAGAACCTTTAGTCGTGGTGGCCAAGGTGGCAGGATATGACTCAGCGATTCTGGGACTCCCTGAAGTAACTTATCCAATATTGATGAAGTCTGCAGACGGACAGATAATACTGGCAACAACAGGTTTAAGCCGATTCAAGACCGGACGGTATGCCCCCAAGAATGAATGGAAGACCCTCTGGAAATCCATATTGAACCAGTTTGAAACAACAGACCATTTCCCACAATTCGACTGGGAATCCGATGTACATCCCACATGGGGAAAAGGTGAGACACTCCCCAGTGATTTCGAAAATCAGACCTTTTCACGAGCCGTCAACTGGATCCACCATTCCCAATTATTTCCAGATGCTGACCAGGTAGAATCCATTCATGAACTACTGAAGAACGGACAGGAAACCCGTCCGACTCTCCCGAATGGGAAACCCGATGGAGATGGAACTCTGGGATTTATGGAAGGGTATGCCTCTACAATCAAAACGGATGGGAACCAGCTCCAACGGTTGCCTCTGCGCGCAGACTGTATGGCTGAAGTTGCGATGGTACTGGCTCTGGACTGGGAAATCAATCAAAACGCTCAAAGCCGGGACCGTGCCCGTAATTTGATGGACTATATCTATTACAGCGGGAAACTGACTGGCGGTGCTCGGTCCAATCCTGACCATTCAGCGTATGGGATGATTGCCTGGGGCGCTATTTCATGGGTTTGGGAAAAAGCCAACTACACCGATGATAATGCACGGGTACTGTTGGCAAGTCTTGCCGCTCGAAAAGCTCTGGAAACAGACGAATGGGATCTGCCTATTATGAAAGCCGTCCTGGCCAATCTCAGAACCACAGGCCCTTCTGGATACCGCTCAGACCGGATGGATGTGGATGGGATGGACCATAAGGACTGGAAATATTTTCAAAACAAAGACCGGGTGAATTATTCAACCCATCATGAATCCTATATGTGGGCCTGTTATCTATGGGGTTACCACCAGACCGGGTATCCAGTGTTTCTGGAAAAAGCAAAGAACGGGATTCGTTTGATGATGAAAGCCTATCCTGATGAATGGCGATGGGGTGACAATATCGAACGCGCCCGATTCCTATTATGCCTGGCATGGTTAGTAAGAGTCGATGATACACCGGAGCACCGGGAGTGGCTCAAACGAATATCTGATGATTTACTGAAGTATCAGGATGCGTGTGGCGCTCTCCGAGAAAAACCTATTATCCATAAAGCGGATGGTGCTTACCAAGCCCAAACGAATGAAACATACGGCCAAGGGGAAACAGCAGTCGTCCAAAAAGATGGAGACCCCGCCACCGACCAACTCTATACAACTGGATTTGCACTCCTGGGCCTGCATGAAGCGGCACTGGCGACAGGCGATACGACCTATCGAGATGCAGGCGACAAACTGGCGGAATACCTCTGCCGAATCCAAATCAAATCCGAGAAATATCCTTATCTGGATGGAGCATGGTACCGTGCTTTTGATTTCAACAAGTGGGAGTATTGGGCCAGCTCCGGTGATGCGGGATGGGGCGCATGGTCTGTGGAAAGTGGATGGGGGCAGGCCTGGATTTCGGCTTTACTAGGTCTTCGCCGAAAAGATATCTCTCTGTGGGATTACAGCCATCGCCAAGATATGGCTTATGTCTTTGATGAGGCATTGAAACAAATCCCTCAGAAATAATTCAGTATCAGACAAAACACCCCGGCAGAGTTGTTCAGACCGGGGTGTTTTTTATATTTACTCACGATGTAACCTATTAATATTATTATTCATACCACTCAAAATATTGATTTACATTATCTATTGACTATGTAATAATTCCCGTTATCAAAGAATCTCTACCATATGTCAGGGCATAGAAAAGAGGTGTAAATTATGCGTAAATTTGTGTTATCTATTATTTTATTCAGCATGTTGAGTTACTGTATCGGTGCACAGATCAGTTTTCAAACTCTTCCTTATCAACAAAACTGGTCCAGCGCCACAGCGACATTGGGAACCAATAACTACTGGCCTCCAAGTATGGGTGTAATGGGTTTTGCCAGTAACAAAGAGCTTACGATTGGAACCGACCCACAAACTCTTTTGACTGAAGATGGTTCTGCTAACTTACTAGCAAACCAAACAGATCCCGCCACTACGGACCCCTCTATTAATACAACGTTTGGTGTAGCAGAGTTCCAAATCGCTGATCCGGTAATTGCTCTCTGTCCCAATCCGGATCGAGATACACCCAGTTTGGTGTTTTATTTGAACTCAACCACTATTTCCAGCACCAGTCTCATTAAACTCAGTTATACCCTTCGAGATATTGATGACTCTGCTCGAAACACAGTTCAGCCTATTGCTGTACAGTATAGAGTAGGAAGCGTCGGTTCATTTACCAATATTCCGGAAGCCTTTGTCGCTGATGCGACCGTGGGTCCAAACCTGACTCAGAGCGTTGATTATAATGTAGTCCTGCCAGCAGAATGTTCCAATCAGGCTAAACTCTATATTCGGTTCATCACTGCTTATGTATCCGACCATGCAGACGAATGGGTAGGTATTGATAATGTTAAGCTGGAAGAATATTTAACCCCAGTCGAATTAAGCGGTTTTGACGCTGAATAATTGTATAATCGCTTATAACAGGCTTAGAGATTTCTCTGAGCCTGTTGTTTTTTAGAGCCGTTTTACAGTTTTGCCTTCACCTCATCATCAAGAACAACTGCTCTCAACTTTGTGGAGGATTCCCGTAGTGGTGCCAATTTCTGGTATTCGTCACACCCAAAACAACCTTGCAAACACGACATATCGGGAAACTCAATCAATACCATCCGCAAAGGATTCCAGTCGCCCACCAAAGGAGTAATATTTCCACCTCGAGACAGGTATTTCCCTCCATGGCTTTCCACCAGAGACTTCACCTGCGCAACATATTCACCGTATCGTTCCCGATCCTTAACCTCAATTGCCTCGATAATCATATAAACCGACATCAGATTACTCCTTCTGTGTATGAGAACCATTTGCTCATGTACTCGTAAGAATATATCATACGCTTCTGATGTTTAAGTATTTATATATCAACATAATATGTATTTACATTTGGAGTATTTTATGTAAGATTATAAGCCGCACGGTAATTGATGTCAGGTCATTGAGGGGAGGTGTCATTTATGAAAAAAGTTTTTTTAGCAGTAACATGCTTTTGCTTTATGAGTGCTTTGTGTTTTGGTGTTACCATCACTCATAACACATTACGCGGGGGTCCAACCTACAATACCTTGCCTTTTGAGTCTAACTGGAGTGATACAACTAAAATCAGTTCTGTGGATAATTGGAGTGCTGTAGCAGGCATCATCGGTCTCAGGGGAACACTTCTCACTGATACCGTATCTCAAAGCACGCCAGTTCTGGGAATTGACCCTCAAACAATAGTCAAAACAACCCAGGCATATCCGGATGTCACACCCAATTTAACTAATCTTGAAGATGGATCTTCTGGTGTGGGTGAATTTGAACTATCAGATCCTGTAGTCGCACTTCGGAGTGACAGTAATCATGACGCTCCCTACCTGGTGTTTTACTTAAATACCTCAGGTGCCAGCTGGGTAAAACTCAGCTACACACTTCGAGATATCGACGATTCAGGTCGCGATACGATACAACCCATCGCCGTTCAATATAGAACCAGTACCACAAGTGATTTTATCAATATTCCGGCGGGTTACATCGCCGATATCACTACTGGTCCATATCTGACTCAAGATTACAATACTTCTTTTGTGCTTCCTGCTGCATGCGCTAACCAGCCAAATCTTGAGATTCGCTTTATCACAGCCTATACCACCGAAAGTGATGATGAATGGGTAGGTATTGATAATTTCAAGATAGAGACAGTTTTAACGCCCGTAGAATTAAGCGATTTTAGTACGTTATAAACAATCATCCGCATCCAACAGGCTTAGGGATTTCCCCTGGCCTGTTGTTTTATTGAGTACAACCGCGACCTTTTCGCTATAATTTACCCATATCATGAAAACAAAAACGGATACTCTCATACGACTTGTGTTTACGGACCGGGATGGTGTCTTGAACCGAAATGTCCCCGGTGAATACAATAAATCCATCAAGGAATTCCGGTTATTGCCAGGCGTCAAAGAGGCACTCGGACGACTCACTAAGGCGGGATATGAAATTCATGTCATTTCCAATCAGCAGGGTATTCCCAAAGGCCTGATGACCCTGGATGATTTAGAAGAAATGACTCGGGCACTTCGAGACCGGATTGCTCCCTTCGGCGGAAAACTCAACTCCGTCAATTATTGTCTTCATCTGGAGGCAGACAAGTGTGGTTGTCGAAAACCACAGTCAGGACTGTTTCATCAAGCCATGAACGGACGGAAGATCGATTTCAGCCGAACATGGATGGTGGGAGATTCGTGGCGGGATATCCATGCTGGGCAGGTGGTGGGGTGCCGTACCATCTTTGTGAATAATCCCAAAGTCCCAACCGTTCCCGGCAAACCCACGACATTTACTGATGGAAAACGGGAATGGACTCCTGATTTTGTCGTCCGGAATTTTCCTCAGGCTGTTGATTTGATTTTGAAGTTGACCGTTTAACGCTTCTTTGAACAAAGAATATTAATAATCTAACTCAGTATTTTCAATTAAATAAACATAAATCCATAACAGCGCTATTCTGCCACCTTCTTATTGCCTTGTATTTTAAGGATTATCCGTTTATTTCTGCTGATAAAACAATGTAACCAATATTTAACATAACAAGCTTGACACCATTTGCTATTATTGGATATATTTGTTGAAAAGAACAGGCGGCTCCGAACTTTCGGAGTGCAGCTGGGCCAGAATCATCAGGCAGCAGGTAAAAGCCCTGTGGGACTTACAAAAAGCCCCATAGGGCTTTTTATATGCCGCACACAAGGTGTCTTTGGATTGTTTTCTCCAAGGAAGACCAATAGAGGAGATGACCCATGAGAAATCTTTTTAATGTCCAAGAACTGAAAGGCCTGACACAGGCCGAAGCCACTCAGAAGCTCCAGGAGGATGGTCCGAACGAGCTTCCCTCTGCAAAACCTCGAAGTATCTTTGCCATTGCATTTGAAGTGATCCGTGAACCCATGTTTTTATTGCTGATTGCCGGCGGTGGGATCTATCTTCTTCTGGGGGATATTCAGGAAGCCATTCTGCTTTTAGCTTTTGTATTCGTTGTCATCGGAATCACACTTCAACAGGAACGCAAAACTGAAAATGCACTCCAGGCCTTGAGGGATTTATCCAGTCCTCGCGCTCATGTTATCCGAGACGGTGAAGAGACCGTGATACCTGGTCGGGATGTTGTCCGTGGAGATTTGGTGATTATTGCTGAAGGTGACAGAATCCCGGCAGATGGCGTCATCTTGTCCTCAGTCAACATTTCTGTGGATGAGTCACTGTTGACAGGTGAATCTGTCCCTGTCCGAAAAAGCAACTGGAACGGTAAAACGATAAATCACCGCCCGGGGGGTGATGACGAACCCTCCGTATATTCGGGGTCCATGGTTGTCCAGGGACAAGGGGTCATGTTGGTTCAAAAAACAGGTTCTTTTACCGAAATAGGTAAGATTGGGACTTCTCTCCGAATCATTGAGACCGAGAAAACCTCTTTGGAAAAACAAACAGCACGCCTGGTTAAAAATATTGCAATTGCCGGAGGCATCCTCAGTGGATTGGTTGTTTTGGCTTATGGCCTCACCCGCGGAAACTGGCTGGATGGCATTCTGGCTGGAATCGCGTTAGCAATGGCCATGTTACCGGAGGAATTCCCTGTTGTTTTGACCATCTTTCTGGCTCTGGGTGCGTGGCGTATTTCCCAAAAGAGAGTCCTGGCACGGAGAATGCCTGCCGTAGAGATACTCGGTTCGGCGACAGTCTTATGTGTCGACAAAACAGGAACACTGACTCAAAATCAAATGACGGTAGTCGAGCTGGATGCCCAAGACAAACCATACTCCATATCCTCAAATAAAGACAAACCTCTCCCGGAAGATTATCATGCACTGGTGGAATACAGTATCCTGGCCAGTCAACGCGATCCTTTTGACCCAATGGAAAAAGCCTTTCACAATCTGGGATTGACCTATCTGGCAAACACTGAACATCTGCACGGAGACTGGACTCTCGTACATCAATATCCTTTGTCTCGCGAACTATTAGCCATGTCTCATGTCTGGAAATCCCCTTCTGGAGAAAATTATGTCATTGCCGCCAAAGGGGCACCCGAGGCTATTGCAGATTTATGCCACTTTAATGAAACACAGTTGGAAGACCTGTCCAAAAATATTATCGTTATGGCACAAAAAGGATTACGCGTTCTGGGTATTGCACGGGCCGTCTTTACGAAAAACCAAAACCTGCCAGCCGGCCATCATGATTTCAACTTTGAATTTATCGGCCTGGTCGGATTAGAGGATCCGATTCGCCCCACGGTCCCGGCGGCCGTCAAGGAATGCCATGACGCTGGAATCCGAGTTGTCATGATTACGGGAGATTATCCGGTTACGGCTCAGAATATTGGACGACAAATTAGTATCAGACATCCAGAAAATGTGATTACCGGAGATGAACTTAATAATATGACGGATGGTGAGCTGGCCAAGCAAATCAATTCCGTGAATATTTTCGCCCGGGTCGTTCCTGAACAAAAGTTACGACTGGTGCAGGCTTTTAAAGCCAATGGCGAGATTGCCGCTATGACTGGAGATGGTGTAAACGACGCCCCCGCCCTTAAAGCATCTGATATTGGTGTGGCTATGGGAGGACGTGGAACGGATGTCGCCCGTGAAGCAGCAGGACTTGTTTTATTAGATGATGACTTTTCATCCATTGTCAGTTCCGTCCGACTCGGGAGACGCATCTTCGATAATCTCCAGAAAGCCATGTCTTATATTTTTGCCATTCATGTACCCATTGCCGGCTTGTCACTTATCCCGGTTGCTTTGGGTTGGCCCTTGTTATTAATGCCAGTTCATATTGTTTTTATGGAACTCATTATCGACCCTGCCTGCTCTACGGTGTTTGAGGCTGAGCCCGCTGAGGCCGATGTCATGCAACGCCCTCCACGAGATCCAAAAGAATCCATTTTCAATTGGAAAGCAATTACTTTAAGCATGTTCCAGGGATTAGGTATTCTCCTGATGTGTTTAGGGGTATTCCTGACAGCAGACAGGTTGGGATTGTCTGTAAAAGAAGCCCGAACGATGGCATTTACTACCCTAATCATCGCCAATGTCTCCCTGATTCTAACCAATGTTTCCTGGACACGGAGTCTTCTGGCAACCCTCTGTTCAAAAAATACAGCACAATGGTGGGTCGTCAGTGGCGCGCTTCTCTTCTTAGGATTGGTCCTGTATGTTCCATTTCTAAGTAACCTCTTCCAGTTCCAGCATCTGAGTCTGCTGGATTTGGGGATATGTTTGTTGGCGGGCCTGTCCAGTGTTGCCTGGTTTGAAATTATCAAACTTTTCAAAAAAAACAAACAATTCATAAATAACCCACCAACAAATATTGAACAGTAAAAATCAAACAGGATATTTTTTATGCATTTGCCGAAACATATAAAGAAGATTTTAAAATGGGGGGGCTTGGGTTGTGCCCTTATTACAGGGCTCTTTCTGTTAATAACAGGATTCTTGTTTCTCAAATCAGTTCCCAATACTTATCAATGGGTCAACCGGACAACACAAGACCTGTGGGCTATGCTTCCAAAAGATATAATCTCTGCACAACTTCCTGGAAATTTGACTATTCCACCTATCCTTCAAGGATTCTTGAAACTTCCACCTAAAGATCAAATTGCACTGGGGAAAGAAATCTCAGCCCAGGAAGGACTGGATGCTAATACCTATACTGCAACCCATTTAAAAACCATTTCAGTTAAGATGATCAAATCACTCCCTGAGAAATATAAAGGACCTGTAGAACTGGGTGGGTGGGACTGGCAAGTCAATGCTACAAAGAGTAAATCTGGAGAAATTAATGCCATTGCCCTTCCGGGTGGAAGAATCTATGTCTATGATGGACTTCTAAAACTGACCAACAACAATCCTGATCAATTGGCAGCTATTATTGGACATGAAATGGCTCATGTTGTCGAAGAACACTCTGCTAAACAAATGCGAAATTCTGGATTATTACAAAAAACCGTAGAATCACTTTTGCAAAGTTCAAATGCTGAAGGTGAAGGTGAAGTACCCCAGCAGACTATCCTCAAAACAGCAGCAGCTCAGATGGGAAAACAAATCACTGAGATGCAACTGTCTCAATCGGCTGAATACCAGGCTGATGAATTGGGTTTTCAATTCATGCAAGCAGCAGGATACAACCCTGCTAAAGGATTGGAAGTATTAGAAAAACTGGCAAAAATGGACTCGCAAAAAAATAGTTTATTAACGGGTGTGTTCAGCACTCATCCGCCGACAATAAATAGAATTGAACGATTAAGGAAACATTTTGATACTCAGTCTCGTCTAAATCTGAAATAGGATTGTTATAGGAGAGAATATATCATGAACAAAAAGAAGATTAATCAGATTGTAGATTACTGCGGAATTATTACAAGCTCACTGGTCATTGGAACGGGGATTGTTCTGGGTCTGAAAAAGACGTTTGGTATTTCCATATTCCCATCGGCCAACTTCAGAGACATTAAAGAAGCTCATGAACTGGGAATGGTACTGTTTATATTAACGGTTATCATACACCTTGGCTTCCACTGGGCTCAGATAAAAGCTCTCTTCAAACAATACCTGGCATATCCCGTGAAACTGTTAAGTGATTACAGTTTATTAATTGCGGCGATTATTCTGGTCTTTGTCGGATTGAGCATGATACCGGAGGGCGGACCTAGAAGAGAAGTGCAGGAAATGGTGCAGGCCGTCAGAAAATCAGACGGTATTGGATTGTATATCCATTATGCAGGCGGTCTGTTACTGTTGTCCGGTCTGCTCTATCATGTGATCCACCGGCGAAAACTTTTATTTAATAAGTAATATTCATGTAACTATTTTATTAGGAGGATGACAAAATGAAATGCCCAGTATGTGATGGACAGCTTCGTGCTGTCGATAAGTATGGAGTCGAAATTGATATATGCCCGGATTGTAAAGGAGTATGGCTGGATCGGGGTGAATTAGAAAAGATTCTGTCAATGGCTGAGAAACAGGATACTGGTTATAGTACCCACCCTGCAGCTCCACAACAGACTAAAGATGACTTCCGGGTAAAGACTCCCCAGCATTATGACCATGATGATGACCATGATCGGCATGGTTACAATAAAGATTACAAACACGACCATGACCATGATGACAGATATGGACACAAAAAACGAAAAGGTTCATGGTTATCGGATTTGTTTGATTAGTCCAGAAAAAACATCTTTCAGTAATAAAAAAACCACACTTCAAATGAGTGTGGTTTTTTTATATTCAGGGTTTGGAGGGTGGGGGCATCGGATGCCCTGTGATAATGTTCAGGGGTTCACTCTGAATTTCATCAAGATATACCGGGGGATGATTAAATACTGGATGGGATTTCTCCAAAGGTGTCCCCGTGATCATCCCATGAATAAACCCATTCTTCGGGCCTACCAATACCGTGTGTAAGATTTTCAAATCGGGATTATGCAGGAGTATCAAATCAACCTGACCCCTAGAATCCTGATACTGATTCATTACGGTGGAAGTCGTAAGTGATAATGCCATTGGTCCCTGAAGATACCGGGCCAGATTCTCTGTCTTTCGCCAGGTTCCACCCGTGGGAGACACAATATTTTTGCCGTCTAACTTAACATCCCGGTCATCATAAGAAATCACACTCAGAGTATGTTTTGGATTTGATTTCAACCATTGGACCAGACGAGTCCCATGACCTTCATCGGTGTAATTATAAATAGCATCCAGAAAAATGAGCCGGGAGATTTTAGAAGGAATTTCAGGAAAAGATTCCAGGTAACGAAGGATAGCACCTCCCCCGCCGGAGTGAGCTGCAAGCACCCATTCTTTTGTGGGACAGGGGACCGCCGCCGCGGTCTCATCCAATATCCGGGGAAGAATCTTAATATAATCAGGATGGTTGGCAGCCCAGGTCGGCCAGGACCGTTTATTGGCTTCCATATAAGCAATCACCAGATTTTCTCTGGGAAACATCTTTCGAACCACTCGGGTCTGTGCTGCAATATGTTGAATATCATAATGCCAGTCCAGGCCGGTGGTCATTCTCGAACCTGCGGTCATTTCGATGGAGTTTCCATTCGGCAGGAAAAAGAACACCAATCGGGTCGGTTTAACTTTGGAGACTTTCGGGGGCAGGACAATGACCGAACGGACTTCCGGTTCCAACCGGATGACCCGGACTTTTTCCTGGGTCCCGGGAAATTCCTGATAACCCTCTGGCAATTTACCAGATACTGTCGTCCACATACAGGCAATCATACCAGACAAGATAAGTATTTGTTTCAACATTTAAGGGATTTCCACCTTTTGATTTCCTTGAACAACCTTCCAGAATAACAAACCCATAACGACCTTAACTACGATGCCCGTCCCAGAGGATAAATACATAAATATCTTCCCGGACAATATCGGTTCCAATAAGCCTGACACCCCGAAAACCATCAGCACCACCCCAAATATCTTGCGGTATCCATACAAATCAGAAGAGATAGTGATGGTCTGATATCCCAGTACATAATATCCCATCGCGGCAGTAAAAAAAAGAAGTTCCATAATACGGTCAATATTGATTCCAAATATCATTCCCGGCCGGGGTAAAACCTGAACAAAACTCATCAGGACCAAGACAAAGAGCAACACCGTAATGGTAGGATTCATTTGTTTAACGGAAGCACGGGAAACCAGAAGTTCTCTGTATTTCGAAAGAGGATAATAGGTAAGCACCAGTTGCAGAATAGAAAGACCTGCCGTCAAAGGCAACACCTGCCAGACATCCTGTTTCCCCAACCATAACTGGGCCCAGATAAAGACAGGTGTTAAAAAGGCAGATAACAGACATAAAAGTCCTGCCAGTTTGAATTGTCTTCGTTGCGTCAACATATCACCTGGATCTCTACTCCCTTACCAATATCTCACAAACCCAATTTTGTGGTTTTCCTGATATATCCAATTATTCTGGACTCTCTACATCGGACTTCCATTATACCCATTTAGATTTACCGCTTGATTATAACAAACACTGGATGGATTTCTCATCCTGCCTAAATTAAATAAAAACCGGTCAGGCAGAAAACTGCCCGACCGGTTGTAATAACTTTATTTAAAGATTATTTAGTGTAAATTTCCCATTCACGGACAGCGCTTGTCACGGCAGTAACACTAATGTCATCAACACCAACCCATTCATCACTACCAGTAACATTGGTTGTCATGATTCTTAACTGGACTTGTGCTTGATTACAACAGGCAGCCGGTAAATATACGGAAACGGTGGTGCTCATGGTCAGGCTCGGACCGGCAGAGGCATCGGCAATATAGGCTTCCGGAATATTGGTAAAATCACCGGTTTCACCAACGCGATATTGTAATGCTACCCACTGGGCGGCATTGTCAGCAGTATCATCAATGTCTCTTAATGTATAGTCCACTTTCACGGAAGAAATACCGGTCGTATTCAGGTGAATCAGCAGGAATGGAGAATCTGCCGTTCCAGAACCTTGAAATGCTACGACAGGGTCAGTAAGTTCAAATTCAGCGACGCCGCCAGAAGTAAAAGCAGTGCTTACTTGTGGAAAGTTCGCATATACCTGTACAGATGTTTCTAATGAAAGAAGACATGACACTGGACTGTAATTTGTTGCTTGTGCACCATTATCACCTCTGTGTCCAATAATACCCGGAACAGCTGACCAGTCATTGGCTGTTGTAATCAAACTAACATCAGACCAGTTCTGTGAAAATGGCAGGGTTTGATAGGTGGAATTTGCAAACACTGATGTGGTAAGAACTAAAAGTGCCAGAACAGATACTATCATCTTTTTCACGATATGTTTCTCCTTTTTTTTATTTACTGTGATTATAGATGAATTCCAGATTTTCGCAAGGAAAAAATATTGGGCTTTTAATATAGCTGTTTGGCAAGGGGTAACCCATTTAGAATGAGGCATGTACGATAACACACTTAAGATAAGTGTCGGAATATAAAAACCGGTCAGGCAGTTTCCTACCTGACCGGTTGTAATATCTTCAACTAACGAATAATTAATTATTCGCTGTAAATTTCCCAATTATTTAAGGCAGCGGGGAAATCATCTGTTGAACGGGGCATAATCTGATAACCCGTGTTGTACGGTGAAGAACTGTCATACTGTGTGACAATACCAATCACATCAAAAGTACCTACTGGAGCAGTTGTCCCATCAATATTTGATTCTTTATCTATACGCATGACCATGGTATTTGTACCATCAGTAATGGTAATGTTGGCATCTTTGTTAATTAATGGCCAGGCGGCACTGGTGGAATCAATACTCACATTGTTGATTCTGACTAAAGAACCTTCATATCTTTCACCACCAGAGGCTAAGGTCTGGTCAAAAGCGGTCAACTGAGAAATAGTAACCACCGTTGTTTGAAAACCAAAGCTTCCGGGAGTTCCAACAAAGTTACTGGCCACATTGGTGGTGTCAATAACCAGTTCGGCTAAACCATTGTAATTTAACATGGTCCCTCTGACGGTCAGTTTTCCACCCACAGCAGGAATCTGAGTAGAGGCCTGAGACATTAATTTGGCTCCATCAATACAAATACCATAATTGGTATTTGGATCAACGATATAGACTGTAATACGGCCGGTATCAAAACTAAAACTTGTCAGACACACACCTTCAATAGTCACAGTGGAAGTTCCAAAAGTTAAAGCACCGTTGGCATCAACGGCCTTCAGAGTGGCATCAATCGGGGTAACACTCCCAGCAAAAGCAGCTGAGGCAAGAACAATAAGTGCCAGAACAGATACTATCATTTTTTTCACGATCTATATCTCCTTTTATATTTTTAATAAATTTTAGTACAAAACCATTTTAACTGACGGAAAAAACATCCTTATTACAGATAGCTTTCCAATCCGTTAAAAGTGTTTGGAAGAGAAAGACCCGCATTGGGTCTCTCTCGTCCCACACTAAACTTAATTTACAAAGAAATATTCGGTTTAATTAGATGCTCCGAAACCATCAGAACCTCTCCAAATATTCCCGTTGGAAACGGTTCCATTTGTCGGGTCATAACAATTGCTTAAACCAAAATTATACATTCCCATTAGATTACCTTTGGGTCCAACAGAAGCCACATACCAATAAAGATTAGGATTTGCTCCATTTCCTGACTGATTGGGCCCATAGAATGCTGCCCAAGTACCATTATCACCAGGATAATTTGATGGAACACTGATATACCACCAATCATCAACTCCATTATTCTTGATGTATCCTGGCTTGATATACATCAATGGAGCCCAACCTACAGACCCTCCATAAGTCTGGAAGGGATCCTGCGGCCAACTGGTCAGGTAGGCAATCGGTGTCGTTAATGAATTAGGAATATGCCAATTTAATTTTCCTAATGCTTCACCAGATGCGGTCGTCGTATATCGAGTGGCAATGGGATATTCATTATTATCCACATAATAAGATTCCAACCCTGTCACTGTAGTACGAAGTCCAGCTTTAACACGGGCAACCTTTGCTCTCACCTGAGCGGCCAGGAAGTTCGGAATAGCGATAGCCGCCAGAATTGCAATAATAGCCACAACGATCAATAATTCAATTAAAGTAAAACCTTTACGCTGAGTTTTTAACATAAAGTTGTGTCACCTCCCTTTCATCAACCCAAACAATTTTTCAAATTCTAGGTGTACTATACATTCTTGTCAAGATACATTTTCATAAAAACGAAACATTTATATTATACCATTGACTAATCCCAGAAATGTGAATGTTTAGTTAATAAAGATTAGCCATACAAAACCGGGGGAACCTCCCATGGAATGTGCTAAAATTCCCTCAACGGGTGTAAACATCTCCCGACTCAAAATCATGCCACTAAATCCAGACCAAATCACTGCCCATAAAGCACTTAAAACGGCTGAATTACGGGAAATGACCGAGATATCCAAGACCCGGCCAACAACATTATTTATTGAGACGACCAGCCGGTGTAACATCGACTGTATCATGTGTTGGCGGCAGGGAGATAACCCCAATGCCATGGGAGATATGTCCCTGGAAACCTTCCATAAACTCCTTCCTTTACTGGATTATGCCCAGACTGTTGTCATGCAGGGATCCGGTGAACCTTTTGTGAATCCCCATTTCCCGGAAATGTTGAAGCTGGCTGGACAGCGTTGTGACGGGATATGTTTTGCGACCAATGGCACCATCATGCCCCAGAAATATGCGGATTTACTGGTAGATTGCCGGGTCAATACCGTGATGGTGTCCATGGATGCCGGTTCTGCGCCGGTGTATGAGAAAATCCGGCGAAAATCCAAATGGTCTCACATCATGGAAAACCTCGAGAGACTGGTAGAAACCCGAAGGAAAAAGGGTTCTGACCGGCCCAACATGACCTTTGAGTTCGTTCTCATGCGGTCAAATATTGAAGATTTAGAGAATTTCCTTCATACTGCTCACCGATTAGAGGTAAAACATGTCGGGATCCGTCATCTCTGGATATTTGATGAGACGAACCGGGAAGAAACCATGTTTCTTTATCCGGACCTGATGGAAGAATGGTTCCAACGGGCAGAATCTCTGGGAAAAGAGTTAGGTATCCATGTTGATTTACCCTCCCGAACCCCGATTAAGTTTGCTGAAGATTATCTTTTAGAACGGTTCGGAGACCCCAGGTTACTGGAACTGGCCAAACAGGCCCGATTTATTCCCGGCCCCGGTAAGGTCTGTTATGAACCCTGGAACAATTTCTGGGTCACCTGGCAGGGAACAGTATATCCCTGTTGCCAGTCAAACAGGGTCATGGGGAATGTGAATGATGCCGACTTTATGGAAATCTGGAACGGCCTGGTTTATCGGTGGTTCCGCCGTAAACTCAAAGCCCATGATTATCCCAGCGAATGTTCAGGATGCCGAATGTTACGAGACCCGCTCCCGTGAATGATCCAAACGATATTCGAGTCGCCGGTCACCGGGGATATCGAAAAGCCTTCCCTGAAAACACCCTCCTGTCTTTCCAGAAAGCCCTTGAAATCGGCGTGGACATGATAGAGTTCGACCTTCACCTGTCGAAGGACGGACATCTGGTCATTATCCATGATGACCTTCTGGACCGGACCACCAATGGATCGGGCCCGGTGAAAGACTTGACTCTGTCTGAACTGCAATCCCTGGATGCCGGGTCATGGATGGGACCGGAATTCAAAGGCCTGACCATCCCCACTCTGGACGAATTACTGGAGACCGTTCACAGTCAACCCGATTTATTGTTTAATGTCGAAATCAAATCCAAAACTCATGAGACTGTGGACAAGACCATCCATACCCTGAAACACTTTAATGTCATTGACCGGTGTGTTATTGCCTGTTTCGATGCCCGTATCCTTCATTATGTCCATGACCATTGGGGGTTACGGTGTCAGGGATTCCCGGAGACTCATCTCCAAAACTATATCGAGGGACCGGAAGGGACTTTTTCTAAACTATATAGTGTCGGTATTGAAAAAAGCATCCTGACTCCCGAACGGGTGAAACACTTCCAAACCCTGAATATCCTCCCCTGGGGTTATGTCATCGACACCACTCTGGATGCCCAGAAATGTCTGGACCTCGGAGTGACCCTCGTCACCTGTGATGACCCTGTCCCTGCCCTGAATCTCTACCGGTCCCTCGGTGTCCACCCCTGAAAAGTCTATCGTCTGATTTAATGATCAAAAAAACATGCTCTCCGGATGCCAGCCGTAAAATCATCCTCTCATATTTCCATGATCCTAAGTGTCCACCGAATTGCCCCAGAAACAACACCCCTGA
>CAZXWN010000008.1:43893-109180 GCA_964644695.1 uncultured bacterium
TCTACCGGTCCCTCGGTGTCCACCCCTGAAAAGTCTATCGTCTGATTTAATCATTCTCTCCGGATGCCAGCCGTAAAATCATCCTCTCATATCTCCATGATCCTGAGTGTCCACCGAATTGCCCCAAAAACAACACCCTTGAATATTTCTTTAACTAATAGGATTGATATCTCCGCTATTGAACTGGTATCTTGACTTTTCCTTTATTCCCGAGTTTTAGAACTTATTTCATATTTAGACCCTCCTGCAGAACATAAACCATACCGTCACAATTAACCACCAATACTATATTTATACACTTACTATATATTTACAGCATTAACAATATAAATATTGTATTTTACTCTATTGACAACACCTTATACCAGATATAAACTTTACTGGTTGATTGGGATACCACAATATTCGCACTATTATTAAAGCTGCAAATTACCATAAAGGTATCTACCAACAAGAGGAGGAGGTGTAAATTAACCCTGATTTATCTGGCTTTCCAGAATATTGTGCAAATCAAACTAAAGGAAAGGAATATGAAAATGAAAACAAATAAAATAATTACATTCGTTATGACCACATTACTGGGTCTGGTGATGATGTCCAGTGTTTTTGCATTTCAAGAGCTGTGGTCTGTAAGTTATGTTACAACGCGTAGCGCCTGCCGCTCCATGACCTTCAATCCTGCTGCCGGACATCTGATTATTGGAAATACAACAGATACCACCATGCTTGTTTACGATACAACCGGACAGTATGTAAAAAATATGAGCATGGGTACTACCGTCTTCACCGGAGCACAGATGCCCTACGATGTCGATGCGACACCGGATGGCGCAATTTGGGCTCTCCATTATCCTACAGGTCAGATTTACCGGTGGGATAATGAAAACGCAGAACCAACTTTGGCCTGCAGTGTCGGGACAACTAATATTCGTGGATTTAAGGCTCTTGGTTCAGGCGCCAACACTCTCATCTATGCCGTATATGCTGGCAACAGCACACGCAGCTTCATTCCCGTTTCTGCATCAAACTATACAACCTTCCAGCTGTTTGAGCAGTTTGGTGATTCAGCCGCGGGTAACTGGTCTGTCTTAGCTTCCGGTGATACCACCAATGGTGTCGTCTATCAGGTTTATCCCACGGGAACACAGATACAGTTTGCCCGGTATGTGAAAACAGCGGGTGTCTGGTCCAGAGACAGTGCCTTCTTCCCTCCCTTCAAAAAATATGCCTATAAAGGTGAGATCTGCCCAAGCAACGGCGATGTTTACCTGATGGAATATTACATGAATGCACAGGGAACTTATGGTGGCATTCAAACTCGTAAAGATAAAATCATTACCCGGATTGACGGTGTTACAGGGGTTCAGAAGGAAGTCTATGAAATCCAGACTCCGACTAATGCCTATGTTTCCAATATGAGTGATATAGCTTTTGACACGACCAATCATATCCTCTATTGGATGCATTCCCTTGGCGTGGCAACCACCATAGCCTCTGGTAATTTACAGTTAGGTGCTCTCAGATATACCGATATTCCATCAACTCCAAAAGTTATGGAGATCCCGGCGATAACTGTTGACGGGAATACGACGGACTGGCCCTCCTCCGTCAACAGTTTATCTGCCAACTGGCTCACCTATCCTTATACCACCACTTACTCCGGTGCAGCTGATTATACTGGATCCTTCAAGGTCGCCTGGAATCACAAGCAAAATCGCTTGTATGTCCTGGGTGAAATTACAGATGAAGCAACCGTCAGCATGGATACCTGGTCCAACAACTGGTATGCTGAAGATTTAGTAGAAATGTACTTCAATCCAACCAACTATTACCTGGCTTCCGCTCAGAAAATCTCACAAATCGTCGTCAAATTGAACGGTGCGCAGAGAGCTGGTGGATTCGGTAATTTCTCCACGTTCCAAAATTATCCATACAGTGGCGCTCTGGTGGCCATCAATTCCACTGCCGTCGCAGGTAAGTTGTTCTATGAAGTCTCAGTGCCTCTGTTTGACTCCTATGACACTACCGGTAATGGAGCACTCCATGTCCTGGCACCAAATGAATTTATCGGTTTTGATGCGGACTATGTTGATCAGGATGGTCTCCCCAATTCAGCGGCAGATTATTCTGTTCAGTTCACCTCTCCCGGTACAGGAAAATACTCCGCCCCCATTCGAATCAGTTCCGTTTGGGTCAAAGGTATTGTCCTTGCTCCTTATGATGATTTCAGTTTGACGGTCGGTCTGACTCAGCAGTTCTCCCAGACCGGAGCCACTGGAACCGTCACTTGGAACAGCAGTAATCCAACAGTGGGTTCTATCACCAATGCAGGATTATTCTCTGCTTCTACTCCGGGGACAACTTACATCACCGCTTCGGATGCGGATGGTTTAGTCAGTTTACCGATCAAGGTTACTGTTGTTTCTACCAGCGCTCCGTTAGCGTCTGAAATGTTTGAATAATCACTTTCGAAACAATATCAGGTGGAGGACTCCGGTCCTCCACCTTTTTTTATATTAAGTCCCGTATGAATTACAAATCCCTACTCATCTACGCCATAGAAAAAAGGGCTGATGCCCTTAACGAGCACCAGCCCCGAATTTTTATAGTCACTACTTGTTAGTAATTTGCATATTTCAATTGAACATTATCAATATAGACTGTGACTGGAGAATTCGTATTACTCTTAATGTAGAACTGAGGTAATCTGACATTAGTCACATAGTCCTGTGAAGAGAGAGACACATAAACCGTATAATTCTGATTAACTGGAATAACACCACACAACACATTATTTCCAACGTCATACGGCCAGGTCAACCCATCTGCATATAAAAATGAAGAGCAATCCACAGCACTTGGAGAACTGGCAGCAATATTAATGTCATAAGACATGACGGCATTCCGCCCACTGACAATACTGAAAGTCCCCATACTGGTAACCTTCACTCCTTGTGATGAATTTGAGAAGGTTAAGGCTAATCGTTGATTTAAAAAGTCCAAATCATAACTGGGGGAATTATTGATATCAGTCGGTGCGAAGCTCCATCCTGACATATCAGAGAAGGTATTAAAATCTCCCTGCTCTATGGTGACATTGGTATAGCTGATCAAAGCCGGAGGTGTCGCCGGAGTGAGTTCGATGGAATCAATATAGAAATTCCCCGGAGTTCCATTATTTTTGACCGCCAACTGGATATGCCCATTGGAGGTTTTACATTTCACGTAATTATCAAACTGTATCCAGTTTCCAGGGAGTATCTTGGATTCAGCCGTAATGGTTCCGTCTATCTGTTTAATGTCATAAGTGGACGCATTGTCATACAACAACACATAAGGCAGGAAATGGGCCATATTTAAGCTGGTATCCCGATAATAAACAACTCTTAAGAGATACCATTGATCATTTGCACCGGTAGTAAAACGGCTGAAGGGAGTGATTTTTACACCCTGGTTAGTTGTTGAATAAGAGAGTTTCAAGCAACCTCTACCTTGAAAAGATGCTACATAAGAGGTGGTGGGAACCGGGAGGGAGGCATAAGACTCGTATGCAAACCCCGTATAATCACTGTATGTACTAAAATCCCCCAGTGTATTATCCCAATATCCAAAAGCTGTTCCTAACATACAACACATCGCAACCAACAATAATAGTGTGGTCTTAAATCTATTCATGAAACAGTTCCTTTCTCGTTTTTAATTCGTTGGGGTTTGTCTTAAAGTGCTATTTTGGTTTTATTACCAAAAGACGAGGAGCTTTTCAGAGACACTCAGAGGTGGGGAAAGACCCGAAAAACAATACGGAATAGTAAGAAATAATGATGAATTCGATAGTTTAGATAATTTGTAATTTGGACCATTCTTTACTATTAGTTTCAAGATAACCTCATTCCAGTATCCCGCTAGAATCAATATCTGTAAAACAATAATAGTTCTGGTTCTTTTTATTACATCTTCTTATTCATCAGTTATTTAGAACATTCATCCTTTTATTAATGATAGTTATTATTCTTTTATATAAACCATAGTAATTGTGTTCGTCATCTTTGTACCATAACTTATTAAATAAAGTAAAGTTATAAATGTAAATATTTATTTATTGGCAAAAACCAATAAACAGACTATGACAGTACCAGAAGTTTTATATATCAGGATAATGTTTGTGAATCCGTCAGGCTGGGTTATAATAACGAAAAATACATGGTTATGAGGTAAAACACTGATTATGGCATCCGTTGCATGGAAAATGTTTTTTATAATTCTGGTACCTGTCGCTGCCGTTCTACTTTATCTGGCCTGGAACGACAAAAAGTTCTGGAAATAATCTCGTTGGATTTTGCGTTATAAGTTGAGCTGATTCCAAAACTGATTTGATTTGTTATACATCCAAACCCTGTCCTGGTGACAGGGTTTGTTTATTTTTAGAGAGTCTCCCCATCGAACGAAATTGATGTCCACACCGTTCGATTTATTTCCCGGTCAGAATCACACCGTAAACGAAGCAGATACGAACCTGGTCCGAGCAGCTCCGTGAATGATTCCTCTCAGAAATATTATTTTGACAGGTTCAGGGTGTTGCACCGTTCGACCCGACAGCGGGGAAAACAAGAATCGTTTGGAAGATAGAAGAGGGGGGATTAGAAGGCGGGCCAGGCCATCCGTTCCATCAGTTCCAACATACATCGGGTATCCTGACGGGAGGAAAGTTTCAATCCCTGAATATACCAGTCCACGATGCCTTGCCGGATAGTTTCATATTCATCAGGATGAGACAAAGTCTCCGCTTCAATGAAATACAGGTATCCGTCGGGGATCTCCATTGTATCAAGAGCAACACTGTAATTTCGGTTATGATAAACGCCGCTGTAATTTTGCCGTTTCTTGATTGTGGAAAGGTAATTACTGGATTCGTGAAATTTCAGTTCAAATTCATCGGGAGTGAGGGGAGATTCATCTTCAGCCCGGACCCATTGGCCCTTCGTATTCTGAATCCAATATTTTCGGGAAAGGACATGTCGGGCTTCATCTATCTTGCGTAATCGGACAAAGTCTTTTCCACCCTGCGGAGATTCTGTCCATTGAATATAAAAATCTTCAATCCATTCTTCACGGGCAGGAGTAAACCCCTGGTCCGTTAACCGGGCCGACACTTTATCCATTTCGCCGCGAGTCAATTCCCACTTGATCTCGGTGGCAATGAGTTCTTGTGGAGACATATCCCGTAACCTTTCCTCTATTTTTCAGGATACCGCTTTTATGGTCTCTTTGCAAGATACTAAAGACACTTGTATCATCTTTGGGTAAAATGAGATTAAGATAATAGATAAATGACACGCACCCTTTTACGAAATGCTCTGATGGTCTGTACCTTAGACAACCAGAACCGGGAGTATCCCGGGGGTTCGGTTTTGTTGGAAAATAACCACATTTCCGCCGTGGGGGATTTGGTCGATGTCCACTTCGATAAAGTAGTTGATGTGTCCGGGTGTATCGTCATCCCCGGACTGGTCAATACCCATCATCACTTGTTCCAGGTCCTCACCCGCTGCCTTCCCGCCACCCAGAACGCCAAACTCTTTGACTGGCTGGTTACGAATTATCAGGTCTGGCGGTATCTGACTCCGGAAGGTGTCCGTTGGTCGGCTCTCGCCGGACTGGGTGAACTTCTTCTATCCGGCTGCACCACCTCCTCCGACCATCTTTATTTATTTCCCAGAGATTTACCCAAAGGTCTTACAGAGGCCGAACTGGAAGCCGCTCTTGAACTGGGTATCCGATTCCATCCTACCCGGGGTTCCATGTCTCTCGGAGAATCTCATGGAGGACTTCCTCCTGATGACCTGTGCCAGGATGAAGACGTCATTCTGAAAGACTGCCAGCGCGTCATTGAACTGTATCATGACACATCGCCTTTTGCCATGACCCGGATTGCTCTGGCCCCCTGTGCCCCCTTTAATGTCAGTGCTGATTTATTGCGCGAGTCTGCGGCCCTTGCCCGTCAATATGGAGTCCGTCTTCATACGCATCTGGCGGAGACTCTGGATGAAGAAACATATTGTCTGGAAAAATACGGAGTCCGTCCCCTGGATTATCTGGAGAAACTCGGCTGGCTGGGTCCCGATGTCTGGTATGCTCATGGTATCCATTTCTTGGACACGGAACTCGACCGTATGGCGCAGGCCGGTACGGGAGTCAGTCATTGCCCTTCCTCGAATCTCCGGTTAGGCAGCGGGTTCTGTCCCGTTCCTAAAATGCTGCAAAAAGGTGTTCCCGTCGGACTGGCGGTGGATGGGTCTTCTTCGAATGATACTTCCGACATGTTGGGTGAAGTACGAATGGCTATGATGGTCCAACGCGGCGCCTGGGGCCCCGATGCCCTCACCGCACGCCAGGCACTTAAACTGGCCACCGGCGGAGGAGCCCAAATCCTGGGTCGTGAAAATGAAATTGGTTCTCTGGAAGTGGGGAAAGCTGCCGACATTGCAGTCTTTGATTTGAATCATATCAGCTACTCCGGCGCCCTCCATGACCCGGTGGCCGCCCTCGTCATGACCGGAATGAATCATACCGCCCGGTTCGTTTTTGTTGATGGGAAACCGGTCGTGAATGAATATAAATTAGTGAATATCGCCGAACATACGATCCGGGAACATACGAATCATATTGCGGAAAAAATAGTCCGAACTGCGGAAGCCAGTTCCTGTTCCCGATTCGGATTCCCCCGCACCCCCGAGGATAAACATGCCTAAAACTGATGATTACCTCCCCGAATTAAATGAACTTCTGGATACCCTGAAACGGATAGACCTGAAACTGGCCAACACTGTCCCCTACCTGTTAGATTTTCAGGCCCTGTGTGACCAAATCAAGGGACCCAGAAAACCTCTGGCCGAATGTCCCAATATCCTGGTGCATCTCAACCAGACGATTCAATTACCCGACATCCGCCGGGAATACCGGGCCACCGGAGTCACCCGGGTGTGGCTGGATAATGAACAATATCTGGATTGTACCGATGAAACCCTGGGTGAATATCTGGAACTCGCTTTCCGGGATTTAGGCGAGAGATTACTGGTTCTCACACCGGCAGAAATCCAGCAAACCATTCAAGTCCCCTCCGATTCAAACACCATCATCAGAATCATCGGAGAAAGGATCCTGCTGCAAATGAGGGAACGGGATTTAGTGAATGCTCGGGCTGAAGCCCAAACCCGGCTGGATGACATCCGCCAGGAGATGGAACTCAGTTAAGACTCCCCGGTATCTCCCCTTTTTTTAATTTTATCTTTCTGTCATCGCAGATATTCTTTCCCTGATATTATCCTGTAAGCGAGTAGGTTTCCTGTTTATATTCTGTTTCATTATTTTTATTTTGTGACTGGATATTTTTTACAGATTGGGTACAATACATGACAGCCGATGGATTATATCTGACTGAGGGATAAACTTGTTTTAAACAGGGGGATATCACCATTCATATAAAATTGATTCAACCAAGAATGAGTCTCCGGCCCATGGACACAGAGTTCAAACGCCGGATGTCACCCTCACTGGCATTGATGACTCTGGCCGCACTCACACCCCGGGACCATACGGTCACTCTGGCAGATGAGAATATCAAACCCGTTCACACGGACGATTCTCCCGACATGGTCGGTATTACCGTGAATGTGGATACTTCTCTGAGAGCTTACCAGATTGCCGCCCAATACCGGGCCCGGAAGATTCCCGTTGTTCTCGGAGGGATCCATGTCAGTGCCAACCCACAGGAAGCACAACCCCATGCGGATGCGCTTTGTATCGGGGAAGCGGATGAGTTGTGGCCGTCAATTTGTCAGGACACTCTTAATCATTGTTTGAAACCGGTTTACCAGGGAACACAGGCCGCCAACCCTGTCTCCATCCCCATTCCCAAATGGGAAGTGATTGATTCCTCCCAATACCTTTACACCAACATTATTTGTTCCAGCCGGGGATGTCCTTTCCGGTGTGAATTTTGTTACAACAGTTGTGACTATGTTCATTCTGGAGTCCGAAACCGGCCCGTATCGGAAATCCTGAGAGAGATAGAAAAACTCGGGACTCGTCATGTCATGTTCATTGACGATAATTTTATTGGGAATCTGGACTGGACCCGGGAATTTATGAGAGCTATCCAGTCCATGAATCTCACCTGGAATGCCGCGGTCAGTTCCAACATCATTCATCATCCTGATGTGATGGATCAGATGCAACAGACAGGATGTCGGAGTTTGTTTATTGGATTTGAGTCTATCAATTCACAATCCATCGCCAGTGTCCAGAAACATCAAAACCATATCCAGAATTATGAGACCTTGATTCGTGAATTACATCAGCGGGATATCATGATCAATGCCAGTTTAGTTTTCGGATTTGATTATGATTATCCGGATGTCTTCAAAAATACTCTGAACTGGCTGGTATCCAATAAAATCGAAACGGTCACAGCTCACATCCTGACACCCTACCCCGGAACAGCTTTGTATAAAAAGTTTACCCATGAAGGCCGTATCGTTGACCATGACCCTACTCACTACAATACCGCCCATGTCGTTTATGAACCCAAAAACATGAGCCGGGAGGAATTATATCGTGGGTATCTGTGGGTCTATAACCAGTTCTATTCCCTGAAAAATATCTATCGAAGATTACCGGACAGCCGTTCGCAGCGGATGCCCTACCTGATGTTTAATCTGATGTATCGGAAGTTTGGACGGCTGACATCGCGTATCATGTCAGGAAGTTTAATGCAGAAGGCAGGAAGACTCGGCCGCCGGTTATCCTACGGGATTGATTAAGTCTCTGAATAAAAATAAGAGGTCCCATGAGGATGGAACCTTTTATTTAATGTTTACTTTTGAAAATCAGAACTTCGGTAATCCTGGATTTACCGCCGGGACAATGGCAATCGTTTCCATTTCAATCAACCATCCCGGACGGCACACCGGAGCCACGATCGTTTCCAGAGGGATGTCTCCGAATCGTTGTTTAAGTTCCTGCCGCACTAATCCAAAATCACTCAAGTCCCGGACATAGACAATCAGGACTCCCATATCCTGAAGAGTTCCCCCGGCTTCCGTCAACAGGGCTTCCACATTCTCAAGAGTTCGGGCAAGTTGTTTCTGAATATCCCCGGGATACAGGATATTTCCCTTGGAATCAATACTGGCCGTTCCGGAGATAAAGATATGTTTTCGGTCCTGGTATGATACAGCGGTTCCCCGTTCAAAGGTCACGCCATAGATATGGGTCGGACTTAAATAATCTGTTGCCGCCAGATACTGTATCTGGTTGGGTTGAACACCAGAGATGGCATAGGCATCCATAATGACTTTGGCATTCACATCTGAATAAGTCCCCTCAATACCGGTACTGGCAATGAAATGCGTCTGAGGTGTCAGTCTCTGCTGGGCAAACAATTCTCTCCGAGCCACCACCAATCCCTGATAATTGGCGTCAATGTTCTGGACAAAAAACCAGGTCCGAATAACATTCTCCGCCAGTGTCATGTCTCTGTATTGAAGTTGTTTCAGATAGTTTTCCAGGATACCCTGAGTCTGGTCATAAGACGTTTGACCGGACACACAAGTCATTCCGGTTCTCCAGTAATGGGAATGAGAATCCCGTTTCAGAATAAGGGCTGTGTCTTCTTTGGTTTTCTCCAGTTGGGATTGCGGGTCATTGATATGATAAGCCCAGAGTGCCACTTTCACCGGAGGGACTGAGGGCTGACATATCCAGGAGACGGCACACAGTTCACCAATATTGTGAGGGTCGGAAAACGAATGAGATTGCAGGATGCCGGCCTGGTTCATCAAGTCACTGCAGAAAAACCGCCGCAGGACTGCCGTTTCCTTCTGAAGACCCAATATCTCCAGAGTCTTCTGGTAAGCCTGATACACCCATTCCAGCTGGTCTTCCATTGAACCATATTCCACAGGCCGGATAATCAAGTGATATTCCTCTACCCCACTATCTCCACAAAATCGGGAGATGTTCACCGTAGCAGGAATAGTCCCGCAATCTATTGTTTTGAAATCCAATTCATAACTCCTGTTGATTTACTTTTTATTGAGGGGCTGGATGATTTCCATCGGGATTGCCGGTAACACACCCAAAGATACGGATTGTTTAGCCGCCGCTTTGGGGGCATTAGGTCGATTGACCGTTACCTCAGAAAACACATCAATAATCAAATTATCCTGATATCCGGGTTTGAGTATCTTGGCATCTGAACCAATCGTGAAAGATAATTTACCCGGTACGACTTTGACATTTTTCAGTGAAATACCTTTAGGGGGTTCATTTAATTTCAATTGGAGATTTGGGGTCCGGGCTCTTGGAGGTAAAACAACTTCCACGGGAACAGCTCCTCCAGCCGGTATGTTTATCTTCCCAATGTCAGGAACAGGAAGATTCATCCACCGGCGGACATCTTTCAATGATACTGCCAGTTCTCTGGAGGGTACCAGATGATGATAGGCAAAAGCCTGCATCATGTCGTCTGAAGGAACTACCGGACGGATCACCTTCTGGCCATTGACCGAGGCACTCCCTTCCAATAGAAGATGCGTTACCGCCATATCCATCTGCCAGGGCGCTGTCATCGTCATTCGTATCTCATCCATCCCCGCAGGTATTTTGTTTCCACTCAGACGAAATCCCGAAGGCGCTCCCTTTAATCCAATAGAGATATCCCCAGTGAACCCTTCTTTACGGATAGCATACACTTTAACGGGAATCGTTCTTCCCGGTGACAGATTGAGAGTGGAGGGTGTCATCCGCAGGGCAAAATCCGGACGGGGTGGACCAAATCGTAATCGGTACGCATACGCATCACCGCCCTGATTCTGAGCATCCCTCAAAGTAAGGTAATAAATTCCTTCGGCGGGTATTTTATACATCAGGAAAGAATCCGCATGATGCGTCAACATTCCATATTCCTTGTCCGGCCGGTCATCATTCCATTGCAGAACACTCCCGACAGAATTGGTTATCTGGACCCATGAGTCCAGAGGTGACTGGAGCCGCCGGGCCTGAACATCCACAACCAGGGTTTCCCCCGTTTTCCCGTCATATCGGAATACATCAATATCCCCAGGTTGTGAGATTTTGCCATTCACAATCTGGGAGGAATAAACACGCTGTGCATTTTGAATCGTATTATTCGGTTCGGTTTCCAGGAATTCCGGAAGGGTATCTACGGCATAACTGACGGGATTTGTTTTCAGCCCAGATTGCGTCAATGTCAGTTCCCGAATATTATCGGATCCCGGTTGAGTGTCTAGTTCAATTTGTCGTTGATTCAAATTCCATCCAGTAACCCAACTATAAGAGGATTTACCGGACCTGCCGCCCAGAGGAAACAGGCCAGTGACAAAAGGAGTCTTCCCCAAGGTGACCCGGTAAACGAAATCATCCCGCCCCCGATAAATCGCATCGCGAATTTCTAATTCATACTCTCCATCTTCAGGAACCCGATAAGACAATATCGGGTCTGGATTAAATCGGAAATCATCCACATACGCCACTTCATCACCATTGGCATTAAACAGTGTCAGAGTCGCCTGGAACCAGCCGGGAACCGCATCCGCCAGATAAGGAATCAAGGTTCGGGCTTTTGTCTCCGCAACCAGGATATCCCCCTGTTTTGCTTCAAACCGGTATCGGTCCACATCACTATCTCGAATCTGTCCGTTAATCACAACAGGGAGAGTTAGAAAATCCATACGAGGTGCATTGGGGTCATTGGGTTCTTCTTCTCGTATTTCCGGAAAGGGTCCTACCTCAAACCGTAGTGGATTGGTCATTCCTGTTTTTGTGGACAATCGAATTTCACGAGGTCCAGTATCGGCGTTCTTATCAATCGTTATTTCGAGAACAATTGTTTCTGCAATCGCTTCATTGGGTTGCAGCTGTCGTTTCGGATTCAAATATTCATCGGCGATTTGTTTAAGTTCCCGGGGAGATTTATTTTCCAAGTCCCGGAACATTGGATAATCCGGCAATTCCACCTTAAATTCTTTCTTGTTTGGATTATCATTCTTTGTCGTATCAACAGCTCTTAATGGTTGTTCCCGTTGAATCGGAGCATTGGGAAACCGTCGTCCGCGTATCTCCTGCAGTTGTTTTGCCAGTTCCTGCCGCTGCATATTTGAGAGGGGCCGCAGATAAAGAAGGACTCTTCCTGTTACTCCCTCACCGGTCACATAGACTTCATCCACATCTTTTAAGGCTTGCCCGCCCACAGAAATAATCGAGACAGTGCCTTTCTGTCCACCGGCAGGAAAAACATATCCAATATGAGCTTGTTTCTGTTGCGCCTGTCCCCAGGCAAAAGGCAGAATCAGCAGTGTTACTGTCGCAATGAATAATTGTTTAAAAAATGACATAATCATCCATCCCCTTAGAGTGACATAATTTCTTTTAACCGGCCGCCGGACTTTATATCACTTCCCGGAAGAGGCAGGACCGTCACATCAAGTCCCTTATTGTTTGGTAATGGCCCGGCAGGATTAATCCCAAGAAGTTCATAGATACTACCTATCAAATCTACCGGATACACCGGCCGCTTCAATACTTCTTCACCGCGGGCATCACTCTCTCCTACCACCAGACCACCCTTGAATCCACCGCCGGCCAACACCACGGAGAAACAATTCCCATAATGGCTACGGCCACCATTCCAGGGTTCTTCCCACAACACCTTGGGAGTCCGTCCAAACTCTCCACCGCACCAGACAATCGTACTGTCCAATAATCCATGGCTTTTCAAATCTTCCAGTAATGTTGCCATTCCCTTATCCAGCTCAGGCAGCATTCTCCGCATGGTCTCGAAGTGCCGTTTGTGGGTGTCCCATCCGTTGTAGTTGATGGTGACATAAGGCACACCCAGTTCCACCAACCGCCGCGCCACCAGACAGGACTGTCCGAACTTGTTCCGTCCATACCGGTCTCTCAATTCATCTTTCTCTACGGACAGGTCAAACACCTTGGCACCATCACCCAGAATCAGGTTATAGGCATTTTCTTCCGCCCGGTCGAGTTGACCAAACCCGGGATTCCCTTTCAATAAACCACCGAGGGTATCCAGGTTATGAAGCAATTCTCTTCGGCTTTGCTGGCGCTCATCAGAGACACCTTCGGCTACGATACCGGATACTGCAAACCGTTTCTGATTCGGGTCTCCCCCTGTTGCAAACGGTTTATATTTCTGTCCCAGAAAACCCGATTCCGAGAATCGGCCCTGAGGTTGTGTTAACACGATATAGGGAGGAATGACTCCTTTGTAACCCTGGTCATACCCCTTAAAAACAGACACGACTGCACCTGCGGATGGATAGACTATCCTGTCCCCCGGTTTACGCCCTGTCTGCATGGCATAGGCGGCAGTTTCGTGCGCATTAATACCATGAGTCATACTTCGGATGATGGAATAGTCATTGGCATGCTGAGCCAGTTGTGGAAGGAGTTCCCCGATTTGGATTCCGGGGATATTTGTTTCGATGGGATGATTGAGAGGTCCGCAATAATCGTATCCTGCAGACGGTTTAGGGTCAAAGGTATCCAGATAACTGGGACCACCCCATAACCAGATTTGAATCACGGATTTTGCTTTTGCATTTTTATTCAGTACGCCGGGAGAAGGGTCGGCTGCCCACACCTGAATCCCATAACGATTCAACAGGGTCATTGCCAGTGTCCCTGCACCCAGTTTCAAGATATCTCGCCGGGATAAGGCATTCAATAGATGTCTTTTTTTCATATCGTCCTCTTCTCCTGACAATACAGAGTTCTTATCCGTGAAAATACTTCTTTATTAATGTCGATACAGAAATTCCTTGGAGTTTATCAATACCCACACCAGGTCATCCGTTGCCTGTTTCTGGCCTAACCCTTTCGTTTTGTAATATGCCAGGACCGTCTTTAATTCTGAATCCGTAGGATATCGGGATAACAGGGTCAGATAAATCATTCGAATCAGTTCTTGATTATTGTTTTTATAAGTATTGAATAGTTTTCGGAGCGGGGGACTTTGCTCTATCTTCCTTTGAATCTCATTGGAGTTCAGAAGATAGAGCCGCTGTGAATCACTGGAATCGTTATTGCGTTCCGATTCAAGTCCACTGTCCCGCGGAGGCCGTCCAAACATTTCCAAAAACTGGCTGGTAATACTTCCATCTGACAGGGAAATCGTACGCTGATAGGGGGGAGTATTGGTAAAAGGTTCCGGGACAGGACTACTGTACCCCTCACCGGTTCCTCCAATCGTGTTCAATGCATCCACCAGAACTTCCGCTTCTAATCGACGCACCCCATAATTCCCAAACAGTTTCTCAGACTTGGTACTTTGTGTTTTGGGGATAGAAGAGGCCTGGTAGGTTCGTGAATTCAGGATGATCCGGTAGATATGTTTTAAGTCGTAGTTGGATTTCACAAACTCTTTCTCAAGGTAGGACAACAATGCCGGATTTACCGGGGGATTATCCTTACGGATATCATCCGGGTCATGGATTATTCCCCGCCCCATAAGCCAATACCAAATCCGGTTCACAATGTTTTTACTGAACCAGGGATTATTAGGAGTAATCAACCAGTCGGCAAAGACTTTCCGGGGGTCCTGTTCAGGGAGTATCTTCACCTTTGTCCCATCAGGATAGCGAGTCTGTATGACACTGGCTGAAGAAAGGTCATGATAAACAATCTCTTCCTTCCATTCCGCTGTCCCCTTGTATCCGACCCGCGTAAAAAAGGATGCCATCTCCGATTGCTGAGCGGCCGGCATTTTTTCATATCGTGTTCCCATAAAAGTCAGAGCCACTGCCGCAGCAATGGCGGTTGAATCATGACTTTGAATGGCTCGATAAAAGTTCACCGGCGGAACTCGGAAGTTACTCCCACTGGAAGTCAGCATTTCCCGTACAAACACATCATAGTGTTTATTATTCCGCAGGGAGTCTCGTATCCATCTATGATAGGTTTGGACTGCATTCGGCCAAAGATTGATGGGGAACTCCGCCTTTACTCGCAGCAAGTCACACCATTTCATTGACCAATATTCGGCATACTCTTTCCGGTTTAGGAGTTGGTCAATCAGAATAGACCGTTTGTCCGGTCTGCTGTCTTTCAAGAAAGAAACAACTTCCTCTGAAGTCGGGAGAGTCCCAATAACATCAATATAGACTCGTCGGATAAACACTTCGTCAGAACAAAGGTTGGCTTGTTGAACCCCTTCCCGTTTCAGTTGCCCATTAACGAGAATATCTATCAAGGTGGTTGAAGCAGTAATCCCTGACTTTTCATACGGTTTATTGACAGGAGATTCTGAAGCTATTCCATAACTTAGTGTGAGAACCAGTAATCCAATCAGTATCAGATACTTCATAAAGGATTCCACCTTTGTTTTTCCGGTAATCCGTTCAGGAAACAATTTGTTACAGAACCACTCTCAAAACAGACCTGTTATTCATATACAATACTCAAAAATTAAACCATCATCAGGTTCATCTATCCGGTTTGACGGATAGATTACCAAACTTGTTCCCTGACAATGTTCAATGATTCTCATTTCAACAATTTCAATAGAAACAAAAAAAGGGGCTTTATCTTCTAAAGCCCCTCGTAAACAATCTTTGTTTAATACAACATCCAGTCATTCAGATTCGTAAAGTTGTAAGTACCATACACTTGAAGTTCATCCAGGAATATCCAGGCTGAGTTTCTTATCAGTTTGACCCGGACATACCGGCCATTCGTGGGAGTGAACTTTACGACCATATCTCCGGAAGACTCTGCTGTTGTGGAATCCGCTGGATGCAGGGTACTGGAACCTACGGACTGCCAATTAACACCATCCGTGGATACTTCAACACTCATTTGTTTAGGAAACGCTATTCCCCAGTCTGTGATACTGACAAAATGCCCGTACACTTTTTCCACCCTGCAAACCGAAGCCAAATCATACGTCACATTAGTAGTATCCACATTAAAACCAACACTTCGGATCATCCATTCTGAATCCGGATAGTAGAGGTAATCGTTCAGCTCATGGCCGCTGTCCGGGTAGGTAGTCCCCGGGGTAGGACTGATAGTATAGTTTTTGCTCATTGAGATGGGCAGTGGATAATCTTCCTTCAGGAACCGATACAAACTGTCATAGGCATCACGGGCCCAGGGTCTTGAAGTTAATGGTGAATAGGACAGACTGTACATTGCATGGACATCCTGATAAAGACCCAGGAAACAATCCTTCATATAGTTTTCTTTCATGGGTGAACCATAATCCAGATAGGTCCGGAAATTCATTCCATCATATAAAGGACGACCATCAAACTCTAACTCCACACCCAGGTTATAAGTCCGGGACCGCGACGCAGAAGAAGAAATCCGGGCCGGATCTGAATCACCACTTTGAGGCATCCAGGCATAGTTGGGTTGGAGCTGGGCATTGTCAAACCGATAGGAAGTCCAGTTGGCATAATCCGCTGAATAGTAAGGTATCCACTCAAACTTATATCCCCGGGCATGAACATTATCGGCCACCTGGCGAACCAGTGAAGACTGGGTACCGACATACTCATCCAGCCAGTACATGGCGACCAGGTCCGTATGTTTTAGATTGGCTGTAGACCATCGGGAGAAAAACTCATTCAGATACCAGTTCACGACCTTGTACCGGTTAGCTGAAGTGGACAGGTTTTCGGATATACCATCCCCATCAACATCCCCAAAATTAGTCACAGTAGATACCGGGGTGGGAATCATTACGGCAATCTTCACTCTGTAATCGGGCTGGTTCAAAGTTGATTTGACTGAACCCACCGTCTCGTCAAATTTGGCCAGCTGGCGATGTGCTGCAAACAGGGAATCCAGATAGGTTAGGAAATCATCTTTATTATTATTTCCAACATCATAACGGACCTGTGATGATGAACCAGAAAGTGCCAGGAACAGGAAACTGTCGAACATGAAATCACGCGGCTGGCCCGTAGTGGCATCCACATAAGCAATATATGGCAGGAAATCTTCTGTCTTCCGCCAAATCAGATTATTCACATTTCTTCCGGCATTTATACCACGGCTCCAAGTCCCACCGGAATATTTGGAATAGAACAGTGAGTATCCATCACCATACCATTTGAATGGACCATCATCGGAATAATACAGTGTCGTCCCATCGGGTGCAATGCAGGGCCAGCTGACCCCCCAGCCTGCCGTCGTAGAATTTCCACTGGCCGGAGAGATACCGCCAATCTGGAAAACACTGGAGGTACTCCATGCTTGAGTGGTGCTGCTTCGAACGGCACAGTAAATGTTGTAGGTTTCAATACCGTATATCCTCTTATCCGTTCGGTCGGAACAAACATACATCTTCAAATTGTCGGAAGTAACAGACACACCGGAAACTTCTGTGCTGGAAGTGTTTATCGGGGACCCGACATTGACGGGAGCCTGCCATTTTCCCTGGGAATTTTTGACGGAGTACCAGACATCATACCCCCCCAGACTTCCGGTTCGTGATGAATTGAAATACAAAGTGTTTCCATCTCGGGATAAGGAAACACCAAAATCATGTCCATCGGTAAGAGTTGAAACATTTACCCCGGTAACGGCATCCTGATTCAGAAAATACGGAGTGCCCCATGACCCGTCCGGTTGACGAACTGCTGTCCATAGTCTCCACCGGCCACCCGCCAGATTATAGGGAGCGCCCACTGGCCGACTACTGGAAAAATAGATTCTTTGCTTATCAGGAGTGAGTGTTGGAGATTTGGTGGAATACCCCTTAATGTTAAGCTCATCGAGTGCCTTTCCACCCTGCCATTTCCCCGCAGACCAAACACTGTAAAAGAGTTCTTCATAACCATAATTGCCTGTTGCATAATATAATTCACTATTGTCCCCCGTAATCCAGGGCATCCGAGAACCAGTCCCATACTCTGTCGGATTTAAGGTGTACAGCAGCACCTGTTTCTTCATTCCACCCGTACGGGCATCATTGTAGGATAAATACCCTGCCCAAGCCAAACTGCCACAGAATAATACTGTTATCATTAACGCGACTATCTGCAATAAACGTAATTTCATAAAACCCTGATTCCTGTATTTGAATGTAATAATTTTAGATATTTTACCACCTTCATACTCATTTGATAGTATTGATAACTGCTATTAAAATAATCCCTATTTTATAAATACATTCACTAAGAAGGAGTTTTGCTGTGCAACGATATCTTATTCGATTTATATTATGGAACACCCTGATTTTGCTGCCGTTAATGGGTATGTGCCGTGAATTACGAGGTGTGTGGGTAGAGTTTACCCCCCGGAGCTGGGGCAAGGCTTCTGATACACAGGTCAGGGAAATAATCCGTGACTTGGATAAAAACAATTTCAATGCCATATTTCCGTTAGCTCGAGATTACAGCGGCGGAATGTTATATACCAGTGCTTACTCCTCAACCGCTCATGCAACAGTTCTTCCAGTCATGATTAATGAAGCACATAAACGAGGAATTGAGGTCCATGCCTGGATGCCCTCTTTGATTGGTGGATTTATAACCCCAGACCCGGTGTTAAAGCAACATCCGGACTGGGCCGTTGTTTATAAGGATGGGAAAAACTGTCTGGAGCGGCCAATAGACAAGTGTTATTGGTGGCTGGATCCCTCTAACCCTGGAGTTCGTGAACACTTAAAGAATCTGGCGAAAGAAATGGCCAGACAAGGCGTTGATGGTATCAATCTTGACTGGTTAAGAATCAGTCCAGCACACACCTGGTCCACTACTTTCAGAGATGGATTCCGTAATAAGTATGGGGTTGACCCACTCACCATTAATACTCCGGAGATGGAGGCTAAATGGACTCAGTATCGTATCGAAATAGTGACTTCTCTGGCCAGTGAAATCCGGAGCGCAGCCAAATCTGTGAATCCGAAGATTAAAATCTCAGCGGCAGTGGCCCCCGATCCCGAAGAATGCAAATCAGCTCGGTTACAGGACTGGTTAGCCTGGACAGACTTTCTGGATTTCATTTTCCCCATGTTATACCAACCTCCCACGCCAGAACTGACAGCTAAGGCAAAGGAACTCATGGCAAAAGCAAAATGTCCCGTCTATATTGGCCTGGGGGGCGATGAAACCCGCTTTTCAGAAGCATCCACCTATGGTCAGCTTATCCAATATGTCCGGGAGAGTGGAAGTAAAGGATACTCCTTCTACCGGTTGGACCTTCCAGATAAGACCCATTATCTTAACCGTGCGGATTTAGAAGCTCTCAAAAAGACCGTGAATAAGAAACGGACTAGACCCTGAGGTGCATTATTAAGAGATAAAACAAAAGGCCTTCCAGTTTTCTGGAAGGCCTTATTTATTTTGGTTGATTATCTAACGACTTTGATTTGTTTAGGTGGAGCTGGCGGTGGGGGCTTCGGAGGACCATATACATAACCATTGGCCACGACCCCGTCTTTACCCAAAGTGGGTGGGGTTTCGGACTCAATGGCTTTACCATCCGGAGCCTTGAGGGCGTGTTTTATACGCTTTTCGATTTCATAGTGGCTCAAAACCGGGGCAGCATCAGCGTTTGCCAATTCAGAAACTAAAAGACCTTTCCCATAAACATCCCAACCTTCACCAATCATCCCGTTCTGAGCTTCAATCAATTTCCAATCCTTAAGCCCCAACAACATCATTTTGCTGTTATTGTTTTCAGTCGGAAGCACTGTCACAGCAGCCTGCTGGAAAGAAGCACTGATTTTCATCAGACCGACAGGTTCATTAAAGGAGTGAACCTTGGCATATTGTCCTGAACCAGGATTGATTTGATATACATCCGTGGGGGCGCCTTCACTGCGAACAAGGAAATAAACCCGGGAATTATCCACCCAGTTGAAATTATCAACGATGGCATCATCGGGAATATTCAGGGTTTTCCAGGAGAAAGGACGAACTCCATTTGTGTTCAAATCAATGACGGCCACAACCTTCTCAGAGGGATTACTGCCTATCAACTGACGACCATTGGGGCTAAACACTGCATGATTCAATCCCCGCACAAACTGTTCCTGATTAGTCGTTTTATTCCATAAAACAGTTAATCCTGGATTGTTCTCGCTTGCCAAACCCGAGAATGAAACCATCATTCCATCAGGTGACCAGACTGGAGGACGCGCAGGTACATCCCGACTACTTAGCATACCCGTGGACTGGAATTGAATAGTAGCAGGATTCAGCCGTTCTACAATGAAGGGTCTGTTATTTGCGACTATCGCAATCTGAGTCCCATCAGGCGAAATAGTTCCAACTTTTGCACCCATGGGTAAAGGATCATTGACTGCAAACTTAATTTCCTGACCGACAGGGGCAGGAGCTGCCGGAGTCCCTGCAGCCGGAGCTGCTGGTTTGGCTGGAGCCTGCGCCTTTTTTCCACATCCAGTAAGTAAAACCACAACCATCAAAGAAAATACACTTATATGTAACCACTTCTGCATTATTAATATCCCTCAGATAACACTCAATATGGGTTAATTATACGATAATTTTCGACAAATTAAAGGGGGACTCTAAATAATAGTCGTCAAAACCCCTAAAAAACATGTCACAGGGAAGTCCCAAAATTCCGGAGAGAATTAGAAAATGTAGTTTTTAATGGAGAAGAGTACCTGAAAAGTGGGGTCACAGCCAGTATTTATAACCTGATTTATTGTTTTATATATCTGTACTCTTATTCAGAAGGACCATTCCTTCTTTGACTTTAGGTGCGCATTGAGAGCAGGGTTTTAATGATTGGGCTTCTTGGAAAGCCTGCCGGGATTCATTTGGTTTATCCATCTTCAGATAAGCCTGGCCTAATATGGCCCAAGCACAATGATTTTTGGGGTCTAGTTGGATGGCATATCGTGCCGATTCTTCAGCACCGGGATAATCACCCAGACTATATCGTAATTCTGATAAAGTAACCCAATACTGCGGGGTCTTTCCTTCAAGGTTAATAGCTTGCTGCAATACGGCAGTAGCTTGACCATATTGTTTGAGATTCAGATAAGCAACACCCATCCCGTAATATGAATAGGCATAATCAGGGCTTAACCAGGTGGCAATCCGGAAGAAATCAAGTGCTTTCTCGTAATCTTTATCATCAAAACAGTATTGCCGCCCTTTATCAACGATTCGGGAACGCAGTTCAAGTCGAGATTTATTCGATAAGTCATCAGAAGAAAGGATGCTTTCTCGTAAGATATCCACTTCAGCGGCGTCAACGGCTTTCAACTGGGAAGGAGCGGTATTGGCCCGTGCCATAATTCTAAATCCGGCAGGAACCATAATATTACCCTTACTATTTTGGAAAAGGACGGTGGACTCCGTACAAGTTACTTGGACAGCGGCGGTATCCCGCGCCAATATCCTGAATTCTGTGCCCATGACCTGAACCATTCCCGTCGAAGTAGCCACACGGAAGGCGTCTTTTAAGTGTTTCACGGCCACATAAATATCACCATAAGCGATCCGGACGTTAGCTCTTGTGTCTGGACGACAAGTGATTTCTGTACCTGGAGCCAGCCAAATTCGGGAACTCTCACTTAATTTAAGGGTGGCAGATGTCATAAAATCAGTTCGGACCCGATCACCCGTTTCCAGGGTTTCGTTGGATTTTATAGGCCGCCAGCCTGCTTCTCCCATCCGGTACACCATTAATCCCTTACCACGCGAGGTTATCCGGGCCTGAAATGCCTGACGATCTACGCCATACCACATAAATACAGCCAGATTAATGACAACCATGAGAGTTAACGCCGTTGCCCAACGCAGCTCTGTGGGGAAAGTTACAGGTTTGGTTAACGGTAACAGTTCTGCTTCAATATCAACGGTAGAGGGATTAGTCCCTGGGGCAGGCAGGTCTTTTAATCGGGCATGAATGGCTTCCTGGAGTTTTGGACTGACCCTGATTTCATTTTGCATCTGTTCTAGATTCTGGGTCAACTGGTCTTCTTCAAGGGCTATCTTTCGGCAGGACGCACATTTCTCCAAGTGAGTATCGAGGATATACTGTTGGGAGGGGGTCAACTCTCCCATGAGGGAACGATGCAACCATCGTCTTATGGTCCAATGGATTAAAAGTTTCATTTCTGCTTTTTCTCCATCATACGCCGCATCAATTTTCGGGCTCGATACAAACGCATTTCAATAGTAGCTCGACTCTCGTCTAATATCTGACTGACATCCTGTATGGAATATCCGTGCACATAATATAAAATCGATGGGTCTCTATATATGTCCGGTAAATCCATCAGCAGTTTTTTAGTATCCAGAGAAAAATCCTCTGTTGATGCAAGGATTTGTTCTGTTTCCGTCCATACGGATTCAAGTTTTTTTACGGCTCGTTGACGCTGGATATGGGTAATCGCTAATCTCTTAAACAGGGTATAGGTCCAGGAAGAGAAACTCTCAGGTTTATTCAACGAAGGTAATGCTTCGTATATTTTAACCACACCTTCCTGCACTATCTCCTCCGCTTCACTTTGATTGTGTGTGATGCCATAAACAATCAGATACCATAATGATGTGTAGGCATCTACCAAGTCTATAAAGGACTTTTGATCCCCAGCCAGTGCCTGGAGAACCCACTTCTTGTCTCGTTCTGTTCTTTTATCCACGCTTCTGGAATCCTTATCAGTCCCTCTGTTCTGCCCGGGTAATAAATCCGAGTCTCCAGCAGAGGTCCCGTCATCCAGTTCGACTTCATGGCTATTACCGGAACAGACCTCAATATCAGTGGTATCTTCCTTCATTAATAGCAGAGCGTCTCCACCGCCATTTTCTAACAAAAATTTATTTGATTTTCTAAATATTTTTTTAAAAACCAAATCCAGTATCCCCTGTATATACCCTAAAAAAAGCCTAACTCACTAATAAGTATAAAGTTATGTATGTTATTTCCTAATTTAACAAAAATAAATGCATCGAACAAGATTGATCTCGTTCGATGCTGCAAGTTTATCACTATTCGTGAAACAGTGTTATAAAATCAATCAGTTGTGGTTATTTATTAAGCATATTTTTACCTATACCTTTGATTTTACGGCTGTTTACCAAAATTTAGTATCTGATTATCCAAAATCCAGCCCTCCGGATGAATGGAGACCCCCAAAGTTACTGGGAGAGGATTTCCTGTTGGAGAGACAATTTGTGCCCACTTCTTCTGCTGGAACCACCATCGAACCACCAAATTCTTGTTACTATCAGAATTTGACCAATCTCCGATAATAGACTGGTTATCCGGATGCCAGCCCAGGGCCCTGAAACGGTTTTGATTTACCAGGTGCTGATTTGTCTTAAGATTAACAATTTCAGTACGATAAATGGGATTTGACACTCCTTTAGAAAAGACCAGATACGCCAGGCTGTGGTTCGGTGCCACCTGAATATCTACACACCGGTCGGGAAAATCCAATAAGGGTTGAGTTTTTCCATTTAGGATATCCAGACTAGACAATTGAGTCGAGATGTTGTTATTAGAATCAATGATATGACTGGTAATCAATAACATATCTTCATCAACCCAGTCACAGGCACTCAGATATGATCCTTCTGTTAATCCCAATGTGTCCACAGACCATGTCTGGGTACTCCCATCCGAGAAGTAAAGAATGTCCAAGGACCGACCCGACTGGCGAATTCCAGCCACAGACTCTCCAAACTCCGACATCACAGGATTCCACCATCGGGTAAGCGTCGTTTCCCGGGATTGCTGCACATCAAAAACAACGGTCATCGGGTCTCCCCCATTTGGAGGTTCTCCATAAAAAAGAACCCTGTCTCCTGTGGAATCCCATCGCGGATTTTTTAATCCCTTTGTATCTCCGGGAAAGAGAGAAGATGAGGACATTATCCTGCTAAAATCTGACTGGTTAATCAGGGCAGGGCGACGGTTAAGATAAAGAGCGATTTGGTCCCCTTTAGGTGACAGTGAACCATAACGACCAGGTAATCTGACAACTGATTCCACAGATTGTTGTTCCATTGCCGAAGGATTTAAGAAGGCTTCTTCCGATTCTTTTGTGTTTTTGGGAAGGGGGGAACGATAGCACCCGGTAATGAAAAGAATTCCCGCCAGTATGCTTACCAGCCAAATTTTGTATTGCATCCCTTTTTTTAAATGTCCCAGCATTGTCGTTTTCCAGTATATCTTAAAATGACTTTCGTTAATACACTAAAAGATTTCAGATACAGACCCTGTTCACAGCCCTAAATTCAGTTACCCTCTCAACCACCCATCCCCATCTTCCGCACAATTTCATGACACACACTACAAACCGAAGGGTATTGTGTCGGGTCGATATAAAGGCCGCTGTCTTTGGCCACATCCATCAATCCCCGAACGCCACCTTTCAGCAAAGAGGACATCAGCAGATTCTCATCAGGATTATATCGATAGATGATATTTGTAATTGTATCTGTATAGATATTTCCAATTACAAAACAACAGACAATCACATCACCATTGGGATTTATGGAAATTGTATCCACAGAATCCAGCTTGGTTGTATAGGGAACATCCCCACATTTTACATTCAAATCAAAAGCTTTTAACGGATAATACTCAGCCAAATAGATGGCAGCATTCCCAGAAGGAAAAATGTTATTGCCACTGGATATCGGTATATTTAAGTCTGTGAATGCCTCCAGACACTCTCGGGTTTTCTGGTTATAGACATTATTGTGTTCGGCATCTATCACCCATGCGGGCTGAAGCCGCAAACCCTCTATGTGTTCATCACATAAAGCCCTGGTAAAGGCGTAAACTGTTTCAATGGGCAAATGCTCTGCATGAAAAGCATCCACCGACAACAACAGGGAGTTAACGCCGCTTTTCTTCAAGTCTCTGGCTACCTCAGAAATCCGTTGAAGGTCCTTAGTGAAATAACCATTCGTGATGACTTGGCGGCAGGGTATTTTGTTTTCTGTGGAAGTCTTGTGGATTTTACATACTGTATCCGCAGCCAACAACGGTTCACCCCCAAAAGTCATGACTGATTTGATGGCATACTGCTGTGCCAACTCAGATATGACCGAACTCGCTCTGTCTGCATCAATGCAGGTGTTGTTTTTATTCAAAGAATTACCGACTGAACAATGCTTACATCGGCTGGTACAGGCATTGGTTATGAAAAATTCTATACGGTTAATATCCATGTAGGGATTCATGGGTTTTCTCTGAACTTTGGCATTAATATGTTTTATTCGGATACGGCATGGAAAGGGTCATCTTCATTGTTTTTGTTCCAGCAATACTCAATCCCTTCCGCAATTTTCTCAGCCACAACCGGCCCTATCGTATCGCTGACAAAACCCAGGATCATATCTATTCCTGCAGAAACTCCAGAAGAGGTATAAAACGTCCCATCCTTTACCCATCGGGCTTTCCGGACCCAATGAACATTAGGGCCCTGTTCAGCCACCCAGTTAAAAGCCTTTTTATTGGTAGTAGCCTTCAGATTATCCAGTAAGCCTGTTTTTGCCAACAGAGCACTCCCGGTACAAACGGTCAATACATATCGAGAAGCCAAGGCCTTTTCTCTGACCTGTTGAATCAGTTCCTGATTTTGCACATCTCGCCGCGTCCCAAATCCACCCGGTATCAGAAAAACTCCTTCACCAGGTACTTCTGACAAGGGTTTGGTATCCACCTTCAATCCAGGTTGGATTTCCACCAATCCCCCTTTTTCAGAGTAATAATTAATCGTGTAGAATTTCTCAAGAGACCCTATTACTTGGATAGGACCAAAGACATCCAGGGGAGCTGTCCCTTCAAACAGAAAAACACTAAACATTGTCATATTATGGGTCCCTCACTCAATCAAATTATTATAGTTAACATAATATCAATACTTATGATAAGAAGAAAAGGTTTAGTACAACGGAGGTTAATTCTAAAAAGATTAGAAGGACACTTTAGGTGTTAGCTTATTCATCCGAATTTTACACACAGCCAGTTTCTTTTGAATAGCTGAATTATCAGGATATATCTGAAGCGATTTTTGATAGGCCTTCATTGCCGCCGCCCATTCCTGTCTGGCGAACAGGACATCCCCTAGTACTGAATGAGATTTGAAGTATTCAGGTTTTTTGTCCACACCTGTCTGCGCACTCTTCAGTGCATTGTCCAAATCCCCCAACTCCAGGAATCGTTCCGCCAACATGGTATGAATCCCCCGGAGATATCCTCCCGTCTGGGCAGAGGCTATCAACTCAGTACGGGCTAAACGGCGTCCAGGATAGGTGGGAATACATTGCGCAGTGATTCCCCTCATATAGTGATAAACAGCCAACAAACTGGAAAATTCCGGCAGGTGAGAATCGGCAGGAGCTGGATACAACTGATTAATGATCCCGACATAATCCGGTTCAGATTCACCGGGCTTCAAAAACCTGTAAACCAAACCTGAGGGTACCAGTCGAGTCCCATTCAAATCATGGGTATCCCGTCGAGCCGTCGAATAAACAGGCTCTTTGGAATTCAGAAGCAACTGCCGTTCCAGTGCTTCACGGCTGCGGAAAAGCTGCTCCTGTGTGCCATATGTAGAGGCCGCTCCCAGTCCCGGAAGAGACTGAAAAAAGGCTCCGTCAAAGTCATAAATTACAATTCCTTCGGGTATTTCTCCACGCTGTTTCAATACCCAGAGAGATAGGGTCGGAACATCTTCCAAAACAATCAGGATACAGGGACTTTTCAGGGACTTTAGGATTAGCCGGCCATTCGCCGCCAGACTTTCTTCCCAGCCAGGATATTGCTTGAACTGTGCCAGGGCAATGGATTGTTTTGAGAAAGAGTCTCCTGGTTGGAGAGTAAAAGAGGGGGGAGGTGTTTTCTGTTCACTGGCAGCATGGACAGACGTTGTCAGCGTCAGCCCTGCCATAAATATAAACAGGGAGCAAGCTCCGGAAATTATTAGTTTTCTGGTCTTGCTCCCTGATTTTTTCATTTTTATCACCGGTTATTTAGCGTTATCCCGGCAGCCGGCGTACTAAATCTCGCCGTCAGTTCCGAAATCTTCTTCCGGAAGGTCTTCAATTTCCACTTCTGTATCAACACCGAGGAGTGATTCCTCATCTGTGCTGATTCCACTGAGGGAAGACAGGGCTGCTCTCTGTCGTTCTTCCTGTAAAGTTAACAGGAAGTCTAACATCCGTTTCTGTTTGGGCGAATTTTCCAAACCGGTACCAGCCGGGATTAGTCGTCCCATAATAACATTCTCTTTCAGTCCCCGCAAGTAATCTGTCTTCGCCTGAACAGAGGCTTCAGTCAGAACACGGGTTGTTTCCTGGAAGGATGCCGCAGAAATGAAGGATTCTGTTTCCAGTGAGGCCTTGGTGATACCCAGTAATTTGGCATCAGCCTGAGCCAGCTGGCCGCCTTCGCGAGCTACCCGATCATTTTCTTCATCAAAGGTAAATCGGTCAACTTGCTGGTCGAACAGGAAGTTTGTATCACCGATCTCACGGACAACAACTTTACGCAACATCTGACGAATAATGGTTTCAATGTGCTTATCGTTGATGCCTACACCCTGTAACCGGTACACTTCCTGAATTTCGTTCAACATGAACTGCTGAACTTCTTTCTGACCTTTGATTCGGAGAACATCATGCGGATCAACCACACCATCGGTCATCTGTTCACCGGCTTTTACCTGGTCACCATTATTGATGTTTAAGTGACGGTGTAAAGGAATATCATACTGGCGTTCTTCACCGTAATCAGTCCGGATCACAACACGCCGGTAACCACGATGGATTTCACCAACTTCAATCACACCATCCACTTCAGCAATTGTGGCTTTTTCCTTGGGTTTACGAGCTTCAAACAACTCGGCAACACGGGGAAGACCACCGGTGATGTCCTTGGAAATGGTTTTTTCTTTCGGAATCAGAGCAATGGTATCGCCGGCAAAGATGGGTTTACCATCCTGAATATCCTGAGCAATACGGCAACCACTGGGCAGTGAATAGGAATTGATAAGTTTATTTTTATCATTGAGGATTTCAATGGACGGATGTTTTGGAGCCGCTTTGACTTCACGCTGTTCTGTAATACTGCGAACAACATTACCAGTGACTTCATCAACATCCCGTTTCAAGGTTACGCCATCGAGAATATCACGGAAGCGAACGATTCCGCTTTCTTCCGCAATAATCAATGTGTTGTGCGGATCCCACTGGGCAATTCGGTCATTCACTTTTACTGAAGAACCGTCTTCGGCAAAGAGGATTGCACCTTTGACGATGTTCGGGAACCGCTGAATAACACGACCTGGCTTAGTCGGATCAATTTCATCGGGCTCATGAATTGCGACGGAACCGCCACGATTCAAGACTACTTTTTTACCATTTTTATTAATAACGCTCTTCACATCAGTGTACTGAAGGATACCGTCTTTGGTTGCCTGGTACCAACCTTCAGAAACTAAGGACGCCGCACCACCGATATGGAAGGTACGAAGGGTAAGCTGAGTACCCGGTTCACCGATGGACTGGGCAGCCATAGTTCCAACGGCTTCACCAATTTCCACCATCTTACCGGTTGAAAGGTCAGCTCCGTAACACCGTGCACACACACCCCGCCGAGTTTCGCAGGTCAACACAGAACGGATTCGAACTTCTTCAATACCCGCATCTTCAATAACTTTGGCTGTTTTTTCATCAACCAATTCATTGGCAGCCACGATGATTTCACCGGTCCGGGGGTGCATAACGTCATCCAGAACAACTCGGCCGTGAACACGGTCAGACAAAGCTTCCAGGATACGTTCACCTTTGGGGGTAATTTCTTTAATGGCACGGATATCAATACCTTTGATGGTACCGCAGTCTTGTTCGGTAATAATAACATCCTGCGCCACATCAACCAGACGACGAGTCAAATACCCTGCGTCAGCGGTCTTTAGTGCTGTATCTGCTAACCCCTTACGGGCACCGTGGGTCGAAATGAAGTATTCCAACACGGTGAGACCTTCACGGAAGTTGGATGAAATCGGGTTTTCAATAATTTCACCAATACCACCGGTAAGTCGTTTAACAGGTTTGGCCATCAAACCTCTCATACCAGCCAGCTGTTTAATCTGTTGCTGACTACCACGAGCACCTGAATCGGCCATAATATAAATGGGGTTAAACCCATTTTGGTCTTTTTCTAATCCAGTCATCATTTCAGCCGCAACCACATCAGAAGTTCGGTTCCAGACATCAATAACTTTCTGGTATCTTTCAGAGTTGGTGATAACACCACGGTTGTGGTCAGAAGAAATCTTGGAGACTTCCTCATTTGACTGGTTTAAGATTTCTTGTTTCTTTTTAGGAATAACTAAATCGTCAATCTTAACGGAGATACCCGCCATTGTTGCAAACCGGAACCCTGTGGATTTCAAAGTATCCAACAGGATAACAGTCTGATCATTACCATGTTTCTTATGGTAATCAGCCACCAAACCAAATAGTGCTTTTTTGGTCATAGTTTCATTAGCATACGGGCTGGACTTTTTATCAAGGAAGTTCAGATTTTCGGGCAATTCCATATCAAATAAGACACGGCCGACAGTGGTTACTACCCACTCCTGGGAACCATCAGCCCGCTTATCACGGACCAATACCCAGTCGTGGAGTTTCACAATGTGGTGATCCCATGCCATATTTACTTCTTCACGATTACCAAACCGTTTGAGAGAGTTTTTATCCACATCAGAAGATTTGAGGATAGGTTTGGTCAGATAATAACAGCCAAGTACGGCGTCCTGGGTCGGGCCAGCCACCGGTTTACCGGAGGAAGGCTGCAGGATGTTCTTGGAAGAAAGCATGATGTTCTCAGCTTCCCATACAGCAGGGGGAGACAGAGGAACGTGGACTGCCATCTGGTCACCGTCAAAGTCGGCGTTGTAGGCGGTACAAACCATCGGGTGAAGACGTATGGCTTTACCTTCAACAAGAACGGGATAGAAGGCCTGGATACCCAGACGGTGAAGAGTCGGAGCTCGGTTCAGCATGACCGGATGGTTCTTGGTCACTTCATCGAGCACATCAAACACTTCCTTATCCTCACGGTCAATCATGCGTTTTGCAGATCGGATGGAATTGGCGTAACCGCGCTGTTCCAACTTCCGGATAATGAAGGGTTCAAACAATTCCAACGCCATCTTCTTGGGCAAACCACACTGATAGAACTTCAGTTCGGGACCCACGACGATAACGGAACGGCCGGAATAGTCAACGCGTTTACCTAACAGGTTCTGACGGAACCGACCCTGTTTCCCTTTCAACATATCAGAAAGAGACTTCAGGGGAATATTATTTTGCCCACGGATTGGTTTGCCGCGGCGACCGTTATCAAACAGGGCATCCACAGCTTCCTGGAGCATTCGCTTTTCATTTCGGATAATAACTTCCGGAGCGTTGATGTCCATCAATTTCCGGAGACGATTATTACGATTAATAACCCGGCGGTACAGATCATTCAAGTCTGATGAAGCAAACCGGCCACCATCCAGTGGAACCAGAGGACGTAAATCGGGTGGTAATACCGGAATAACATCCATAATCATCCATTCCGGACGATTAGTAGAATCACGGAAAGACTCTACAACCTTCAGACGTTTAATAATCCGTTTCCGCTTTTGAATGGAACTGGTTTCACGCATCTCTTTGTGAAGCTGATCAGCCAAAGAAACACAGTCAATTCGACCCAAGAGTTCTTTGATGGCTTCGGCACCCATTTTAGCTTCGAACCGATCACCATATTCGCTCTTGAGGTTATAGTATCGTTCTTCAGTTAATAATTCCCGTTCCTGAATCCCAGTAACATCACCAGGATTAGTCACAATAAATTCCTGGAAATACAGGACACGTGACAGAGCGGCCATTGTCAGGTCTAACAGGTTACCGATACGGCTGGGCGTTCCTTTGAAGAACCAGATGTGACAGACCGGAGCCGCCAGTTTAATATAACCCAACCGGCTACGGCGGACTGAAGCTTTAGTTACTTCAACACCGCATCGGTCACAAACCACGTTTTTATACTTAATACGCTTAAATTTACCGCAGGAGCACTCGTAATCTTTGACCGGACCAAAAATCCGTTCACAGAATAGACCGTCCCGTTCAGGCTTGAAGGTTCGGTAGTTAATCGTCTCCGGCTTTTTTACTTCGCCGATAGAGGGATAATCTAATACGCCTTCTTTAACCCGATCATGAAGAGGATTGGGTCGTTCAACCTGTTTATATTGTCTTCGTACCCAGTCCAGAATCTGATCCGGAGCAGCAATGCTGACCCGCAACGCTTCAATCTGGTTGATGTTCAGGGCACCAGAGAAATCATGGAATGATCCTTTGGTACCACTTAGTGCTTCGAAATCTATATTGGGAGTGTTCGTCGCCATGGGCTCTCCTCGTTATCTTTTATACTGCGTTTAATCACTCTTTGTTGGTCGTTTATCCGATTAATCCTGCGGGATGTCATCCAAGGGCACTGATTCAGTAACCGCAGGGACTTCCTCACCGTTTTCCAGTTCTGGCAAGTTCTTGGAGAGAATCTCCATGTTCAAGCCAAGAGACTGTAATTCCTTCACTAATACATTGAAGGACTCAGGGATACCCGGAGTAAACTTATCTTCATTCTTCACGATGCCTTCGTAGATGGCAGTACGGCCGGCCACATCGTCTGATTTGACCGTCAGTAATTCCTGCAGAATGTGTGCCGCACCATAAGCTTCCAGTGCCCACACTTCCATTTCACCGAATCTCTGACCACCGAACTGCGCCTTACCACCGAGAGGCTGTTGTGTAACCAATGAGTATGGCCCGATGGCACGAGCGTGAATTTTGTCGTCAACCATGTGAGCCAGTTTCAGCATATACATGATACCGACAGTCACTTCACGTTCAAAAGCTTCACCGGTACGTCCATCATAGACTTTAATGGCACCTGATTCCGGGAGACCCGCTTCGCGGAGTTTATCCTTGATATCAGACTCTTCAGCTCCGGCAAACACCGGGGTTGCAACAGTAATACCAAGCTTGCTGGCTGCCCAGCCAAGGTGACATTCCATAATCTGTCCGATGTTCATACGAGACGGAACACCCATCGGGTTCAGAACGATATCTACGGGAGTACCATCTGCCAGGAAGGGCATGTCATTTTCCGGGAGAACCCGAGAGATAACACCCTTATTACCGTGACGGCCTGCGAGCTTATCACCGACAGACAGTTTACGTTTCTGGGCGACATACACTTTCACCATCTTCTTGACGCCCGGGGGTAATTCATCTCCGTGCTTGATGTGTTCCAGTTCTTTGCCGCGTTCAATCTCAATACGCTCGAGTTTTTCTTCTTCGTATCGGAAGTTGATGTCGAGAGCATTCATGACATCTTTATTGGAACAGGATAAGGATTCACTCTTCCAGTTCTTATGGAATAAATCCACAACATCCTGTTTTACCGGATCACCAGCCTTCCAGAGAGTTTTCTGGGTATTGCTGGAAATAATATCGGCTTTACCCTTGGCATTGAGCAGGGTTTCGATTCGAGCTTTAGTTTCGGCCCGAAGCTGCCGTTTTAAATCATCATATTTCTTGTTGGCTTCATCCAAGAGTTTGTTTTCAGAGGCCTTTTCTCCCGGCTGGGTATAATCTTTCCGAGTGAAAGTACGAGTGCTGATAACAATACCTGTGACTCCCGGAGGAACTCTCAAGGAACTGTCGAGAGTTTCAGAAGCCTTTTCACCGAAGATAGCGCGCAATAACTTTTCTTCACTGGAAAGTTCGGTTTCACCTTTCGGTGTAACTTTACCAACCAAGATATCATTCGGCCGAACTTCAGCACCGGGGCAAATAACACCCTGTTCATCCAAATTACGGAGGGCTTCTTCACCTACATTGGGGATATCCCGGGTAATTTCTTCCGGGCCCAGCTTCGTTTCACGGGCTTCAGTCTCAAATTCCTCAATGTGGACAGAAGTCATTAAGTCTTCACGAACCACACGTTCAGAAATCAGGATAGCATCTTCAAAGTTATAACCACCCCATGGCATGATGGCGGCCAGCAAGTTACGACCTAATGCCAGTTCACCCATGTTGGTTGCCGGACCATCTGCTAACACATCGCCTTTTTTCACAGACTGGCCAGGGACAACGACCGGTTTCTGGTTAAGGCAAGTATCCTGGTTAGAGCGTAAGAATTTCCGTAAGGAGTATTCCCGTTCTTTACCCGGTAACCAGGGGGAAGAATCGGCTTCGGTTTCACGGATAACAATCCGGTCACCGGAAACATGGAGAACCACACCAGCATTTTCAGCCAACACGGTCATTCCAGAGTCCTGAGCGGCACGTTTTTCCATACCAGTACCAACAAATGGGGCCTGAGTACGAATCAGAGGAACAGCCTGCCGTTGCATGTTAGAACCCATGAGTGCACGGTTGGCGTCATCGTGTTCAAGGAACGGAATCAGTGAAGCGGATACGGAAACCAACTGTTTCGGGCTGACATCCATATACTCGACTTCCTCTGGAACCAACCTAATGTAATCATCAAAGTCTCGAACCAGGATTGACTGAGACTGGAGTTTTCCGGTCTTTGGATCAATAGGTTCATTTGCCTGACAGATAGAAAATTCGTCTTCGGCATCGGCTGACAGATATTCAATCACCGGGCTGCCATCTTTATTTCTGGCAACTTTACCGTTTTCGATTTTTACATAAGGACTTTCAATAAAACCGAAATCATTAATACGAGCATAGCTGGCCAGGGAGTTAATCAACCCGATGTTTGGACCTTCTGGGGTTTCAATCGGACAAATCCGGCCATAATGCGTATAGTGTACGTCACGGACTTCAAATCCGGCGCGGTCACGATTCAAACCACCCGGCCCAAGGGCAGATAACCGCCGCTTGTGAGTAAGTTCCGATAACGGGTTAGTCTGGTCCATAAACTGAGACAATTGAGACCGGCCAAAGAAATCTTTAATCCCATTGATTAATGGGCGGTGATTAATCAGGCTGGCCGGCATGACATTGTCAATGTCCAACAGACCCATACGTTCTTTCATACTGCGCTCCATGGAAGCCAGACCAATACGAACCTGGTTTTCCAGGAGTTCACCGACAGACCGGACACGCCGGTTGCCAAGGTGGTCAATATCATCGACAGAACCCTGATTGCGGGGGATTCCAGTCAGGTATTTCAAAATATCAATAATGTCATCAAGTTCCAAAAGCTGGGCTTCTGTTACATTTTTATTTTTGCCCATCTTCTGATTCAGGCGATAACGACCCACTTTGCCTAAATGATAGCGTTTTGGATTCTTGAAAAGGCTTTCCAGGAGGCTTTCGCCGGCTTTGGGGCTGGCGGGGTTCCCGGGACGAATCTTCCGGTAAAATTCAACCAATGCATCATCTTTACTGCGGAATTTATCGTCATTTAAGGTCTTCAATAAGGTTTCTGTATCTCGACGAGGATCAAAAACAAGAACAGAAACTTCTTCAATATTTAATTCACGAATCCGGCGATACAGGGATGAATCAACCCGTTTTTTGGATTCGGCAATAACTTCACCTGTTTCAATATCAACCAAGTCTTCAGCCAAAATGCGGCCAAGGATGGGGTGTCCACCCTTTACGTCGGTAATTTTAACGTGGGAGATATTATAGGACCGGAGTTGAACAATCACCCGGCCGGTAATTCGATCACCCGCGGATACCAGGGGTTCAGCCCGAACTCCTGCAGGGTCGAAGATATCTTCATGAATCGTGTAATCCCCGATGTAGCTTTGTAAATCCATCAAGGGGATTTCTTTAGACGGTTTTTCACGACCAGAAACTTTTACCCGTTCAACATCAAAGAATAATTTGAGGATGTCTTCATCGGTTTCACAGCCGAAACATCTTAACAGGGTAGAAGCGTGGAATTTACGACGACGGTCAATACTCACATATAACCGATCGTTGTTGTCGATTTCAAATTCCAACCAGGCACCGCGGGTAGGAATTACCCGGGCATAATACAAAGGCCGACCGGAGGAATGACGTTCTTCCGAGAAAGTGACACCAGGAGACCGGTGTAACTGAGAAACAACGACACGCTCTGCGCCATTAATAATAAAGGTGCCGCGGGGAGTCATTAACGGCAATTCGCCGATATAGACTTCCTGCTCCTTGATTTCTTTGATACTTTTATTACCCGTGATTAAATCCGATTCTTTGATAATGAGTCGGAACATCACTTTGAGTGGGGCAGAATAAGATATGCCCCGTTCTACGCACTCTTCTTCCGAATACTTGGGTTGGCCCAGATCATACTGGACAAAATCAAGTGTCGAAGAATCACCGCTTGCAGCAGTGGTCGTGATGGGGAATGTGGCCCGCAGGGCTCCCTGCAGACCGATTTCTTTACGATGGTTTGGCGTTACACGCAACTGCAGAAAATCTTCATAACTCTTCTGCTGCGTCTCAATCAGATTCGGGACTTCAATACTGTCCTTCAACTTGCCAAAATCCAAGCGTGTCTTCGGGGCTTTTGCTCCCGCAGAAGTGCTGGTCATGGGTGGGATAACCTCCATATGTCATTATGTGGAGACATTTTTAGAGACAAAGTATTATTATAGAGAAAAATATACCGTTCTGTCAACATCGAGTGTCGCAGTTCTGATAATGCCATTTATTTTTTCCAGTTTTGGAAACGGGTCTTATCTTCGTTTCCATCCGGTTAACCCGGATGATTACCGTCGGCCGCCAAGTTCAGGTGGGAAGCGGCTGATGACAATTCTGGTCGAACCCGGGGGTGGCTCCCCCGTCTCGGTTCTATCCAAAATTCTACCTAAACTCTTTACTAATTGGAATACTTATTTTTTTTTATTTTCATGCTTATATATGTCCTGCCAATATGACACACCCCCGAAGCAAGCAATCAAAAATTTCATAACCTATTGATAATAGGCAACAAAAAACCGCTGGCTCTTCAGGAAGTCAGCGGTTTTAGTTAATTCAAGAGGTTCGTTAAACGATGGGACCCGACTGGGGATTGAAACAGGACACCCAATGGCCGGGCCGTATTTCTTCCAGATGGGGTTCATCCCGGTTACATTTCCCTTCCAGCCACATGGGGCAGCGGGGGTGGAATTTACACCCCGGGGGAAGTTCCATCAAACTGGGAATATCGAGGCTTCTGAGTTGAACAGGCTTCTTAGACCGGGTTTTCATTGGGTCAGCTTCCGGTAAGGCCTGCAACAGGATCCGGGTATAGGGATGTGCCGAATTATTAATAATATCGAGTGTCGGTCCAATTTCCACTAATCGACCCAGATACATGACAGCAATTCGGCCATGGTTCTTTCCGAAATATTTGGCAATAGCCAAATCGTGAGTAATAAACAGGAACGTAACACCCATATCATCTTTGAGTTTCAGTAACAGGTCCACTACGGACAATCGGATAGAGATATCCAGCATGGATACCGCTTCGTCAGCCACAATAAACCGAGGATTCATGGTCAGGGTTCGTGCGATAGATACCCGCTGGCGCTGTCCTCCCGATAACTGGTGGGGATATTTGTTAATAAAATCACCGGGGGGGGATAATTCAACCCGCTTCAGGAGTTCTTCGACTTTGGCTTCGGCATCTTTGCGACCCTTTGCCAATCCATGTCGGAGTAATGGGGCGGAAATAATGTCATATATCCGCTGAGTTGGATTAAGGGAAGTGTATGGGTCCTGATGGATCATCTGGACTTTCTTCCGGAAAACGGGCCAAGTTGTACGGTTTTCCAGGTCCACGTTCTTACCATCATAATTCAAATCACCCGAAGTCCGGGGAAGGAGTCCGGCAACTATCTTACCCACTGTGGTCTTACCGCATCCAGATTCGCCGACAACAGAGAGAATATCTCCGGCTTCCATCGAAAAAGTAATATTATCCAGGACCCGGACCGTCTTTGCTTTTCCAAACATGGACTGACGGACTTTAAATTCTTTAACTATATTTTTGAGTTCCAAAACGGGTGTATTGGCCATTTAGGTCTTACTCCTTCTTTGTGCAATCGGCAGGGAGGGCTTTGAAACAAGCGACAAAATGCTCATCGCCTGCCTGAACCAGTTCTGGTTCGGATTCGGAACACTGGCCGTTACACTCTTCACACCGGGGCTTAAACTTACATCCCGGGGGAAGTTTGATCAGGTCCGGTGTGGACCCTTTGATAGATGACAAGTCTTTATCTTCACCCGTAACTGTCGGGGTAGCTTTGATCAATCCCTTTGTATAGGGGTGAATAGCTCGATAGAAGATATCTTCTGTCTTGGCCATCTCCACCATGCGCCCGGCATAAACCGTAATAACACGGTCAGCCAGTTCGGCTGCCAGGGATAAATCATGCGAAACGAAGATGATGGAGACACCAAACTCTTTTTTCACCTGTTTAAGCAAATTAATGATGTTTCTCTGAGTCAGGATATCCAAAGCAGAGGTTGCCTCATCCATAATCAGGATTTTAGGCCTTAAAAGCAGGGATAGGGCAATCAACACTCTCTGTTTCATACCACCAGAAAGTTCATGTTGATAGGCATTCATCACCCGATTTGGGTCTAACTGAACAAACCGGAGCAATTCATTGGCCCGGGTCATGATTTCAGTATCACTATTCATCCCATGGGCTTTTCCCGTTTCAAGGAATTGCTGATTAATACGAATGACGGGATTAAAGGCATTCAAAGCACCCTGGAATACCATAGCCACCTGTTTCCATCGGAACTGGCGCATCTGCTCTTCATTCATTTTGTGCAGGGGATATTCCTTGCCATCCAGGTTGTAGGTGATGGAACCGGCGGTAATTTTTGCCGAAGGGGGAGACAGTTTTACCAGAGACATCCCCATGGTAGTCTTTCCAGAACCTGATTCCCCAATAATACAAAGGTTTTCCTGGTCATAAAGATTAAAGGAGACATTCCGAACAGCATGTACCGGTCCCCGGCTGCTGTAATAATCTATTGAAAGGTTTTCTACGGATAATATGATTTTTCCGGCCATGATGTTTTACTCGGCTCCTCTCAGGCGCGGGTTAAAGATAGTCTCCAAAGACCGGGTAAAGGCGATTGCAGACCATTGGAACAGGGCGATAACAAATATCGGCGCCAGAATAAACATTAAACTGCCGCTGTAAAAGACTGCACCACGGGTCCAGGCAAACTGAATCATTAATCCCCAGTTTTCTCCAGACAGAGGAACCAGACCCAGGAAAATCAAACCGACCTGACTATATACTGCTGCGGTCATATTGAAGATAAAGTTGATGACGACATACCCCATGAGATTGGGGAGGATTTCCTTAAAGACAATGTGATTTGTACCGAGGTCCAGAACTTTGGCAGCTTCAATATAATCTCGCGTCTTGATAGAAAGTACTTGCGACCGGACCGCACGTGCCAGTGCCGGCCAGCTTAATGCCGCCAGAAGGCCCGACAAGTAGTACACATTATCCAGTAATATGACCGTAGAAAGCACCATCAGTAAAGGCAGTCTGGGGATAGTAAGGAATACATCAACGATCCACATCAGGAGAGAATCTATCTTACCGCCGACAAATCCAGCCAGGGCACCCAGGAAGAAGGCGATTATTGTAGAGAGAACACCCGTCAATAAAGCGACAATCAATACATCCCGTCCCCCGTTCACGATACGGGAGAAGATATCACGGCCCATGTTTTCTGTACCCAGAATATGTTGTAAACTGGGGGCCTGATAAATCTGGTCCACACGGACAGTGTTGTCCAAGGGTATAAATATGGGGCCGACAAAAGTCATCAGGATGATAGCCATCAATACAATAAATCCGATAAATCCTGTCGTATCCGACTTCAGCATTTTATAAAGTCTATTCAGCGGCATTTGTCTTAATCCTCGGGTCAAGTTTGGAGTAGAACAGGTCAGCCAGGAAGTTGGCTACAATAACAGCAATGGTGATACACAGGAAGATTGCCTGCATTACCGGATAATCACGCTGAGCCAGCGCAGTCCCTAATGCCCAACCTATCCCCTTATACATAAAAACGGATTCAATCAGCGGCGCACCACCAATAAGCAGCCCTAACTGAAGAACTAAAGTTGTAAATAATGGCAGGATAGCGTTACGGCCTACATACTGAGTAATGATTTTACGCTCACTGAGGCCGCGGGCACGGGCCACGAGAACATAATCCTCACCTAAGGTGCTCATGGTCGTGTTTTTCATTTGAAGGATCCAGGCACCGACTGTGGTCAGAATATAAGTAGCCATTGGCATGAAGGCGTGCCCAAAGATACCCAATATCCATTGGAAAGTCCAGGGTTCCATCCCCGGAGGGGCCGTTCCACGCATTAAACTGATGGGGACAATCCGCAGATGCACTCCAATAAATATCAAAAGGAGGATACCGACCAGGTAATTCGGGATAGCCGTCATAATTGAAGCCAGCCAGGAGATGAGATGGTCATACCAGGTGCCTCGTTTGTAGGCGATATACATCCCGATGGTCGTCCCGATGATAAAACTCAGAATAATGGAAGTCCCAACAGAGAACAGGGTCCAGGGCAGATATTCTTTGATGTATTGCACGACCGGAGTACCCGGGGAGACAAGCGACATCCCCATGTCCCCTTTAGACAGGTTCTTTAAATAATCCCAATACTGCTTCCAGAGGGGGTCATCAATATTGATGGAGAATAACGCAGCGGCCTGGTCACGGGCTTCTGCATAACTCATACCCAGAACATTAACTTGTTGCTGAATGTATAATTCCATCGGATTACCCGGCATGAGCCGAATCATAAAGAAGGTCAAAGTCATAACAAACAGAATGGTTCCCACCATCTTTAATAAGCGGCGAACCAGAAAACTGGCGTAGAGTTTCTTAATAAACTTCATGATTACTTTCCTGCCTTTCCAGCGGTGCCTTTAGGTCGCAGGGTACCATCAAACATCATGATGACCATGAAATTATCCGAATATAAGGCGTTTTGATAGTAAGACGAGTCTTTGGGTAAAGGTTCGATACGTTTATTTTCAAGTAAGGGTGAATTACCATATCGCTCATAGACAGGAATAATGGGCAGGTAATAATTCTGGGCAACTGCCAACTGCTCAATATCCCGTTTTTGTCCCTCTAAATCAAAACCAATGGAACATTCCTTCACTAAATCCTCAAGGTTTAGCTGTCCATAGTAAGGAACATCCTGGATAAGTGGGAATTCCATACCCGGACCTAACTTTCCTTCCGGGTCGTTATAGGTGATGTAATTGGCTTCATAGGCAAAACTGGGGTGAGGCTGAGAGGCACCACAAGCTCTAATGGTCATGTCATACCGTCCCTGGTTCATTTCAGTAGGCCACTGAGTCGAATTGACCGCACGAAGACTGACATCCAGACCAAATTTCCGCATCTGAAGAACAATGTTTTCAGCAGCACTGGCCCAGTCCGCATATTCCAGAATACACATCAGGTCCCATTGAATCCGTTTCCCACGGTCATCATACCACCAGCCGTTCTTCTTCTGACAACCTGCCTCTTTGAGGAGAGCTTCCGCTTTTGCAAAACTGTGCGGATATTGATTCATGTGGCTGATGGCTTCAGGGGACATCCATTTGGAAACCAGACTGTCAGAGAATCCAGACAGATATTTATAGGGTTTGGCTGCATAGCCTAAGGCACAGAAGGCTGCTTCATCCCGGTTTATCAAATAAGCCAACGCCTGACGGACCTCGCGCTTATTCAGAGGATAAGACTTCTCGTTATTATTACAACCGACAGCAACTCCGGCGTAGGTGGGAGGCCGCATGATCCTGAATCCCATCTTGCTGAGCTGCCGTTCCGTCGCAATGGGGAACCCGTGAGTTGCATAATCCAACTCATTGGCCATCAACATCGGGGTAATGGTGGGGGTTTCACCGTTATATAAAATTACTTTATCGAACTGGATATTTTCCTTACCCCAATAATCCTTGAATTTCCGCAGGGTCAACTGGGATTCATTGACATCCTTCATTGAGAGCATGAACGGACCCGTTCCATACCGGTATTCAGGACGGAAGGCATTGAGTTCATTCCGAACCACTTTAGATTTATCTTTGATAGGTTTCCATTGCGCATCCAGGGCTTCTTTAAGAAGTGCCGCCAGTTTATTGGATAAGAGTTGTTCCGGAGTCGGAGCGGGATATACAGGGGCGGGTTTGCCTTCGCGTTTCGCCTTGCGTTCCTCAATGATTTTGGCACGGCTGGACTTTTCTATTTCCTCATAGTTTGCGGGTTTGGCAGCCCATTGAGCCGGCCGGGTCTTCAAAATACCTTGAAGATATTTCACGACCTGTTTCTCAGCCTTATCTCGTTCAGGGCTTTTCTTTTCAGCCGTATCCGCAGCATAAGGTTTAATGAGCGCAATCAAATCCGCAGGTACAGCCTCATTCAAACCATTCACGGTTTTGTATTTGCGGATATTTTCATCCACATCTTTGATATAAATTTCTTCATCGGCCCAGGTCAAAATCCGGTCTGAGAACTTACCATAAACAGAATGGGGTCGAATAAGTGTTGTTCGGAGAATAAACCGTTCAATGACTGAATAGGGATTTTTGACATGGAAAACAACGGTGTATTTATCCCGGGCATAGACTTTATCAATATACTTCTTCTGCCAGACGGTCTGGTTCATGAGGTAGGTCACATAAAATGTAGAGACGACATCTTTTGCGGTGAAATCCGAACCATCATGGAACTTTACACCCTGCCGTAAATGAACAACATACTCATTAGCCTTCTGATCAAGAGTCCAGTCTGTCGCCAGAATGGGGACCCATTTTTCTTCTTTCCAGTTATAGAATCCCAAGCTCTGTTCAACAAAATCGACATAAATTCCCATATTAATGGCATTGGTAATAAAGGGGTTCAGATGCCCCTGGGGAGGAGGAAGATAAATACCGGGCGCTCCATTAAATACCTTTTCATTCTTTTCAGCATCAGATTTGCCGCATCCCGACAAAACAATGAAACTTGCTAAAATCAGACCTAAAACAATATAGCCAGTTATCCGTTTAGTGATCCACATGATTTATCCTATGTTATGAAAAAACTAGTCTATTTTACATAGATTATACAAAAATGAAAAATATTCTCATAAAATGGTTCCGAAAAACGAACCCCATTTATGTTTTATCATGGGGATTGTAGCATAAACCCTTTAGTGAGACGGATTCGAAATCCGCTGGGCCTTACTACGAACCGCTCCATATACTTGTATCTCGTCCACCCACACTTGGGGGCAGGACCGTTCAAATGTCACCCGAACATACCGTACAGTTCGTGGTTGGAATTTCACCAGCATATCCCCGGCAATTCTCTTACCTAATTCTTCCCGATGTAGTCGGGTCGTACCGGCGGTTCTCCAGGACTTCCCATCACGAGAGACTTCCACCTTGACGGAGCGCGGGAAAAATAACCCTTCTTTCCCACCCCCAATCACATGGGAATAGACCTTGCTGATTCGTTCCTGTTTACCTAAATCGTAAGTAATCACGGGGTCCACATCCTCAAAACCGACTACTATCGCCGTAGTATCCGCATGGGGCAGGAAGAAATAATCATTTAATTTTTTTAATGAGTCGTCAGCATAAGTAGAAAGAGGCGAATATTTATAAGAGTATTTTTTACCAAAGGAAACACAGACGGGATAAATTTCCTTAATGAACTGATACATACTGTCATATCCATCCCGGGCAAAGGGCGCCGATGTCTGGGAAGCATAGGCCATATCACCCAAAAGCCAGACCGATTGATAACATCCCGTGAAACAGTCGCCCATGTAGCCTTCCCGTTCCGGAACCCCAAAATCAAGATAGGCCCTGTAATTGAGGCCATCCTTACAAACACGGTTTACTATCTCCAGTTCATAACCCATCCCATATTGGCGGGTACGATGAGCCGTTTCTAATAAACGGTTGGGGTCAGGCTGACCCCCTCGAGATTCTCTGTCCATCCAGGCATAGTTAGGCTGATATTGAACACAATCAAATCCGTAATCCCGCCAGGTAGAGTAATCCGCAAAAAAGTAAGGTATCCATTCAAATAACAGGTGGCGTTGATGGACTTCTTTGGCGACAGCCTTTACTAACTGGGCATTCTCATGGACCTCTTCACTCATCCAATACATTGCAACCAGCTCCAGATTTTGGAACTGGGCGGTACTCCACCGAGATAAAAAGTTATCCAAATACCATACATTGGCTTTCAGGCGGTTTTGGGGAACAGTAAAATCTTCGGAGATTCCATCATTATCCACATCCCCAAAGTCCCTGACTTTCTCATTGGGATAGGGAACCATGACGGCCAGTTTGAACCGATAATCCGGTTTGTTGAGATGTTTCTTCACCTGTGCAACAACTTCGTCAAGTTTATGAAGTTGTCGGTTCGGAACAAACAACTGGTCCAGATATTGAGTCCAGTCATCTTTGAGGGTCTGACCCCACCCATAATCATTTCCTGTGGAGGACCCACTAAGGGCCAGACATAATCCACTGTCGTACATAAAATCCAGAGGTTTTCCTGTTTTGGCATCAATATAAGCAACATAGGGTAGATAATCTTCGGTCCGATACCACATAATATTATTGATATTTCGGCCCAAATTAATCGGAGTCTGCCATTTTCCGCCCTGAAATTTAGTTCGGAATAAATCGGTAACATCGCCGCGCCAAAGAAGAGGTCCCCGGCCAGAGAATATCATAGAGTCCCCATCCGGAGAGATACAGGGCCACCCGGTTCCATATCCGGAATTATCTTCTTCCGGGAACAATTCCGTTATCTGATTCACGACAGCCTTATTCCATCCATCCTGGGCAGATTTACGCTGTCCCTTGAAAATTGCCCACTGGTCATTTCCAAGAGCACGAATATCTTTCCGATTGGCACCAAAATATAGAGTCTGATTATCTGCGGTCAGGGAGACTCCCCCACTCTCATCAAAATGGGAATTGATGGGCTTCCCAAGATTCACAGGAGTTTTCCAGTTTCCTTTTTCATTTTGAGTGGATACCCAGATATCAAAACCACCGAATCCCCCCGGTCGATTGGATTGGATATACAGAGATTTCCCATCGCGGGACAGGAACAGTCCACAGTCCTGATATCCTTCAGGGGCGGATATTTTATCTCCGGCAGCTGCTTCCACCTCGATACTTTGGGGGACAGACCAGGTAGAATCGGACTGAAGACGGGTCACAAAGATTCGCCAGTCGGTTGTTATTCGGCTTCCCGTAGAGGATATATTTCGGTTGGAGATGAAATACATCCGGGTTCCGTCAGGGGTCAAGGTTGGAGAATGAGAAGCGGTCCCGGAAATCCGTAATTCTTTTATCGGAGACGGGGGAAGGCTGTGATTCGTCGTAAAAGTGGAGGTCCAGAGTTCCTCTTCACCAGGTTGTCCAATAGAATAATAAATACGGCTGCCATCCGCAGAAACCCAGGGTGTTCCATGATAAGAAGTCTCCTGAGTCCCGTTCAGGTTATAAAAAAGAACCTGATGTTTCATGCCGCCGGCGGCAGGGGCTCCCTTGGGTAAATAATTCTGACTAAAACCAACTCCAGAAAGCACTATTGCAACAAAAGATGTCAATAAAAACCGATTCACACCAACCTCCGGGGATGTCCTGAGTTATAAACTTGTCAATACTATACCATTCCCGAATGGCGATATGTAGATACAAAATCATTTTCTATTTATACCCTGCCCAGAATCAAATATTTATTGGATAGGAAAGTAGTATAAATACCCTAATGTGGAGGGGCTGAGGCGGCAGGAAACCACCCAACGAAACAGAATTACACGCCTTAGTCTAAGGTTGTATAAAACAATTATTCGTTTTGATTTGAACGATTATATTCCACCTCAATTTCTTTGTTTTCAGCTTCAATATTTTCAACTTCAACATTAATCATTGTTCGTATTGGCTCATAAATTGGAATGTCTTGATTAATCGCCTCAAGACTTATTACTAAGGAATATTTTGCCTTTAATAAACTGCCCCAACCTTTGTGGCCTCGAACAGCAATACAAAAAGCATCGCTCAATTGGTTGGACTGAATAATACACCAGTCTTTTTGCAGGGTGCCATTTTTTCTTGAGAAGTCATTAATGCTACCTCTATTCACAGCATCACCTATCATCCAATTAAAATCTCCATCATCTTCAATACTCGCACCTGTCTCTAGTATCCGGCGTGCAAATACTTCTGAATCCTCCCCGATTTTACTACAACACCAATCCACCCAAGAGGAAAGGTATCCCTTTATATATCTTCTTGTACGGCGAGGAGCTGCTACATAGGATAAGGTTACCTCAAGCAGGATAGTGTAATCTTCACCTACAGAATTCAACTCTTCTGGAATTGGAATTTTGAATATATGTGCTTCATCTTCTCCGATTTCTGAGATAGACGGGGTAATAAGAGTAATTCTGTAATCGTTATTATGCGTAGCTCTATCCAAATCAGGGATACCGTATCCTATTCGCCGTAATAGTGTCTGACATCCACTATTGTCGAATCCTCGTGAGTAATCTGGCCATCTAGCAGATTGAGCAATGAGTGCTCTATACAATAATGCAGGTAAGTCAGGAAAGTTTTTTTCTATTTCTGCAGCAATATGTGCGACTTTGGGAGTAGAAAATGAAGTTCCTATTACATCGCGAGAGAAGGCGGGGCCTTCTGGCGACCGCCGCAGCAATTCCGGGCACACTTGGGGAGGTGTAGTAAAAACTGGATCATCACTTCTTCTGTTTATTACATATGTACCCCCATATTCAACAATTTCAGGTTTAATCACATCCCATATCCCAGGACCAGATCGCGAGAAAGAAGATATTTCATCTTTTCCACCTAAAGCAATATTATCTTCTGTTTTGTAATCATCCATAGAAACAGACCCAACAGTTAAAGCTTGTAGGCTCTGTGCGGGATCAGAAATTCTTGATAACTCTTTATCCAGATAATCCGGATATTGACATCCCGATCTAATATAAGCAGAAATGACCTTATGTGAAATATTGCCCGCAGCTTGAATAAATAAAACATCATTTTCGTAAGATTGCATATCTATCTCAGCCGCCCAAGGGGACATATGTTTTAACTCGCAGGCTTTCTTTGAACCAATAGAGTGATTGAAAACCTTAGTTGGCATTTTAGACTTCTTTGAAAAAGTATCAACAACTGAAGAAATGACTTTTTGGGGGAGAAGGTTTATCGGCATACAGTTATTGTTGCCTAAAACTTTGAAATTACGAATCCTATAGGGCAATTCATACGTGCCGTGTGAAGGAATAAATCTTGGATAGAGAATTGCCCCTGCCACTCTGGTCCCATGTCCACCATTATCAACTTCATCATTAACACTCGAACTAGTAGGAACGAGATTCTTTGAATCCCTTGAGAGTATCGCTGGTGCTATATATTTGTGTTCTTCCTGTATCCCACTATCCACAACACACACAATAGGAGAATGGTTTGCTGGAGGTACAATTTTAACAGCATCTTCACCAGATTGTACTTGTTCTTGAAATTTCCCCATATTTATTTCTTCGCTCTCAGACACCTCGAATATATAAGCAAAATTCAATACCAAATCTCGAAGACACTTTCCGTTGATTCTTAGTCGTGCAGAAAAACTATCAGGTAAAGCCACAAAACCAGAGGAACCATCCACAAACTGAAGAATTTCACCAGCATATTCTGCAATAAAATTTTCAATAGTGTTTTCGCGTTGGATTTTTAATGCATCCCACTTTTTATATGCATCTGCATACTTTTTTTCCCATCTTTGCTTTCTAGGGGCGTAGTGCTCCTCTGTTTCATTTCTAGCACGTTTTGGCCTATTAGGAAGTTTAATATTGCCACAACAACTCACGCCGATATCAATTAGGTAAATCTGTTCATCTTCAATCGTGGCCCACTTAGAATAAAGTTCAGGGGTAAGCACCTTTTCAAGCCGATTCGTATCCTCACAAAGAGCATAAACTCTAGCTGGCGGATTGCATCGAGTATTAATATTCGCTATAAAAGCATCGGTTTTTTGGTTAAGTATTTGGAAATCTATATCATCAGTAGCAACAATTATGAAACCTTCGGCTATCTCACAAATAATTTCAAAGCCAAGGCCATAAAGAAAATTAATATCTGAAGAGGGGTCAATTTCAAGCAAAATGGGAATACCTATTTCAATAACAGGGAGACCCGATTGCTGACGACGATCTTTCCAAAAACGAGATAATTCTGCAGAACGCCTTTTAATGTACAATCCATGTACAGCACGATTGTCACAATTATTCTTCGTACCAGAGGATAGCGTTCCGCCGCCATTAAGTTTTGGCTTACCTTTGCGTACCATAGGAAGATATAAGTGTTTGAAATCCGAATTATCCGCCATTGAAATCAATACCTCCAAAGGTTAAAACTTTGCGCTCTCAGCAAGTGCTTGCTCAAAACTTTCAATATTTACTTTTTTATTGCCCTCTAATACACTGATTTTTGCAGCACGTTGTGCTGTTAAAACAATATTTGCGGAAGAACAGCCATCCATTTTTTTAGCAAGTTCTTGGTAATCTATATCTGAAGAAACCGGTATTGCAGAAAGCGTCACTTTGAGTAGCTTCTCTCTCTCATGAATTTCTGGGATTGGTATTTCGATCACATCATCAAACCTTCTGAATAGAGCTTCATCCAAAGTAACTTTTAGATTTGTGGTTGCAATAACTAATCCAGGAGCATCATATTCATCCAAAAGAGTTAAGAGCATATTTACAATTCGTGGTACCTCTCCAACATCTTGTGTTGATACACGAGACTTCGCAATAAAGTCACATTCATCTAACAACAAAACTACTGGTTCCTTTTTGCAATATTCGAATACCGCACGAAGATTAGAGGCTGACTCACCAAAGTAAGATGAAAGCAATGAGTCGAATCTTACTTTAAGCAAGGGAAGCCCTAAATTCCAAGATATACGCTCTGCACTTAATGTCTTCCCACATCCAGGAGGACCGTATAACAGTATTTTTTGTTTTGGCGTAAGATTATATTTGCTTAGCCTCTCTTTTGCTGAATATTCCTTTTCAATTGACTGTAAACGTGCCTCGACCTCTATTGGTAATACCATATGATGTTTCAATTGTTCTCGTGAAATGAATGAAACTAAGGGAGAATTCGTGCGCTTACTTGTTGGTAGCGATGAAAAACCGCCACCATTGTTTAGTTGTTTGTCGCCATAGACAGAAAAGCGTGGCTTTTCTGTAATGGATATGTTCTCCAGTGAATCAGCTAAGATAACATGTCCAGACTTTAATTCTTCCTTAACAATCGCATGTGCTATTTTTTTAAGAGAAACAATATCCTCGGAAAAGATAGCTTTGAAAAGCCTCTTCAGTAATTCAGCTTTCATCTAATAATCAATCTCCTTTTTCGAGAACGATAGAAACAAAGGTTGTAATATAAACAATCCGTTTACGTTGATATTTGTGTATTCAATATTTTTTGACTAGGCTAATTTTACATCGTTAACGTCCATGAAACTTACAATTCTATTTGTTTATATGGCCTTTAAATAAGATTTCTTCATTGATGTATTCTCTAATTTACCTTCAATCACAAACATAATACTCACACCATTATATATTGAGCCATATTTTGAAGCTCTAATTAAAATCTTCATTTCACCTAGCCATAAGACAAATAACCATTCCCGTCATTAATTTCCTTTATTCCAAACCCTCTGTTTAGGGATTGAAATCTTGTTGTTTGAGTCAGGAAATATCGAAATTTGAACGAATCATCCACGGAGCTGTTCGGAGATGCTCCGTACCCGATTCGTTTCTGCCTCGTTTCCGGGATAGATGGGGATATAAGAAAGGTCTGTGGACAGGGGAAAATGGTTCGGAGGGTGGTCGGGGATATTTATCTGGATAAAAAAAAAGCGGACCGTCAGGAGCGACAACCCGCATATACTGGAACGGATAGAATCCGTGTGAAAAAGGCTTTTGTTTATCGACTGGCACCAACTCGCCAGATATCACCATAACTGACTGTACCGTTGGTGGGGTCATATATTCCACTGGCTGTGAAATAGACGATATCTGACCCGTTTACATTCCGCCACTGGGCATCCATATCAAAGACACCATTCGGGCCAACGGAAAGCAGTTGCCAGGTCATGGGCCCACCCTGGATCTCATGATATCGGGGCGTTGCAGCAAAATCAGGATTTGTTTTAGACCAGTTCCAATAGTCAAATTGGGCCTGTTGGGTGTTTGCCATCGTCTGGGCATCACCAAACCATGCACGTCTGGACTGCTGGAAACAATCTTTCGGGAGACTGGAGACATACGCCACCGGGGTAGTCAATGGAGAGAGACGGATGTCATGGGGAACAAGTGACATATCCGCCCGCTGTCCCAGTGGGTATTCATTGTTATCTACATAATAGGACTCAAGACCGGTGGCCAGAGTGGCCATATCCGCCGTTACTCGACTTACCTTGGAGCGGACCTGCGCTGCCAGGAAATTTGGGATGGCTATGGCAGCCAGGATTGCAATAATTGCGACGACAATTAATAACTCAATTAACGTAAAACCACGACTCTTATTCATAACCCTAATTCCTTTTCCCTATTGTAATAAACTAATAATATTTACAAGACAGCGTTTAATATACAACAAACCGAATGTAAATAAAAGAGGATAATATGAAAATTTATTTTCAATCCCGTTTAGATAGGATATCGGACAGAATACCCTCCCATATTTATACCTATAAATGACTACAAATCATGTGCTTATTACCTAACATGAACGGTATTAACCCCCTTGACCAAACACTATAATAACCGCATCAAAAGACACTTACAGCCATTTTTGTCGCCCCATCCATCCAACATTATCGATACTGTCTCCAGTTCGATGACTACAAGTATCGTATTTTAGGGAAATTTGAAAATAATCCATTTTTTGTTAAAAATATTTTTTATTGGGGGCCATTTTCGGGTGAAATCCATGTCATATTCCTCTTTATATCCGGTAGGAAGCGCTCCCTGATTCAAAAATTATTTTCATAAGTATGTGTCACCGGTGGGCCGTTTTATTTTGACTTCAGAAACGGAATGGAGTTAAATGGAAGAAAGAGGCTCATTATGACTGCGACAAACACACTGGATACGTTGTTACGAACCCGTACGGTACCGGGTCGGTTTTATGAAAAACAAGCCGGAAACAAGGTCCGGTGTTATGCCTGCGGACATTACTGTTCGATTGGGGAGGGACAGGCCGGTATTTGTAAGGTTCGGTATAACCGAGGCGGTGTCTTATATGTTCCGCATGGGTATGTAGCCGGATTGGCCGCCGATCCGATTGAAAAGAAGCCTTTTTACCATGTATATCCGGGGTCAACAGCCATGTCTTTCGGGATGTTGGGCTGTGACTTGCACTGTTCTTACTGTCAGAATTGGGAAACCAGCCAGGCCCTCCGGGATCCAGATGCCGGAGGAACCATCCAACCCATCTCACCACAGAGTATTGTGGAGCTGGCCAAAAAATATAACTGCCGGGTACTGACCTCCACCTATAATGAGCCCCTGATTACGGCGGAATGGGCCATTTCTGTTTTTGAAGAGGGTAAAAAACACGGGCTGGAAGGGTCGTTTGTTTCTAACGGGAACGCCTCACCGGAAATCATCCGGGCCCTGAAACCCTATGTAAAATTCTATAAGGTGGATTTGAAGAGCTTCGATGACGCTCATTACCTGACTTTGGGATGTAAACTGTCCACTGTGCTGAAGAGTCTGGAACAACTGGTGTCGGAAGGGTTCTGGGTCGAAATCGTGACACTGCTGGTCCCGGGATTCAATGACAGTGAAAAAGAACTGCGGGGAATGGCCCGGTTTATCAAGTCATTATCGGAGGATATTCCCTGGCATCTGACGGGGTTCCATCTGGATTACCACATGAATGACGGACGGGACACCACCGCCGCTGACCTGAAACGGGCTTGTAAGATTGGAGTAGAAGAAGGTCTCCGCTTCGTTTATGCCGGAAATCGGCCGGGAGAGACCGGCGAATGGGAACATACCCGATGCCCTGATTGTAAGAAAATCCTGGTGGAACGGTTCGGATTCCACATCATGTCAAATCACATTAAAGACGGGATTTGTCCGGATTGCCAGGAACCTATCCCCGGATTCTGGGAATAAGAAAACCGGACAGGCATCCTCACCCATCCGGTTTTTAAGGTTATTTTTTACAGCCGCACCCGGAACCCTGTCCGTGCTGGTGGGAGTGTCCATGTCCACCACATTCAACAGCGGAACCGTCGGCCTGTATCTTTCTTTTTTTCAGGCTTCCACACTTGGGGCACTGAATTTCGTAACCATGCCGTCCACCCTCATTACAGGGAGCTTCTTCCCATTGGTGCTGGCATTCTACACAAACAAAAGTACGATTTGCCATCTTGTAACATCCTCCTTCTATGAGCAGCGTATGACCCGAAGTCAATGCCAGGGCGACTTTATACCGAGCAGACTGTAAAAGACGTTGGAAAGTAGGACGGGTCAAACCCATCTGGTCCGCCGCTGCCTCCTGATCCAATCCCTCACGGTCTTTCCACCGTAACGCTTCCAATTCCTCAAAAGTCAGGATGGTTTTTCCATTCCCGCCCCCACAAGGACGGAACCGGGTGCAGGTCGGTATATCATCGATCAGTGCATGACATCGGGGCCTCATCGCTTTGATTCCTTTTCAGAGATTATGAGCATATGCTCATTACTACCTTAGGACAGAAGACCGAAAATATCAAGAGGCCATAAAAAATAAAACCGGATGAGAACGAGTCTCATCCGGTTACAGTTCAAGTTTACAAAGGTTAGACAGCAGCCGTGGCCGGGGGAGTAAACACTCGTGCGGCCAATTCCTGGTCGATCATATACATGAGAGCGCTGTTATCACCTGCAAGTTTTAACTTAGAAATAAGTGTGGTGACATTGTCTTCTTCTTCCACCTGTTCGGAAACATACCACTGGAGGAAATTGAATGAAGCGTTATCTTTTTCATCCCGGGCCAGATTAACGAGTTTATCGATACAGGCGGTGATGTGTTGTTCGTGTTTTAGGGTTGCCTGGAAGGCATCAAGTGGATTTTTCCAGCTTTGCTGCGGTTTCTCGATTGCTTCGAGTTCGATAGAACCGCCCCGTTGAATAACAAAATCATAGAACTTTGTCATGTGGAAGGTTTCTTCCTGGTTCTGCACTCTCATCCAGTTGGCGAAACCATTCAGACCCTGTTCGGCAAACCAGGCGGACATTTGGAGATAGAGATAAGCACTGAAAGCTTCTTCATTGATCTGCTGATTAATCGCTTTTTCCATTTTTTTGTTCATTATAAACTCCTCCTTATGAAGTCAACATGGGCTATTTCGTATCATTATACCTGTATTTAGATTGTACGGATATTGAATTTCACCCATCAGATAATGTAACGAAATCAACGCAGATAAAGTTCCCTGTATTAACGAATTAAGTAAAAAAATAAACCCCTCTGGAGACGAATTTCCAGAGGGGTCGTTTTGATGAGTGTTTTATTCAGATTCGAAGGCGGAAAGTTCCACAGGGACCCATCCGGCGAGGACTTTCTGGAACTTGAGCGCATCTGCAACGACGATCCCATTACTGGCACCCGTAATGACAACGCGGGGGGATTGAGCCGGATCCAAAGCGTATTCGCCCAGGTAAGTCCAGCCATAGCCGCCGGAACGCTGGTCAACCGTTACGGTGGTGCTGCCGGAACTGTGGTAAATCGTGAAGGGTGCGGAGGCAGACCGGTCCGTATCGGGAGAATACCAGGCATAGATTTTATACACCCCGGAACCCAACAGGCTGGGGGTATATGTCACATTGGAGGCTGTTGCGCCTGCGGCAGCAGTCCGGAAGGAAGTCCCATACATCCCCTTCAAAGTGGTACCCGAAGGTGAGACGGTGGTCCATGTGCCGCTAAAGGAAACCGTACCGTCGGCATTACCATCATCATTCACAATGACAGGGTCGGTTGTTGCCCTATCATAAATCCCCAGTTTCACTTTCCACTGGTTGAGGGTCTCATTACCATTGGAGGTAACCCGGGGGATATTGTACCGTGGACAGTTCCGGTCCGCTGTTCCTCCGGCATAGGAGAAGGCCATCTCATATCCCGCCTGAGCGGTCAGAGTGGGGACAGACGCTTGTGGGGAATAACCGGAAGAGGAGTAGATATCTCCCCCATACGGATAGGCAATGAACCGATTCATCCGGCCCAGGTTGGTGTTGAGAGCTGCACGCGAACAGGATACCTCGGACCATACACTGTCACCCGAAATAGTCGTGAGATTCAAATGCATCACGGTATGGGATTCTGTTTTCATGCGGCCTTCAGCATCCGCAGTCGATAGCTCGGACCAGGTAGATTTACCCGACGCTCCAACATAGTTCGTATGGGCAAAGACCGTACCCGGAGCATTCTGCTCCCCAAGAACAGCGCCACCATTATGGAGTTCACCCACATAATTATCGTCGAAGGTAAACACCACAGATTTTTCAGGAATGGAGGTCCCATTCATCCAGTAGTCATAGAAATCGGAGAGGCTGATAACCGAATAACCTCGATTCAGAAGCATCAACATCTGGTCTCTGAAATTGTCCGGAGAGATAAACATTCCATTAGAGAAGGAGGAGGCAGCGGTCACCTCATGGTACCCGATGATGGGCACAAACTGAGACTGAGGAACAACAAATCGGGCAAGGGAGACGCTCCCGGCAAATCGGGCGATGAACAGAACCTGGGCATTCGGTGAAATGGCGACACCCCGTGGGGCGGTCAGATTGGTTGCGTCAGCGATGGTATCGTTAAGCGTTCCATTACTGTTATATATATTGACTTGATTGGGAGAACCCAGGGAGACAAATACTCGGCCGTCTTTATCAACATCCACGGCAGTAGGATTCGTCAATCCATTAGCTAAATCCGTCGTTCGGGTATAAGACGCAGAACTTCCCGTGATGGACCCAGCGAACTGAAACACGCGTCCCTCGGTTTCAGAAGTGATATACACTTTGGAAGCATCCGGGGTCACTGTGATACCCCTGAGAACAAAAGTGGTCGTAGTAGATGTGGACAAAGCAACGGGGCTTCCGGTCAATTCCGTACCCGAAGCATTATAGACATGGAATCGGACACAAGTCCCCACACTGGCCAACACCTTCTCCACAATAAACACATGGCCTGTGGAATCGACAGCCACATCTCCCGGCCGATAACTCAACGCCCACCCATTCAAAGCCGCGCCATTGGCGGAATTGTATCGGAATATCCTTGTCGGTCCACCCACTTTATCACTACTGACATAAACAATACCGGAATTGAAATCCACAGCCGTACCCGAAGGTTGAGCCAATGCCGTCACCACACCATAATTATCTTTTCCGGTGGAGATCGGAGAAAAGGGAGCTTCTGCTCCGGTCAACGGGTGAAACACTCGGAGGTTGTTTGCGTCGTACCCGCAAACCCAAACCTGGCATCCCCGGTCCAGGGCCGGGAACTGGGCTGCATTAATACTGGTCCCGAAAGTATCCTTCCAGGAATAAGCACTGACAGAGGCCTGCAGTGCCAGACTTATACACAGGACTCCCATTAAAGATGAAAACAATTTACGCATTCTATAATCCCTCATACGATTTGTTGAAACTTCAAATAGCAAAGTAAGTTCTGAAAATATATCACAATCCCCGGTTGGATTTCAGACAAAAGAAAACCCCGACAGGCTCTGAGTCCTGCCGGGGGTATTATTTATTCATTAATGGGTTTGAATTTTCAGGAATACCACACCGTGCGTGGGAACTGTGATTTGGATTTGGTCCAGATGTGTTCCCAAATCCCGCCGCTCCCAAAGATTCCAGACATTCAATGCGCCGCTTAACCCCAGGTCTTTCCAGGTAATCGTGATGTTTCTCATAAAGATATCCATATTAAACAAGCCAACGGCAAAACTCCCATCCGAGAGAGGCCTGACCCAGACTTGTTCTTTCTCGGTAGCCCGTAACTGCCATCCCTGACGGCCCGGATAATCTTGATGGACGGCGAGGATTTCCTCATGGGTCAGTAAATCAAAAGTGAATGGATCCATCGCCTTTAAATCACAACCCAGGATAAGGGGCGCCGCCAAAATAGCCCAGAAGGTCATGTGGACCATCTGTTCATGGGGATTGAGTTTGGTTTGCCGCATATCACTCCCCCATCCGATCCGACCCAGGACCATCATATCCGGATCATTCCATGCCCCCGGACCGGCATACTTCTCCAACCCGACCTGTTTCTGAACAATCTGTAATAAGGTAGGCCAGTTGTCATCAATATCTCCGCCTGTACGCCACATCTGGGTATTGACTTCTTTCGCCCAAGTCCAGATGTTACCCTGTCCATACTGACAGGAGGCATAGAGGATATCCCGATTCGTCTTATCCAGAGCTTCCCGCATCAACTGATACGGTTTCTTGTATTCATCAAGGGTATTATTTTTCACGAGGGATTGGTAAGAGCACCAGTCATATTTCAGGAAATCCACACCCCAGTCGGCATAGGTTTGAGCGTCCTGATGTTCATGGTCATAACTCCCTTCCCGATTGCCACAAGTGAGGGGGCCGGGAGAAGAATAAATCCCATATCGTAAGCCGTGGGAGTGGATATAGTCTCCCAGAGCTTTCATGTCGGTAAATTTTTCATTCGGACGGATAGTACCATCGGTGTTACGGCAACCCGCCCAACTATCGTCGATATTAATATATTGATAACCGAAATCGGCTAATCCAGACTCAATCATTCCCTCAGCAGCATCCCGGATGTGCTGTTCTTTGACAGAATGGCCCCAGACATTCCAGGAATTCCATCCCATCGGGGGAGTGAGGGCAAGACATCTATCACCGACCATAAGTTTAACGCTGGAATAAGCCGAACCCACTTCATTAGTGGCGGTGAACCAGACCTGGTAGTCTCCGGCCTTTTCCAGTTTCCCGGAAATAATGCCGGTGTCTTCATTCAGAAGAAGACCTTCCGGGAGATTGTCACAGGAAAACTTCATGGGGCGTTTACCGGAAACCGGAAGCCGATACAGAAAATCTCTCCCCGGGGTTCCACCGATGACTGGAGGGAAATGGAATATGGGAGAAGCGGTCCATTTTCGATGTATCTTGGGGACAGGGTCAAGAGCAATCGGAATGATTTCCGGTTTACCTTCACCCTCCGGGTCCAGAATGAATCGGGCTTCCACCCAGTCCGCATGATCAAACTCAGCACCATCCTGCGCATCCGTGACCAACAGGGTCAATAAAGAAGCACCCTGAAGATTAACGGAGATGGGACAACACCGATTCTTGGAATTTAAGACGGGTGTTTCCAGTTTCTTCTTCCGGTTGACCCAGACTTCAAAGGTAACAGAACCCAAGTCTCCTGTTTCGTCATCCAGACCCACGATCGCCTCAAACCGGAGAACAGACTTTTTCAGGTCAATATCAATTCGGCTGAAGGCATGGGTTCCCACACCACGGGAATAGACCTTGCCGGAGAGGGTGAGTGGATGGTTCTCAATTGTTGCGTTGATATGGGGTCTTCCCCATCCCTGGTAAACCTCAGTCATATCCATCTGGTCAAGCCAGAGGATATCACCTTCCAGGGGCACAGATTCATGTCCCATTGGTACAAAACCCTTTCGATCCTTAAATATTAAATAAACACTAAAAGTATTATCTTACCTTAACTCGTGTCGGAGAAATCAACAGGAAAACCGTGCCATGAGAGGCCACCGGGACCTGGTACGAGGTTGAAAAAGTCCCTATGTTCTTTCGTTCCCAGATATTACGGACAGATTGTGGACCGGATACTCCCAAATCTTTCCAGGAAACGGAGGCGGTTTGGGTGAAATGTCCCATATTAACGAGTCCGACCGCCAGCTGGCCACTGGATAAAGGCTTGACCCAGATTTGAATGTTCCCATCGGTCTTGATGAGTCTTCCCTGTTGACCGGGATAATCCTGATGGATGGACAGAACTTCCTCATGGGAGAGAAGGTCCAGAGTGAAATCATCCATCTGAGATAAATCACACCCCAGAAGCATCGGAGACGCCAGAATAGTCCAGAGGGTGATATGAGTGATTTGTTCATGAGGGGTCAGGCGTGAAGGATGAAGTGAGGGACCCCAGCCCAGAGTTCCTACCACTAACATATCAGGATCGTTCCAGTGTCCCGGGCCGGCGTAAGGGAATAATGCCGTTTGTTGGAGGGCAATCTTCCGAACATTGGCCCAACTGTCTTCAATATCATCCGTTGTCCGCCACAAATTACCACCCACTTCAGGACCCCATTTCCAGACACTGCCCATTCCATACTGACAGAGGCTGAACATAATATCCCGGTTAGTAGATTCAAGGGCGTTGTGCATCAGCCGATAGGGTTTCTTCATATCTTCCAGAGTCGGATCAGGGGCAATCTCCCGATAGGAACACCAGTCATGTTTCAGATAATCCACACCCCAACGGGCGTAGGTGCTGGCGTCCTGGTACTCATGGCCATAACTGCCCAACATATCCCCACAGGTTCGGGGACCGGGGGAGGAGTATATCCCCAGTTTCAAACCTTTGGAATGAATATAATCCCCCAGAGATTTCATATCGGGGAAATTCTTATTAGTCGTGATTTCACCTTCGGGGGTCCTGTCACCTTCCCAACCATCATCAATGTTAATGTACTGGTATCCATAATCAGCCAGTCCGGTTTTGACCATACCCTCTGCCGCCGCACGTATCTTGCCATCATTAACACTCATTCCCCAGGCATTCCAGGAATTCCATCCCAGCGGTGGAGTGAGCGCTAAGGAGTCAGGAGCACTGATAACGGTTAAGGATTTCCGGTCTTTCCCAAAAGCGTTCTCAACCAGAATCTCCATCCGGGTCGTTCCGGCGGACTGGAGTTTCCCTGTCACAATACCGGTGGCGGGGTTGAGAGATAATCCCGCAGGAAGAGATTTGATTGAGTATTTCATCGGGTTTTTACCCGTGACCGGGATACGATAAAGAAAGTCGCGGCCGGGAGTGGCACCGGTTACAGAGGCGCCATGAATCTCAGGAGTTACCGGAGTTTTTCGGTGAATATTCGGAACGGGGAGGGTTTCGACAGGAAGTCCCATGGGTTTGGGAGAAGTGGCGGATTTCAAAATGAATCTGGCATCTGCCCAATCGGCATGGTCATAATGTTGACCGTCTCCGCCATCTTCGATAATCAAGAATATTTCCTGAACACCGGATAAATTGGCTTTCATCAAATAAGGTTCCGAATTGGAATCAAGAACCGGACTATGGGCCACTTTTTTTCCATCGGCCCAAATCTCAAAGTTAACCGACCCATATCCCTGGATCTCATCATCCACTCCCACCCAGGATTCGAACCGGTCACATCCCTTATCAAGTTTGACCCGGAAGATGGCATAGGAATGAGACCCTACTCCCCGGTCATAGGTACGACCCCCCAGTGTAATGGGAAAACCATTGGAAGAAACTTTCTTGTTGGGGACTGTCCATCCCTGGCGGTAATGAGTCAAATCCAATTCATCCAGCCAGACAACTTTCTCTTTACTGGATTGGGGGAGCTGGACAAGAGGCTTGGAAGACCATGCCCCCGAGGTCAGAACCAATCCCGATAATAATAATATCCCGAACGCTTTTTTCATGAATTACTCCTCATTCCCTAAATAAAATGAACCATAAAATACACACTACTATGATACTTAAAAAGAGAATAAAGAAAAAGGAGAGGGATACTCATCCCCGTCTTTCGACATCATTCCAAACGTACCATCCACGGAGCCGCTCAGAATTACTCCGTGAAAGGTCCGTTTAGATTGAAGATTTACGGTCACATTATTTTCAAGTTCTTCGGCAGCCATCGAGGCGCGCATCTCTACAGAATGAATCCCGATACTGCTTAAATCCAGATACCCATAACGAGGGTCAAAATACTCAAACTGCTCTTTTGGTAAGCTCATTCTTTTTATGACTAAATCTTCAGGAGTTTTCATAAAATATTCAATAATCAGCCGATTATCATCTATTGTTATCTCAGTTTTTGTACATGCAGATTTGTATTCCATTGTTACTGTTTTTCCGCGGACACCATACGAAACTGAAGGGCGTTCAAAATCTTGAAGGATATCGACTAAGGTTATGATGGAAGAAAGAGGGTCCTTATCGAAACTAAGCCGTAAAAAGGGATTCTCCGGAATACCATTAGGTTTATTTCCCCAATAAATATCCTTCATATTGTGCATCATAATGGCAGTTGCTATCCATTCAACACATAATAGATGAATAGATGATTCCTGTTCACTGGGATATTTTCTGATGCAATCATTTAAATGGAGGAATCCCAGCGCTCCCACGAATCCATGAGTATTTTGTAAGGATTTTTCCGTTAACTCCCGGAGCCTCTTTTCCCAGGTGGAAGGACAGGCTATATTAGGTTTTTTATACCCATTGAAGGGATAGAAAAGAAGGCGGTTTCCGAAAGTCTTCACTATTTGAGATGTATTTTGAAAATCATCTAATAAGGGAGTATTGATCCCGTCAAGGTTTCCTCTCATTCGCTCAGCATACTGCCAGGGATATCCCAGGTCATGGAAAACTGCAGCAATATAGGCGGCTTCTTCAAATATCACCTTCCATAATTGCTTTGCTAATTCATCATTTTTCAATAAAACATGGTTTTCCTTCATTCCCATGTTCTTTAATGAATCTCGGATATATTGAAGCTTCTCATCCTCTGTTATAAATTTAACGATCCGGTCTAAAAATGTCTCGCCGTTAATAGGCATTTTTAATAATTTCAATAAAACATATCCACAAAGAGGTTGATGTAATACATGATCCCTTTGGAATTTTCCCCAATCCACAATAGCTAACCAGTCCTCACTCATGACTTCTGGAAGTATAAAACGATAGGCAGGGAAGGCTTGGACTGAATAATCCAAAGTTCTCGTTTGTATAGGATATGTGTTCCTAAAACGATCAGGCCCGGTTCTTTTCTTAAGCTCCTGAAAAGCAATATTCAAATCTCCACGAGCTTTCCTCTCCTTATTCTTTTTTTCTAACTGATGGTAGAGAATGGGGTCAATATTAAAATATGGACATAGAACCTCAGGAGGTAATAGAAGACAATCCTTTTTGTATCCTTCCAAAGAAAAAGAAAGACTACTCATTTGTTTATTTCCCACAGATTAACAACACCGGATAAAACTGACTCAAAGTTTTCATAGGTCACCATTTTCTTAAACTTTTCGTGACTAAGAGTTCTTTCAATAATAACTTGATAACCAATATCACGATATTTTTTGCAGTCTTTGGGATTTCTAACTATTAACCTCAGAAAATCAAGAATAAACTCCATATCCTTAGGATAGGCTAGTATTTGAGCCTGAGTTTTAGAAACCTTCATGGAATACACTCCTACTGGAAGCCAATCTTTTGTTGACGGCTGGGGGAAAATTTTCTTCATCATTGATGAGAAGACGTTTCCATATTGCCCCATTATTTCTTTAAGCAAATCACTGAATGAAGAAACTTCTGCTAGCGTCTCCAACTCAGATACTAGGATACTTTTGAAAAACCACTCATAGGTTGAATTATGTAAAGATATTATGCTCATAGAATTTTCAAGCCGATTCAAAAACACATTTTTAGCATTAAAAGGCTTATTCCCAAATTCTTTTATGGCATATACTGTAGAAGGTTCTAAATCATCCATTTTACCTAAAGATAAATTACTACTTAAAAGCCAATTTTCACTTATATGTGAATAAGTACCCCTATACTGATCGTTATCCTGTTGGAAAACTATTTCTAGTGCCTTTCCTAATAAATCGTTATATTCGGCAATGAGTTCTTCAAGTCTCTTTTTACTGAAATGGATAGGAGAGGCTTTTAGTAAGTCCGAATATTCTTTCTCCATTTTGGATAATTTTGGTTCCCACTCTAAACACAACGCAAGTAAGGTCTCATAACTTTCTTTTGCCGAATTTGAATAATCATTTTCACTGATATGAAACTGCCTTTTAATACCGGAAATATATGAAATCATCCTTTTTTCATTTATAAAATTGTTATCCCCACCAGCTAATGAAGATTGAAAAGCATTTATAGGTATGATTTTTTTAAATTCATACGGATATAAGTTTTCCTCATTATCTTCTGGTACCTTATTGATTACGGTTGCAATATAAAATCCGGGATTGTTGCGATATTCTTGGAAAGGTTTTTCCTGCTTTTTATTTTCTTGATTATTTTTTTCTTTATCAACCTCTTTGGGGTCAGCATTCTTTTGATTTGCATAAGATTTAACTAAGGAATTGTCTTTATTGAAAGTAGCCAGTTTCATTAGAAATTTTTGGTGTTTTTCTTCAATACTAAAGTCCGTCTCCAATCCTTCGCTCAATTTGTAAAACAAGTCTCCTGCATCGCTTTTGTCCTCTAATAACTTGTGCAGTTTATTTACGGAGATTTCACAGGCTCTCAGGTCTTGTCTATCCAAAGAAGATACCATCAAAAACTTGTTGAGGACCGGTCCATTGTCTGTCAACCATTCATGTATTATGGGTGACAGTCCCATATATCCCGGCGAGTTATCAAGAATGACAGCTACTTTCTGTTCATTATTTTCTGAGTTAACAAAGGATTCAAATTGTTCAATAACTGACTCAATGAATTCTAACAACCAATAACCATGGAGTGCATCAAACAGTACCCCAGGCTTCTCAATACAGGTTATACTGTCATCATCTTGTTTATTGTTGTATATATGTGAACCTAATAAATTTATCTGATCAATCTTATATTTAATCTCCTGGGGGAGCTTTCCAGACATAAAGTCATTGTGAAACAACTCAATCAGATTGGCAGGTTCAGTTTTCTTACCAACGGTAACAGGATGCAGTATATCTTTCCAATAAAAAGACTCTCCAATGTCTGTAGCATCTGTTCCCGTGATATCAAGATCCAGAAAGAGGACGGCATACCCTTTTTCAAGAAGCAGTTTTGCCAAACACAGTGCTGCCGTCGTTTTACCCACCCCGCCCTTCCGTGATTCAACGCTGATAATGAGTTTTTTATTATCGCTGTCATTTGATCCCATAATCTCTCCCGTTTTTAATAATTGCCCTGAGTTATCAAGTGCGTAGTATATGATGAAGTAATCAGCATTGTCAAACTTTCAGCTATAGCCTCTGAAAATCACGCTACAGGGGGAAATAAGAAACCGGTGTTTGAAAGTTTTATCCGTGATTTCAGGGGTGCCGTCCATGGGCCGGACCGGTGGACACCTCCCTCGTGAGTTCTATGTGAGGATAGTGTTCACTACTGGCAAAAGGCCAGAATGTTTTTTGACAATTGAATCTGATTACTCATTCACCGGATCATTACTGAGGAATCCTTGTCCGCCGTCTCCGGGATAAAACACAACTCCTGGTGGATAAAACAACCAGACAGGACTCTGTGTGCAATCTTGACTATGAATACTTGACAGATGGGTTAAACTAAGTGTGATTGGACTATATCCATTGATAAAAATAGAGAGGCTTTATGGACATCCATTCCGTTGATCCAATTGATGTAACGCTGGCCAGCGAACTAGCCAGCCAGGGATTATCTATCAATGAAAATCTCTACACCCGATTTTCCCCCTTTTACACTGTATGGGGAGATAAATATCCGCCCTTCATGGTGGCTGTCGCCTGTTCACTGGTATGGTCCAAACACGCATTGAATGACCCGGACTTTTTTGCCGCCGCGCTGGAATACCTGGCCGAGGGAGACCCCCATGTATTAGGAACGGCCTCCGGTTTTTATGGAAAGAATGGTTTGTCCGCCTTATCCGAGGCTCTAGAAGAATATCGAATATTATTCACTCATTGTCCGCCTCCAGATGGTTATGTCTCCGATGCGGCCGGACTTCGTGATTTCCAGGATGTCGTCTTAAACACGGCCCAGGAACTGACCTATGCGGGACATATCAAAGGGATTGGCGGATGGTTATTCTTCGGGCCCTTCAAGGTCCAGTCTGTCTATCGCAAAGATTTATGGCAGGACCCTCTGCTGGATGACATCATATTACCTCTGGGAGTCCATCTCCGCCGAGGCATACAACGGTTACGGGAACGAGGTTGTACCATCGTGCCTGAGTTTATTCGAGAATCCACCGGAGACACTATCCCGGGATTAGTGGACAGTTTAGCAGAGACAGGATTGTCTCACACCCTGTGCCGAGACCTCGCCCGCCTGTCGGGAAGCCGTGTCCTTCATATCCATTCCGGCCTCCATGATTACGCCAAGACCCTCACACCTTAGTCAATAAAAAAGGATGCCTGAGTCAATCAGGCATCCTTTGATAAGACAGTTTACTTAACTGCAAATTTACTCGATAACTTCAAATGAACCTAACTCAACAGGGACCAGAGAAGATTCTCCAATTCTAGTCACGAAGATATCATTAGAACCTGAATAAGCACCTGTCGTCTTGGGGAAGTCTGATGAAGCAGTCTGCCCGGCAACATAAGCATTTCCGGCAGCATCCAAGGAGATCCCTTTTACAGCATCAACACCACTCCCTCCAAGATAGGTTGAGAAAATCAAATCTGTCGCTGTGGGATTCATTTTCACGACATAGGTATCGGAGTTTCCATTAGGGCTAAAATCAAAAGTCCCGGGAGTGGTTGGAAAATCTGTAGAGTAGGTAACACCGCTGAGATAGATATTACCCGCCGTATCAACAGCTACACCTTGTCCATTATCGTCACTTGTACCCCTCAAAAGTGTCGAAAATACCAGAGCATTTCCGGATGGATTCAGCCGGGTCACAAAAGCATCCGACGATCCGGATAAAGAAGAGTTATAAGCATTTACTGTACAGGGGAAATTAGAAGAAGCGGTTTGACCTGTTACATAGACACTATTGTCAGAGGCAAGATATAAACCCCTCAAATACTCATCGCCGGTTCCTCCCAGATAGGTGGAATAAACCAAAGCTCCTGTAGTATTCAGCTTGGTAATAAATCCATCTGAGCTTCCGCTCATAGCTGTTGTATAAGCCCCAAAAGTCGTTGGGAAATTACCAGAACTTGTGTATCCGGCTATATAGGCATTTCCCGTAGTATCCACTCGAACTTTTCGAGCATAGTCAGAATTGCTGCCCCCCAGGTAAGTGGAATAACTTATAGCCGTTCCAGTTGCATTGATTTTAGTGACAAAGGAATCATCTGTACCCGATAAGGCTGTGGAAACAACTCCTACTGTAGTAGGGAAATTTGTGGAGGCTGTATTGCCAATTATGTACGCATTCCCTGCGGCATCAACTGTGATATCTCTGGCATAATCATTTCCAGTGCCTCCGATATATGTTGAATATACCAGGGCATTCCCGGAAGCATTTAATTTAACAACGAAGGCATCACTGGCTCCTTTATTCGCAGTACTGATAGCCCCTAAAGTCGTTGGGAAATTAGTTGAATCTGTGTATCCAGTAATATAGGCATTTCCTGTTGCATCAATTGCAACACCTTCTGCCCGCTCTGTCCCACTTCCACCAATATAGGTGGAGTAAACCAAACCGGTCCCCGTTGGATTCAGCTTGGTAACAAAAATATCATAGCTGCCGGCATTACTGGCAGTGTATCCCCCTAATGTTGGATAATCCGTTGAGTTTGTATAACCAACGACATAAACATTGCCCGCCGAATCACAGGTAAAGGAATACGGCACATCACTGCTGCCTCCTCCTATAAATGTAGAATAATCCAAGGTTGAAGAACTAAAAGACAGTACTGTGAGTAATGAGAATAGACTTACTAACAAACCCTTAATATTTAACTTTGACATCGGCACTAATACTCCTTTTTAGAATATAGTCACTTGTGTATTTTATGTTCTTAATAATCTAAATGTCAATATTTTAAGTGTTATCAAAATTCTATTGTGTTGGGATTTACTGATTCGCAATAAAAAAAGATGCCCGATAAAATCAGGCACCTTTTCGCAACTAACAAAATCAGAAAGCGTTAACAGAAGACTTTATTGTGATCATATCCTGGGATGCGGTGGAGTCTCAGGACGCAGTTCATCCCG
>CAZXWN010000009.1:0-99411 GCA_964644695.1 uncultured bacterium
TGGGAATAACCTTTTTAGCCATCGGAATGGTCGGGTTTTTATTCCTGTGGAAACTTCGCAAGAGATGTGTATGGAAATCAAGTTTTGTAGTACTTATCGGGACAGGATTTTGCTTATTACTATTTACACCCCTTGTCGTTATTGGGCCTCGGCCAGAAGTAAACTGCTATACAAAGGATATGATTAACTACACATTGTCTGAAGTTGAAATTCGTGGAGACAAACTATTTCATCAAACGGGTCCGCAAACTCTATGGATAAGAAAATTAGAACCTGATAAAACCGAGACAAGTTTTGAAGTTAGTGTGAAAAGTAAGCCGGATAGATATAATGCGGTAAATTTAAATAGTTCATTCATATATAGGGAAGATTCGTTTATTACACTGGAGACGGCATCCTCAGGAGTCTATGTTTACCAGTTAAGTCTCGATACTTATGATTGGACGACAATCCGTGTCGTTGCCAATCCTAATCAATACTGGTCCTCACCAACCTCAGCACAATATCGTAGTAAAGTCACCCTGGCCCCAAAGGTTCTCAAAGAAGTTAAATTGCCTCCAGTCAAAGATCTGGTTTATGCGTGGCTTATGGCGGATAAGGATAATTATTACATCCGATATTTCTGTAGTACTTATCGAAAGAATCCTAACTATAAAAAAGGTGCAACCCACAAGCCGATGCCTGGTTTTGGTATGGCATATGGATTTGGTTCTGCGGACCCAAGTGTTTCAATTATTACCTCTCATTTTGCCAAAGATGTTTATGTTTTGGGAAAAGATGATTTGAGCATAAAAGAACATTACATCTTTGATACAACAAAACGGTTTAACACAATTCCTTTGATTCAAAATAGATATCTTTTCCAAATATCTGATTCTTCAGAAAACAAAACAGAAATTATTGATACCTTTGCCAAGCAATCCAGTAAGGAACGTATTGTGAATAGATTCTCTTATACAGTGGGGAGTTACTATCTGGATACATCCGATCGGATGTATATCGCCACTCCGGGCAATTTACTGACAGTGATGGACATTAAGGATGTTCGAAATATAAAGGTACTTGGGACAATCCCCCTGTCATTTCGGGACAAGTTATCTCTTAATGAGTTTTATGAATTCAATTATGTCCAAAAAGGAAACCGGCTGATCTTCTGGAATACAACAAATTATTATGTAGCGGATATCAGCCGTCCCGATAAACCTGTTCTACTGTTCCGCCGAATCGTTCCGAGGAAACTGAACCTCAGAGAGCAAAAACTGTGTTGGGATCCGAAGATGAATTCTTTCAGACTGATTGCCCGAGGGATTAATGGATATCTTTATGTTGGTGATTATCCGTCGGTAATGAAATAAAAAAGGGCGTGCAACAAGCTGGGATGGAGATTAAATAAAAAATTTAATCCTATATGTCCCGGCGACACAGAGGGTTCCTCCCGGTCCCTCTGTGTTTTTATGAAGGGTTGGTAAACCATCAGGTGTGAAGCAGGCGTATAATATTAAAATAACACCTCAGAATAAAAGAAGTCATTTATTATGCCAACGAAACTTACCCTTCAGGAAAAAACGGCTCTCAAAGCCGCAGGATTCCTGCCCCAGCGTCAAGAAGGATATTGCAGCTGTCGGATTGTGACAAAAAATGGAGTCAATACAGCTGAGGAGCTGATAGCCATTTCTCAGATTGCCCAGTCGTTTGCGAAGGGATATGTGAATTACACTTCCCGGATGACGGTTGAGATTCCATGGATACCTGTGGAAAGAGTCCCTGAAGTAAAAGAGGCTCTGGATAAGGCTGGACTTCTTTATGGCGGAACGGGTGCGTTGGTTCGGCCGGTTACCTCTTGTAAAGGGACGGTCTGTGTGTTTGGACTGGTGGACACTCAGGCTGTCTGCAAGAAAATTCATGATCATTTTTATGAGGGATGGCACACAACACCTCTTCCCCATAAATTCAAAATTGGTGTAGGTGGATGTCCGAATAACTGTATCAAGCCCAGTTTGAATGATGTGGGATTGATTGGAGCCATCCATCCAAAAGTTGTGGAAGAAAATTGTAAAAATTGCAAAACCTGTCAGGCTGTGAAGATATGCCCTACCGGTGCCATTACTTATCAGGAAGGCCAGATTCCCCAATTGAATGAGGATTTATGTATCCAGTGTGGTCTGTGTATCTCCCGGTGTAGTTTTGGAATGTTTCAGGAAAAGAAAAAAGGATTCCGGATATTTCTGGGAGGCCGATGGGGGAAAGCTTATCGGCTGGGAACTCGTGTCCCGGGTATGTTTAGTGAGGAGCAGGCTTTCGGCCTGATCGAAAATGCGCTGAATTTCTATCGTACCGAAGGCAATCCTAAAGAACGGTTTGGTGATTTGCTCGACCGTTACGGTGTGGATGAGGCGCTGAAAACCATCACTGCCGGTCTGGGTGATACGACCATCTGACTCTGTATCAGACCATTACAATTAATATAATATCTCTGAGATTTCCAAAATCTCTGAAAAAGCGTTAAAATATAAGATTCAACAGGCAATTATTTATTATCTATACCTGTATCTATAGTAGGGAAAATTCCCTGGAAAGAGAGCGTAAAACCATGGCGAGTCAAACAAAAACAGTGAAAGCGGCCGCAAGCCCTGAAATTCTTATTTATCTGGATGGTAAATTTGTACCCAAATCTCAGGCCATGGTCTCTGTCTTTGACCACGGATTTTTATATGGAGATGGTTGTTTTGAAGGGATTCGGGCCTACAACGGTCGTGTTTTCCGACTGGAACAGCATCTGAAACGGTTTTATGATTCGGCGCGTGCCATCCTATTAACTATTCCCCTTTCCATGAAAGAGATGGAACAAGTGGTGGTGGAGACGGTCCGTGTCAATAAATTTAAAGATTGTTATATCCGGTTGGTGGTGTCCCGCGGCCCTGGCGATTTAGGCTTGGCACCTTGGAAATGTTCCAAACCGACCGTGTTATGTATCGCTGACAAAATTGCTTTGTATCCGGAAGAACTTTATCGCAATGGCCTGAGTATCTGTACCGTGCCTACCCGAAGAAACACTCCGGAAGCTATCAACCCCAACATTAAGTCCCTCAATTACCTTAATAATATTCTGGCTAAAATTGAGGCAAAAAATGCCGGCTGTGAAGAAGCTCTGATGATGAATCAGCAGGGATATGTGGCTGAATGTACCGGTGATAATCTATTCATCATTCGTAATGGTGTCTTGATCACTCCACCAGCCTCCGCGGGTGCTCTCGATGGTATAACCAAACAGGCCGTGTTGGAAGTTGCCGGTAAGCTGAAAATCAAGACAGCTGAAACCAATTTGACACGGTTTGATGTGTTTAATGCTGAGGAATGTTTCCTGACTGGGACCGCTGCTGAAATCATCCCGGTCGTGGGTGTGGATGCCCGCCAAATTGGAAACGGTAAACCAGGCCCCAAGACCATTAAGCTGATTGCTGAATTTAAGAAGCTGACCCAAAAGACAGGGACTCCAGTTTACAAAAAATAGTCACGGGATTTCTGTCATAGACCGGGGTGTTCCGGTCGGGATAGAATAGAATAAGGAACAGTATTTAATCTCACCAGGTCCGGTTTCTTTTAAGGGGCCGGACCGGGAGTCTTTTATGGTTTACTGTGACATCTGTAAACAAGTACCCGCAAGCCTGCACATTACCCGCATTGAGGGTGGGCAGGTCTATGAAATACATTATTGTCAGAAATGCGCCGAAGCTCAGACTAACTTGAAACCCAATATGAGTGATTTGGAGATTGTGGAAGAAATCTTCAAGGAAGTCGCTGCAAAAGTAGCCGATACCGGAACCCCCATTGGCTCAATTAAGGAAGGGATGATCTGTCCTTCCTGCGGGATGAAGATGACCCAATTCTATAAAACAGCAAAACTGGGTTGTCCGGAATGTTATAACGCTTTCAAAAACGGGCGCGAGGGCATTCGTTCTATATTACGGAAAATCCATGGGAATAATCACCATGTCGGCAAAACTCCCAATGTCCCCACTGATATTGTTGAACGGGAAAAGCGTATCCGCGAACTGGATGCTGAATTGGCAGCGGCGGTTAAATTGGAAAATTACGAAAAAGCGGCGGAACTTCGTGACCAAATCAAAAAACTGGGGGGAATCCGGTAAAACATCCCTGTAGAACAGGTGTTTTATCGAAATAATGCCACATGATACCAGATATCCCATCCCCAGAAACTTATCTCCGAAACCTGGCTCGCCGGCCTTGCCCTTGGATAGCATCCGAAGGCCCTTTTAGTCATACCGTTATTTCCAGCAGAATCCGACTTGCCAGGAATCTGGCAGGTCATAAATTCCCCCATTGGGCTAATCCCGATGAACTCGACTCCATTGGACTTGAGATCCATCAAGCTATCTTACAGGCAGATAGTTACCATGGAGCTATTTTCCTCCGGATGGAAGAGTTTTCCCCTCGTGAACGAAACCTATTGAAAGAACGTCACTTAATCAGCCATGAAATGACCCGAAGTGGTCAGTCCCGGTCTGTTTTCATTCCCCCGGGCGAAGAAGGTTCGGTCATGATTAATGAAGAGGACCACCTCAGGGTACAGGTAATTGAACCGGGTTTGTCTCTGGCTGTGGCATGGAACAGGATTCAACGGGTTAATACCGAATTAGAGGCTTTTTTGAACTTTTCCTTCTCTGCAGAATATGGTTATCTGACTACTTGTCCCTCCAATACAGGGACGGGTTTGAGAGCCTCAGTCATGATGCATCTTCCGGGCTTGGTTATGACTGGCGGATTGGCGGGCATAATCAAGATGCTCCAAACAGCGGGATTGGCTGTTCGCGGCTTTTTTGGTGAGGGAAGTGAGGCCTTTGGTGATATTTACCAGATATCCAATCAGGTGACTTTGGGGCAAACCGAAGAAGAATTGATCCGCCATGTGGATGGTTATGTAAAACAGGTGGCCGGCCGGGAAATGGCCAGCCGTAAAGAATTGTTCCACCAGGCACGGGCAAAGGCGGAAGATGCTGTCTTCCGGGCATGTGGCATCCTCACTCGTGCGCGAATGATGTCAACTCCTGATGCCTTGCAACAGTTATCCTATCTAAGATTGGGTGTAGGATATGGCCTGGTAAATCTGTCTTATCCAAAAGTAGATGAGCTGGGACTGATTATTCAGCCTGCACATCTTCAGATACTGGCTGGACAGGAACTGGATGAAGGGGCTCAGGACATCCTTCGAGCCGAATGTATTCGGAACCAGTTGGCACACTACGGTTTATAGACTTATTGGAACAAATCGACCTGTTATCAACGTTACAAATTATATAAAAAGGCATAAACTAATAGTATATAGATAGACAGCAGTACCTCGGGCAGGGACAGTTTTCTGAGAATATCTCAGACCACTGGAATGAACCGATAGAGGCTGTAAGGAGGACATCGTGAACCTCGAATTCACTGAGCGCGTTAAAAAAATTATCACCACCATATCGAAAGAAGAAGCGGCCCGGTTGGGGCATGAATATATCGGTACCGAACACATTCTTCTGGCCCTTATCCGTGAAGGCAATGGGTTGGGGTGTGATGTCCTTCGTCAAATGAATGTGGATTTAGAGTTATTGGCTATGGAGATGGAAAAACGGATTAAAGGTCCTGCCGGTCTTCCCGTTCTTGGAAATATCGGTTACACTCCCAAAGCTCATCGGTCTATTGAACTGGCCCGGGAAGAAGCCCGTGGCATGAATATGAATTATGTGGGTACGGAACATCTGCTTCTCGGACTTATCCGGGAAGGTGAAGGTTTGGCGTCCCAGGTATTAGACCATTTCGGCGTAAATATAGACTCCACTCGGGCTGTTGTTCAAAAAGTCCTTGGTGGTGATGCTCCCCAGACTGCCGCACCCTCCAAAAAGCGTTCGAAAACACCCGCCCTTGATACCTTCGGTCGTGACCTTACGGAAATGGCTCGTGAAGGCAAACTCGACCCTGTGATTGGCCGTGAAGATGAGATTGAACGGGTACTGCAGATTCTCTGCCGCCGTACCAAAAACAATCCGGTCCTGTTAGGTGAACCGGGTGTCGGAAAAACCGCTATCGTTGAAGGTATCGCCCAGAAAATTGTGGCGAATCATGCCCCCGATATTCTCGCAAATAAACGGTTGTTGACCCTTGATTTAGCCGCTGTGGTGGCAGGTACCAAATACCGGGGTCAATTTGAAGAACGCTTGAAAGCGATCATGACCGAAATCAAGCGGACTGACGATATTATCCTTTTTATTGATGAATTACATACCCTCATTGGTGCCGGTGCCGCTGAAGGGGCCATCGACGCTTCCAATATGCTCAAGCCTGCCTTGGCGCGTGGTGAATTACAGTGCATTGGTGCGACCACCCTTGAAGAATACCGCAAATTTATTGAGCGGGATGGTGCTCTTGAACGCAGATTCCAAACGGTGAATGTTGACCCGCCCACTCCGGAAGATGCTTTCCAAATTCTTAAAGGTCTCCGCGAAAAATATGAGTTGTTCCACGGTGTAACTTATACGGAAGATGCCCTGGCCTCTGCCGTGAAGTTGTCGGACCGTTATATCACCGGTCGTTTCTTGCCGGATAAGGCGATTGACCTGTTGGATGAAGCGGGTGCCAGAGCCCGGTTGAAGTCACAGAGTCGGCCCCCAGATTTCAAGGCCATGAAACAGCAGGTTGAGCAAATCCAGACGGATAAAGAAAATGCTATCCGTGAACAGGATTATGAGAAGGCTGCCCGTCTCCGCGATCAAGAACGCAAGATGAAAGCCAAGTATGACGAAGAAGTAAAAACGTGGGAAGAAGTAAAAGAAAAGACCCAGAAGTTAAACCAGATTGGGCCGGAAGATATTGCATTCATCGTTGCAAAATGGACGGGTGTCCCTGCCATTAAACTCGAACAAAAAGAATCCGAGCGATTACTCCAGATGGAAGCCGCTCTGCAAAATCGTGTCATTGGTCAGGAGGAAGCCGTTATTGCCATCTCCAAATCTATCCGGAGAGCTCGAGCGGGTTTGAAAAATACTAAACGCCCGATAGGTTCCTTCATTTTCCTCGGACCAACCGGTGTCGGTAAAACGGAACTGGCGCGTGCCTTGGCACACTTCATGTTTGATGATGACAATGCAATGGTCCGGATTGATATGTCCGAATACATGGAGAAACATGCCGTTTCTCGATTGGTCGGTGCACCTCCGGGCTATATTGGACATGATGAAGGCGGTCAGTTAACGGAAAAAGTCCGTCGGCGCCCTTATTCGGTGGTTCTCTTTGATGAAATCGAAAAAGCCCATCCTGAAGTATTTAATATTCTCCTTCAGTTATTGGATGATGGTCGTTTGACTGATTCTAACGGACGAACGGTGGACTTCCGGAACTGCGTGGTCATTATGACCTCTAACCTCGGGACTCGTTTCATTAATACTGCCGGTGGACTTGGGTTCCACTCTGATGACCCGCGCGCCGGATATCAGGCTATGAAAGACAAAGTGATGGATGAATTGAAGAAATCCTTCAATCCTGAGTTCCTCAACCGTGTCGATGAAGTAGTGGTCTTCCACCAGTTGGATGAAGGACATATCCTCAAGATTATCGACATTATGCTGAAAGATATCCTGGACCGGTTGGCTGATCGGATGATAACTCTGACGCTGACTATGGATGCCAAAAACTATATCGTGAAATATGGATATGACCCTGCAAATGGTGCGCGTCCATTACGGCGCGCCCTCCAGCGCTTCGTTGAAGACCCTCTCTCTGAAGAGTTACTCAAAGGTTCCTTCAAAGATGGGGATAACATCATCGCCGACATCGATGGGGATAAGCTGCTCTTTAAACGAGTGGAACCGGTGGTGGAAGAAGAACCCGCTACAACGGAAACTACTTAATTAAACTCTCGGAAAATAAAAAGACCGTCAGACAATCTTGTCTGGCGGTCTTTTGTTTTATCATCGCTTTGCTTAGGGAATCTACTTTTTCTTTCGTCCCACAAAAAAGTAAATAATGGCTCCAATCATATGTGTAAAAACAATAACAAGAGTCCAAACCAGTTTTTCATTACTATCAAGTTCTTTATTAGTCAGGCAGTCTATCAGCATCCACATCCAGAGAACTATAGATACTAAGGCGATAAAAAACGCAAATATAAAGAAAATTCCAAACATTGTTGCGATTCCTGCTTCTGGCCCCATTAACTACCCTCCAAAATGAATAAAATTTTGTATTGGTTCCACCCATATTACCACATTTTTAGTGATAAACAGGGTTATAAGTAGAACCGGTGGTGGAAGAAGAACCCGCTACAACGGAAACTACTTAATTAAACTCTCGGAAAATAAAAAGACCGTCAGACAATCTTGTCTGGCGGTCTTTTGTTTTATCATCGCGTTGCTTAGGAAAGCCGCTTTTTCTTTCGTCCCACAAAAAAGTAGATAATGGCTCCAATAAATTGTGTAAAAGCAATAATAAGAGCCCAAACCAGTTTTTCATTACTATCAAGTTCCTTATTAGTCAGGCAGTCTATCAGCATCCATATCCAGAACGCTGCAGATGCTAAAACGATAGAAACCATAAATATTACGAAAATTATAAACATTGCTGACATTGCAATTAGCCACCCTCCAAAACAGATAAAATTTTGTATTGGTCTCACTCATATTACCATATCTTAAATTTTAGCTATAAACAGGGTTATAATAGGAAAAATAATTTCCCCGATTCCTGAGAGGTAGAAAACGGATCATGTGTCTCGCTGTCCCCGCAAAAATAATTGAGTTGAAAGAAAATCAGATGGCTTCCGTTGAAATAACTGGGATTGTCAGAGATGTATCCATCATGCTTCTGGACGATGTTCAGCCGGGGGAATATGTACTGGTCCATGCAGGCTTTGCCCTCGAAAAAGTGGATGAGAAAACCGCCCAACAAACAATCAAAGACTTGGAGTCCATTCAGTGACCGGAACGGGCGACTATCGAGACCCCCAATGGGTTCGGGAACAAGTATCCGTCCTCCGCGATTTGTGCGGTCAATTAAAAGGACGAAAAGTTCGTTTGATGGAAGTTTGTGGCACTCATACCATGTCGGTCTATCGGCATGGGATACGCTCTCTTTTACCTCCTGAAATAAATCTTCTCTCCGGTCCGGGATGTCCGGTCTGTGTAACGCCCACCTCCTGGATTGATGTCACGATTGTTCTGGCACGAATGCCGAAAGTGATTCTTGCGACCTTTGGCGACTTGTTAAAAGTTCCGGGCAGTCAGGAAAATCTGGCCCAGGCCAAAGCTGCCGGGGCCGAAGTTCATGTGGTCTATTCCCCACTGGATGCGCTTGAATTGGCGCGCACTCAGCCTGACCGTGAGGTGGTGTTCCCGGGTATTGGTTTTGAAACAACGGTTCCTGCCGTTGCCGCGACCGTCTTAATGGCGGAGCAGCAGCAAATCCCCAACTTCTCGATTCTCTCGGCACATAAAGTCATGCCGCCGGCAATGGAGGCGCTGGCGACAGCACCCGATTTAAGAGTAGATGGGTTCTTATGTCCCGGTCATGTAGCGGCGATAACGGGATACCGGATATTTGGTTTCCTGGCCCATGATTACCACAAACCCTGTGTGATTGCCGGGTTTGAAGCCGGTGATGTTCTGACGGGTCTGATTCTGTTGGTGCGGCAGTTGATTGCCGGCCGGGCTGAAGTCGAAAACCAGTACACCCGAATTGTTACCCGCGAGGGTAATCATAAGGCTCAAGTTATTATTGAACAAATGATGGAACCCTGTGATACGGAATGGCGGGGATTTGGAATCATTCCTGGAAGTGGTCTCAAACTTCGGGCTGCATATAAACATCGGGATGCACTCACACGATTTGGATTGACCCTTCCGGAGTCCCACCCAACTCCGGGGTGTTTGTGTGGGGAGGTTCTTCGGGGAGCGAAGGTTCCCACGGAGTGTTCCCTGTTTGGAAAAGCCTGTACTCCCGAAAAACCCGTAGGGGCCTGTATGGTTTCCCAGGAAGGAACTTGTGCCGCTTGGTTCCGCTATGGACAGATCTCTTGACCTTTTCCGGCCCAACATTCTTTACCCTTTGACTTGGACATTTTTCACCCCTTGACAACCTGTGTCCACTCCGTTTCCTGAAACGAACCAGATACGAAGAGGGTACGTCTCAGAAATAAATTTAAATTATTTTTATTTTAGTTCTGGTATTTATTCAGAAAAAGTGGTATTTTTACTTTGCGAGGTTGTGAACTTAATACATTGAATATGTTTTTTATTCTGTCATCTATTTAAGCGGTTGGCGGGATAAATCAGATATATAATGAATGAAACAGGCCTATACTCTTTATTGATAAGGTGAATCTATCATGTTGCAGGCAGGCATTGCGCGAACTGTTATCACACCACCTGTTGGAACCGATATGACCGGTTATCTGTCCCGAACCAATCCTTCTATTGGGATTTTGGATGGATTGTGGGCAAAGGCTCTGGTTCTGTCCCTCAGTGGGACTCGGGTTGCTTTAATAACTGTCGATATCGTTGGGCTCTCAGGTCAGGATATCGATGAGATCCGTCAAAGAATCTCCGATAAAACCGGCATCTCCGATGTTATGATCAGTTGTCTTCATACCCACTCTGGACCCGCGACGATGAAGTTGCCTGGATTAGGCAAAATTAATCCTGACTACTTTTTCATCTTGAAAGATAAACTCGTCCAGCTGGTTGTAGATGCTTCGACCAAATCCATACCCGTCCGTCTCTCCATTGGTCGGGGATTGGTCAGAGTAGGGGTGAACCGGCGAAGTCCCGATGGACCCGTTGACCCTGATGTCTCTGTCCTTCGTTTTGATACCAGTGATGGGCACCCTGTTTGTTTGATAGTAAATTATTCTACACATCCTGTCGTTTTGGGGAGTGATAATAGAAAATTCTCTCGAGACTATCCCGGATTTACAGTCGATTTGTTGGAAGAAAATCTGGGATGTATGACGATGTTTCTTACAGGAGCGGTCGGTGATATTAATCCTCAACGAACGGGTCTTAAACCGGTGGAAGCCGCCTATGAAGAAGCTCGCCGGATCGGCATGATTGTCGGTGCGGAAGCCCTCAAGGCCTCTTTAACAGCTAAACCTGTGGAAGAGGATGATTTGAGTATGACCACGGTAAAACTTAAAGTCCCCATTCGTATTTTAGCACCCGAGGAACAAACCGTAAATGATGAACTGGGGTGGGGCTTTCTGTTCAAAAAAGCAATGGAAGAGTGGGTTCGTGATATTCAACTCTTACCAACTGACCCGTGGCTCGATGCCGAAGTCTGCCGACTGGACTTGGGCGATGCTGTCATCTGTGGTGTACCGGGGGAAATCTTCTGCCAAACCGGTTTGGATATTAAATCTCTTTTCCCAGGTAAGACCGTTTTAGTATCTGGATATACCAATGGCAATATTGGTTACATCTTTACCCGGGAAGCCTTTGAACAAGGCGGCTATGAAGTGGACCTGGCTTACCGGTTCTATGGTCAACGGGGACCCTTTACTGCCGATGCTGAAGACATTCTGAAGCAGGCGATTATCAGTACGGTTCCTTCAGGCTATAACCATAATTAATAAATCTGATTTGGAGTCCCTCTTATATCACATTGGAGGTGGCTTGCCTTCTTCGGGCTATTGCATGTTCTAATGCCAGACTGATAAGTCCAACGAATGACTCCAGTTGATATTCTTCTTCCAGACTGAAAAAGGTTTTATCCTGAGGCCGGCCAATCGCTAACACCCCTAAAGTCTCTTTCTCTCCTATCAGGGGGATAAATCGAAATGGGGATGATGTGAGAGTGTCTGTCCCTCGTCCTGCCGGTTTGTTGTGGCTCATGGACCAGACTGCAATTCCTATTTCTCGCTCGTCCATCAGCAGTTCGTCTCCCGACTGCGAATAAATGGTGAGTTTACCATTACTATCAGGTAATAAAATATATGACTCACAATTAAAAAGTGCCGATAAATCTTCAGTGCTTCTATCTAATAATTCCACTAACCCGATGGCGTGCATCAAATCTCGGGAAAATTCATACAACAAGGAAATAAATCGTTCCCGCTTTCGAGCCGCCTCGGTTTGCTTCTGAATGATATCAGATAACAAACTGGTTGTTAATCCTACAATAAACAACACTAAAAAGGTGGGTAAAAACTGAAAGTCACTGACACTAAATGTAAATACTGGATGGATGAAAAAAAAGTTAAAACACATGACCGCTAAGACCGAGGCAACAATACCGCCCAGCCGGCCTCGGACTAAACTGCTGAATACAATGGGCAATAAATACAATAATGCAATATTGGTAATATTTAACCAGGGTTGAACCAGCCAGCAAAAGGCTGTCATGATGGCGATACTGCCAGCAGGCACCATAATCTCCTGAAGGATTTTTGACTTATCAAGCGCTTTCCGAAGAGGTCTGACGGAAGGATATTTCGCTTTCTGACTGCCAACAACCAGAACTTGAATGGGACTGCTCTTTTCGATTAATTCATTGACTAAAGACCCCTTTAAAAGTCTCTGCCAGCGGGATTGCCCTGAGAACCCTGAAATAATCAAAGTGATATTCTGGGTTCTGGCAAACTCCAATATTTCATCTGCGGGATTCAATCCGTTCAATCGTATAATCTTTGCGCCTGAATCCTCAGCCATCTGTAAATTCTTATCCAGTTGTAGCCGTCTCGATTCCTGAAGAGTTCCCTGACGGGGCGTTTCAACATATACCGCAAACCATTCGGCCTTTAAATCCTCAGCCAATCGCTGAGTAACCCGAATAGGATGTTCCGATAAAGGACTTGGGCTGACACAAACTAACAATTTTGACCCAACTCCCCAGGGTCCCCGAATACCTTGTAGATACATATACGACATCATGGCTTCATCTACCCTGCGGGCAGTGTACCGTAATGCCAGCTCTCTTAATGCTAGAAGGTTTCCCTTCCTGAAGAATTTTTCAACAGCAGTGCGGGCCTTTTCAGGAACATAAACTTTGCCTTCTGATAATCGTTGCAGGAGTTCTTCAGGGGGAAGGTCCACTAACTCGATTTTATCAGCCCGTTCCAAAATTCGATCCGGTACTGTCTCTTGTACACCAATTCCTGTGATTTGTTGAACGATGTCTTGAACACTCTCGATATGTTGAATGTTCAATGTCGTATAGACGCTGATGCCTTGCTCCAGCAACTCCTCAACATCCTGGTATCTTTTGGGATGACGAGATCCAGGGTTGTTTGTGTGTGCCAGTTCATCCAATAACAAAATCTGTGGTTTCAGTTCCAGTGCCTTATCAATATCAAACTCTGTGAGGGTGATTCCTCTGTAGTCTTGGGAGGTCCGGGGAATCTCCTCTAACCCTTTTGTTAAGGCAATCGTTTCCTTCCGGCCATGGGTTTCGACAATTCCTATCACGACATTCTGATGTTGACGGTGAAGGGTTTGCCCTTCACTCAACATACGATAGGTTTTCCCAACTCCCGCACAGTAACCTAAAAAGATTTTCAGATAACCCTTTTTCTGGGAGGGCGTTTCTTCGCTGCGGATTTTCTCCAACAAACGATCGGGATCTGGTCGAGTTATGTCTGATTCAGTCATATTGTTTTCCCTGGGACTGACGGTCTAACTCCAGATTTAATTCTAAAACATTCACCAGCGGTAATTGAAATAATCCTGTATCTTTCTTGGACTGCTGTCGTATTATCTCTTGTACCTTTGAAAGAGGAATCTTTCTTTCTTGGGCAATCCTCCGACTCTGGAGCATGGCATTATTTAAGCTGATATCAGGGTCCAATCCACTGCCTGAACTCATCACCGCATCCGCAGGAATAGTCTCATTCTTCGACAAGTGGTTGACCGTCTGATATTGTTCTATCGTCTGTCTGACTTGAGCTCTCCATAACGGATTCGATACTCCATAATTGGTGGCGCCTGACGGTAGCGTATCATATCCACAGGCGGAGGGACGGCCTTGAAAGTATTGGGCTGATTCAAACTTCTGCCCAATCAACTTGGACCCAACTTGTTCCCCATGACTATCTCGGAGAATGCTTCCATTGGCGCGAGCTGGAAATACCCACTGCCCAACCATCAGTATGCACAAGGGATATATAAACCCAGTTATGACCATGAATATTATCAACATGAGAAATGACTTTTTTAATGTATCCATCATCGTTGTACTCTCCATCTAGACCAGACCTAGGAAATTTAATAACAGGTCGATTAGTTTTATTGCGACAAAGGGCAGTAATAGTCCACCCACACCAAAGATCAATAAGTTCCGTCTTAATAATTCCGTCGTGGATGAGGAACTCAGTTTAACGCCCTTTAAAGCCACAGGGATTAGTAATGGGATAATCAATGCGTTAAATATGACTGCCGATAAAACCGCACTGGCCGGACTTCCCAAACCCATTACGTTCAACACGCGAAGCACTGGATATTGAGTCGCAAACAATGCCGGTAGAATGGCAAAATATTTGGCGGCATCATTCGCAATACTGAAGGTTGTGAGGGCACCGCGAGTGACAAGTATTTGTTTTCCGGTTTCAACAATGTCTAAAAGTTTTGTCGGATTGGAATCCAGGTCAATCATGTTGGCAGCTTCACGGGCTGCTTGTGTGCCCGCATTCATTGCGACTGCGACATCGGCCTGAGCCAAAGCCGGTGCGTCATTAGTACCGTCACCAATCATGGCCACCAGGTTTCCATCTGTTTGGTATTTCCTGATTAAATCGAGTTTAGTTTCGGGTGTGGCTTGTGCGACAAAGTCGTCCAACCCAGCTTCCCCTGCAATTGAAGCGGCTGTTAAGGGATTATCTCCGGTTATCATGACGGATTTGATTCCCATTTGTCGGAGTTGTTGTAGCCGGGATTGTATTCCCTGTTTCAAAATGTCCTTAAGGACAATAATTCCAAGAAGTCTTTGGTTCTCTGCCACAACTAAAGGAGTATCACCCTGACGTGCAAATGCCTCTACTTGTCGTTGCATCTCAGGTGATACTTTACCCCCATTGGATTCTACCCAATTCTTTATGGCATCCAACGCTCCTTTGCGGATACAGCGAGTTCCAACATTCATCCCACTCATTCGAGTTTGAGGCGTGAAAGGTATGAAATGGGCGTCATGTGGAGTCCGAATCTCACTGCCACGGATGCCCATTTCTTTCTTGCATAATGTTACAATACTTCGCCCTTCTGGAGTCTCATCCGTGATAGACGACAGCAACGCCGATTCCCGAAGCTCCTCTGGTTTTACATCGGGTGCTGTTACCAGTTGTGAGGCCATACGATTACCCAGAGTAATGGTTCCTGTCTTGTCTAACAGAACGACATTCACATCACCGGAGGCTTCCACAGCTCTGCCTGATAGCGCAATCACATTGTGCTGAATGAGGCGGTCCATACCTGCAATACCGATGGCTGGAAGAAGTCCCCCAATCGTTGTGGGCATCAGGCAAACCAGAAGAGCAACCAATACCGTCAACGCTAGCTTGATATTCATATATCCGGCAAAGGCTGGCAGTGTCGCAATGACGACAATAAATAACACTGTTAAGCCAATCAGTAATATTTCCAAAGCAATCTCATTAGGCGTTTTTTGGCGGTTGGCCGTCTCGACCATCTTGATCATGTTATCCAGAAAGGTCTCACCGGGATTTAAAGTGATTCGCACTTTTATCTCTCCGGAGAGGACTCGGGTCCCGGCTGTAACACTATTTCTGTCTCCTCCGGATTCCCTAATTACTGGAGCGGATTCTCCGGTGATGGCCGACTCATCTACCAGCGCAGTTCCTTCAATGATTTCACCATCCCCAGGTATATTCTCTCCCTCTAATATCTGGATTAAATCACCTTTACGAAGGTCACTGGAAGTGACCATTTCCCACTCGGTATCGGATTTTTGTTTACGAGCTGTCATGGTATTCCGAGAAGACTTTAATGACTTGGCGCGTGCCTTTCCCTGCAACTCAGCCAAAGCTTCTGCGAAATTGGCAAACAATACTGTGAACCATAACCAGATGGATATTTGTAGATTAAACCCAAACCCGGGAGGTGTAAAAAGGGTAACCGTTGTCAGGACGGCTCCCAGTTCTACAATCAACATGACGGGATTTCGCCACAGGGTAATAGGGTTCAATTTAATGACGGACTCGTGAGCTGCCGCCATTAGAAATTTAGCGTGAAAAATTCGAGGTTTATTTTGCGTACTCATTATCAATACTCCAAAGGCAACTTAAAATGGGGGTAATAGTAGTCCCTGCAAATGTTCTAAAATCGGAGACAATGCGAAGACGGGAAAACAGGTTAATGCCCCCATCACTATCACCACTCCTGTAACCATGATGACAAACAAAACACCTGTTGTTGGAAATACAGCCGAGGTGATTGGAGTCATCTTCTTTTCAGCAAGGGAACCGGCAATAGCTAACCCGGGTAATATGGTGGCGAATCGGCATGCCAGCATGATAAATCCAAGGCTTAAATTATAAAAAACAGTGTTGGTTCCAAGACCAGCCATCCCTGAACCGTTATTCCCGGCCGCTGACAGGAAGGCATAAAGAACTTCAGATAATCCATGTGCTCCTGGGTTATGTATCGCCGCCTGAGTTGATGGATTTATTACGGCCGCAGCAGAAAAAATAAGTGCCAGAACAGGGGGTAGTAACAAAGCTGTTAAAGAAAGAATCATCTCCCGGGGTCCTAGTTTTTTCTGAAGGAATTCTGGAGTTCTACCAATCATCAGGCCTGCGATAAACATGGTCAAAAATACATAATATAAAAGGCCCAACAGTCCCACTCCAACGCCGCCGAAAATAACCTCACCAATACTCATGTTAAACAGATAAACCAGAATTGTCAGAGGTTGGAAGCTGTCGTGCATGGCATTCACGGAACCATTGGATGTAACAGTTGTGATATGTCCCCAAAGTGCTGATGCCATTGCCCCAAACCGAGTCTCCCTGCCTTCCATATATCCTGAACCAGATAATCCTGACTTTATCAATTGATGTGCAGAATGGGTCTCACTCCAATACACCACACCCACACCCAGCAAAAATAAAATCATCATGACCCAAAAGAATGCTTGCCCTTGTTTGGGATTCTTACATAAATACCCAAAGGTAAAAACTAATGATACAGGGAGTAATAAAATAGCCAGCAATTCCATCAAGTTAGTCAGGCTGTTGGGGTTCTCAAAAGGATGAGCAGAGTTAACCCCAAAATATCCCCCGCCATTAGATCCCAATTGTTTGATGGCGATTTGTGATGCGACAGGGCCCATTGGGAGAGATTGGTGGCTTCCTTCCAGAGTCTTCACCATAACAGGTCCATGTATATTCTGAATGACTCCCTGTGATACCAGAAACACTCCCATGAGTAACGACAAAGGTAATAGGATATAAAGTACGGACTTTGTCATATCAACCCAGAAATTACCAATCAAAGAAGTATCTCGTCGTGTAAATCCCCGAATAACGGCCACCATGACTGCCATCCCTGAGGCTGCTGACAGAAAGTTCTGTACGGTTAATCCTGACATCTGGACTAACTGTGACAAGGTGGTTTCTCCACTGTAAGATTGCCAGTTGGTATTTGTCATGAAGGAAACTGCGGTGTTAAACGCTAAATCCCAGCGGACAGAAGGAAGATTTTGTGGATTTAATGGCAACCAATTCTGGAAGATTTGTAATAAAAACAATATGACCATTCCCAGAATATTAAACCCGGTAAATGCCAGTGCATATTGTTTCCAGTTCATCTCCTGGCTTGGGTTGGTGCCTGTTATCTTATAGATAAGATTCTCTACCGGACCCGCAACACGAGACATCCAGATGGGTTCATTTTGATAAACCCGAGCCAGATACTTCCCCAGATAAGGGGTCATACAAAACAATATAACTAATGTTGTAAATAAACCAAATGTACTCATAGAAAAAACCTTTATGAATTGAATTAAAATTTAGTCAAAGTTACCATGCTAATGCGTTATAACCCTAACGTATCAAATTAGGGCGGGAAGGTGTTCAATTCCGACATATCTTCGCCTCCTGGGATAAATATCCCAAATACAGAAACAGCCCAATAATGGGTTTATGTGTGATATGAACGGTAAGGTCGAGGGGGGATTAGATATCCCTTGCCTTTCCACGCCTGCGAGGTTAGCTGACGGATTCGGGTCGAAAATTAACCCTACGCCTTTCGGCGATTCACCCCGGGAACTTGGGTCCCCCGTCTCTTTATATAGAGTTCGGCGATCACTAAGGATTTCAATTAAATTAATCATATCACAGTTGATTGTTTGACTGGAATTGCCCCCAGATTACACCAAAATCAGAGGTCAAAAAGAGTTTGATGTCCTGTGTGCTCCCAAATCATCCCGGGAGCTAAGTCTAATAATTGGATACGCTTCCGTAGGCGCTGTTTTTATTTTTCTCTAAAAACACTGAATAATCAAGGGTATTTATAGAGACTCACTATAACTGTAACTTTTGGCTTGACAACGACTTAATAATTCGATACTAATATTATCAGTTTTCTGTTTATTCTTGAGGTGTCAAGGTGATATGATGAGAAAAAGGTATCATCTTTCTTGTCCGTGGAGATTGCTTGATTGACACTTTCAATAAACAGAACCATAGATTTAATTGTTGATTTGAGATGTTTTTTTGTAGCTTGTTTATATCCATTTTATATTACTAAGCACTAAAGGATGTTCCCGATGGAGGAGAGAAAGCAAGCTGGGGAGATGAGGAGTAAATACAGCACTCTATTGCTGTGTATAGTTATTTCTCTGTTTATTATTGGATTATTCTCGGCTTGGCAGATTGGTGAAGCGGATAAGAATTTTCGTGCTCTATTGCTTCAACAATCCAAAAAAATGGCGAAAACATTGGATTTGAAACAAGTTTCCGCACTAACCGGTACAACTATCGACCTCAACCGTCCTGAATACCAGGAAATTAAAAGACAGCTTGCATTTGCCCGTCATGCATATCTTCGATATCGCTTTATTTCCCTTATGGGGAAAGATGATAAAGGGAATTTTATTATCTTAGTAGATTCGGAATCTCCCAACTCTAAAGATTACTCACCTCCGGGGGATATTTACTATGAGGCTGATTCCGATCTCCAAAATGCCTTCCTTAAAGGCAAATCTCTCATCAATAAAATGCCTATCAAGGACCGGTGGGGTTCTTGGATTTCCTCTTTTGTTCCATTAAAAGACCCGGCGACCGGTAAAATATTAGCGGTTTTAGTGATAGATATTCCTGCTAGTGGATGGTATGAGACTATTATCAGACACAGTGCTCTCAAGATATCCTTGGGAGCATTGATCCTTGTTTTAGGGTTTTTGTTGTTTATTCAATGGAACAATAATCGTCTGGTTAAAAAGCAAAACCAGGAATTGATTGAAAGTGAAAATCGCCTTCGTAGTTATTTACTGAATGCCCCAATGAGTGTTTTTATCTTGGACGACTGTGAAAACTTTTTAGAAGTAAATCCTGAAAGTATGCATCTGACGGGTTATACCATTGATGAACTGAAGAAAATGTGTATCTCTGATCTTCTTGCCCCAGAGATAAAATCCATAGATTCTGTGGTATTGAGGGACGTCGTTCGAACGGGCAAGGGTTATGGTGAAATGCCCTTTATCCGAAAAGATGGTTCAAGAAGGTTGGTGTTTGCAGCGGCAGTACGATTATCTGAATGGAGATATCTGGCTTTTGTACAGGATATTACTGAACAAAAAGCCGCCGAAATACAGCTGAAACATATTCAATCTGTTAAAGAGATACTCATTTCCTTATCAGGAAAATTAGTTAGTGCTTCAGCTTCTGAATTAGATGATGTGATTAGGACAACCCTGTCTGAGGCAGGTAGTTTGTTTAAAGTTGATCGTAGTATAATGTTCCATTTTGACTGGGATTTGGGTCTCATGGGAATTACTCATGAGTGGTGTTCAGAAGGATCTTCCCCTAATATTCAATCCCTTCAGAACATGCCGATGGATAAATATATTGGCCTCATAAATACAGTAAAAAGTGTGCCTTATATTCATATCCCCGATGTTAGCCAGTTACCGGACCTTTGGAGTCCCGTCAAAGACCTGTGGAATGCTTTAAATGTTGTCTCCATCTTGATTGTCCCTATGACTGAAAATGATAAGGCTATTGGATTTATCGCCTTTGTTTCTGTTGGGAAAAAGAGAGTATGGCTGGAAGACGAAATTGAACTGTTGAAACTGATGGCTGTCAATATTAGAAGAGCTATCAGCCGAATTCGTGTTGAACAAGCACTGGTGGAAAGTGAACGAAATTACCGTGAGATATTCAACTCTACCAATGAAGCCATCTTTATTGATGATAAGAACGGTCGGATGATTGATGTCAACGACACCATGATAAAAATGTATGGTTATGATTCGAAAGAAGAAGTTCTGACCGGCAATATTGGTGATTTGAGTGCTAATCTCCCTCCCTATACAGAAGAAAAAGCCCAGGAATATATCCGCAAGGCGATATGTGAAGGACCGCAAACCTTTGAATGGTTGGCGAAGAAAAAAGATGGCACAGTCTTCCCTGTAGAAATGTCCTTACGCAAATCAGAAGTGGCGGGTGAAATTCGTATCCTGGCTGTTGGGCGTGACATCTCTGAACGAAAACAATTGGAACGATCGCTTCAGGATTACATGCAGAGCCTGAAGGAAAGTGAAGAACGATTACGAACCTTGATGAATTCCATGCCGGACATTGTCTGTTTCAAGGATGAACAAGGGCGCTGGCTGGAAGCCAATGAATATGATTTACGCCTGTTCCAAATTGAACATGTAGATTATCGAGGTAAAAAAGATTCTGAATTGGCTGCCTGCAGCGAATTCTATCGAGATGCTTTCATGGCTTGCGAGCAAAGTGATGAAATAACTTGGCAGACGCGGGGTATTTGTCGCGGTGAAGAAAAAATACCTTGTCCGGATGGTTCTGCAAAAATATTCGATATCATCAAACTTCCCCTCTTTAATGAAGACGGCTCCCGGAAGGGATTAGTCGTTGTGGGTCGAGATATTACTACCCGGAAATTGGCAGCTGAAGCACTCCAGCAAAGTGAAGAACACTATCGGTCTTTGGTAGAGCACATGGTTGAAGGGATGGGTATCCTGACTTTTAATGGCAAGATATTGTTCTTCAATTTGTCTGCCGTTCGAATCTTTGGTTTCAATTCTGTTGAAGAGGCCGATTTAGCAAAAAAAGAAATTAGTGACTTGATTGACTCTGCTTCGCTACCACAGCTATCCCTTGATGTAAAACGAGTCCACAATGGGGAAGATGTTTCAGCGCAATATCGATTTAATCGTCCCGATGGTGAGCTAGGATGGCTGGAAGTTTCGGGAACCAAAATCAGATATCTGGACCAGGACGCCATCTTGGTCTTATTCCATGATATTACGGACCGGAAACGGGCTGAAGATCAAGCGAAATATTTAAGTCTCCATGACTCTTTAACCGGCCTGTACAACCGAACTTATTTTGAAGAAGAAATGAACCGGTTGCAGCAATACCGCCATTCGACCATGGGAATCATTGTTTTTGATGTCGATGGTTTAAAACTGATTAATGACACTCTGGGACATACGGCGGGTGATAATTTACTGTTGGCAGTATCCAACTTGTTGCGGGATACCTTCCGGCAGGGTGAAGTGATGGCTCGAATTGGGGGCGATGAATTTACGGTCCTGTTGCCGGAGGCTACCATGGATTCTCTCGGGAACATTGTCCAGAGAATTAGGGAAAAACTTCATGATTACAATCAAATGAATCCTGAACTGCCGATGAGTATTTCGATTGGTTTGGCCGCCGGTTCAGAATCCGACTTTAGTGTTAATGAACTGTTCCGTCAGGCCGATAATAATATGTACCGAGATAAACTTCGACATCGGCAAAGTAGCCGGAGCTCTATTGTCCAGACTCTGATGAAAGCGCTTGAAACACGAGACTTTTTGACCAAGGGCCATGCCGACCGGTTACAGAATCTGGCGGTGGCGATGGCTCGTGAACTGGGATTTGCAGAAAATCAGATTAATGACCTGGTTCTATTTACAGAATTCCATGACATCGGCAAAGTAGGTGTCCCAGACCGGATATTATTCAAACCAGGCCCGTTGAATCAAGAAGAAATGGCGGAGATGCAGCGGCATTGTGAGATGGGTTACCGGATCGCCCTGGCCTCTCCGGATTTAACTCCGATTGCAGACTGGATTCTCAAACATCAGGAATGGTGGAATGGTCAGGGATATCCTCTGGGTTTATTGGGTGAACAGATTCCATTGGAATGTCGGATTCTGTCGATTGTGGATGCCTATGATGCCATGGTTAGTGATCGCCCCTATCGAAAAGGAATCCCTCACGAAAAGGCGGTCCAGGAATTGAAGATGTTCTCAGGAACTCAATTTGACCCCTCCTTAATCGAATTGTTCCTGAATATCATTGACGAACATCGGACTAACTAATTTGTAATATTATTCCTAAGTATGAAAGTATTCTATTTATTGAATTGGAACCGATGTGGTTACCATGTCTTTCCATTTTTCATGTAGTAAGTATTTGTGATTTTTGAAAGTTTTGATATAAACAGCTCAGGCTCATTATCAATTCCTCCATAAGTACTTAAAATGTCTTTTGTAAATATACAAATCACAATTGTATGATTATAGTGTCTGACAAACCCTATATCGTTGTAGAAATCATCTTTCAGATTCGTTACGTGTACAACATCATTCTTGTTGATATATCTGGCTATCCGGGTTTTAGAGTTTTCTTTTGATAGAAGGCCCTCAATCTCACAGCAACTGGCTTTGTCTATTATCTGGCGAGAAATTATTTTTTCTAGAAGGAGTCCCATATCTTCCGGTGTTGTATATCCAATGCTAAAAGAGGTCGTATCAGACAAACTTCTGAGGGGCATTTTCCCTGCAATTCGAGTGTTTCTTAAACCAATTGATTTCATTCTTTGATTTATATTATCAATCCCGAGAATATCTACTAACTGATTAAAAGCGGTACCGTCCTGTGTCAGTAACATGATTTGGGCTAAATCTTTTATTCTAATAGGAGTGCGTTCATCCCATCCCTCCAGAAAACCTCCATCGTCAACAATGTTACTCTGATTGATATGAACCTCATTTTCAAGGTTTATTCTCTTTTCATAATGTTGATAATATAACTCGACCAGCACTATAAACCGAGCACATCCACCTGCTGGAAAAATCTCTTTGGGTCGATGATAATAGCCCTGGCCACTTCGCAATGATTTAACGTAAACGCCGGCGTTTCCCCTGAAACAGTTGATTTCCTCTTCCATCCTGTTTTGATATATATCATGATGGGAAGGTTTTGTAACTATTATTGAATAGATGGTTAGTATTAACGTGATGACGATAAACAGAGCCCTTTTATATGTGCGCATCAATATCATCCTTATGTAAAATCCATAGTATGGCAAACCCCAGCCATACCATCGCATTAAGTAATATTGACCCTAGATATTCATCACCAATCCCTAAAAAGCAGAAGGCTAAAATTGAAACGACCCAACCCATTTGATTGATGCTCTTATGTGTCCATCCATTTTTCTTAATAGACTTTCTGGCAAGATTTATGAATGAAGCAATCATACATAAATAAAGTCCTAGGGTGATCCCACCCCATTGAAGCCATATCGCTAAATAAATATTATGTGGGTGGGGGGTGATTTCAACGTTGTAGGTCCTTCTGTACATTTGAAAAATATCATTAAAGTCACCACTGTCTACAACAACTCCAGTAAGTGGATAGTCTTTAATTATTTCGAGAGAACCTTGTAACATAACACCTCTTGTTTTGAGAGAATAATCATGCCAGTTTACGGAAGATAGCCCTCGCTCAATGACCGTTGGAAAAAAGACGACCAAAACAAGTATCAAAGATGTCAGTAGAATCAGGTATTTCTTTATAACCTTGGGTTTTTCCCATATTTTATAGAGACAATATCCCCCAGCCATTAAAATCAAACATAGATAAGCCGCGCGGGTATAACTTAGGAAAACAGCCAGCACGGATACTGCCAAGGTTATAAGTAAAACAGCTCTAACCCCTCTTTTAACACTGGACTTATATGAGGAAATAATGAGTGGTATTCCCATACATAAAAAAGCCCCATATTCACCAGGATACATCAGAGTCCCTTTAATTCTGGGAATTGATTGATTGAATTGAATCCCATTATTAAAATAATAATGGCGGTCGCTGATCCACCAGGGTATGGCTGTGGGCCATAACATTCGTTCAGCGATACCAAGAATACTTTCAAGTAATATCAATAAGATAACTATTCCAGTGATTTGTTTTAGAGGTAAATCTCCATCTATCCAGGCAATCAGTCCCAAAATAAATAGAGAGCCGGCTAATAGCTGGCTGGAGATAATGATTGAATCATGACACCTGCCCAGGTAATTTTGTAACAATAACGAAGCGAAAAATAGAAGCACAAAATATAGTGGAACAAAAGTATCCCACTGCAGCCATTCCTTGATTCTCGATTTACTCTTAAACAGCCGATAGGTGACCCCACCCAGAATAAAACAAGGAATAACAATCGACCATACCCTGTAGAGTTCTGAAATAAAGTCCCGGGGTAAACTCCACTGTATTACCAGGCATACCAGGACTGAAAAAATTAAAATGGTGATGATTGGCATCAGCTCTACACAACGGTCCTCATTATTAATAAATTGTTCATAGTCAATGGGCCAGCTTTCTAATTATTAAGTAAATAATCCCCACCAATAATAATATTCCTGTAAAAACACCAATAACCACTTTGATACTCATGTGTTTGTTTTCTGGTTTTGCTTGTGTTTTTACATCAATACCTGCCAACTGCTTAACTGAATCCTCATTTATCGTTGTCGAATAGTGATACATAAAACCATTTATTCCAAAACGATTATCGAAAACCAAATCTCCTTCTTCAAGCTTGTTCTTTAGCCATTCATATCCTTGGAAATCGTTCACTCGCATATTATGGAATTCTGTATGAGTAATATGTGTTGTATCGTTATTGCTGGTTTTAACATAATGAGTTACTCTTGTCGGGAGATAAACGCCATTATATTCTTCATAGTCCTCATAGAGGTCTTCAAAGTTAAATTTTTGGGTGAGCGTTATTCTTTTTATGATGGCATAATTATATTCTGGGGCTATATAATAGGTCGCTTTTCCATATTTCTGGTCACCCGATACTTCAAGTACATCATCTTTATAAAACATATCGTAATCAACCTTCTTGATTACCACATTACTCAGATGGAAGGATGTTTGTTTTTGAAAAAGATTTACAGGGAGAGCGTTTCCGCACGACAAAATACCTGGAGGAAAACGGTCTTTGTATTCTGAAAAATCACCCGTACGACTGAGTCCGGGATTATACTTTAATATTTTCTTTTTATCGGTAATATAGTTGTCAGAATTTTCAAATCCATGCCCGTCATCCTTAATAAAATAAGCACTTTCATTGGTAAATCCATATAACTCTCCTAGAGTTCCAGTGTGGCCCTCCCAGGAAAAAGTTCCTGGCTGATAAGTAGATACCGAAACATAACCCTCATACTCAAACTGAGTTACCTTTGAATAAGCACCCCACACCTTTTTATTCAATTCTTCGTACGATGGGAGACTCTGAGCTTTAAGCAGCGAACATAAAAGAACAACTGTAATTCCCCAATAAACTCTTTTCATTCCTTGCGCCTCCAGAAATGGGTTAATTAATAACCCTTCAAAAATATGGTCACAAAATCTTATATCGGGATTTGTTTATGAGAATAAATCACTATCATTCCCCATCACGCCTCCTGCCAATATCATTTCTTGGTATAAATTACTCTGTAGCCTAATATATGTCAACAGTTATTTTGTAAACTATGAATCATAGATTAGTAAAATGAGATAAGAGTGTTTTGAAGAGGTTTAACTAAAGCGATGTCAGTAAGTAAGAATGTTTCCGGGCAAGTGAAAGTCTTCTGGTTATTTGAATTTATGAAATTAATAATTGGATAACACACATTTTTGCAACTGGGGAAAATTTACTGTTCTCTTTCTACGATTTCTAAATGAAAATATTGTTCCTGACAAAAATATAGGATATTCTTCATTCACAATATGGAACTGTTTTTCCCCTCTTGACACCCCTGTCCACTCCGTTTCCCCAAACGAATCAGATACGAATCGGGTGCGAACGGAGCCTTTCGGTTAACAGGATACATAGATAAAAACGGATAAATAAAAAAGGGAACCGGAGATACCCGATTCCCTTCTGAAGAATAATCGTTGTAGTTAGACCCTTAGGAAGACCTTGAGGCGGGTCAGTCCATAGGTTGCCAGACAGGCTGACAAAGTCAGAAACACAGCCCAAACCGTACCAATCGGCACGGAATTCATGGTATAAGTTTCTGAAAATTTCATCAATCCGCACAGGTGGAATATGGGATACACCAGGTGTGCCCCTGCGATATACCCCAGCATGGGATTACTTCCGACGGCGTTGAGGAATCGAGTTCCAAATCTGGTTTTTAAGCCGTCCACTAAAATCAGGAAAAAGGATAACATGGAAACCGCCATTCCCATACTTACAAAATAATAGGACGGAGGTGCTCCATCTTTCTTGATGCCCCCTTCCATGGGCTCTGACAGATATCCAATAATCAAAAAGAAGGTAAACCAGACAGAAAGTTGATACAGGATTTTCCCAATATGCGTGTCATTATATTTAAGCCTGCACACCAGATACTGGCAAATTGCCACCGTGAAAAGCAACCCGGACAATACATATCGAGACTGAAGGAAACATAATCCCCCCACCGTTAAAGCCGGCAACAGAGTTAGAAATGCCCCTAAATCCAGTTTTGATAATCCAAGCCCTGATTTCGTCTCTGAACTTTCCGGGGTCCGTGTCCAATTCAACAGGAGGTCTCCAATAATGGTACCTGTGAGAACGACAATGGAATGGAAGAAGGCCCTGGGAAAGAATCCCCACTCCAGAGGCTTAAGCCAATTGGTGACCGTCTCCAGGATTGGACCGCCGGCCAGATGGTGGAACCGGATAGCAAATAGCCCTGCAATCAATGCCAGTCGCAGCATCAGATTCTTCCGGCTGACCATCCATAATAAGGATGCTGTAACATAGTCAATGGCTAATACCAGAATAATAATATCGTATTTGCTGATCGTGAATCCAGACCCATCGGCCCGCTTCAGAGTCGCCATTAATGCCACTAAGCCTGCTAATCCTGCACCCTTGACCGCAGTTCCAATCCATTTGGGTTTCTCAGATATCCATGGAAGGCGGCCTAAGAATAGTACCAGACATCCGAATCCTGCCAAGGTTCGATACCAAATCCAGGCATTTTCTGACGGGGGATAACCGTAACCCCAGGCACCTGCATTTCCCAGATAATACGAAAACATTAAAATCACTAATCCCCGCCATAAAACATGGCCTGTCGTCTGATACCAGGGTTGACCGGATTCCATTCTCCGAGTCAGGGCAAAGGGTATCGCTGCACCCATGGAAAACAGGAAAAAAGGAAAAACTAAATCAACCCAAGTCAGGCCGATAATAACCTGAAAAACCCCGTTAGCATCATGGAACTGGTCGTGATGCATCCATTGAGGCAGGGCTGCCGGTACATGGGCAGACAATATCATGGCGAAAATCGTTATACCACGGAGGATGTCCAGAGCCTCCAGCCTTCTTGTTGTTGAAGCCATATCGTAAACCTCACAGGCACCGGTAAAACCCGTTAACCGGACCCTATTTATAATAATGAATGAGAATTCATCCTATCGGAAGCCGCCCTTTGGGTCAACCGGCAGGGGTATAATAATCCTAGATATTTGTTCCATAGGAGAATCATGGCCAAAAAGAAAGACCCATATTGGAAAAATTCCTCCGGTAAAACCCGGGTGATGATGCACACCCACCCTTCAGATGTCCCAAACGAACTGGATTTACATGGGTGTCGGGTGGAGGAAGGCTTGGAAATTCTGGATGATTATCTGGATAAGGCCTACTGTTATGGGTTATCTCCCATCCGGATTGTTCATGGACATGGTACGGGTAAACTCCGAAAAGCGGTCCGGGAACATCTTCGGCGTCATCCACAGGTTAAATCCTTTAAACCTGGGGATATTTTCTCCGGCGGTGAGGGGTGTACCGTTGTCTATTTGAAAACCACCCCCCTGATTAACTGACCAAACCACCCTCTTTAAGATTTCTTGTCATTTTTATTCCACAATCATAAATCCTAAGTCTAAAATAGATAATGATATAATCCAATCTCCAACAGGGTTAAGCTTGGATACCCGTCAACCCTGAAGGGTTTGGGGTGGGTATTGGTTAACAACCTCTATGACAGTAAATAAAATTTAATGATGAATATAAATAAAAAGCCATCCCAGCTTAGGCAACATCAATCAATAAAGGGCTTCATGTTGATGGAAGTCCTTGTTTCGGTGTTGATTCTAACCGTAGGGCTGATGGCTGTCCTGGGGGCTTTTTCCACCTCAGTCAAGATTATCACTGCTTCCCGGAAATACCAGACTGCTCTCCATCTGGCTGAACAAAAGATGTTTGAAATAATGAACACCCCTTTTGATGATTTGGATGATTCCGACCGGGGCGAATTTGGAGAGGATTATCCTAACTTCTCCTGGCATTATGAAGTTCAGGAGGAGTCTTCAGACTTTGAAGATACGGATACCTCCTACACCATAGACCCTGAAAAATATAGAATTTATACTGTTTCTGTATCCTATGTGGAAAAAGGAAAAACCTTCACTCCAGTGACGATCACCACTCTTGATACAGATAACCTGCGGTATATCCTATGACCCGGCGGCGGTTTATTCCCTCCTTGCGGCAGGGGGGCTTTACACTCCTGGAAGTCCTGCTGGCGGTTTTGATTTTTACCATGATTCTCGGTGCCGTCTATGCCACTTTCCAGAGTGCGATTCGGATGTATATGACCGCCAACACAGAAAAGCGGTTTTTCCAGGAAACCCGTATGCTTCATACGATTACCCTCCGCGACTTAAGAAGTACACTGGGGATTGATGAAACCTTCTTTGATATCCCTCCCTTCACCTGGGATACGACCTCCTCTAATTTTGCTATTCCCGATAATTACCGCAGTGATACCACCTATGTGACCGATGAAACAACCTACTCCCAAAGTCCATATCCCTTCCTGGGAACAGCTTCTACCATGAATTTCTATTCCTATTCTTGGGTTCCTCTGGGAATGATTCGGGGGATGCGTCAAGGTATCTTTGAAATATCCTATTCTATTAGTAGTAATGAATTGGTTCGGTCGGTTCACGAGATGACCGGAAGCATTAATGAAAAGGAATCCCTGGTTACGAACCTGGTCTCCTTTAAGTTTGAATATGGCTATAAAAAGCAAAGTATTATTTATTGGGTGGATACATGGGATTCCCGGCGTGATGACAACCGGACTCCCAAAACCGAAGATGAAGAAGACGACTTCTTTGCTGAAGACAGAAAGAAGAACTTCAGAGTCTATCCCGATAATCTTCCCGATGCAGTCCGCATCAAGATGGTATTGAAAGACCCTGACCAGCCTAAACTGGCACCAGAATCGTATGAATGGGCCTGTGAGTTGCCCTGTGCTAAGCCGACTTTCATTAAGGAGGTACAGGAAGACTGATGCCTGGACTTCTTAACCGCCGGGGTGTGATTCTGATTACCACCTTATGGATATTATTGATTCTGTCAGTGATTGCTCTCACCTTTTCTATTGAGCTGCAACTGGAGGCTCGGATTGCCCGGACTCAGATTGATGTTCATGAAGCTTATTATATTGCCCGGGGTGGGATATATCGGGCTGTCGTAGAACTGAAAAATGATGGCATTCTGGACCATCGAGTTAGAACGGCCCCTTATGACAGCTTAGGCGATTGTTGGAATATCACCGACGATACAAGAGAAAACTTTGTTGATGTCCCTCTGGGAGATGGAACTTATACCGTTTCTGTTGTGGACGAGATGAGTAAGTTGAACCTGAATAAGGCTACTATCCGACAACTGGAAGGTCTTTTCAGGGCGCTTGAGTTTAGTGATGATGATGCTAAAACCTTTGCTGTCTCAATTGTGGATTATCGGGATGATGACACCATCTATTCTATCGACAGTTCACGGACGGAAGAAGAGTTCTATTTCAATAATACGGATACGACGGGTACGGTTGTGAATTTGAAGAATGACTTGTTCTCCAGTCCGGAAGAACTCCTCCGTATTCCCGGCATCACACCGAAAGTTCTCTTTACTAAAAGAAGTATTTATGGATATCCCGACCAAAAATATTCCATCGCTGATTTACTGACCGTTGAGGGAGACGGAAAAATAAATGTAAATACTGCCCCCCTTCCTGTCCTGGTAGCAATCCTTCTGACCTTTGAACCTAAAGGGGACATTGACCAGATCACGACCATTGCAACCAAACTGGAAGAACATCGCAACGGGGGGGATGGTGAGAATGGAACGACCGATGATAAACCTTATGTTAACGCTGGAGAAATCGGTCCTGACCTGGGTGCCCTTGCCGGGTATGTTGTGGGTGTAGAAGGCACCATTTATAACTATATTACGGTTTCATCCCAATTGTATCGTATCACTTCAACCGGGAAAAAAGGTCGTGCCAAATCAACGGTTCAGGCTCTCGTGAAACGGGAATGGGTCATTACTAACTTGACCGAAGAAGAAAAGGCCGATTTTGAATTGGAAAATAAAGGTGTCAAAGAAGGAATCCAAATCCATCTCCTCCGATGGAGTGAGCAATAATCACTTATTTGGACCTCCCTTTTATTCGATTTTTTGAAATTACTGGCCTAAACGCTTAGAATACATAAGGTATTTCTTCGTAATTATGAGGTCAATCAAAAACACTCCCGTATTACGGTGATGACAGAAGCGAGGAACAGCATGTCGGCCATACAAATCCGAGGCCTGCATTTTGCCATAGGTTCAAAAGAGATTCTTCAAAATATTGATTTAGATATTCACTCGGGTGAATTCTTTTTTTTGTTAGGCCCCTCTGGCTCTGGTAAAACAACCCTGTTGCGAGTTTTAGCAGGTTTCAACCGTCCCACTCAGGGACAACTGTTATTAGATGAACGGCCTCTGACCGACCTTCCTGCACGCCAGAGAAATTTCGGGATGGTGTTTCAATCCTATGCTCTCTTTCCCCATTTAAGCGTAAAAGATAATGTCGCTTATGGATTAAAGGTTCGGAAACTTTCTGGAGATGATATTAAACTCCAGGTAGGTGAAGCCCTTGAACGAGTCGGTTTATCTGGATATGAAACCCGGATGCCCGGTTCCTTGTCGGGTGGTGAGCAGCAGCGTGTTGCCTTGGCTAGAGCGTTAGTGATTAAGCCTGATTTATTGTTACTGGATGAACCTTTGTCTAATCTGGATGCCCAGCTTCGTCAGAAGATGCGGAAAGAACTTCGGGATATCCAGAAAAGCTCTGGAGTCACTGCTGTCTATGTCACCCATGACCAGGACGAGGCCCTCTCAATGGCGGACCGAATGGCTATCCTCTCTGAAGGAAAACTTTTGCAGTTGGGAACACCTCGGGACATTTATTATCATCCCTCGGATTCCTTTGTGGCTAAATTCATCGGGAAAGCCAATCTGTTCCGAGTCACGATCCGGGAAATTATGCCCGATAACCGGATGCGGTTGGAAACCCCTTTCGGAAACATGAAAGTCAATGGACCCCTGTATCCTAACCATACCGAGTTAACGGCCTGTGTCCGCCCTGAAGCACTTCGTTGGATGGATGGTAATACCGCCTCTCCTGAATCGAATCAAATCTCCGCCATTGTTACAGATGTTCGGTTTTATGGAGAATCTCTTGAAGTTGAACTGGATGCGGCGCCAGGTCATATTCTACATGCGCTTATTGCCAACCCCGGTCATCGCTCTGTTTCCGTTGGAGATACTGTCCGGTGGCAAGTGGATCCAGACCAGATTATCCTGTTGGAAAAATGAGGCCGATGGGAATGATGAATTTGAACTCACCGGATAAAATCTCTCCACTTCGTTCTTTTCTGAAAGGACGAATGTTGTTTATGGTGGGGATAATCCTGTTTTTTATCATCTTTCTGATTTATCCCGTTCTCCATATTGTGGGTGTAGCATTTCGCCCCTCTGGGCAATTCTCCTTAAGCCTGTTTCAGTTGATGTTTGAAAACCCTGTTATCCGGGAATCCATCTGGAACTCTTTCAAAATTGGAATCATGGTGACCGTCTTGGCTTCGTGTGTTTCATTACCACTGGCCCTTTTCTTTCACCGATATAAATTCCCCGGGAAGACTTTGTTTCAGGGATTACTTCTGCTGCCGCTCATCATCCCCCCCTTTGTAGGAGCTCTGGGTATCCGGCAGGTATTGGCGCCCTTTGGGTCTGTGAACCTGTGGCTTCTTGACCATCAGATTATTTCTAATCCTATTGATTTCCTGGGTGAGTCAGGTCTCTTTGGAGTTATTTTTCTGGAGACGCTGCATCTTTATCCAATCATGTTTCTGAACTTGACGGCATCTTTGGCCAGCCTTGACCCTACCTATGATGAAGCTGCTCAAAACCTCGGTGCCAGCCCTCTTCGTCGGTTTTTCACCGTTACTTTGCCGATGATTCTTCCTGGATATTTCGCCGGTTCAATTTTAGTGTTTTTATGGGCACTTACCGATTTAGGGACGCCCCTGATATTTGATTATGCCCGTGTGATGCCCATGCAGATATTCAATATGCTGCAGGACATGAACACCAATCCTATGGGGTATGGTTTGGTGGTTCTGGTGCTTCTACTCACTCTGGCGTGTTTTACCATGGGGAAATGGTGGGCCGGTGGAAAATCTATTGAGACTCAAACACGGGCCTTCCGTGAACATCGGGAGACCCCTCTCACGGGTAAAGAAGCAACCCAGTCATGGATGGTCAGATATCCCATATTACTTATGATTTATCTTTACCTGTTGATTGTTTTATTGATATCCATCTTCCCTCATCTAACGGTTCTAATGAATGCTCTGGCAGGACAGTGGTTTATGACCGTTTTACCGGAACAGTGGACTTTGAACCACTTTAAAGAAGTGTTTACTCATCCCCTGGCTGTTTCTTCAATTCGGAACAGCCTGATATTATCCTTCGCCGCTGCCCTCCTGGATTTAGTCCTGGGTGTAGGGATAGCCTGGATAGTTGCACGCAAAAAAGTTCAAGGTGCCTGGATGTTGGATGGATTAGTGATGATGGCTTTGACGGTGCCGGGCCTGGTATTAGCGTTTGGTTATTTGGCGTGCTTCTCAGGAACTTTTCTGGATGCCCGGATCAATCCTGTCCCCCTCTTGATTCTGGCGTATGGGATACGCCGGCTGCCTTATGTTGTCCGGTCGGCGCATGCGGGATTCATGCAATCCTCAGCAGCGTTGGAAGAAGCCTCTGCCAGCCTGGGTGCGGCAGCCAGTTATACCTTCCGCAAGATAACGCTTCCTTTGATTGTTCCCCATTTGTTGGTAGGAGGACTGCTGGCCTTTTCCTTTTCGATGTTGGAAGTCAGTGATTCCCTCATCTTGGCGATGCAGGAAAAGTATTATCCCATTACCAAAACCATTTGGTATCTTTCCGGCCGGTTAGGGGATGGAACCTCTCTGGCGGCGGCGATGGGTGTCTTGGGGATGTTACTTCTTTTAGTTACGCTTCTTGTCGCGGGTAAACTTCTGGGAAAACGGTTGGGCGATATCTTCCGAGTGGGTTAAATAACAGGGTCTATCGGAACATCAATCCACAATATCGTACAGGGCCGGAGCGCCTCAATTGTAAACGATTCGGTATGAGTGACTGTAATACTGTCTCCCATCTGGAGATTGTGTCCCTCAACATCAGCATGTCCCTGTAATATAAAGACAAATCCTGCGCGGTTCTCTCCTGCCAGTGAACACTGGGAAATACTCATCTCTGTAAATTTCCCTCCATATATCCGTATGTCCTGGTTTACTGTCAGCAGGGAGGAATCTTTTCGAGATTTATCACTTACCCATAAGGTCCATTGGTTCATTTCCAAAGGTGGAATGGAACAGAAAGAACTCCGGGGTTTCAGGTCTTTTTCCGAGGGAGCGAATCCGATTTGCAGATAATGCGCCGGTATTAAGGGGTCGCGGTTTTCTTCAGAATGACTGTATCCGGTTCCGGAAGTAATTTGATATAACGAGCCTGCGGGTAATTCCTGACCCTGACCTTTTTCATTTGCATCGGTAAGGGTTCCCGCCAGAACAAGAGTTACCAGTTCGAGGTTCTTATGTTGGTGTAACCCAAAATCCCTTCTGGGAGACATAACATGGTCGTTAAATATCTTTAAAGAACCTAACCGGATCCTTTTCGGATTAAAATAACCTCCGAAACTGAAACTGTGCCGGGAATCCAGAGTAGAGGTTCGGGTTCGTCCGCGTTGATTGGATAGTTCAATGACTAATTGCATAATACTAATTACTTTACCAAATTTGATGAAATAAAACCGGACGAAAACCTCACAGATCATCGTCCGGCTTGATTACAGTGGATGTGGAATTACTTCAGTTCTAGATGTGACCCATCGCAGAAGGGAGGGTTTTTAGTGCGTTTACACTGGCATAGAGCGACTTTCTTTTTCGCATCAATCGTGAATGCCATAGGTGTAAATTCCGAACCCCGATGAGTTCCATCACAGAAAGGTTGTTCCTTACTCATTCCGCACCGGCACCAGTGATAAGTACCCGGTTCTAATTCGAGGACTTTTGGTATCTTGGCTGCAACTTTGGGTTCCATCAGCGGGTCTCCCTTAATAGAGTTTTGAATCTAAACTTCATTATAGAGCGATTTGTGGCGGAATCAACAAAAAACACAAGGGGCTATCTTTCCGATTCACGCCGAATTGTTTTAGTATTATGGTTCTATATGTGATTCACTTTAAATTAAGTAAAGGGTCTTCCTGATGGCTTCTTCAAAGAAATATCGTATAAATTGGATAGTGCTTTGGATACTTTTGGTTTGTTTTGGAATGGGGACTTTAATGGCGACTCCCCGAAAGATGGATGGTGCGTTTATTGGGATATATCAGGGAGACAAGAAGGCCTGGAGTACCGAAAGGTGGCGCAAGGAGCTGGAATATCTTCATTATGTCGGGATGGATACGGTTATCATCAGTACCGCCGTTTATAACACAACTGCTTTTTATCCGAATTGTTCTATCTCTGGAACAACGACGCTGGATACCACATTGACCCGGATTCTAGATATTACAGACAGTTTAGGAATGTCGGTAATCATTGGGTTGTATGGTGAGAGTTCCTCCTGGTCCGTTAATGGGCAAACTCCATCCTATCTGACTAAACTGAATAACAATTCCAAGAAAGTAGCCGATGACCTTTGGATCCTGTATGGAAGTCGTACCTCTTTCAAAGGATGGTATATCCAACAGGAAATAGATAATCTTAACTGGCAGACAGAGACAGACCGGACCAACCTAGTCCAGTATTACTTCCGGCCCATAAGTGATTATTGTCGGGCAAAGAACACAACGAAGTGGGTCTGTGAAGCAAATTTCTTTAATGATAATTTACAGTCCGCTGCGGATTATGGGACATGGTGGAAGAAAACTTTGGCAGATTGTACCTCATTAAATCTTCTGATTCCTCAAGACGGAATTGGGGCTGATCATGCCACCTATACAACAGTCAGCTCCTACTTCAATGCCCTCAGGACGGCATGTACTACCTATAACCGATTGATGTGGGCGGATATTGAAGCCTATGAAAGCATCAGTAATCAGGGTCCTACCACTATTGGGCGACTGACCACTCAAATTAATGTGGTGAATCCTTATGTTTCCGGGATCACAAACTGGGAATATTACAGTTGTCTGAGTCCCCTCAATACTTTATCTACCATGAGTCTCTACAATAAATATGATGAGTATGCCAATGGAACCAATCTGTCAAAAGGTCGCAGTTATACCGTATCGCCCACGCCCCATACCTCTTATCAGGATTCTGGCGGGGAACTGACCGACACGGTTTATCCTTATACCTGGGCTTCCCAGGTCGGATGGACGAGTCCTGTTACAAACCCCACAATCATTGTGGACTTGGGACAGGTTCAGAACAGTATTGGTGAAGTCCGGGGTTATTGTATGAGGTCTGACGGTTCCGGAGTTTATACGCCCCAGACGCTTTCTGTATATGGTTCGACGGATGGGACGAACTATACCTATTACGGAGATGCCACTCCCCTGTCTGCTAACAACCAATTTGTAAATTCATACCGGTTACGGTCCTTAAACTTCTCGGCTCAATATGTCAAAGTTGTCATAAATCCCGACAGCCGGAATGCCTGGAGCATGATCAATGAGGTGACTGTTCTCCAGGGTTCCGGAGTGGTCCCTGTTGAACTGAGTGAGTTTGAAGTAGATTCAGAATAGTGTTATCTGGAATAAAAACTGAAAAGGCAAGGAGGTCCCGATGGGATTCCTTGCCTTTTTATTTAAGCTCAGACAATCAGACAGGTTTATAGAAAACCCTTTCGAGCCTGGACAGTAAACCGGTCAATGACATCATCGATTTGAAATACTTCATGGTCATTGATATAAGTGATGACCTTATTATTAAAAGGTTTGTACCAATGTTCCGAAATTCCTTTTTTACCGGCGATAGCTCCGACAATGCTTCCCGCTGTGGCGGCAGTACAGTCGTTATCCAGTCCCATGGCGACCGTCTCAGAAATGACCCGGGTCACATCCGTTCCCCCAATCATCAGTCCAAAGATAGTCAGGCAAGCGTTGTTATTCGTATGAACACCACTCATACCTATAAAATGTTCATCAACAGCTGCGCGGGCATCTTTGTAGTTTTTCAGGTTCCGGCCTTCTTCGAGGGCCCAGCGGATAGCTTTCGCGAGTGAACAATCGGTGGGAATTTCCGAAAGTCCAATCTTGATTGCATCGACGGGATTATCTACCGCAAAAGCCGCTGACTGGGTGGCACTGAAGAACATTTCCCCATAAACACCATTTCTCCGGTGACTCAGAAACGCATCTTGATAGGCCATGGCAGCCGCTTTCTCTGGATGGGCCGGGGCCAGATAGGCGAAGGGGTCGGACCGGATATCGGCTCCGATCCATTCACAATAAGGATTGTTTATTTCTCCGGCCTTATTCGCAGGGATTCCCGCTTTGAGGTTCTTCAGAGCGATATCTTCAGCTGTACAAGCCATGGGAAGATATTTTACCCAGGCTTGACCTACCTGATGGGTAGTGAAGTCCAAACCATAATCTTCCGCAATCAACAGGCCCAATAAGGTGTAAGTGATGTCGTCGTCTGCCGGGACCTTATCCATGGCTTCTCGAGTGTATTCAATAAAATCACTTTTGTTGTATCGGAGGACATAAGGACGAATCGTTTTATTCCAGTAATCTACCGGAGGATAGGAATCCCCATTGTATTTGGCCCAATTCTCCATGACATCGACATCCAGGAATTCCACCGGTGCACCCAGAGTACATCCGGCCAGCCGGCCCAGAAATGCACCCGCAACCTTTTCCCGATATTCTTCTTCTCGGAATGAAGTCCACATCTTTCGTGGACCGGAGGGGCGCAGCTTTAGTATCTCCGAGTAGTCATTGGGCTCTATCTTTGCAAGAGCCTCATCAACAGGCAGTGCCTTGATTTCTTCCAGGGCGGTCTGGATAGACTCGTGTAACTTATTTAAGACTGAATCAACACCGACAGCACCGTATTCATGTTTCAATCGGCTGTATTCAATAAACTGATTGATCAACTTTTGATATTCAGGAACTTTGGGGTAATTCATGGAACACCTCTCCTTAAAGGAACAATAGATTAAAACGCAGATTTAATTATAAAAGGATTCATTCTCACGGTGATTAAAAAGGAGTTTGTTGACAGGAAAATCGCATGGCGAAGACGGCCATCTGAAAAATAAAGAGTACTGCCAGGCCGCTGAGAATCACAGCCTTGGTCAGTGACATCTTGCGACAGAGAAGGATCCAGACCGGGAATGCAACCAGGCTGAATCGGCCTTGAGGATAAGCATATAAAAAACGGTCATAAAGAGGAATAAATAAAACCGAGACTGCATACAGGGCCAGTAAGATTTCTGTACTGTTGTTAGCTTTCCAATGCTGGATAAGCTTATAAAGGCTGTACAGGAAGATAGAAATGATTAATAGAAACCCCATCAACTCAGGATTTAAAAGGTAGGGTGGTTTTGTAAGCAATGAAAGAAAATGATCTCCCAAAGTATCTAACCCCAATGTTTCTTTGTAAACCCAGGCTTTTTGGATTTTAAAGTAAACAAAGGGATCCTGAAAATGAAAATACATATAAGCCATATTGAAGAGGATGCCCCAAAGAGAAACAATACATCTTACACAAAGACCCAAGATATCCTTAATTGTGATGTTGCTTTTGTTGGTCAAATAAAAGTTTGCTATTAATAAAATTGGAAAAACCACACCCACCGCTCGAATACCACAGGCTGCGCCCCCGATAACCGCTGCCCAGAAATATCTTTTTTCCAGGAGAAGGTATAATGCGGCAGCTGAAAAACAGATGAACATACTTTCGGAATACCCGGCGGACAGGAATACCTGAAAGGGATGTATCAGGAGGAGGAGTACTGGAAGATAGGCCAGTGTGTCATCCTTTAAGCATTTGCGGGCAATCTCATAAATAAAGAATAATCCAATCAGCAGGAATAAATGACTTGCCCAGATCAGCGACAGACTGTAGGAAACTCCGGTTAAAGAATGAATCAGTTTTGCACTCAGAGGATAGAAGAACAATAATCCAATATTCTGTTGTCGGTGATAATTTCCATCGAAATCATATCCTGATTCTGCAATACTCTGGTACCATCCGGCATCCCACTGAGTTAATCCCTGAGTCAGATAGGGCCTGCCCTGATTCCGATTCTTCTGTGTCTCCAGTAAATACACGCCCTGAACCGGATAAGGATTCTTTATCATATTATCCGGAGGAATAGTGTCTAACATCATATTCCATAACTGCCAGGCTTGCGTGGAGTTTTGACCCAGAGTGTGGAAACTTACTTTATTGGTTTCACCGATGACTAAATCCCGGGTGTTGAAGACATATTCACGGAAAGAAGGGTCCAGTTTCATGGTTCCGATGGGTTTTTGGTTGACTCGAACTTCTACGGATAGAGGTCTGTCGGTGGTTTCCGTGCTGGCCTGAAAATAAATCATCTGGAACCGATGGGGAATGGTGAGCGTTACCTCAGACATCAGATATCGAAAATCAATATTTCTGTCCGGGGAAAAGGGACCTGTTTTAATAAAGGCGATGGAAGACAGTATGACCATTCGAGTGATGATGAACATCAACAAAAGAATCATGAAAGTCTTACCGTATCGGTTCAGTGTTTTATTTTTCACAAACATTCAGCCTCATCTATGGCGATTCTCACAGACCCCAATCATCTTATCATTATCTCTCAGTGATTGTGATTTACAAAAATATTGGACATTCAACAATAGGAAATAATCAAGATGTTCATGATAACTGAAAACGGTGAGAAAAAAGAACAGAAATCAGTCCATAGTTCTTTGTACAGGGCTTGTACGAAAAGAGTCAGTTTTCTGAAGGCGGTATCTTCAGAACAAGTCCCTGGTTGGAGAAATGCGTATCAAACCAGGCGACTTCGGTGACTCGTTTTTGTCGGGTGTGATAGACCACCAGATTAAATCCTCTTTTATTGAGGGAATATTCCTGAGAGTCAATCATGATTTTCGAGTTATTCCCACACAAGGCACCGGCACTGATAACTTCCAAATCAAAGGGGATTTTATATCCCTTCAGATTCGTACTTTTGGGGAAAACTCTCTTAAGATAATCAATGCTGATGGTTTCATACAGAGGTTTTTCCGATTGAGTCATTGCGATATAACTGTTTCGGTAATGGTTTGCGGTATTGAGAGACAACCCCTGCTGCTTGATAGCCTTCAGTGAGGGTCCATCCATATTGAGCGTTGCATCACTTTTCACAGACACAATAAGAATAGAATAATGGTCCAGACTATTCAGGTATTCCGACAGGCTTGCCGACCGAATATCATCAACTGCTTGGAAATTATCTAACGGGTATGGCTTCTGGCAATACTTCTCAAGGGCTGGATTGCGGGGAGCAATTACAAAATATCCATCAACGATGGCGGGGATGCAGGAGTCTTTTACTATCTTGGATGTCTGCAGGAATAAAGATTCATCATTAATAATATACAGGGTGTCAGGATTGGTTTTTCCCTGTAACAGGTTTTGGGTAATGTATTGACTCTGTTGGTTAACTTTATGGTAGGGGCCTCTGGCAAAGTATCCGTTATTGAGCGTCATCCTGTTGCTTGCGGCATAGTAGGTATAGTCAGCGTAATGGTCGATATTAGAAGGTAACCTGACGATGTGGTGATTTGAACGAGGGACTATATTCCAGAAGACAGATTTCATGGGGGATTGATATTGATAGACAGGTTGATAGGAATAAAAATGTTTCAGTTCCAACATGTGCGAGAAGTCCTGGTACTGTAAGACAACAGCGGCCACAAGAGGAAGGGCGGCCCATAACCGATTGGAAAACATCTTGTGTGTTCCAGTAATACCATAATAGATAATTAGGTAATAGACAGGCCACAGGAGACGACCGGTTGCCCGGAAGACACTCCACATATCACGGAGGGAAGGAGACAAGGGATATTCAAACAAAACATTATTATTAAGGGTAATTTTATTACTCAGAGAAAAGAGAATAAAAAACAGGATAATAAATATTTTGGGACTGCTTTCCTTGATTTTCTTCCAAGTGAAATTCTTTGGGAGACGATAAAGAGAATATCCGGTTGCCGTCAGGAATAGCGCCATCACTCCCAGCCCCAAGTAACAGACGCCTTCTTTCTGTTCATTGAAAGCCCAGGGTATATCTTTAATAAATCGAGACCATCCGAAGGGACTGAAGAATGTGTTTAGATTGGCGGACCAGTAGCCCAGTTCGTTGGTACGAAGAACATCCATTTTTGTAAAAAGTCCGATACTCCAACCTACGATGAAAAGGGCTCCGGTCATATACCCTAAATCAAGAAGTAATGGTTTGATTGGTATCCCTCGAAAATACTGTTGAAGAAGGGTTGCCAGGAAAATCATCAGTACCATAAAAGCCAGGTAGGGATGAATCAGAATGGACAGGATTCCCAGAGACAACCAGAATCCCCGGTGTCTTTTGTGTTCAGGGTCAGGTGTCAGAAAAAGATAGAGAGAAAAAAGAATGAGCCACTGCGCAACCAGAGAGGAATTGTAAAAGACCCGGCAGGTTAAGACGGGGTTGACGACAAAAAATACAACAGAAAGTGCATTGAGCAGTTTATCTTTGATGTAAATTCCAATCAAGATACTGGCAGCAGCACCCTGCATCATGAAACATAACAGGTTCCACGGACCGAGGTACTGAAACTGATTTGGCAGGACAGGGTTCAGCAGCTTGAAGAAAATGGCCAGCAGGGGAATCGAATCGGTGAAGGCGACGGTGGTCCCGAAGGGATAACCCCAGTTCTGAATCTTACCCAGAGGAAAGGCCCAGGGTTCATTTCGGAAAAACTCCCATCCCAGATAATGTTGCTGGAGGTCTCCCTCGGTTATCATGATCCAGTCCGTATAGGTGACATTGAGAGTAGTGACCCCATACAAATAGATAAAGACTACCAGTCCAATCAATGCCCCAATGATGGCACGGAGAATCCCGTCATGGTTTTTATTGCCAAAATCATGGTTCAATAAAAATCCCAAATTGTTAAAAGATACCCACTTCATACCCATATCCCGACCCGCTCAAAGTCGATTATTTTCCCGGTTTCACAAATCAGCTGGAAATTAAGGGCTACGACGGAAGTATATATCTTTTGTTAAATTTCAACACTATTTATTGAAAATATTTTGATATTCGGATGAGGGATAATACCTCACGAAAATGACAGGAATTAAAAATATGATTCGGAGAATCCACGGAGCTGCTCGGAGGTGCTCCGTATCTGCTTCGTCAGAGACCTTTTTTTCTGTCCCATGGAATTTGTAGGATTATAAAATGTGGATAGGACTTTTGTGAGGATAACATAAGTGTGGAGGAGAACTATAATTGACAATCAATTAGAGTTTATAAGCTCTCATGGGTGGCATGTTTAAGGATGTATCTTCGAATGAAAATTTTTTCTTTCGGAATAGTTTTAGACAGGCTTTAACAACGACAGGATCATAGAGAATACCCGAGTTTTTTTCGATCTCATCCAGTGCTACTTCAATCCCCAGAGCCGGTCGATAAGGGCGGTGTGATGCCATAGACTCAACCACATCAGCGACAGCCAGAATACGGGACTCAAACAAAACATTATCACCTTCCAATCCCTGAGGGTATCCTGATCCATCCAATCGCTCATGATGTTCTAAGACCATCTGGGCTAATGGCCATGCAGACTCAATATTTTTTAGAATGTTATACCCATTTTGTGAATGTTCTTTGATTAAGGAATATTCAATGGATGTTAAAGTTGTGGGTTTAGTTAATATTTCGGCTGGAATAGAAATTTTTCCAATATCATGAATAATTCCTGCCATTCGGACTCCGTCAATTTGATTTGCTGTTAAATGACATTCGGTGGCAATCGCCTGAGCCAGGTTCCCCACCCGCCGTTGGTGTCCGGCAGTATAGGGGTCTCTAGCTTCAACAGCATTGACCAGAACTTGAATGGTGCTTTCAACGGCACCCCGCAGACGATTCATGGTGTTGTGAAGGATAACATCGCTCTCTTTACGACGCACAATTTTCCAAACCGAATCCATTAATAAAGATAATTGCAGGACATCTGTTTGGGTATAGTTATTTTTTTTGTTGGCCATTCCTACGATAGCAACAATTTTTCTGTCATAAAACACGGGTACTGATAATAATCGAAGCAATTGTTGTTTTATTTTGAGGTCATTATTTTTATGAGGATACTGTTTTGAATAGTCATTGATAATGATTGGCTTTCGGTGATGAACAGTTTCTTTCAATATCTCCGTTTTTTTTAGTAAATTGGTGATTTGAACTTCAGAGATAGAACATATTGTCTGCGTGCTTTTTGACCATACATTTAAAGTAAAAACTCTCTTGTCCTCATCGTAGAGATAGATAAGTCCAAAAGTACTTTTGGTTAATTTCAGTGCCTCACCAAGAGTGTAATCCATCAATTCCTGAATGGATTTGGTTTCATGGTGGGTTATACGAAAAAGACTTTCAAGCTGATTTTTATTTGATTTGATAGTTTCAATAGCGTTTACCTGGTCTGTGATGTCACGGGCAAACCCTCCTATGCTGAGGGTTTGTTCATCAATATAGACGGGAAATTTTTGAGCTTGGTATATTTTTCCGTTCAAAGCAATATTGTAAGTAATCATTTTTTTTGTTTCTAAAACCTTCAAGTCTGTTTCCAGAGACTCCTTATTTCCTTCAAACAATAATTCAGCATCTGTTTTCCCGATAATATCTTCCTCTTTTTTATTGAAATATTCCTGTTGTTGCCGATTTACGAGTAAGTATCTCAAATCAGAGCTTTTAATAAAAGCCATATCTGTGGATGAATCTAAAAACGATTTATAGATTCTATGGGTTTCATCAAGGGCTTTCAGGGATTGTTTCTGGGAAGAGATATCCACCATACTGACAAGAGCCAATTTTTTAACACCCAGATTAATAGGGGAAACAGACAGTAAACAGTCGAGGGTTCGTACTGATTGATTTTGTATAAAAGTAAACGAGTATTCTTCATTAGAACAGAATTTATTATTTAAAAAAGCCTGTTGAATCCTGTTTAGAAGAGTACAATGTTTACATTCAGGGTTTAATCCGCAAGCCGTTCCATCTGATGGGTGGATACATAAAAACATATCCCCCAGTGTTAAGTCAATGAGCTCTTTTTTGTTTTTATTCATAAGGGTCATGCAGGACTGGTTCAGGTCAACCACTCTGCCATGACAGTCCACAATAATAAGTAATGAAGGAACAGAGTTGAAGACTAAATTGAGGAGTTCTTCTTTCACAATAAGAGCCTGTTTTGATTGCATTACCTGGGTTACATCGCAACTCATCATTAAGGTAGCAGGTCCGTCATTTAGCACGATAGGAACAATAATAGATTCTATGGAAATGGGTTTTCCGTTGGGTTGAAGAACACTTAGCTTTAATAAACGACTGTCTGTTGTTTTGTCTATATTGGTAATGTATTTTTGTATTAACTCGAAATCTTTTGGGCTTATTGTTTTGGAGACATCAAGGCCTTCTATTTGCGTTGCTGTATAACCGAGAAGCTTTAGCCCTGAGGGGTTGGCATAGACAAATTTATTATCTCGAATAAATAAAATAGAGATAGGACAATTTTCAATAATCGTTTTGTAACGGGTTTTAGTTACACTGATTTTTTGGACAGCATCATTCGTATAAAAGACCCAGTGGGATTGGATAAAAATGTGCTTAGTAGAATATTCAACTCGAGCTTCTGCAAAAACAGGGATATATTTTTTCTGTTTATTAATGATCACCAGATCGTCTATCAAGACTGAACCAGCATTGATTAACGCTACTCCTTTCTCATCAAAGTAAAAGGCCTGGTCAGGTGGTATAAAACTGTTAAAGGGCGTTCCAATGGATTCAGCCTGTGAAAATCCCGTTTGTTCTTCCCATCCCTTATTACAATCAACGATTCTTCCATTCTGATCAAGTGAGATACAGGGGAAAGGCGATTTCTTTTGAAATTGCTGAAAATATTGGGTAGTGTTTGGATGATTTAGTGTTGGATTGAAAAAAAAATTAAAGAGGGCCTGAAAACGAGATTTTAATTCATCGGGCTCAAAGGGTGGAGAGATAAAGGCATCTACCAAAGGTTTGACCTGTCCGGGTGGCGCTTTTCCTGATAACAAAAAACAAACCAAAAACAGTTTGTTATTTGATTTTTGCTTGAACTTTGCTATTTGTGAAACAAACCCTGGATTATCCAGAGTTTGCTGTGTCGCAACTATCATCAGGTTCGGATCAGTGCTGGTATTGAGGCGGGATATGAATCGTATGGAAAAATCTTGAGATTGCAACAGGGAAGTTAATCTTAAGGACTGAAGTTGCTCATCAACAAAGATATCTAATGAATTAATTCTGATTTGCTTAATAGGGGTCATAATATATCAGGGATAAGCTTTCTACCTCACCTCAATTCTCATCATACATCAAAGTGAGAATATGAGTACGATATCTGCACGGTTAGGAGTTTTGGTGCAAACAGAGCGTCTGTCGAGTGAATGAAATATGGTGTAAAAAGAAAAAGCCTGTTTCCGAAGAAACAGGCTTTGGTAAGATTCAGGGAATAATACTAGTCTTGACGGCCTTCAATAGCAGACAGGAGGATGGCGGCGGCAATTCCCATCCGACGGTCCAACATCTTCCCCATATCCATGGAGAAGTCCATGTTGATTTTCAGAACAAAGGGGTTAAAGTTTTGTTTGAATTTGAAAACGGTCATTCCGTTGATCGTCCCATCGAATTTCTGTGGAATCAGGTTGGTGAGGAACCGGCGTAACAGGGCCATTGCCATACTGTCTTCTGCAATCAATCCTATCTCCCGGTCCTGAGAATCCATGATGATCCATTCATCTTTAATGATGGATTTGAGACCCTTCCGGCGGAGAGCACCAATTTTCTGTCCGTTGGTGGAATCGTAGATGTCATAGGTGGCGGCGATGTCGATGATTTGCCGGGCACTGATTCGGAGGACTTCGGTTTGTTTGTCCTCACCGGTATAGAGCCGGATATCTTCCTTGAGTTTGAAGGCTTTCATCTCACAGAAAAATGCCAGTTCGTTGGCGGGATTGTAGATGTGGAATGCACCACCGAAAAATTTCAACACCTTCCGCCGGATCATGTAATTAGAATAAGAAAAACGAGTATCAACCATAGTTCACAAATGCCCTCCCAATAGTTTATGGTTACCAATCTATCACATCGAACTGGAAGTCAACAACAGTCAGTCGCTTTTCGGTGAAAAATATTTGTAAAGATAACCTGATATAAGTATAATCTCCGTTAAGATGGACCGTTTGGGGGACTCGAATTTCTACCCAGTCAATCACGTTTTATTTAAGGAGAGTTGTGTTTATGAATAAGAAACAATATCTGGGATGGATCGTTGTGGTGATGGTCATGGTTCTGGGGAGTGTGAGTTTATCGGTGGGTGTGGAGAAAACCAGGAAGGCATCCAAACCAAAGAAGGTCCTGTTATCTGAAGTAAACTGGGTGGACCATATTTCGATTCAAAGCCAGGCGGCGACACAGGATAATCGAACCACAAAAACGATTGTCAGTAAAAACAACAAATCGCTCCGAGGTGTGGATACGACATGGTTTGAACCGGATAAGGTTTGGGCTGTGGAAAAAGAGGCTTATATTGATGCGCTGGTAGAGGTCATTCTTCAGTCAACATATATCCAGGAACCTCCGTTACTGTTGAATCCCACGCCTGCAATGCTTCAGGATAAAGCAAATCAGTTAACACCGCAGGTGATTTATTCCAGTCCTGATAAACAGCGGTATCAAATCAGTATCAAAGCGCCGGTACAGGTTCCGCGGCGGGTGATGCTGGATGTGTTTTTGAAGGAAATGGGTCAGACCTATTCCGTTACAACCGAATATCGGACTCTGTATTTTGTTAATCCCGGAAAGACAAAGTCGGCGTTTGCCATACCCAAAGAACAGGCAATCAAATCGACCTTATCTATCAGAGAACATGTCAGTGTTGATTTCGTGAATTGCAGTGTAGAGAAAATATTGGAGTTAGTGAATAAAGAGTTTCCAAAAATGGAATTCATCAATAATACGGAAGGTAAAGAACTTTATTCCGGCAGTGTGAAATTCAATGCCAATACAAAAGTCCAGATGGCTGATTTGGAAAAGAGTTTAGGCGTCAGTATTCAAGAAGTCCTGGTACCGAAATATATCTATAAGGTTGAAGCAAAATAGAGGAAGTCATTTATTGCAGGGGCGTCTGTTACTGATGCCCCTGCTTTTTATTTTTTACATGATTGGTTTGTGGGTGAGTTGAATAAGTTATAAACCCTTAAAGTGTGGATATTTCAGTAAAAACAACAGGGGATGATAATTATTTTTATGATTGAATTTGTTCATGTAGATGGAACTTGTAAGTCACCTGAAGTCAACTTTAGAGCTGAAAAACGGGTATAAAATAGAGGGGAGAAGTTGAAGGTTTTCAGAGATAAATCGGGTTGACCGGAGGGGGCTGACTTGATAAGATAATACACTTCACAGCGAGTTGGCCCAAATAAGTTGGGATTTGTTTGGGAACGGGATATGATTAAGACAGACGAAGTGCCTGACGGATGAGTAATAATTCCGGACGGCTTTTTTATTAAAGCTCTATAACGCCTGAAAAGGAGGAACGCCTATGAGTCAAAAGAAAAAAATAACCGGAGCCAGACAAACACTGGACCTGACCCGGGGATTCCGTCCTCCTTATCATGGGATATACGGACTCGACCCGGTAGAATATCCCTATGCTGATGCGGAAGTCGTGGTACTGCCGGTTCCTTACGAACAGACGACCTCCTATAAAGCGAACACCCGGGAAGGGCCGCGTGCCATTATTGATGCCAGCCGATATGTGGAAAGCTACGATGAAGAACTGGATTATGAGGTTTATCAGGTAGGAATCCATACCTTACCGGAACTGGATTTGGATTTTACGGGTCCGGAAAAGGCTCTGAAACAGATGGCTGTTGCTGCAGAGAACATCCTGGGTGACGGTAAATTCCTGGCCAGTCTGGGTGGAGAACACAGCGTGACTCCTGGGTTGGTGGCTGGTGTCCTGAAACACTATCCGAAATTGACCGTGTTACAACTGGACGCTCATGCCGACTTACGGAAGGAATATGAAGGTACACCCAATAGTCATGCCTGCGCCATGCGGCGGTGTCGTGATCTGGGCGCCCAAACCTTTGGTTTCGGAATCCGAAGTTATTCGGCCGAAGAAGCTGCCTATGTGAAAAAAACAGGCCGTGCGTTCTATACGGCCCGAGAGTTAAAAGAAAACCTGTCTGTTGTAGAACAAGTGATAGACTCTATTAATGGACCTGTGTACATCAGTATTGATGTGGATGCCTTTGATCCGGCCTATGTGCCCGCCACAGGCACCCCAGAACCGGGAGGATTAGACTGGTATGAAGTCCGGTACATCCTCCAGACCATTTGCCGTCGAACACATGTGGTAGCCTGCGACATCGTCGAGTTGGCTCCCATCGGCGGGCTGGTGGCTTCGGATTTTCTCTGTGCCAAGCTGTTATACAAACTGCTGGGCTTTGTATTTTATGAGGGTCCGAACCAAAAAAAATAATCAGTTGACAATCAACCGGGGATTTATTAAAGTTTGTTGGTTATAAATTCGTTGCGACACCCCGGCGGATTGAAGAAACGAGAAAAGGAGTTACCATGCCGACCAAGAAAAAAACGACCACAGCGGCCGCAGACAAGCTCACCAATGACAGCGGTGAGAAACTGACGATCCGCAAAGAACTAGTTCCGCTGTATGAGGAATTACTGCGTCAGCGTGAGCGTGTGGCCAAAGACATGCATACGGAATACGAGGAAATTGAAGCCTCTGAATTATCCGATTGGGTCGACCTGGCCTCGGCCAGCCACGAGCGCGAACTGAGCATTATCCTCAACGGCAATAAAGATGAGGTTCTGTTAAAGATAGATCAGGCCCTCGAAATGATAAAGAACGGGACCTATGGCGTTTGTTTGAACTGTAAACAGCCGATAGCCAAGGAACGCCTGAAGGCTATCCCGTTTGCCCGGTTGTGTATCCATTGCCAGGAAAAGCTGGAACGGTACGCTCGCGGATAATCCCAGTCAGAAAACGAAATAATAAACCGCCGTTTTCCTGACAGGAGAACGGCGGTTCTTATTTTATCCGGAGTTGGAGTAAAGACGTCTCTGGGTTTACTGATAGAGCGGCCAGTTAGAGTTGATAGAAGATACTGTTTCGGCTCGGAACTGGTCAGCCCTTGTTCCCAACATATTAGAGTTGGTGGTAAACAATTCATGGAATCCGATCCCGAATTGTCCGGAACTGATAGAAGAATCGGTGGCGGTATGGATGACCTGTCCATCAAGTTTATAGGTGATTTGGGACCCCAGACATTCAATCCTGAATTTCCGCCAGCCCGATGACGGGTAATAGACGGGAGAGGGATTAAAGTCGGTCAGAGTCCCTGTATTGGCTTTTCCGCACCAGAGGCGGCCATTACCAGAATCCCAGGCCATGAAATAACAGGACCCTGCGGTTCCGGGTGAATCCTTGAATCCTCCATAACCGGTATCGCGGGCGAAAATCCCCACGCGTTCATAGCCGTTGGATACCAGTTCCGGCCGATATTCGCAGTAGAGGTAACATTCGACGGCATAATCGGAGTCGGTGGAATAACCGGCCCGAATGGAATCATATCCACCACTGGGGTCTTTGACAGTGATGACATATCCGTCTCCTCCGGGTGATGCCGTCGAAAAGTAACCAACGGTAGGTTGAACGAATTTAGCCGTCCATGTCATTTCCGGACCCCCCACCGGGAAGTTATCCGTGTATGGGAAACCGGGTTGCGAGGAAGTCTGTCCGGTATAGGCGGGGAAGGTGATTTTATTCCACCAGATATAACTGGAGCGGAGATGGTTACTATGGTCATTAGCCTGATTTCCCTCAAACCCGTTTACCTGGAACTGTCCAGAGATGGTCTTATCCCGATAAATCAATTCTGCTGAGGTTCCCGAGTAAGTAAAGGGAACGGTGCCACTGAAGGGCGTCCGAGTCAGACCTAGATTGTTTATCAGGTACTGGGCGGTTTCGGAAGTAGAGGCATAAGTCCCCGGCATGATTTGGGTATGAGTCATTACCCACCACCTCTGATTTACAACGGCTTCCCGACAGTATCGGAGGAACGGTGCCATGTTGGTGGAACTGACACTGGGCTTGGCTGGGGCGTAACTGGCATAAGGGGTATCCAGCATACAAAGGGCATCAATTTGCTGGTAATCCGATTCTCTTAGAAGGATTTGTTTGATGCCGCCAAAAGCCGCAGACCAACCTGAAAGACAGATAAAACGATATTGGGGATTGGTCGTATAACCTATGGCTCGTAAGCGGTCTTTACCCAGGTCGAGAATTTGCTGGAAGCTGGTCGAAGGTGAGAAGTAGGTGTCATAAGCCCCCGAAAGACTTCCGGTCGTCAGGCTGAAGAGGATGGCCTGTTTCCCCGTTTTCATGAACTGGGTCGTCATCAGAGACAAGTCCCCGTGAAGATGAATGAGGGTATCTACATTGTCCCCATCGGGTGTCCAGTTTGCCGGAATATAGAGATACAGGGGAGTATTCGTCAGTTTATAGAGTTGAGAGGTGGATACACTGTAACTCCATGATGCTGAAGATAGAAATAGACTACACAAGATAACCAGTATTCCAATTATTCGAAAATGTTTAGGCATATCCCAGAACCTTCCTAAAATAATGTAGATATTTGCGTCGCTTGTAAAACAGTACCCTCTTTGAGTCTGGATGAGATTATAACCATGATTTATCGGATTTGGCAAGAAATAGGAGCCTTTCGGAACTAATTGGTGTGGAGAGAGGGTTTATATGTTAATAGATTGGACACTGTTTGTGGTTTTTGGGAGGAATAGAATATGGACAGTAAATGGATTCTCCTGAGTTTGATTGTATTAGCAGGTCTGAGTGTCATGGCTTGGGCGGTGACGGAAGGTAAGTCGGTGGCAATCAAAAAATCCGTTAAATCCGAGTCATCGGTCAGTAAGGATACGACCCTATATACTTTTGTGATGAAAGATATCGACGGTAAAGATGTGAGGTTATCGGATTATAAGGGCAAGGTAGTCCTGATTGTGAATGTGGCATCCAAATGTGGTTTTACTTCACAGTACAAAGGATTGGAAGCCCTTTATCGAGAATACAAAAACAAGGGGTTTGTCGTACTGGGGTTCCCCAGCAATAACTTCATGGGCCAGGAACCAGGCAGTAATAAAGAAATCAAAGAGTTTTGTACTTTGAAATATGATGTTACTTTTCCCATGTTCGAGAAGATTGAAGTAAAAGGGAAGGACCAACACGCCTTGTATCAATGGCTGACTTCCGGCGGCGGTGATGCGAAACTGGCAGGCCCCATCAGCTGGAATTTTAACAAGTTCCTCATCGGTAAAGACGGAAAGATTATTACCCGGTGGGGTTCCCGAACCACTCCGGAAGATTCCGAAATCGTTAAAGAAGTGGTGGCGGCACTGAATCGAAAACCTTCTGCAAAGTAGAGAGAAAAAAACAAAACCGGTCCATTCAAGGGAATGGGCCGGTTTTTATTATGCGGAGGGTTTAACGATATTCGGTTCTCCAAATATCGCCTTTACTGTTTAGACCATTGGTGGGGTCATAGGTCACCGGAAGTGATTTGAGAATATTCCGGTCCATGGTCAAGGCTGAATAGATGGAGAGTTTGGCCTTTTTCGCAGGATACCCAATGTCCATGATTTTATCCGGACCGACGGAAACGACGATCCACTGGCTGCTGTTTGAACAATATAATAATGGGTTATTAGGTTCTTTCTTATATGAGTCAGGGAGCGTTGATTTGTAGTAGGCAACCGGTGTTGTTAATGATTTAGGAGGGATCGGCTGTCCGAGATTATTGGTATCTGGTTGGGGATACGCATTGTTATCCACACAATAAGATTCCAAGGCGGTTGCGGTACTCCGAAGGGTATTTTTCATTTGTACATAAGCGGATTCTTCCCAATTACCAACCCCCATAAAAAGAAGACCCGCCAGAAGAATGAAAGTTATCAATAAGAATTTCCCCAGTTTTGATTTAAGTGACATAACATACGCCTCCAAGTTTTTTATCTTGCAAAGTCTTAATGGGATTCATCATACTTTATAATGACAATTTATACCAACTAATTATTGACCGATTCATGAATAGAAGAACTATAAACAATGTGTGATTTTTGTCAGATGGGTGCAGTGACAGGGTTTGTTCGGTGTTGGGAGACGAGAGACCCCCTGGCGGGGATACGCGTATCCAATGGACGGAACATCGTCTATACCGATGAGAATGGAAAATTTACTTTACCCGTAAAACATGGAGAGACGGTGTTTGTCATCAAGCCTCGGGACTGGTCGGTGGTTCAGAATGAAAATGGAGTCCCGGAATTTTTCCATCGAGTCAGTGATGATTATGCAGAGATGGAGTTTCTTTTGGAACCCACTCCGGAACCGGATGATTTTCGGATGGTGATTTTAACCGATCCCCATCTCACAGGTAGAGACGAGGATTTAAGTAATCTGGACCGAAGTTTATTGTCAGAATTACGATTGTTGGATTTCCAGTGGGCGTCAGTTCTGGGTGATATTGCGACGAATCGTCCCGACTTACTGAAAGAATTTAAGGCCGTAATGGGAAGTTTGCGGCGGCCCTGGTATCCAGTGGTTGGAAACCATGACCGGAATTATGAGGGTGTTCACGATGACACCTGGACCCAAATCATGTCACCGGAGTATTACAGTTTTGATTATGGCCCGGTCCATGTGCTGGTATTGGATGACTATCCCAATTATGACCCGGACCCGTTACGAATCGATTATGCTTTTGGACCGGATCAGATGCGATATATTGAACAAGACTTGAAGTTGATACCCCCTTCAAAACCGGTCTTATTACTGATGCACATTTCATTGAATCAAGTGAAGGAGTGCAGGGAAGTCTGTCAGTTATTGGAAGGCCGTCCGGTGGTTTTTTCGGTATCTGGGCATGCGCACAACCAAAGTTGTTTTCGACTTACGCCTGAGCAGGGATGGAATTCGGAGTTTCCTCACTGGCATATCATTCTCTCTGCTGCCTGTGGGGCGTGGTGGATGGGAGCCCGAGACGAGTTTGGCATCCCTCATGCACTTCAGGGGGATGGGACACCCACGGGATATTTGGTCATCGAGTTTAATAAGGGTCAATTTCATCCCCGGTTCAAGGTGTCTGGTAGACAAGGCGATTTCCAGATGTCTTTATATGCGCCCTCCTTCGTTTCTGCTTCGTTCCCGGAACCGGTATCCTTTATAGTTAACGCCTATTTAGCATCAAGGGAAGACACTATGGAAGGTCGTCTGGATGACGGGACATGGTTTCCTCTGGTGTGGGAGAAAGGACCTGATGGATTTCAGGTGGAGACACTGGCCCGGGAACAAGCGATTAACAGCCTACTCGTCCAGCCAATTTCTGCGACTCAGGACTGTGACCACCGATGGGTTGGAACTCTTCCCCGGGATTTAAGCCCCGGTTTTCATCTGCTGGAAATCCGGCATCGAAACCCCTGGGGTGATGAACATCAAGCCAGTCAAATCATTAAAGTAACGGAATAAAGAAAAATAAGAAACCCGGTCCTCAGAAATGAGGACCGGGTTATTTTTATATTCAAATTATTCTGGATTCTGAATCAGGATTTTATCGACAGGGTAAAAGGGCTGACAGAAGATTTTCCATGCGGGGTTGGGCCCCAGGATTTCTTCATCTGTTTTGGGTTGGAGGTTTTCCTGGTCCAGATATTTTTTGGCAATATCTTTTTCGTAAGATTTTAGCCAGGGATAGAGAATCGCCAACGCCTGATATTTTCCAAAATCAGAATCCCACATACGCGGCATAATATGCTTAAAGGCTTCCGGATGTCCGGACCGTGCCAGCGTTGCCAGGTCAGGTTTCCATCGAGAGTTTTGCGAAGTGAAATTAGAATAGATAAATTCCCTCATAAATGTTGGATTAAAGATGATTTGTTCTTTCAGGAATTTATCCCGGAATTCTCCATTACCCAAGAAAGGATATCCTACATAAGAAGAACGGTAATAATTTTCTGCATACCAGGTGTTCTTTGTCATTTTTTCCATAACCTGCTGCCAGGACTGGATTTCCTTTTCGGAGTGAGATGTGTTCGCAATAATGCGGCGTGCCAACGGATATATCTGTTGAATGCGAACGATAGATGTATCCTTACTCAACATTTCCTTTGTTGCCGAGTTGATGGTTTTAAGTAACTTTTTTTGGTAAGAAGTGGTGATCTGTTTAGGTGGAGATAAGACAATGGCGGCATTCTGGAGAACGCCAATATAGGAGGAGAGTACCCGAATCTGCGAATCAGTGGTTAGAGTATCCAGACAATCCTCTGCCAGAAGTTTCCAGTCCGGATCAGACCAGAGTTTTGATTGAAGGTAGATTGAATACGAGGTATCAAAGGAATGGTATGACCAGAAATTATCAAAAGAATTATTGGAATCCCGGCGCATATTTGGATTCATGGATAAAATCATCCACCGTCTCCATTCAGGAGAAGACTCTTTTTTGATTTGTTCTTCCATAAAAGAAAGGGCATTGTTTGTATAACCATGAAGATATGACAATAAGATCTCTTGTCTAATTGCTCTTTTTCTGAGAGACGGTACAGAGGAATAAATCAATGGTTTAAGATTAATGTAGTCGAGTCTTCTCATGAGATAGTCATTCTGTTCCCTTAATTCCGGGGTATCGAAATTATCTTTCTGAATCGTTAGATATTCGAGGGATTTGGCATATTCCTGGGCACGAAAATGAACCTGCGCCAGTTTAATTAGGGCATTGGGAGTCCATTTCCCGTCAGGATAGTCATAAAAGAGCTGGAGCAGATAAGGGACAGCTTCTTTATCGTTTTTCTGATAGATGTAACCCCATCCAATAACATGAAGGAGTTCAATCTTTTTATCTTTAGAAATTCTTTTATTGTTATTCAGGAGTGATTGAGCGGTTGTGGTGCAGTTGATGACCCAGTGTTCTTTGTTGGATATGACATCGGGAGTTGTTTCTCCCGACAGTGTTTGTTGGTAGAGGGCAAAGTCATCAATACATTTTTGGTATTGCTGGTTCCAATCGTTGGTGGTGGCAGCAAATCCCAGGCTGACCAGTAAGATAGAGAGTGTTAGTAGAATCCCCAGTGATTTCATTTGAAATATCCTTTTCCTCCAAGACATGTTTTTACCGTAATATACCACTGATACTTCCAATGTCATAATTTTGATGACCGGGGAATCAGGTCCATAAAAAGAAAACCCGAACGAACCTGGATTCGCCCGGGTATTGTGAAGAGACTTGTTTGGAATTATTTTCCGGTTACGATGCCTTCGGGGGAAATGGATTTCACTCCGGTGACGCCGGTGTAAGCAATCGCCTTCATGGAGGTAGAGATACTGGCACCGGGGGCAATCCGGACCGCGCCACCTTCTTTCAAAATCTGATGAAATCCACCTGCGGTGGCGTAGCTGGTCCAGGGTTCAAGTGCCAGGGTGTAGTAGCGTCCATAGGAGGGGTATCCGTAGGCACCCCCAAAAACCATCCAGTACCAGATATGTTTGAAGAAGTTATGGTCCCAAGTCATTCCAAAGCCGGTCTGGAGTTTCTGGTTGGTGAGTGCATACCATCCCGCCTCAAGGTCTGTGAGGAAACACATATCCATTGAGCGGTCTGATTTAGGAGGGATTATGGATAAATCAACTTTTCCCAATCCATCCGCTCTTTTTATCATCGGCCAGGGGCTGAATTCACCCGGAGCAACTCTGTTCCCGGGAGAGGGGTCTTTGGCGGACTCAATGTTTTTGGCCGGGACATCAATGACACAATTTTCGTCCAGGAATCGGCCCCCAAATGCAGGGTGATGGCCCCACATGAAGTGCATTTCTTCTTCGCCTTCATTGGTGACTGTTTCGTCAATATGAAGGATAGCCTCGTTCGCTTTTAAGCGGAGTGTTTTTACGAGTGAATAGGGAGATCTGACAGTTCGGACTGAAAACTTAACGGCAACCTCTTCTTCCGTATCCAGGATAATCTGGGGTTTCCACGGCAGAAGAGGTGTTTCGGAATGAAGTCCAAACTCGGCTCCTTTGTATTCTGTCGTCCATCCACCTACCGGAAAAATCTCCTGCCATCCACCGAAGTAATAATCAGTAAAACTTCCACCCCCTGCGGCAACAGTCGGGATAAACCGGTCTGGATTGCGGAATCCCAGAGGGTTTCGCCACATAAAATCCAAATCCAGCGGCTTATAAACAAATTCAAAAATGTCGGTGCCTTTATCGACTAATATTCCAATACGGAGTAACTCATTTTCAATAATGACAGCTTTATATCCATGAAAGGTGTACGCATCACTGACCCGACAGCCATAATTTCGCAATCGCATAGGAAACCTCCAGAATTAAATCATCAATAACATGTAAAGAACCTGTTTTCAAGGTTATCTCTGATTACTCATTTTCCCCCAGTCAGCCTGTTCTGGCAACCCAAAACCTGCACCACAACCTGTTAAGCAGGTTATCCTTTTTTGACAAAGAGTACGGCCCTGAGTGATACTTACATCGTCTTAGGAAAAGGCGTAGTACTTTTGGAGCCGACTATTGAATAAACGAGAACAAGTCTGTAGTCTATCGCATGGAATTTGCAGCCATCTAACCTTAATGATTACAGATGACCCCCAGTTAAAGGCTGTCTACTCGCGAGCAATGGGGCAGCGATGTTTTGGTTATTTGGCCAGTTCGCAGGAAGAGGCCGCCCGACTCTGTAAAATCAATCCACCTCATATTGTTTTTATTGATCAGGCCTTACCGGAAGGCATTGCAGAAAAAATCGTTGAATGGTTTAAGCGGAATCATCCTGCGGCGATTTTAGTTTTTCTTCATCAGAAATCATCTATGGATGTTTTGAAACGGTTATGGGGAAAAGTATCTGAGCTGATTGAGAAGCCGGCCACAGAATCTGTGATCCAGTGGATATATGAGAAGTATTGTCTATATCCGAAAACGGGAACTACGGTGTGGCATCTAGCCAATCAGCATATTAATCAAATGTATTCTGACCCGACCCTGTCCGAAAAACGAATTGCTGAGAGTCTGGGAATGAACAGTGCTTATTTTTCCCGGCTGTACTCCTCAGCAAATGGGCAGACATTCAAAGATGCTATTACCATGACTCGAATTGGGGAAGCCAAAAAACTTTTATTGGAATCAGATGCCCAGATTAAAGAGATAGCTCAAAAAGTTGGATATAATCATGTGGCCTCTTTTATCCGTGCGTTTAAGCAACTAACCGGGGAAACCCCTTCCGATTATCGGAAGCGGATCCAAAACACGCAAGCGATTGAGTAAAAATATAAATGCAAATAACAAAACCGGGTAGATAAATAATCTGCCCGGTTTTTTTATTGTAGATTAAGGCTTCAATGATTTCTCGCCAAAGGGATTGTTTTTCCGAAAAGCGTCTTCTCTTTCTTTTTCTTCTTTTAGACTCAATCGCATATTGTAATCCACACAGCGCTCAGCAGCATCTTTTCTTAACCATAAGAATACAATGGACCAGATTACAGATGCCAGAGCTATGAGGATTAAATGTGTTCGGTAATGATAACGATATGCAATACCATAATAATGGGGGGATCTCAGAAAAGATAAAATAAGTGCAAGATACAGAAAATGAAAGGGTGCCACGAGGAGAAGCGTAATACATCCCCCTAAAAACTGTCGGGCATACAAATGACCAAGGCCTGGAACAATTAATGTTAAGAATCGAGCCGTCCCCGGATTTTTTCGTCTATACTTCTCTTCTGGTATCGGCATAGCAGCTCCCATTGTTTTGAATATTGCATCAAGGGGATTATAAATTAACTTTTACTAATAATCAAAGGGAGGATGTCTTGAGCAAGTCTCTGTATGAAAAAATTGCGGAGGTGGATTTAATCATGGGCCATGCTCATGAGTTTACGAATGATATAAACCATCCCTTCCGTATCCTGGCGACAGTATTCTTCCAGATGTTTACGGACTTTGGCTTCTTCTTTTCGAGGAAGGGAATGAAACACCAGTTTCAGCAGTTGCCGGCCAGCCTCGCCTCCTTCGCTGATTTCCAGGGTGTCATATCGCAATCCGGTCAGGACGGGGAGTGTGGCTTTTAGAGAAGCACTTCCGTTTTGTTCCGGATGATAAAAATGGAAGTTTTTGAAGGGTTCCAATAAATCAACAAACCGCCCCCGGATTTGTTCCACCCAACGCCGGTATTGGGGGAAATGGGTCGCACATTCCTTCAAGCGGCTGGTTTCAAACTCCGCATTATAGGCCACGATGGAACCGGTTTTCCCTAACTTTTCTTTGAGTTGGCGGAGGAGTTCCGGACGCGGGTCTTCCTTTCCTGTGGCGAGAAACATATCGTGATGAATCTCACCCAGAGGGGAATCAACCCGATGCAGGCTGTATTGAAAAGGAATATTCTCCCAAGGCCGCGAATGAATATAAGGGGGTACGGGAGACTGGAAGGTTTCAAAATCCAGGAAATAGACGGGATATTCCAAGAGGTTCAGAAATGATTTAATGGCCTCTTTGTCTATGTATGGTTTTTGAGTCTTTTCGGTAGTAACCTGAATGCGCTGTTTATCGGTTAATTCAAAATCTTCCGGTATATCGGACAAGGCATGGATTCCCTGACGCAACAAACTATAAGTGCGTTTTCTATTACTATCAGCGTGGAGTTGGAATACATGCCGTGGAGGAAGAAAGTTCCAGCAGGTTTCAAACAAGGGACACCCTTTTAGTCCATCGCAGTCATCAACGACATTTAATTCCGGCGGGTCTGGTTCAGCCAGGACACTTTGAAGAATCCGGACATTCTCTTCAACCTCTTCGAAATAATCGGCAATTTCCAGAGTAATATCTTTTTTCGTGAGAAGTTTATACGGGTCTATTTCTTTTGACCGGAGATAGTCTCCATTAATATGGATTTGCTGGATACGGCCAAGCTTCATACCTGCATGGGTCAAGACCCATTTTTGGAAGGCGGCTTCCCGCAGGTGATCTTCTTTCACGCCGGTACTGGTTTTCACCAGTAATAGATTCCAGGTATTGGCACGAGCCGCCGGAATCAGAATATCTGTGCGGGCAAAACACCCCTCATACCGGACTCCTACACGATAGCTGACCTGTGGTGACCGGATCACAATTTCTGATAATTTTAATGCTGCGTCCCAACCTGACCCGTCCCAGTCAACATCTACCCCACCGGGGTAAAGTGTCTTGGCCCAGCGAAACACTTCTTCCCATGCATCGGGAACAGTTCCTGAAGGGCTGTTTTCGGTCAATTGCACCTTTTCCGGACGGTGTCGCAGGTACCATAATAGTTGCCGGCAATGCAGTCCGGTCAGATAGTCATGGCTGGTCAACAATGTTTGGCTGTTTTTTGACATATCCTGACTCGTATTACTTATTAGACTATCGCAAAACCATGATAATGAGTCAATTAATTCTCATTCATAAACGATATAAAAAAGAGCCCTTCTGTGGGAAGAAGGGCTCTTGGATGAATAGATTACGGTTTCAATTTAATAAAGAGAGTCGTTGCCAGTATCCCAGGCGGAGGTCCCAGGAAGGAATGCCACGTCTTTAAGTTCCATCAACCCTAAATCAGAGAACTTGACCTGGACTTGATACTGATAGTAAGGACACAGCGCATTGCCTGCCAGGATATGGCGTCCCATGCTGTCCGTATCTTCTCCGTCTGTAACCTGTCCAAACTCCATTAATCCAAGGATTTGATTTCCTTTTTCCCAGATATTGTATTCCCCGGGGCGTTGGACTCCCATACAGGACATCATGAACAGGTCTTCATAATTCCGGTTCAGATTCGTCATGCTGACCCGGGCTCTCATTCCTACCATTCCTCCGGGAATTGCCGCCGGAGTACTGATAATCCCTGTCGTAGTATCCACAGCGGTTATTTTGATCCGGTTGATTCCTGAAGAACTTCCATATAGAGTCTGGGTTTGGGGGTCAACGGAGCAGAGAATAGTATCTCCCTGTGTTTCAATTCCCCAATACCGAGTGGGAGTGGGAATTCCTTCTCTTGCGAACTGATAGGTCCAGGGACGATAAACCGAGGTTTTTTCAAGATTCCAGGGTTGGGCCAGTGCCGGTGTTTCCTCTACTACCTGGATATCCTTAATATAAACATCGGTTGATGTAGCTCCCGGATTCTTCAGGTATATCTGGAAATAGCCTGAACCAGATTGATGGGTATATAAAGGCATCTCTACCAAAGTCCAGGCGGTTGAGATACCCAGAACCATATTATAGTTGCCTTCAACATGGGCATCCCCCGGAACGATACCCTTCATGTTGTACAAGTGGGCTTCCACAAAACTGTTGGATTGAGAAGCTCTTACCCGCATTTTGGCTGTGTACCAGGTGTTTTTCTGGTAATTCATGAAGTTGCCCAGATTGGGCATGATTCGGCAGCCGGATTGCCCGGAAGCCAGGGTTACACGGAGAGTACCCGTTTCTGGAACGGCAATGTTGGCCGGAAGAACAGGATAGTCACTGAGTTGATGGACTACATAATTCTGATTGAATTGGGAGATTGTCGCAAACTGGCCGATTTGTTGTGCGCGGGGTTTAATGACAATGACCGCCTGGTCCACATCGGCAAAGGGAGCTCTCACAGAGGGAGAAGCAAATACCGTGATTCTGGTTTCTGTGGTGAATCCTGATAAGGCGGTGATCCTCAGTACGGTATTCCGGGAGAACAAGGGGGAATACCAGCGAGCCGTGACTTGTCCCAGAGGATCAATAAGGATGGATCCTGTACGGCCATAAGAGGCTGGCCAGGCATTACCATTCTGATTAAAAGTATACTCTTTCAGGGATAAATCATAAGACTCACCCGGAGAGAGATTGATTTCGGGTAGTTTCTTGATCTGATAGGTGGAGACTTGGAGTTTCTGTCGGATTAATCGGATGGGAGTTTCCTGATAAGAAATTCCGTAATGGTATTCCACCGTAGTGGAGGAAGGATACCCGTTATACAGGATAGTATTCCCGGAAAGTGAAGACAATCCCAGAGGATTACTTCCCACGAAATACACATAGTTCTGACGGAAAGGCCGATAGTCAGATAATACATAATCTGTTGAGATGGCCTGGTTCTTATAGGCTTTTACCATGGGTAAATCGATGGTGCTGGCGGTACTCGACCGGTCATACACTTGGATGGAATTATCTCGATATAGATAATATGTATACTTAAAAACACCCACAATACCTGTACTGTGAAAAGTCTCCAGAATGGGTGTATATGTACCTGGTTGGGAATAGGTCACTTTTCTGGTTATCGTATTGTAATTACCACCGGTAAGATTAGTTCCATCATAACGTAAATTAAAACCATATATGGTATCGCATTTGATTGTAAATACCGTTTCTAGAGGTGCATATCCCTGGTTAGGTGAGGCAAATATATCTCTTTCATTCCTGTAGGGTTGCAAGTACATTTTTACCACGGATTTTGATGTGACGGTTTCTGTTCCATAGGAATATCTGATATAAAGGTTTGCATCATAGATTCCCGGTGTGTTCATGTTGATAGTTAACTGAGAGTAGTTCAGGCTGGGCACTGTTTTCCAGCCCATATCATAGGGGCCCAGAACAAACTTCCACTCCGTTGCTTCAGAATCAAGATGAATACCCACAATTTCTTGTTGGGAACACAGGGCAGATCCTGTAAAGCTGAGTGAGAAATAATTGATTTGATGGGGATCATCCGTTACTTTGATATTGAGTTCATAGGTATCTGTACTATATGGTTTTTCAACAATCAGCTGGGGCGAATAATCGCCATTGGTCGTATAGGTGAATTGGCGAGTGAAGAAATGCCGGTTTACGGTTTCCCATTCTCCTTCTCCTAAACCATAGTTCATTTTCCAACGAATAGCAGTTGAGTCCAGATGAAAATAGAAATTATAGGGAAGAGAGTTTTCTAAGACTAACGAAGGGAAATGATAAGCGGGATATGTATTAATGTTAAACCTGTCAGGAAGTGTGGGTGTATTTCCCAGAGCTAATTTTAGCGGTTGGGTAATCGTTTCAAAGCCAAAGGTATTGTGTACAATCAGTTGGGGGAAATAATAGTCTGCTTCATCATAAAAATGGTCAATGGTAAACCTGGACTGAGTGACAGATTGCCAATCCGTATCCCCATCATCAAAATTCAACTTCCATTCAGTTGCCGTAGAATCAAGATTAACCACGAGCTTTACCGTATTGGGTGAATAGCCTGAGGAGGGGGATATTTCCAGTGAGTTTGGACCTTGTGATTTTCCAGGAAGAACTTGAACAGCATCCCAATTGGTAAAGGTATGGTTTCCATAGGCATCTCTGATTATTAAGGTATGGTTGTAATATCCTGTGGAATCGTAACTGACTGGAATTGCTAGGTATCTTTGGAAGACATCTCTTTGCCTATTTTTACCCCCTCCTAAATCACATTTGAAGACACCCACATAACTGGAGGAAAGTTTTACATAGGCAGTTGTCTGATCGAAGCAATGGACGACTGACGGTGAAGCCCGCATGGTGTTATCTTCCGTGGGTAATAAGTCTGTTGCCTGGACTGTCACACTATTTGTTTTAATAGAAACACTGCCGGTATAAATTACCATACTAATGTTATAGAACCCGGTCGTTGTAAAACTCAGATAATGTGCGGTTGGATTAGATAAAACGGGCAATACATCTGTTACCGGTTCTGAATTGACCAGCAACTGATAATGGTCAACAAGGTCAGAAACAGCGACAACTAATCGAAAAGGGGTGTTCAAAGGAACGACGGTCTCATCGGGGATGAGTAAAGGATTTTCTAATAAAGGTTTATTCAGAACCCGGAGATAGTAGGGCAGCATATGAAAATAGGAGGTGGACCCGGTGTAAATGACAAAAGAAGGTCGATAATTATTGGCAGTTTCATATACTTCCGTAAAGGTAGTGGAACTGCTATTTATCGGAAAATAGTGCTGCCCTCCATAGCTATAATCAAACTTACATGTAGAAGTCCCAATTTCACTGGGCTCAAAGTTTAGCGTCCATTGAACGGTTGTGGGGCTGAATCCACAGTCTGGTGTTTCGGTGAAATAGCTCCGCGCCTGACATAATCCTGCGGCTAGAATAAATATCCCCAGTACAAGTGCCCATAATGTCTTCCCAAATCCATGAGTCATCACACGAATCCTCGCTTGTTTGATTGAAATTTGACTCGACGGTGCTTCCCAATATCTAACATCGCCTAACGGATTGAAATATAGTACAAGTTATCCATTTTCACAACTAAAACGCAAAAAAAATTAAGAAAAGGATTTCAAGCGCCTAACATAATCAGTATCAAACATCTATAAATCCATCATCTTGAGTGGATGTGAATTGCGGAGGGGATTATTCGGCGGCGGAGCGGTCACAGACCCAGATTTTATCTTTCCGGGGGCGGACCATGGCGGCGGGATAAACTCCCACAGCGGCCAGGGGTGCATTGAGTATATTTTTGAGGGTATTTCTTTTGGATTCACCTGTGACAATGAACATGACCCGGTCGGCATGTGTCATGAAGGGGAGCGACATTGTCAGCCATTGTTCCTTACCTTCTCTGTCAACAGGAACACCCGGAATGATCCATCGGTCGGTTTCTCGAAGTGTTTCCGCACCAGGAAAGAGGGTGGCAGTATGTCCATCTGTACCCATTCCCAACACAATCAGGTCCAGCAATGCCCGACCATCATTGATTCGGTCATTCAGATGTTCTCGAATTTTCTGGGAGTATCCCGCTGCTGCGGCCATCGGGTCACCCTGACAGACCTCTGGACAGGCCAGACTCTCCAGACAATTCAATGGGATAAGCAATTCTTCCTTGACCTGTTGGGTTATCCAACCCATTTTCTCCAGGGGAAGGCATTGTTCATCAACGACAAAGAAAAGGATTTTATCCCAGGGTAGGGCATCTCGATATTGTTTGGCTAATACAGAATAAAATAACTGGGGAGATTTCCCTCCGGGTAAACCCACAGTAAAATTATCCTGCTGAGTTAAGGCTGTTTTGGCCCATTCCACAAAGAGTTGGGCAGCATGTGCCGCGACTTTCTCTGGATTATCGCAAACAATAACTTGTTCCATGCTATTAACGATGTCCCCTTCTTACTGATATATCAGAACATGGCTTGATTCAGTTCTGACCGTATCCCCAATAATACCCTGCAGAATATCTGCATCAATATAATAAATAAAGCAATAATTAGAAATTGATAGTATACATTTTCCCCACAGTAAAAAGCAAATTATTCCTGAATAATCAATGATTACGCGCATTGCAGCGTTCTCGGTATTAACTGAAAGACGGGTCACTTTTGATTCATTCTGATACTTTAATGAACCGACTTTCTTTTTGAAATCGTTTTCATCAGGAAACAATGCAGTTTATCCATCGAATCCCTGTCATTTTTATGGAAATTACTCGACGATGAGGGTACGGAGCAGCTCCGAGCAGGTCCGTGGAAGGTTCGTTTCGTGAGTGGGCATTTTCCGATGAGTTACTGATGGCGTTTGAAGTAAATATCCATAGGGATGGAAACCGCAGGTAATAAAACGGCCAGGATAAACAAGAGGGATGTCAGGCTGGATATAATCAGGTCAAACAGTGGGACAGGTCCCCCAAATCGTAGGGGCAATAGTAAAACCAGGATGAGTGTACTTCCCACCGATAATGGATATTTTATAAAAGGGGTCAGACCCAAACCCATCTTTGATAATGCCCTGCCGAACATCCTGAGGACATAGAAGGTTGAACCCATTAGATAGAGGGTTGAAACGATGAGGATGCCCTTCAATACATCCAGTGAATAGTATTTTGAAATAACGAAGATATTGTCCAATTTATAGAGAGTGAACAGCCCTATCAGTACCGTGATGAGTATGGAGTTAAATCGATAAAACCCCTTTATCAATGAGGTAGATGAGGTCATCAGGGTCAGGTTGGGTTTTGCTTTTTTATAAAAATGAATCCAGAAAAGGAAGGTACAAAATAACAGAGTGATTGGATCCATCAAATACCGAACCGCCGCTGAAACTGTTTCCGTTGAGAGTCCTTTTGCCAGTTTAAGGAGTCCCATCCCGGGAAGAAGTATCAAGGTTCCTGCCAAAACAAGACACAGTACTATAAAACTCAGGATTTGAAGATAATGCTGTCGGATATGGTAACCAATTAATTGGAAATCAGACAGAGGGAGAAAATGGAGACTTTCTTTATTCTTTTGGGGTGGGTGCATATAAGGGAACAGCCAGACCGTAACAATCAATCCGCCGATAAAGACCAACGCTCCAGCCAGGCTGGGTGTATAAAGAACAAAGCAGGCCAGGAATAATAATATGAGATAGGGCATAAGGGATAATTGCCAGAGGACAGACTTCAGATTTGCTGTCGGGGTTGTACGGCCTTTTTCTTTAAACAGATGCCGTTGGTTGTTACTTTTGTCCAGGAATGTTGGTTTTGTAAAAATCCGTCTGAGTAAGGAGTTTCCTGAATCGTGTCTCCTGAAACAAGTGAAGTATCCATAATTAAGGACGAAAAGCACTACGGCGATGGACATCCACACGAGGGGATATTCTGTTACCGAGGGGAATATTAACCGACTCAGTAATATGACGATGGTTTGTGAGGTTGCCAGGAGAATCTCTGGAGTACGGCTTGTTTTTGAGGTTTGAAGTATCAGGGAAAATATCAATGTAAACAACTGGTATCCGATGAAGGCAAATAACAGGATTGTTTCCCATGGGATGGGTTTTGTGAAATATAACGACCATGCACCACAGGAAAATAAGGTGATACTCCCCACCCCTAAAAGGGGCAGGAGATTGATATACGCAAACAGCCGGGGAGTAGAGAGGGGAAGACTATACAATCCACTGAGGTATTTTCCTTCGCCGGAGTTCGTATATTTACTGTTTATTTTGACAGACCCATAGACAACGAAGGTGGTCATCATCATCGACAGAATCGGCAGGAGTAGCCTTACAAAGGAAGGGTCCTCCCGGAATAAATCCAGGAAATAACAGGGCAGCAGGATGATCCCGTTGGAAATAACTGGAAGTAAAATCCAAAGTAGGGAGATTTGTCTCAGGTATTTTTTAACTAAAAAACCCATAGAGGTTGATGGCTGCATGATGTATTTATTGATGCCTTTCCAGATGAACAGATAAGGGGATAGTAAACAGAGGGAGTATCAACAGGGTGACGATACCTCCCACCAGGGTGATACTTTCGAGACTGCCAGAGAACCCCTTTGTGGCAATCAAGAGTCCCTCAAGGATGAGGAAACACCCTGCCCAGAGGAGACAGTAACGGGTGATTTTTGATCTTTCCATGATGTCTTCCTGAATAAGCTTTCTTGTGATAACGATGACCAGATACAGTACATAAAGGAGTAAACAGAGAATAATAAGGTCTATCCTTTGTCGCAGCAGTATCGCAATGGGCAGGAACACACCTATTATGTTTAACAGGTTATAGAACCGGACTTTGAGATGTTTTATGGTGGTTTCTGGGATTTTGAGGATTATACTGTAAATCAATCCCAGGAAAAGCATTTTGGCAAACAGATTTATGTCTATACCAGAATCTTTTTTCATTATCAAAGTGATGATGCAGCTCATAACAATGATGACAATGCCCACCATAAGTGATGTGTAGAAATAAACCATTTGGCTATGAGCAATTTGAGAATCATTTATTGGCAGAATATGTCGGATATCCGTTTTGGACATCATATTTTCTTTGCGGATCAACAGCCATGCCGCGATTCCCATCCCTAAAGAACTGAGTAAGAAGATGAGCGATTGTTTTTCGAGGAGGAAAAGTAGCGCAGAGAATATTACCATGCCGAACCACTGAGCATGGAACGGTTCAAGGTGGAATATCCACTGGCGCCGGTTTTTTTTCTGAATTGTTTCAGGGGTTGACTCGGTGAAATCTGAGCGTTTGCTGATGGTGGTTTTTTTTGGCATCGATTCAACAGTGTTTTTGTCCTCTGGTACTGTCAAAACCTGTTTTTCCTGGTGTTCCAACCGACTAAACTGATAGTTCCATAAGGTAAAACCAAACATGGAAGGAAGAACAATAATAATACTTATAAGCAATAGTTGATGGCTGTTGAGAAACCCTGTCCCATATAAATCCTTGCTCATAAATAAAAACAGGAGAGGTAGAAGATATATTATTCCAATAAACAATGCTCTTTTGTTGGGAGATAATGTCAACAACAGAATAACCGATAAAATGATGCTTGTACTGAATAACCCCACTCCTGTATCAATGAATACTCCGATAACCCATGGCCAAACTGTAATATATCCAAGGGTTATGATTATCCCCAGAGCCATCACAGATGACCACAAAACTCCGACAATAAGGAATGGACTTAGAGGATAGTATTGGAGAGCTTTCGGAAATCCCAGGCTGTTTTTTCCTTGTAATGTGTTCCATTTTTGGGAGACAGTGAGCCCCAGGAGAATTATTGCAAAGTAAAGTGAAAGTTCAGTTATCTGAGTCCGAATCTTGAGTGTATATGTTTCCCCTGCAAACCAGCAATAAAGATAACCTGATAACGGCATGAGGAAAATCAAAGGTAATACATTTCGGAGCGGTATCATCAGTGGTTTCCAGAAGACCTTTATTAGCTCTATGTATTTATTGGAGTGTGTTTGTATCATAGTTGAGTGAACCTCAGTAATTTATTGATGCCTTTCCAGATGAACAGATAAGGGAATAGTAAACAGGGGGAGTATCAATAAGGTGACAATACCTCCCACCAGGGTGATACTTTCGAAACTGCCAGAGAAACCCTTGATGGCAATCAGAAGTCCCTCAAGGATGAGGAAACACCCTGCCCAGAGGAGACTGTAAAGAATAATTTTTGATGGTTGCAGGATTTTTTCTTTAATAATCTTTCTCAGAATGATGACTACCAGATACAGCACATAAAGGAGTAAATAGAGATATATGTATAGGGTATAGCCCGATACCTTTGGGAACCCGAAAGAGGGGTTCATGGTAAACAGCAGATACATTATAGCTATTATGGTGGGCATCAGCAGCAGGTTATGAAATCGATATTTGATTTGTTTGATAGTTGTTTCTGGAATACTGAAGATGGAGCTGTAGAGCAATCCTACGAAGAGTATCTTGGTAAACAGAATCAGATCGGCACTGGAACTTGTTTTAAACTTTGTGAGGAATCCAATAATAATGATGGTTAATCCCATCACAAGTGATAGATAGAAATAAATGGTTTGGATGTGGATCATTCGAAAATCATTCATCGGCAGTCCATATCGAAAATTACCCTTTGCGGTATCCTTACTCTTATGGATGGACATATAGATGCTGGCGACTCCCAACCCCAACACCCCAAAAACAGTGACCGGTGATTGAATCATCATGGTGGAGATGAAAATCATCCAGAAAACATGAATACTTCCCTGAGTCCGGAACCACTCCAGATAAAATATCCACTGGCCGGGAGTTTTCTTCCTGATTTTTCTGGGTTTTGTTTTGGAGGGTGATTTTTTGAATTTATGGAAGAATTTTTTGAAAACCAATTTCCACTGGTATCCAAGCCGATTAAACTGGTAATTCCATAATGTGAAACAGAACATAAGGAGAAGGACCCCAAGTGCCAGAAGAAAGAAGATGAAATTATGGGAAGAGAAACTGTTTATGGATATATTCCTCATCCGGAAGAACATGAAAAACAAAAAGATTTGTGAAAATATTATTCCGAAAGCGATAGACCCGGCACCCGGAGCAAAGGTCAACATCATGCAAACAGCCATAATTAAGGTGCTGCTTAAAAGGCAGACTGGAATGCTGATGGTAATCCCCGTCAACAGGAACCATAAAGCAGAGTAAAGTAAAGCCATCCCCACTCCGGAAAAGACGACACTTCCCCACAACACTCCAACTGTATGGAAAGATGAGAGGGGATAATATCTTAATGCGACGGGAAATCCCGGTTGAGTCCGTCCTCTGAGGGTGTTCCATTTCTGGGCAATCATAATACCTACTATAAAAAGGCACAGGAACAGGGAATAAGTGGCCCCATTATCATACATCTGGGTGAGATATCCGAGGTTTTGTTTCCCCGGGCCGGTCGATAATGATAGAAGTGCCATAAATGGCAGTGAAAAAAATACTACCAGAACCATTCCAACGGGGTTCAATAGTGGTTTCCAGAAAACCTTCATTAACTCTATGTATTTATTGGGGTGTGTTTGTGTCATGATCATTTCCTCCTCAGAGGACGTTATTGTCTATGATTCATTACCATTTTGGGCGGATCGTCCGACCTTGGCGATAAAGATGTCATTGAGAGACATTGGATTTACAGCCAAAACCTCAAATTGATACTTTTGAAACAGGGGTGACAGGGTATCCATAGAGGCTTGCGTGGTAATTACCCATTCGTTTCCTCGTTTATCGGAGGTGACTATCCCGGGAATTGCAGGGAATTGTGTCAGAGAAGTGGCTCCCCGGAGAGTGATCATCTTCCAGGATTCAAGTAATTCCGTCAGAGGTGAAGTCAATAGTTTTTTGCCCTCACTGAGGAAGGTTATGGTATCTGCGACTCTTTCGACTTCATCCAGCAGGTGTGATGAAAACAAAACGGTTTTACCGGCATTCGTTACTGTATGGATGATTTCTCCCAGAATATCTTTTCTAACGATGGGGTCCAGTCCTGAAGACGGCTCATCTAATAATAAAAGGTCAGGATGGTGTGCCACAGCCAGTATCAATCCCGCCTGAGCTCTCTGGCCCCGTGAATAGTCACACACGCGTTTTGCAGGGTCTAATCGGAAGGTTTCTATCAGTTGGTGGGCATAATCCCAGTCCCAGTCCGGATAAAAGGCGGCGGTAAATGACATCAGTTCATCCAGAGGCATCCAGTCCAACATTTCCCGGTTCTCCGAGAGATATCCGATATGGGAAAGTGCACCTTCTGGGTCCTTAACGGGATTTTTCCCGAAGACAGACACTGTTCCGGACTGAGGTTTCAGAAGTCCCATCAAATGCCGTATCAATGTCGTCTTTCCTGCCCCGTTCTCGCCGACCAATCCCATGACGACACCTCGGGTGATAGTAAAATCCACATTATCCAGGGCTATTTTGGTGTCGAATTTCCGACTTAAATTTTTTACTTCTACAATAGTGTCTGTCATTGTCCCAATCATTTTTTTGATTCTCCTGTGTTTCCTTCTGGTGTTTGCATCAATTCATATCGTTTTTGCAGGATTTCCTGCATTTCTTCCAAAGTCAGTCCCATCTGAAGCCCATCGGATAACAGGCTGTCCGCCCGGTCCTGGATATTCTTTAATAGCTCAGTTTGTTTCAAGGGAGAACCGGTTTCGGAGATATAGGTCCCTGACCCGTGGCGGCTGGTGACGATCCCCAGTGTTTCCAGTTCCCGATAGGCTCGCGCAACAGTATTGGGGTTTACGACCAGCTGTTCCGCCAGGACCCTGATGGCAGGGAGTTCATCCCCCGGAACCATTCGACCAGATGCCACCATATATTTCACCTGGTTGATGATTTGCTGGTAAATGGGTACGCCATCTTGTGTGATTCTTATATTCATTGGTTCCGCTTCGTTTCTTCTTCGTTTCAAAGTGTACTAGACAAGTAATACACTAATACAATCTAGGGAAGTGTGTCAAGCGAAAAATAAAAAAATATTTCAAGTGGGACTCAGGGGAAAAAGGGTAGGGGTCATCCGGAAACGGAAATACAAAGGTAATAAGAGGGGTAGGGGTGTTGTGAAATGGGGTCAATGTGTTGACACCCCAAGAAATAAAATGAGGAGATACTAAGGTAAAAATAAGGGAAAGAGCGGGTTGGTTCGGAGAGTCTATCGCATTGACCGGAATACCCTTTAATGATAATCTAGGAAAGCGTTATACCTATATCCTTATACATAGAATGGGATGTTATGCCTTTGAAAAATATGAGAAGTTTAATCAGCAAGCGCGTCGTTTCTTTGATTTTATTGACAATGATATGTCTGGCAGCGGTTGTTTCAGCCCAGACCAATACGGATGGGAGCAATCCCATAGTTCGATCCCTAGCCGTGGATGGTAATATACGAGTTTCCGCAAAGGAAGTTCTGTCCAAAGTCAGTTTAAAGGTTGGAGACCCCCTGGATCGAATCAGTCTTCGTGAAGACATGTCCACTATCTATAAGATGGGATATTTCAACGAAGTGGCGGTTGATGTCAGTGATGTGAAAGACGGGGTTGCCGTGGTTTTCCTGGTTCGTGAGAATCCAGCCCTGAAAGAGCTGAGTTTTAGCGGGAATCGGGTATTTAAAAGCAAACGGCTTCTGGCTGATTTGAATTTCAAGTCGGGCGAATTGATATACCGTGATGATTTAATCAACATCTATACCGATAAAATCAAGGAAATATACAAAGCCAAAGATTATATGGTGGATGTTCAGGCCAAAAAAATTGATTTACCCAGTGGCCAAGTTAAACTGGCCTTTACGATTGAAGAAGTGCGGCGGGGGAAAGTCCGTCAATTAGAGTTTATCGGGAATAAGGCCCTTTCTGATAAGAAACTAAAGAAAATTGTCGAGTCCAAGAGTTCCTGGTTAATGGTAAGTCACTTCTATGATGAAATGACCTACAAAATGGATTCGGCCAAAATCGTCCGTGCCTATCAGGATTTAGGTTATGTCTTGATTCAGGTACGGCAGGAAGAACCCAAGCTGGTTCCTGGCAAACGGGGTGTGGCACTTATTTATGACATTCAGGAAGGCCCGCGATTCAAGGTCGGCCAAATCAATCTTGAGGGGAATACCTATTTCAGTAATGAATACTTGCTCTCCAAGACGAAATCAAAAACTGGACAAACCTATTGCCAGAGCCAGGTAGAGAAAGATAATTTGTCGCTGTATGACCAATACGCCAATCAAGGATATGTTACTTCTGATGTGGTCCGGATCCCTACCATTGATACGACAAATAAAGTCGTAAATATTGATTACGGTATTCGGGAAAGCCAGCGGTATTATGTGGGTGATGTGAAACACAAAGGAATTCTCCCTGATAAAGACTTCCTGACCCGCACGGAAAAGGGTTATACCGAAGTCCCTATGAAAACCAAAAATAAAGTGATTGAACGGGAAATTATGCTGGATACAGGCGATGTGTTCCGGAAAAGTGAAATTGTGGAATCGCAACGCCGGTTAAACAATCTGGGTTTCTTTGAAAATGTCGTACCTTTCAATCAGCCGACTTTATCCGATGACACCATGGACCTGATGCTTTATCTGGTGGAACAGAAACAAACCGGTACCATTCATTATGGTGTCGGGTACAGTACCCAGAAAAAAGCCTTGGTATTCTTAGATGTCGAAGAACGAAATCTTTTTGGAACGGGTCGTTCTGTTCGAGCTAAAGGTGATTTAGCCATTGAAGGTTCGGAATACTACTTATCATATTCGGACCCCTATTTTATGGATACCCGTTTAAAATTTATAGCCAGTCTGATGTATGACAAATTGGACCGGGAAATTGATGGGACACCTTACACACTTGGGCCGGGAAATGTTATTATCCCGGGTACTGAAGAGAAAACCCATGATTATTCTGAAAACCAGTTTGGCGGTTCGGTGGGATTGTCTTATCCATTAGATCGGTATCGTCAGATCAGTTTGGCTTTAGCAGCACGACATATTAAGTTTGAAACCGATGAAGATGGTTATGTGGTCCCGGAACCGTTGGGTCCAGATGACGTCTGGTCAACGAGTATCACTCCAACATATATTTATGACACGAGGGACAATGTCAATTATCCAACTAAAGGTAATCGACTGGTCATGTCTTCTGAAATTGCAACGGAGCTCTTGGGCGGTGATATTAATTACGTTAAATTGATGGCAGATTACAGCTACTTCAAGACGCTGACCAAGGACTATATTGCGGCGGTCAGAGTCCGGGGTGGGTATTTAAAGCCCTTTGGTGGTACCGATGAAGCTCCGATTTCAGAACGATTCTTCCTCGGTGGACCGAATACCCTTCGTGGATTCGATTTCCGTGGCATTTCGCCCCGTGAAGATTACGTCGACACTGTTAATGGTGAAATTGTGGACCTGGTCAAAGGTGGAGATGTGATGTTCAATCTGAACCTGGAAATCCGTAAGAAATTAATGGAGCGGGTGGTAGGTTTGGTGTTCCTGGATGCCGGCGCTGTCTGGTCATCCTTTGACGAAATCGATTTAGGTGAAATTCGCTATTCCGTCGGCCCGGGTGTCATGGTCACTGTCCCTTATATCGGAAATGTTCAGATAGGATATGGGTACACACTCAATAAACAGGAAGGTGATAATGATCAAGGATTCTATTTCACCTTCGGGAATGTGTTCTAAATCAGTTTGAGTTATACTAATTAAGATAAGCTCAATTTTGAGGAAGGTATAATATGCGTAAGGTTAAGTTATTGTTGATTTTAGTCGTTACTCTCGTAATGACAGCTGTTTTAGCTACATCAGGTATGGCTCAGGAAGCCAAATCTGCCCAGAAATTTGCCATTTTAAGTGTTCGGGATGTCTTTAATAGTTATCCTGATCGCCAGCCATTTATTGATAAGTACTCTGATAAAGAAGTGGAAATGCAAGGTAATCTGAGTGCAATTGACAGTACTTTTAAGGCGTTACTGAAGAAACAAAAAACAATGCCGGATGCCAATTATAAAGCTGCCGCAGAAAAATTAGCCGACCAGCAGAAGAAAGCTATGGATGCTTACCGGAAATTTGCGGAAGAGAAAAAAGCGGCGACAGACGCTATGCAGAAAGAATTTAATGCAGCGTTAAAAGAAGCCTGTGCCAAAGTTGCTAAGGAAAAAGGCGTCGATTTTATATTAGACTCATTCTTTGTGACGTATTGTGTTAATGAAGAAGCTTATGATGTTACGAATCAGGTAATCGCAGAAGTGAAAAGGATTCATGCTGAGTCCAGTAAAACTGCACCATCTGCTGATACAGCCAAAACCCAAAAAACTCCTGCTCCGAAAGCCAGCAAGTAATATCAGCTGCGTACTTTGAGGACAGAAAACATAAAGGTGTCTGATGGCGATAAAAGCAGGTGAACTGGCCAAACATATCGGGGCTGTGTGCGAAGGAAACCCGGATGTTGAACTGGATGGAATCTCGGGTGTCAAGGAAGCGACTCCGGGAGATTTGACCTTTGTAGTCCAGGCAAAGTATTTGGCCGATTTAAAAGATTCGAAGGCTTCTGCTGTGATTGCTCCACCCCAAATGGAAGTGGAGTTTCCGTGTATTATCCGTGCTCCGCAAGCTCGGTTAGCGTTAGTCAAGGCGATTGAGCTGCTGACTCCCCGGGAATGCCCTCCAGAATCCATGCAAATGGGCGTTCATCCCTTATCATTTATTGGTAAAGATGTTAAGTTGGGTGAAGGGGTCTGTATCGGGCCTCTGGCAATTGTGGAGGACTGTGCCGAGATAGGAAACAATACCCTCATCCATTCTGGTGCATATGTGGGGCGTTGCAGTAAAATCGGTAAAGATTGCAAGATATATCCGAACGTCACTGTTCGCGAAGAAGTGACTATTGGTGACCGAGTGATTTTACATTCTGGGACCGTTATCGGTGCTGATGGTTTTGGATATACAAAAGAAGAAGGTATTCACTACAAAATCCCACAGCGGGGAACCGTGGTTATTGAGGATGATGTAGAAATGGGTGCTAATGTGACCGTGGACCGGGCGACATTTGGCCGGACATGGATCAAAAAAGGCATCAAAATAGATAATCTGGTCCATATCGCACACAATGTCATTATTGGCGAAAACACGATTATTGTTGCTCAGACAGGGATTGCCGGTTCAACCGAACTGGGCAAGAATGTCACCTTGGCGGGTCAGGTAGCAGTTACAGACCATGTCAAAATTGGTGACAACGCAATTGTTACGGGTCGTAGTGCAGTCTCTAAGAATATTCCTCCGGGAATCATTGTATCTGGCCATCCAGCTATTGCCCAAAAGGATGATCAGCGGATCCGCGCCAATTTATCCCGATTACCCAGTATGGCAAAACGGTTGAAGGAATTGGAAGAGAAAGTCGCTGAATTGACCGAACGGTTAGAACGCGAAACCCTCGAACGATAATTTATTTCTGAAACGGTATTATGGAAAAACAGAGAACACTAGCTACCTCCGCCCAATATTCTGGAATCGGACTACACACAGGTAACCATACAACAGTAACCTTTAAACCTGCGGAAGCTAATACAGGTATTTGTTTTGTTCGTACGGATTTACCAGAACCTGTCGTTATCCCTGCAACGGTAGAAAATGTTACCCTGACTCTACGCGGGACCACTTTGGGAATTGGGGATGTCATTGTTCATACAGTGGAACATGTGATGGCTTCATTACATGGACTGGGTGTGGATAATGCGATTGTGGAAATTGACAGCAATGAACCTCCTGCCGGAGATGGAAGTGCTCTTCCTTTTGTGGAAGCCATATTAAATGCTGGAATTGTTGAGCAGAATGCTATCCGGCGATATATCAATGTCGAGCAGCCTATCTGGTTGTCGGATAAAGATACTCACCTGGTCGTTTTACCGGATGACGACTTTAAGATTACCTTCACCGTTGATTATCATCATCCATTATTGAAATCACAGTATGGGTCTTTTACGATTGATAAAGAGACCTTCCAACGAGAGATAGCGCCTGCCCGGACTTACGGTTTCCTTTCTGAAGTAGAGGAACTGAAGGCCCAGGGATTAATTAAGGGCGGAAGTTTAGATAATGCGGTCGTCATTGCAGATGACCGGATATTGAATGATCACTTACGATTTGATGATGAGTTTGTTCGTCATAAAATATTGGATCTGATTGGGGATATGTTCCTGATTGGTCATCCTCTTAAATGCCATCTGGTCGTCGCCCGCTCTGGACACAAATCCAATGTGGAGTTGGCCAAGAAACTACGGAAATATATGGATGATAAAACCAAGCAGACTCGTTTAGTGACCGCCAAAGCCCAACCGGAAGTGCCGGAATTACCCAAAGTAAATGTCAGTCTTCCGACAGAACTCCCCATCACTCAAGATTTCATACAAAAGATACTCCCCCATCGTTACCCATTCCTGCTCGTAGATAAAATCGTGGAAATGGAAGATATGCGTGCGGTTGCCGTTAAGTGTGTCACCGTAAATGAGCCGTTCTTTCAAGGCCATTTCCCGGGACACCCAATCATGCCCGGCGTATTAATTATTGAAGCTATGGCTCAGACAACAGGCGTTTTAATGTTAGCGAAGCCGGAGCATGCCAATAAGTTGGCCTATCTGATGGGGGTTGAGAGCGCAAAGTTCCGTCGTCCAGTGGTACCTGGAGACCAGTTGAAATTAGAAGTTGTTGTGCTGAAAGCCAAAGGCCGTTCAGGAAAGGCCAAGGGTACAGCCACTGTGGATGGGAAAGTTGTGGCCGAAGCCGAGATGTCTTTTGCACTAATTGAGACAAATTAATACATCCACTGGTAATTTGTATTATCTGAAAATTGAGAGAGGGACAATAACGACAGGTTATTGTCCTTCGTTTTTAAGAAGAAATATCGAGGAGAGGAGATACAATTATGTATAACATAGCTGTTATTGGCGGCGATGGTATTGGACCGGAAGTAGTTCGTGAAGGGCTTAAGGTCCTGAATGCGGTTGCTCCCCTGGAAAACATCAAGTACCAACTGCACAATTTTGATATTGGTTCTCAACGGTATCTGAAGACGGGCGAATTGTTACCGGATTCAGTTATGGATGAACTGCGGAAGATGGACGCCATTTACTTTGGTGCCATCGGCAGTCTCGATGTGAAACCCGGTGTTTTGGAACGGGGTATCCTTCTGAAGATGCGGTTTGATTTTGACCAGTACATAAACTTACGTCCCATAAAACTTTATGATTCCCGATTCTGTCCTCTGAAAGATAAAAACCCGGAAGACATTGATATGGTTTTTGTCCGCGAAAACACGGAAGGTGCCTATGTCGGTGTCGGGGGTGTGTTTAAAAAAGACACTCCAGATGAAGTGGCAGTTCAGGAAGACGTAAACACCCGTAAAGGGGTGGATCGTTGTATCCGGTATGCCTTTGAATATGCCCGGAAACGCAATCGCAAAAAACAACTGACCCTGTGCGATAAATCCAATGTCCTTACCTATGCCCATGACCTGTGGCAGCGTTCATTCAAAACCATGAGCTCCGAATATCCAGACATCAAGACCAATCATGCCTTTGTGGATGCTTTAGCAATGTTCATGATTAAGAATCCTGAATGGTATGATGTGGTAGTGACCAACAATATGTTTGGTGATATTTTGACGGACCTGGGTGCCATTATCCAGGGTGGAATGGGTGTGGCAGCCTCCGGTAACATTAATCCGGAAGGTGTCTCCATGTTTGAGCCAGTTCATGGCTCTGCCCCCCAATATACTGGCAAAAATGTTGCCAACCCGATTGCAGCCATCGCTGCTGTCAGTATGATGTTGGATCATCTGGGAGAACAAAAAGCATCAGCCCGGATTGAAAAAGCCATCAGTACGGTTATCACTGGGGGCCAGTTGCCGACCCTGGATTTATCTGAAAATCCTGGAACGGCGGGTATGGGTGATTTAGTGGCAGAGGAAGCTACAAGGTAGAAAATAAAATAAATACGGTGATTGCAACCTGTTACCTAAAAAACCTTGTGCTATAATTTGGTGTGTGGTTACCGTAAAAGACGGAAAGTAAAGACACAATGTCACAATTTTGGATATATTTTTTAATAGGTTATGTAAGTTTCAGTTTAGGTATCATAATTGGATGCCTTATTATGATGCGTGGTGACGATACTCCGGAAGAACCGGAAACTGTCAATGAAAAGACTGAGACCGAGCCGATTAAAAGTAAAGCGGATGAAGTAACCAATAGTTTGCAATCTTCGTAAGTAGTCTTTCAATAAAACTGTGATTTGAAAGCAGGATGAGACCTGAAAGTCTCATCCTGCTTTTTTATTTGAATTATTATCGCCTGGAAAAAATAGGATTTGAGGAGTAGAATACAAAATGATTTTAACCGTCATTAACTAATCATCGGAATTGATTTGTTGAAGAACGAATCCGTAAAGTAAACAGTGAAAGAAGAAAGATGGAGGATTTCGAAATGGTGCGGATGAAAATTTGGGTTTTGGGTTGTCTGGTAACACTTCTGTTCTTGGCGACATCAGTCCATGCTATTCCCGCGGCAACAATAATGTGGTCGTCGTATTTTGGTGACACCACCGAAGATGGGGGTGGAGTGGGTGTTGATACTTCAGGAAATCTATATTATATAGGTGAAACCTATGCCGGTTGGTCGAGTGGCGCCACAGGAGGAGATGTCTTTGTTGTGAAGGTGAATCCCTCCGGAGCAACAACATGGAATGTGCTGGTGGGTGGTGTCAATGATGAATGCATGAACAATGCAACTTTAGATGCGGCTGGTAATGTCTATATTGTTGGAGACACTCTGTCCGCAGGGTGGATAAAAAATGGGTATGATACGACTTACAACGGAGGAAGTGATTGGGGTGATGGATATGTCATGAAAATCAGCCCGACGGGAACTGTACTCTGGTCTTCTTATATCGGTGGAGCCGGTGAAGATGGTGCTTACGGAGTGGCTGTTGACAGTGCCGGGAATGTATTTGTATCGGGCCATACACAATCGTCTGGATGGGCAAAGAATGGTTATGATACGACATTCAATGGGGGTACCTGGGATGGTTATTTAGCCAAGTTTAATTCATCCGGGAACATGCTCTGGTCAACTTACATTGGCGGCAGCGCCGATGAAGAAGGGGGATGGGTCACGGTAGATAAGGCAGGAAATGCCTACATGACCGGAGTGACAGCCTCCTCTGGATGGACCAGTCTTGGAACTTACGTTGGGGGCGTCAGCGATGCGTATATTGCCAAAGTAAACGCCAATGGCTCGCTAGGGTGGACCAAATGTTATGGCGGCAATAATGATGACCGGGGGCATGGAATCGCTATTGACCCGACAGATACCTACCTCTATTTATCCGGTAGAACAAAATCTGCTGGCGGGTGGATTGTTGGTTATTATGATTCAAATTACAGTAACCATGATGCGTTTGTTCTGAAACTGAAAGCAAGTAATGGTGCATATCAGTGGGGTACTTATTTAGGTGGTGATCAGGAAGATGAAGCTTATGGTCTTGCTGTAAATAAAAATGGCGATGTATTTGTCTGTGGATATACTCAGTCGGCGGATTGGACTTCCATGGGACCGGACACCAGCATTAACGGTCAGGATGATGGTTTTGTGGCTAAATTATCCTCAAGTGGTTCTCTGGTGTGGTCAACTTATCTGGGCGGCTCCAATAATGACCATGCGTATCGTATTGTTGTAACCGATGATTCAAAAGTTTTTGTGTCAGGATACACTTACTCTGCCGGCTGGACTGTCGATGGTTTTGATACGGATTTGGGTGGAGCCTCAGATGGTTTTGTCGTGAAAATAAATGATTACTATGTGGGTGGACTGCAAATCAATATTTCACCGAGAGAAGCAGTACTTGCAGGCGGTAAATGGGGTTACGGTTATGAACCAGAATGGCATGACAGCGGAGAATTGCGTGATTCCATGATTGCAGGCTTTCATGAGATTACCCTGAAACCCCTGCCGGGGTGGATCAGTTCCACAAGTTATAACTTATTCAACGATATAATTGTTTCCTCAAATGCGACGGTGGTCAGAACTTTAGGTTATGAAAGAGTTTTGCCAGACCTGAAATTATACGTTGGCGAATCGCTGCCGAAGGCTTTCCTGTTAAGCGATTATGGATATGGAGTTACTTCCACTTATGCCCTGAATAATTTCCTGGGTTTAGTTGGATTGAGTGGAGATACTATTCAACAAAGCGCTTATTCACTGGCAACCTCTGGCGTCAATACTTTACGGTACGACCATTGTGGAATAAAAGACTCCAACTATGCGGTTAAATATTCGACCTACAAGATGGATAAACTTCCGAAAGTTGGGATCAGCCCCAATCAAACTATCCAGCTTAATATTGCCCGGTATTGCCATGACAGTTCAGGCCCAGCGATTCCTCCCACCTTTGGGTCTTCCGGAGCCTTGTGGGTTGAGGATACAACCAAAATATCAGCCTCCTGGTTGGATGATTCCACCATACAGATTACAGCGAACGGGTCCTTTAACGGGGTGGCACCGATTACCATTACTGCAGGTACAGGTGATGAAACAGATGTCGATAGGGAAAAACTGAATGTCTATTGTAATCTTCTGACCGTGGGCCAAATTACTGTGAATGCAAACTTGAGTGCTTTTGGAACAGAATTGATGGAAGGTTACAATACGATGCCGACCGTAGGGTTTGTGGATTCGATTGCTGACCCGGAAGGAACGGTTGCTCAGGGACTAATGGCACTGTCCTTCTACACGACTCAACAGGTTATCAAAATTACTCCTAACCTGAGTAATGCCGTCAATTACGAAAGTAATACCTGGTACATTGCCAGAATGAGAGTGTATTCCCCCAATTATGAGTCCTCGATTGAGGGCCATTTATTCCACTTCTGTGGAATTCCCGGTTCGGCCAGTACCGTGGACCTGTCAGCAAATATCCTCTTTGGTCTGACAAGTACCTGGACCTGGATTGAAGCCCCTCTCTATGCGACCAGCTCCTCACAGGGATTCCCACAAATTATTTTCAAAAATGGAAATAATCTGGGAACGGTTTTCATTGATGACATTCAAATCATCAAAGCCTCTCCGGACATTATGGATTCCGGTCGTGGAAATATCAACTATCGGTTCCCCTATCGGTTTGTCGATTCATTGTCAGACCTGGCTCTGGGCTGGTCTACAACAGAACCCTATCCCGGTTTGACTTATCTGGCTTCTTTGAGCGCCTCCTCTGGAAAACTGAATGTTAATTTTGCAGGAGCGGGCGCGGATATGAACCAGAAGGGTATGAAGCTGACGGCAACCAAGACTACAGGTGGAGTTATAACGCCTGTGTCTAATCGAGATTATGAAGTGGGTATGAAACTTTACATGAATATGGAAAGTGGCATCTTCAACAGTTATGACTCGATTATCCTGCAGGCCTGTTATGGAGTTCCATCCGATGGGTCATATGATTTCTGGAGTGTGGGTGGACAGTTAATGGCTTCTGCCCAGTTCGGTGTTTTAACTCCGGGATATCATTACATTATTGGCCGGGGACGGAATCAGTATCATCAATTCCAGTTCTGTGCCAAGAACAGTCAGGCGGGAGTCTTGTCCTTCGAAGATATGGACTTTATTCGGGATATGGATGATCCATATTATGGGGACAGTGAAAATTATTAAGTTATAAAAATCAAAATGCTCACTGCAAAATAAAGCGGTTGTCGTCAGGCAGCCGCTTTATTTATGCCGCAGAAACCAGGTCATTCCGTGATTTTGACGAATCATCCACGGAGTTGGTCGGAGCAGCTCCGTGGGTGCTTCGATAGTCGAGGAGAAATCAAATGGTTACAGGAGGTCTTATCCAAAACGATAAAAAAGGATAGATTTGATTGACAGTATCTCGAGATTCAACCGATAATGAAAACATAGAGTTGAGACTTGCCAGGTGATCGCGTCAGTGGATTTGTCCAAGTTCTGAAACAGGAACTGAAGACCCCACTGCCGAGGAAAGTCCGGGCTCCAGTGGGCAGGGTGGTCGGCAACACCGACCCTTCCCCCGGTAATAAGGGGAAGAGGGCCAGTGCCACAGAGACTATACCGCCTCCTCCGGCCTTTAGTGGCATTACGTGAGGAGGTAAGGGTGAAAAGGCGGGGTAAGAGCCCACCGGGCTGGCAGTGATGTCAGTTGCATGGTAAACCCCACCCGGAGCAAGATCGAATAGGGAAGTTCGGGGATACGATTCAGGATACCTTCACAGGCGTCCGAAAATTCCCCACCGGTCTGCCCGACCGGAAACTTCCGGGTTGATTGCTAGACTGGAACAGCAATGTTCCGGCGAGAGGAATGATCACCACCCCGAAACATTCGGGGGAACAGAACCCGGCTTATAAGCAAGTCTCAGCTCTATTATTTATGAGTAAATTCCCAGGAAAGTCTATCCTAACTTACCCATTTAAGGCCGATTAACCCACCTAGAATCATCACCAGGAAGAATATTCTGGAAAAATAGGCAGGATCCCCTAACCAGAGTATTCCAATCACTGCGGTCCCTATAGCTCCGATTCCTGTCCATACCGCGTAGGCTGTACCCAGAGGCAGGTTTTTTAAGGCAAAGGAAAGAAAGACGAAGGAGATAATCATGCCGAGAATGGTAATCACGGTCGGGAGAGGTTTTGTGAATCCCAACGATAGTTTCATGGCAACTGCCCAGACCACTTCAAACAGACCCGCAATAAGTAAGTACCACCATGCCATGATGACCTCCAGAAAATATTGAGATGATGACTGTCTAATGCTAGAAAGTATTATAACGGAACCCCGAATGGTTCAGGATTCCGTTATAAGAATGAATGAGTTTGTCGGGATTATTTATTCTGCTTCAAAGGACCATACTTCCACGGGAACCGCCGTGCCTGCATTCAGGTCCTTGGTTTGTACACCCTCAGTGATGGGTTTGGTCATAACCCATGTTTCCGACATAATAATGGCGTTGGTCAGAGGATGCCGGACATTCATAGTGTAAATCCCCACGGGTAAATCAATAAAGGCATAATAACCGGTAATGTCTGATTTACAGGTGTAAGTCAGTCCGTTATTTTGATTAATCAACTCCACGGTGGCTTTATAAATCTTACCGGGGGACTTCAGTCCATTGAAATAGGGTTTGGGTCCGGCAATCTCAGGCGAACAGGAGATATGTCCTTTTAATATTCCAGTGGAGGTACTTGTTGTCCATGGCATGGCGGGTACGTTTGCTTTCTTTTGGAAAAAAGAGATTGTTAGTGCAGAAAAGAAAACATCGTTGGAAACGCCATCACTGTTGGTTGCCTGATAATCATATAAAACAAGACCTTTGGCCTTTGATGAGTAGCGTGAGTAGGATAACTGGGACATGGTGCTGGTAACGGAGTTCAGATAAACACCAGGGCCAATCCAGGCATGGCGGTTATAGGATGAGTTTACGGCAAAGTCAGACCACCGTCGATAATCAATATATTGAGTGGCATTTGCCTCACGGAAATAGTTCATCGGGAGGCAGGCATCCAGATAACCTTTTTTCATCCAGGTATGCCAGTCCTGATACACACTATAGTATGGGCGGGTACTCTCAAATCCTGGATTGGGTCCGGGACTCCAGGTAATCAAAGCCCCTGAGATAACGACTTTGGGATTACAGGCTTTCATTTCAGCGTAGAGTTTTCGAGCCAGGTCAGTTACTCTGTCCCGCCGCCACTGATTCCAGTTATCGTCATCATTGGTAGAGGGAGCTGCATACCCATATTCCTCGGCAAACCATGTGGTCGCCACCGTATTGTATCCGGCATTACTGGCGAGGTGCCGGAAATAATCATAGGACACTCCATCCATCGTTGGATAATTTGAAACCGCCGAAGTATAAACAGACACCAGATAATTAATGGCTTCGGGATGGCCCGGGTCATAGACATAAGTGTTTTCGACAATCATTGAACCGGTGTTGGTTCGGGTGAACCAGGTGGACATTTGGGAGGTGGGATAATCCGTCCGGCCATATACACTGCCATCGACTTTCCACCCGCGCATGGTCACCATCCATCCGTGAACACCGATATATTGTTTTCCATTGCTGGTGTCGTGGCACAGAGACAGGAGTGTTGAAAGGATGTCAAACTGGGGAGGGGTTATATTATCAGCCCAGGGTTCCAGGGGAGATTTATAGTAGGCGTCGGAGATTTTTCGGATTTCCGGGATGATGGTGTTGAAGTTATACTTGCGGGCATCATTTACTAAAGTGGAACATTGTGAGGCCGACAACATTCCTGAATTCCAGGACTCTATCCAAAATCCTCTGACTTCGGGAGTGGTATCCATGCTGATGGGAGGTTGTCCACCCCCTGTGGTGGTTGTGGAAACAGAAACAACAAAACGAACGGCATCGGCCATAATGACTTTTGTATTCAATGAACTGTTATTGTCCAGTTGAATGGAACCGGTACTTCCGGAGGAAAAGGGGAATGTTCCCAGCTTCACCCATTGTTTACCAGTTACCTGTTGGTCTATCCGTAATGTCGTTGCCCCACCCTGATAATTTATGGTGTAGGAAGCATCCGCGGCCCGGTTTGTTCCATTAACATACCAGGTATAAACATCATAAGTGGTGCTTGCGGGCAGGGTAGGACGAAATTCACTTTTGGCTGTTGCTGCGATAGTGGTGGTAAAGGCGTAGTGATAATTAGTTCCCCAATATCCACTGTATGTTCCCGTAAGCCAGGAACCGCTTAACACAGTAAAGCCGCTGTCCGTATTATCGACAATCACTTCCTGTGTGCTTCCAACACTTACCATCAACAAACACAATACAATACTCAGACATATCCGTTCCACAATACGACAACACATCACACGATCCTCCAAAACGACACGCTACATTTGCACTCCAAGATTTTACTGTATTTATGGATTTTTGCCAACAATGAATACTTTTTGATAATCATTGTCCTGTGTGATGTCAAGATAAATTGAGAGGTGGATTAGCCGTTTATGAATTTATAGATTTTCTTGTCCTCGGCGGCGGGATTAAGTCTGTGTATGTGTTGCGCTATTTTATTGAAGGCATCCTGTTTAGATATTGTGGCGGCTTTTTTGAAGACATCTTTCCCAAAAAAATCTTCTGTGATACAGAACACCGTGGAGGGCCATCCATACTCGCTTCCTCCCCAGGAGGTTTTCCTTGCTCTGCCGCACATGGTAAGAAACATCTTCATTTGGAGCTCCACCAGTGCTCCCTCAAACCGGGAATTATCTTCCTTCGAAAATTCACCTAACCGCTTAATCAAGTGCAGCGGAAGCGCTCCCTCCTGGCGGATAACCTCATACACTCTCTTGGCATAATGACTGACTGTCCCTGACAAATACGCGTCATCAAAACTATTCTCCTGCCGGCGAACGGCCAGGAAATAGGGGTACCAGTCTTTCGTGATATATCCACTTTTACGGAAGAAGAGTTTCGCATAAGCGATATCGTTACGCTCATCCAATACGCGTATCCGCCATTCCCAGGGGTCTGTATCAAGGTCATTAGTATGCCATTGAACATCTTCTCCGAATGAGGAACACAGTGAGAAGATCCCTTCACTATTGGGTCCGCCGACTGAGAACCCCGTCTTTAGCAGGGCTTTTGTGAAATCGTTGAAGTTATTTATTATCATGGTGCGTCCAGTGTTTGATTTTTGAAATTCACTTCTATGAGTCTTATGTTTATATCACAGGAAGATATATCCAGGAATGAAAAACCCCCGATCATCGCTGACCGAGGGTTCGTAAAATAATCGTGAGCTTATTGGAATACCGGTGGGGGTACTGGTTGAACCGGAGTCGGTTTTACTGGTTGTCCATCATTTGAATTATCCATGATTTTGTTGAGCGGGGGATTGTCCTGAGGAGTTTCTCCACTCATGGTGTCCGTATTGGTGGTTGCAGAGTCCTCTGGGTTTTCCAATAGACCGACAGGACGTTTCTTCTTTTTCTTATCAAGACTGGCTTTATCATCGTCATACATCAGTTTCTTGGCACGATAAGCATCGGGGTACAGTTTCTCAGCTTCTTCCTGTGAGCCCTGTACAACATGCGGGGTAATGAAGAGTAACAGATTGCGTTTATTTTTGGCGTTGCTTCGGCTGCCGAAGAGGCTCTTTCCAACGAAAGGAATATTTTCCAGGAAGGGGATTCCTGAACCGGATTCAGTTTTGGACTTGCTTACCAGACCACCGATGACAACTGTCTCATTGTTCTTAGCCTGGATGATTGTATCTGCTTTGGAGGTTGTGGTTTTTACGCCAGTGAATGTGTTTCCAGAAGACCCTGTATTCAAGGTAACTGGGTCTGCGGCCGTATTCTCAAGGGTGATTTCCAGATTGATGACTCCATCTGCATTGATGTGCGGCTTTACCTTTAACTTGATACCATATTCCTGGGACGTTTGGGTGTAATACTGTTGTTGGGTGGTCACTCCATTGCTGGTATATGGTTGTGTGTAGAGGGTCGTATAGGGCTGAGTACCACCGACCAGGAAGTTTGCGGTTTCGTCATTCTTAACCATAATTCGGGGACTGGCCAGCAGCTCCGTATTAGCGCCGAGCTTACTGGAGGCTTTCGCTGTCGCTGAAAGGTTGAAGTTCACCAGGGACGTATTATGATCGTAGTAGTTTCTGAAGGCTTCCCCAAAGTTCCAGTTTTTGATGGGTAGTAGAATGTTGGCCGCAGAGGCTTGGGACAGTGCGAATCCTCCACCGTAAGACCAGTCAATACCCAGTTCAAGGCTCTTTTGATAGTCCATGTCCACAATCTCAGCCTCAATGTAAACGATTCGGTTTGGTTGGTCGAGTGCGGCAATAACCTTTTCAATTCGGTCTAAATTGGAGGGGATATCATCGACAACAATACGGCTATTGCGTTTATCCGCTTTGATATAGCCTTTTTTAGTGATGAGATCCTTAATGGCAGCTTCGATGTCTTCCGGCTTAGCATACCGGATTTCGAAGACTTCCATCATGGTTTTTACATCGAGAGTTTTGATGAGCTTTTTGATTTTCTCAAGAATCGTGGGGATGTCGGTAATGATTAATGAATTAGTTCTTTCATCAAGCTGAATCTCCCCTTTAGCGCTTTTGATTTTCTCCACCAACGTTTTTACATCGGAAGCTATTGCGTACTGGAGAGGGAATATTTCGACATCGAGAGGAACATCCAGGCTCTGAATAGCGGCTTCAATGCGGGCCAGATTCTCAGGTGTATCGGTTATTTGGAGGAGGTTTGTCCGTTCATCTTTAGTTATTTTGCCGGCCGATGACAGCATGGACTGGATGGTGTTTTGGATGTCGCTGGCATTGGTGTTTTGTATGTACACCACCTTGGTGATAACATTCCCCTTCATGTACTCGTCGTATTCCGCCTTGGTCATAATTGTGATGGTGTTATCCTTGCGGATCCATGTCCAACCATTAGGACTGGTGATGGAATCGAGAGCTTCTTCCAAAGAGGCTTTCGTTAATGCCACATTTACATTTCCCGTAGCGCCCTTGCTGGCTACTACACCGACACCAAAAGTATCGCCGATGATGCTAAGCAGGTTATTTAAGGGTTGGTCGGACAAGGTCAGAGTTAATGCCGGCGGTTCCTGTGCCATGACAGGCTGGACCACCACGGTGCCCAAGGCTATCAGGACAGCACACAGGATAAAGGTCACTCCCTGACGTTTGATAGTTTCATATAAATTCATCCGTATTTCCTCCAACGGTACTTATTTCCGGTCTCTTTGAATAAGGACAGCTTTACCTGATTAGGGCGTTAACTCCTGGGACATGCTGCCGTATTGCATGATCACTTTATTTTGTAATACTTGTTTAACGGTGACGTGTTGTAACACTTCACCCTCTTTGACTTTGTGACTCCTGTTATCGCCTGTAATAATAAAGGCTGTCTTCAAACCAGGAACTGTTCCTTTGAGTTTCCATCCGCCAATCATCTGAGAAATAGGCATCAGGGAGACGGTTCGAGATTCGTCTGGATTTTTGGTGTTAACAACTAATACCTGGTTTTTATCCTTCTCGATAGACTTAATCAGAACTTTATCGATTAGTTCGCCGGCACGGACCTCATGTTGCTGACTACGGAAGTCCTGAATCAGCGCCACTCCATCATTAGAGATTTCCCAAAGAACCCAGTTTCTGGTCATAACATCCAGGGTTTCCCGTGGCGGTGGAGGGGGTGGGGGTGGAGCAATCAGCAGGGAGAACATATCTCTTTGTCCAATCCCCTGATGGTAATTCTGAGTATCCCGGCTGTATTCAGTAAATTCGACATCGGTTTCATTGGTGGGCCGAATCACACCCGAAGTGACAGCGCTGATATTCACCACAGCACCGTTGGCCAGAGTCGTCATATTACTTAAGGCTCCGGTGGTCAATTTACTCAGAGTCGAAGTAGTATCTTGTGCCAGAGTGGACAGTTTCTTCCGTTTCTTAGGTCGATTCGCCGTTGTGTCCATGGGCCAGAACAGATAGACCCCGACAACGACCAGCAGGAGCACAGCCAGTATTAAGGTGAGGACGATGTATTTACGGTTTTGAGGCATCATTTCGCGGTTACATCCTCTTTTTTCTCAATAACCTTCCCCATCCGCAGTGAGGTTTGCAAGGTTGGATTCTTCGCCGCTTTCGCTTTGGTGGATATGGCCAGATAATCAATATAAAGGCCATGTTCCTGAACGGATTGCAGGAAATCCCCCACCGTGCGTAAATCCGAATCAAATGCGACTTGCAGGGAGTAGGCCTGATAATTGGTCTTGGATATTTTCTTTCTTAGAACTGGATCCATTCGGGTATATTGGGTGTTGGCTTCCTTTTGCATTTCTTCAGCCTGGAGCAGCATCGTGTCTTCCGGCCGGGCATTGGGGTCTTTCAGCCGGATAGCCTTTTGATACTGATCAAAATCAGCCCGAATCGTCTTTTCATCCTTGATTAAGGATTTAATCTTCTTTAGTTCAGCTTTTTTCTGATTCAGCTTTGTTGTCGTCAGATTCCACTGTTCCCAAAGAGGCCAAATCCCCATATTAAAGATGATATAGAACAGAACAACGGCAACGGTCATGAAGAAAAGCCGTTTTTCTTTTTGTGTTTTAAATAACCGGTTGAGAAGTTCGTTCATAATACTAATACTCCTCCCCGGAATCGGACTGTTTACTGGCATTTGCCTCAGTTGCCGTAATATCGCTCTTATCAGGTCTTATTTTTGCAACGACTTGGAACCGGATGACCGGCTGGCCTTCCATAGTATCGGGGTTCTGGCTTTGCAGCGAGACCTGTTCAAATAAGCCGATGCGTTCCACTTCATAACGGAAATTGACGGCTTCTTCCAGTGTTCGGGTCACGGCTGTAATCGTAATCGTACGATTACGTTCATAAACAAACTTTTCTAATGCCACACGCGTCGGAATAGTATTTAAATTACTCAAACTGGAAAGGGTTTGGATTCCGACATCTTTCTGATTCACCATTTTACGGATGGCGTCTAATTGCTTTTTGATTTCTTCAAGGTCAGCGGCTTTCGGACGGTCTCGCAGTAATTCACGGTCAATCTGATTAATACTATTGACCATCGAATTGTACTTCTGGAATCCACTGTAAACCCCGAAACCTATCAAGGCTAAAACAGCCACGCCCGCCAGAGCAACCCATTGATACCGTTGGTTCTTAACGCGTTTCCGGAGAATCTCCGGAGGGAGAAGATTAACAGCGACTCCGAGGTCTGCTGTTACTTTCCTCATGGCCAGCCCGAAGGCGGAATTCAGTTCGGGTAAGGCTTTTCCATTCTCCGTAACACAGGCCGCTGAGGTAACAGGGAGACCTAATTCTTTCTCCAGATATTCACCGAGGGACTTGATTCTACTAAGCCCACCAGACAGGAAAATACCGTGCATCTGACTGATTGTGAACTCAGAGCCGAAATAATCCAGAGACCGTTTAATTTCATTTTCAATGCGTTGCTGCCAGGTGTTAATTGCGTCAGAGAGGTCATCCCGGTTGTATTCGGTAATGCCGTAATCTTCTTTCAGAAGGTCTATTTTATCGATGAGCTTCCGGGCCTCAACTTCGGTGATGTCCAGGGACTCCCGTAACAGTTTCTGAAGCAGTCCGCCGCTGACATTTGTCGAACGGTTATATTTCAGGGATCCGTTCTGAACCAGGGACATATCCAGTGAGGCATAGCCGAAATCCAGAACCAGATAGTTTTTGTTGGGTTCTTTGAATTTAGCGGGATAGACTCGACGGAGACCCCGAATCAGCGCTAGTGAATTACAATCCAGGGAGTAAGGTTCCAAATGGACAGATTTCAACAGGTTCAGATGTTCTTCGACCTGTTCTCTGCGGCATACTGCCATTAATAATTCAGAACCACCCAGGTGTGACGAACCCAGTAATTCAAAATCTACAATGTCATTATCAGTATAAAAAGGAACATATTTAGAGGCTTCAAACCTCAGCATCTGCTGGACTTCGGATACGGAATTAGTCGGTAAAGCAAGATACCGGACCACAACAGATTGTTTCGGGATGGCCGAAACCAGATGGGTCGGTGATATTTTGCATTGAACCAGCAGTTTTTTGATAGCATCTGCGACAGGGTTTCCTGCCCCAAGTTCATCACTGGCGGCAGTAACCTCTACCATCCCGTAGGCCAGGACTTTGAAGGAATCACCGCGGCCGTGTTTCACCTGGACCAGTTTTACACTGTCCGAGCCGATGTCTAATCCGGTAACTATTTGAGCCATAACTCTTTCGTTTTCCGATGAGAATGTCCTGAATCACGGATTTCCACCCGGTCAGGTTAAACGATACATTATACCCTTAATTATGGGGTTTTGACGATATTCTGTAAACGATTGATTTTATTGTTGTCTTTCTTAATACTTTAATGAATCCCGAAAAGAAGACGTTACTGTAAAAAAAATCATTTTGACCCCGAATAATTCTTATTTTACTCCGGAATAATGATGTTACTTAAGTTATAGCAAGGAATTGCCATTTTGTCAGTGGGTTTTTTCCGAAGAATCCACGGAGTTGCTCGGAATAAGTCCGTGGATGGTTCGTTTCTGCTTCGTATCTGATTCGTTGGTGGGGGTGGGGTTATAGTCAGGTAAAATAGAAGATAATAGATATTAGGTATTTGATAGATAAGGGAAGATTTGTTAATATATTAAAGGTTAGAATGGGGAAGAAGGTTTTTATGAGTCCCCGTTTTTTTATGTGTGTTGTCGGGTGTTTCATCCGAAATGACAGTTCAATTCAACGTCAAGTCACCTAATTTTATTCAATTAAATAAAGGAGTAGTAGTATATGAACATGCCCTTGGAAATTCTTTCGGGCCTCATAGCGATTCTGTCGCTTGGTTATGTGGCCTACCTCCATTCCTGGGTTAAAAAACAGGATGTTGGAACCCCAGAGATGCAGGAAATCTCTAACGCTATTCGAGATGGTGCGAACGCATTTGTAAAACGCCAATACACCACCATCGCCATGCTGGCCGTCGTTTTTGGAGCCGTATTGCTTCTGGCCTATGGTATATTCCAGCAAAACTGGCCCACAGGTATAAATACTGCTGTTTCTTTCTGGTTTGGTGCTCTTTGTTCTGGTATTGCCGGCGTCATCGGTATGAAGGTTGCAGTTCAGGCCAACATCCGTACCGCCTCTGCCGCCCGTAAATCCATGGGTGACGCCCTTTTAGTGGCCTTCCGTGGTGGTGCCGTTTCCGGTATCACAGTCGTGGCCATGTCCTTGATTGGTATTTCCGCCATGTTCTTCATTTTCGACCGCGTGGTTGGAACTGAAGTCTCCCGGATTCCTTCCACCATTATTGCTTATGGTTTCGGTGCCTCTTTCGTGGCTCTGTTTGCTCAGCTCGGTGGCGGTATCTATACTAAAGCTGCTGATGTCGGTGCTGACTTAGTCGGTAAAGTAGAAGCCGGTATTCCTGAAGATGATCCTCGTAACCCTGCCGTCATCGCTGACTTGGTCGGTGATAACGTCGGTGACTGCGCTGGTCGTGGTGCTGACTTATTCGAATCCACTGCTGCTGAAAACATTGGTGCCATGATCCTCGGTGCCGGTCTGTATGCCGTTTTACAGAAAGTGAATCCGAATCCTGCCAACATCAGCTGGGTTCTGTTCCCGCTGGTTGCCCGTGCGTTTGGTCTCCTTGCCTCCATGCTGGGTATTGCCACCATTTCTAATAAAGACACCAAAGACCCGATGGCTACCCTCAATATGGGTTACTATGTGACCGCTTTCCTGGGTGCTATTGGTTTCGGTGTTGCCACTTGGTGGTTACTGTCCCCGACTTGTGCTAACTGGATGTATCTGTTCCTCTCCGGTGTTGTGGGTATCGTATTAAGTATCGTTTTCCTTTTCATTACTCAGTACTATACCGAATATAAATATCGTCCCGTACAGTCCATTGCTGAAGCCTCTGAGACAGGTCATGGTACCAACATCATCACCGGTCTTGCCGTCGCTTATGAATGTACGGCTCTTCCAATCATTGCCATTGCCGTTGCTCTTGCCCTCTCCTTCTGGTGCGGTGTCAAGGCCAGCGTTTTAAATGAAACCATGCTTGATTCCGTTATCAGTATTTTCAATATGACCCCCGAACAAGCTTCAACTTACATTCATTACACAAACGGTATTTTCGGTACCGCCATTGCCACCATGGGTATGTTAGCCACTTGCGCCTACATTCTTGCCATGGACACCTTTGGTCCGATTACTGATAATGCCGGTGGTATCGTTGAAATGTCCGGTGCTCCTGAAAATATTCGTATGAACACTGACCGGTTGGATGCTGTGGGTAACACCACCAAGGCCCTCACCAAAGGTTATGCCGTTGGTTCTGCTGCCTTAGCCGCCTTCCTGCTCTTCTCTGCTTATATCGAAGACACTAACAAATTGTTAGTTGCCGCTGGTAGGAAGACCATTGAATCCGTCAACTTGATCAATCTGCCCACCTTCATTGGTGCCATGTTGGGTGCTATGTTGGTGTTCCTGTTCTCTGCCTTCGCAATTCGTGCCGTCAGTAAAGCTGCTCAGTACATCATTCAGAACGTCCGCGATCAGTTCAAGGCCAACCCTGGTATCATGAAGGGCACCTCTAAGCCTGATTACGGTCAATGCGTTGATATCGCCACCAAGGGTGCTCTGAAAGAAATGATTCTCCCCGGTGTGATTGTTATCGTCGTCCCCATTCTGATAGGTGTTATTCTGAAAGCTGAAGCCGTTGCCGCCATGTTGATGGTGGGTACCATTACAGGTATCCTCATGGGCCTGGTTATGAACAACGGTGGTGGTGCCTGGGACAATGCCAAGAAATACATCGAACTGGGTCATCATGGTGGAAAAGGCTCCTTTGCTCACAAAGCTGCCGTCACCGGTGATACCGTCGGCGATCCTTTCAAAGATACAGCAGGTCCGTCTCTCCATGTCTTTATCAAACTGTTGTCAACTTTGACTTTGGCTTTGGCCGCCCTGTTCATCTAATACGGATTTAATTCCAAGCGGGTGAGTCTTCGGACTCATCCGCTTTTTTATTGGATTGAAATAAACAGGGTTATTGTCTATACTCAAATTTAGGGTACTGTTTTGATTTTGGAGGGGTTGATAGATGTTTATGAAAAACAGTAAATTATTTGTTACGGGATTGTTTATCTCTCTTATTGGATTAGGCTTGCTTTCGGGATGTGTTGTAGCCTCAAAAGGGGAAGGTTCTTATCCTGTCCATCCTGTTCGTGGAAAAAAAGCCATAGAAATGTGCAAGGAAAATCTCAGGATGTTGGATGCTGCGACACAGCAATGGGCTTTAGATAACGGTAAAAGCGCTAACGATATTGTGTACTTTAATGAGCTGAAGCCGTATTTGAGAAATCCTGAAAAAGTTCGGTGCTGTCCCCAAAATGGGAAGCCCTATAAGGATGGCATCAGAGTGATTGATTCATGGCAATGTCCTAATTGGGTAGAGAATCCGCAAAAGTACTCCGGACATAAAATACAATAGAACCTGTTGATAATAGGTACTGAAAAGCAATGTCGGAACTGGATGTCTTACTTTGTTGTTGATACTGTAGGGAGAGTATAGAATACAACTATGGGTCCACCTCCCTAATGAGAGGACCATTTATGATACCCAAAACAAAAAGTATCCAAACAGCGACTAATGGTCTTGAAGCAGCGCTTGAGTCTCTGCGCCGGGCTAATTTAAGAAATGAATTAATGATGGAGGCTTCCCGAACTGCCTGGTGGGAGATTGACTACCCAAACGCAAAACTCCTTTGTCATGTCCGATGGCCACAAATGCTTGGATATGACCCAAGCGAATTTCCTGTTGAATGGGATGAAATATTCAGGTACATTCATCCTGATGATGTGGCGGGTATAAGGAAAAAGTTTCAGGATATGTTAAAGGGTAAGGAGCTTGTCTGTGAAGGTGAGCTTCGGATGCGGACCCGGGATGGAAAGTTCATCTGGATGCGTCTGAGGGGACAAATTGCGAGTCGGGATGGGGGAAAACCCAAGCAGATTCTGGGAGTCATTTCCGACATGTCAGGTCAGCATCTGGATGAGGAAGCCCTCCGGATGAAAGCGGAAACGGATGCGTTGACCGGGTTACTAAACAGGCAGGCGCTGGTGCGCCGGGCCGAAGAGGAAGTCCATCGGGCCTGGAGGTATTCGCGACCATTATCACTGGCAATTATTGATATCGACAAATTCGCTCGGTTAAATGAAGTCTATGGACGCGATTATGGAGATAGGGTGTTACAGGAGATGAGCGATCAGAGTCGCTCCTTACTTCGAACCTGTGACTTATTCGGCAGACTAGGGAATAATCAGTTCGCCGTTGTGTTGCCGGAGACGGATATTACTGGCGCCCAGGATGTGGCGGACCGTCTTTTGAAGAACATCGAAGAACTGGAAGTCCCTTCACGGCATGGGAAAATAAAGTTTACGGTCAGCATTGGAATCGCCTCCATGGACACCAAAGAAGACCCGTCGTTAGAGTCCCTGTTTCGTAAAGCGGATGATGCATTGTACCAGGCAAAAGCAGCCGGCTCGGGCCAAATCAAAACAAATACTAATTCATAATTCTTACTTACTCGCTATGGGTGGGAATGGTTTAAAATGTATAGACCATGCCCCGAAACAAGACAACAATACTTGACGAGCTAAACCCTAAACCCATATGGAAAGTCTCTGTGCGGGATTTAGTGTCTTTTGTTTGTATGGGTGGGGATATAGTCAGTGGTTTTGGTTCTCAGACCATGATGCAGGATGGGGCCAAAATACACAGGGAGTATCAGGATGGCTCCGAAGAAGAGGATTATCATGCGGAGGTTCTCTTAAGTTGCATTGTAGAGTCGGAGTTACTGGATTTAGAAATATCAGGCCGGGCCGATGCGGTATTCATAGACGGGGATGTGGCGGTTGTGGAAGAAATCAAATCCACTCGATTAAGCCTGAAGGGTCTGAGTCGAGACACAGACCCAACCCATTGGCCGCAAGCCTTGTGTTATGCGTGGATGTTGATTCGTGAAGAAGGTTTGGATGAGATTCAGATTCGGTTGACTTATGTGCAGGCTGAAAGTAAGAAGACCCGCTCTTTCATTGAGAAATATACTGCGGAGGAGGTCAATCGACAGTTTCAGGTGATTGTGGATGAATACCTGAGATGGTGTGCTCTGCGGCGGAAGTGGGAAATAATCCGAAATGAATCACTGGCGGAGATGAATTTTCCCTATCCGGCATATCGAAGGGGTCAGAGGGAACTGGCGGTCGCTGTATATCGGGGACTCCGGGATGAGAAAACGATATTTGCTCAGGCCCCGACCGGGATTGGAAAGACTCTGGCAACGGTGTTCCCTGCACTCAAAGCGCTGGGTGAAGGGAAGGTCGAGAAAGTCTTTTATTTGACGGCAAAGACGCTGACCCGCACTGTTGCCGAAAACACACTGGATCAATTGCGCAGCAGGGGTGTCCGGTTTCGATGTGTCACTCTGACGGCCAAGGAGAAGATTTGTCTTAATGAGAAGGTTGCCTGTAACCCGCAAGATTGTCCTTTTGCGAAGGGTCATTACGACCGCATAAAAACTGCGCTCTGGGATTTATTCGAACACGAAGAAGTATTGTCTCGGGATGTCATCATACAGTATGCACAAAAACATCGGGTATGTCCTTTTGAGTTTTCACTGGATACTTCGAGCTGGTCCGATGGTGTGATATGTGATTACAACTATGCATTTGATCCTCGCGTATATCTGAAGCGGTTCTTTTTATTTGGTGGGGACTATGCGTTGCTGATTGATGAAGCACACAATCTGGTAGACAGGGCGAGGGAAATGTATTCGGCGGAGATTTGCCGGTCTGTCTGGCGGCATTTGGGTAAAGAAATCAAGGTGGATAATCCTAAGCTGGCGACGGCGGTGAATCGGATCGCCCGGTGGTTGTTGGGGTGTCGGAATCTGGAACTGACAGGTGAGCCGCCTGCTCTGGTTCTGAAAGAACAGCCGGATGATTTAATTGAAAATCTGCAGCGATTCATGACTGTGGCTGAAAAGTGGCTGGTGAAAGGCATCTCCACTCCATGGCGGGAGTCGCTGATAGACAGATATTTTGAAGCGGCGAGCATGGTACGGATATCCGAGTTTTATGATGAGAGATATGTGACTGTTTATCGGAAAGAGAAACGGGATTTATGGGTAAAACTGTATTGTATGGATCCTGCGGACCCCATCCGAAAAGCCTGTGCCAAAGGAAAAGGAACGGTCTTCTTTTCGGCGACATTAACTCCCATGAATTATTACCTTCGGATGCTGGGAGGCAATGAGAAAAGTGTTCAGATGCAGCTGCCCTCCCCCTTTCCCAAAGAACATTTGTTGTTGATGTTGGACCGTACGATTTCGACTCGGCTGCGGGACCGAGACCAATCGTATGACAGGATTACCGAGGCTGTTGCAGAAATGGTGAGTGCACATATCGGGAACTACTTAGTTTTCTTTCCGTCATATAAATACATGGAAGAAGTTGTGATGCGGTTCCAGAGCAAAGGGCTGGATGTACGGGTTATGGTACAGGCCCCGAAGATGGCGGAGATAGAGCGGGAGGCTTTCTTATCCGAGTTTGATTTCCCCGCGGAAGGGACCTCTCTGGTAGGGTTTGCGGTGCTGGGTGGAATCTTCGGAGAAGGTATTGACCTGACGGGAGACAGGCTCACCGGAGCGGTTATTATAGGGACAGGATTACCGCAGGTATCTCCAGAGCAGGAAGTCTTGAAAGGATACTTTGATGAAATGATGGGTACTGGATATGATTATGCCTATACCTATCCTGGATTTGCCCGTGTGTTGCAGTCACTGGGTCGAGTTATCCGGACAGAATCAGATCGGGGAGTCGCCCTTCTGATTGATGAACGATACGGCTGGAGTTCGTATCATTCCCTGTTTCCTCGGCATTGGCCTCATCCTCATAAAGTGTCCGGACCCGATAAAATAAAAAAACTGGTGGAAGGCTTTTTTGAACCTCTCCCACCAGTTGAGAAATAACGAATTACTTTTCCATCTCAATTATCATATAGGGTAATTTCCTAACTTCCGACTGTACCGTTAATCCGGATTGCTGTGCCGCATAGTCCAGCATAACTTTGGGGTCTTTCTCAGCTCGAAAATCAAGGGATTCAAACAGTAATGAATCCGCTGGAGTCCCTGTGGCATCATTCACAATAATCACAGGACTGTTATAACTGATGGCATTCAACAGGTCATTGAAAGAACCTCCTGCAAAAGACCGTTTCTTATCTGTTTTTGTCAGGTAGATTATCTGGCTGTCTTTGGTAAAACTCTTGCTGTCAGTAATTGACTCATCTGGAGTATATTTGTACTGACCCTTAAGGACCAGGCATGTTTGTTCTTTCTCAACAAGACGGACCGATATCTTTTCCTTGAGTTGTTGGCGAAGTATTTTCTCCAGAGGTTTTTGTAAATCAGCCAGCGTTGTGTTCTTTCTGATGACCAAGTCCCCAGTAAGAGTTAGCTTGTTTGAAATAGAGTCAATAGAAAACTGTTTCCTATTAATATTGAGTGCATGAAAGATGTAGTAAAGGCTTATGTTTCGACTTCCAAAGATTCTGGGATGTACATAAGCAGGGTCATAAATCCAGACTCCGCATTGTGTATAATTCTGGGGATTAGGGTATTTATGGGTCGCCGCGTATGCGATTTTCTCCTGGTAATGTTTTTTGTTTGGCAGAAATTTGATAACTTCTCCCTCTTTCAGAGAAAAAGACTTTTTAAATTTCTCATAATAAGAGGAAGCCTCTTTGGGATTCTTGAAATAAAAGGGAGTAACATCTGACTGACTGTTAAAAGGTTCACCAGAAAGGAGATTGACGATACAGGATTCGATCATGTTTCGTGCTTGATCCGTCACAAGAATACCCTTCTGGTCAATCAGGAATAATGTAGGTACAGCTCTGACCCCATAGTGACTACTGATGTCATTCTCCCAACCCTTCCCATCAAAATACTGCGGCCAGGGGATGTTCTTTTCTTTCACAAAGGAGGTCAGTTCATCCTTGTTGTCATCCAGGCTGATACTGATAATCTCTAATCCCTTTGAATGGTATCTTTTATAGATATCCAGCATTTGGGGGATTTCACCCACACAAGGACCACACCAGGTGGCCCAGAAATCTATGAGAATTACTTTGCCTTTGAGTTTGGCCGTATCCACTTTCTTCCCATTAATATCCGTGAATTGGATTCGTATAGGTTTCCCCATGATGGCGGCTCGAGTTAAATAGCCTGTGGATTGTTTCTGAATGAACGAGTCTTTTGAACCGGTACATTCAGTATAGAGACTTGCGGCAAGTTTTGGGTTTCCATGTTCCATCATACTGGCATATTCCTGCAGCAAAATTTCCTTCTTTGAATAATCAGGGTACATGGATATAAACAGGCGGGCTGTGGATTCGATGGAAATCAACAAATCAGTATTATTAGACTGATAGTATTGTGTTATCAGTCTATCCTGATAGGCGGACCAGAGTTGCATCGCATCCGCAGGATATACGGTATTGTCCTTCATCAATTCTTTACAAATTGCTTCCGTGATTGAATCTATTGCCTGACTTCTTTCCATGTAGTTGATGGTTACACATTTTGCCAGAATGTTTTTGAGCCGTTTTTGAAGGGGATGGTTTGGGTAGTCTTTTCGGAATTGAAGTGCAAGTGAAAACAGTTTGGCCGCCTTTTCCTTCCCCTCAGGTTGGTAGGCCTGATAAATCTCAAACGATTTGTTAAGCGTGCTGATTTCTGCCCAGAGTGATTCTGGTGTTGTTGAACTGGGGGTCTCTGCCCAGGCAGTCCCCCATCCCAATA
>CAZXWN010000009.1:99511-102423 GCA_964644695.1 uncultured bacterium
GATTCTGGTGTTGTTGAACTGGGGGTCTCTGCCCAGGCAGTCCCCCATCCCAATAGAAGAACCAATGATACTACTAATCCCAATAGTGAATATCGTTTCATGCCCCACCTCTGTTAGATTGTTGGATGATTTAAGTTGCCGGGTTTTATTTTTCCTCAATAACTAATACGCTGAACTCTTTGGTTTCTTCCTTAAAGGTAAGACCTGTCTGTTTGGCCAGCAGTTCCAGGAAGGCGATGGTATTCTGTTTCTGGTAATAATCCGGGAGTTCCATGAGCATGGTTTCGGCCGGTATCCCGGTTGCTTCGTTAATGATACGAATCCTCTGCACATTAGCCAGCCGGTTAAGGTAGTCAGGAAAGGTTGTTTCAAGCCATTCAGGACGAGTCCGGTTTTTATAAAGAATCATTCGGTAAGGTGTTTTAATGACCGTACTGTCCTGACTGGTGACCATGGGATTGTATTGGAATCGGCCCTGAAGAATATAAGCCGCCGTCGTTTCTTGTTTGACGGTCACTTTTACCGGCTTCTTGAGTTCAAAGGAAATGAATTGCTGGAGCGCCGGGGCAATTTCCTGTATGGAAGCCTTTTGGTTGATCAATAAATCTCCCTTGAAATTCAGTTTTAACAAATCTGGGTTGCCCTGAATATCAGAAGCGTTCCCGTCCTTGAGGCCGTAATAGACAAACCGAATGGGAAGACCCATGGAGTTAGACATCCCCGGGGTGATGTCTTTACCATTGACCTTCCAGACGGCGGTCACTTCCTGTTGGGGAATAACACTGTCGCGGTACAGGAAATAGGCGGCCTTCTCCTTGGGATAAGTGCCATAGGGAATATACTTCAACGGCTCACTATCCATTAAGGTATAGAGTGCCTGGAATCGTTCCAGGGAAATCTCTTGGTCAGCCTCAGACTTAAAGTTTACGGAGGGAGCTCTCTGTGGGGTTATCTTCATGGGAGCTGGACCGTCTTCCGCCATGAGAGATGCCACCATGCGTCGGGTATCCATCCATGCATCCGTAGAGGCCAGTTCACCTTTTTTGTTAATGAGCCAGACTCTGGGAATAGAGTTGACGTTGTAATTACGGCTGATTTTATTATCCCAGCTCCGGCCATCATAATAATGCGGCCAGGTTAATTTCTCCATACTGACGAAAGAGTTAAAAGCCTGGGAGTTCCTGTCTAAATTAATGCCAATTACTTCAAGTCCACTGTCATGGTATTGGTCATAGAGGGCTTTTACGGTAGGTGCAAATTCTCGACAAGGTCCGCACCAGCTGGCCCAGAAATCAATCAGAATAACTTTCCCCCTCATCTTGGAAATATCGACAACTTTTCCATCGTAACTTGTAAATTTCAATTGGAAGGGTTTACCCAAAACCGCGGGTTCCATGACGAGATCATCACTTCCGCCGCCGGAACTATTACTGTTCAGTAATACCTCCCCTTTAGATTGGGAATGGGCGGACTCGATACTTCCAAAACAAAGTACTAATCCAACCAAAAAGTATAAACTCCATGCGTGCCTGCTGAAATGTGTCATTGAGAAACTCCCAAATTGTGTGCCATAAAGATGTTAAGCCTGATTGGCGTAATCGTATCACACTCAATTAAGTAAATCCATCCGGGTGAACCCTTCTTGCGGCGGTGTTTCGAGGGGATATTCCTTCAAAAAGGAAGTATTTTCTCTTATTTGCCAAATTAAAGTAAAAAAGTGTTAATTATGACAAAAAATGTAAACTGATTTGTCTTGATGGGGTGGGGGGCTCAAAGTATGATGATACCTATACAATGTTTTAGGAAAAATGTTTGTCGCCCGATAAACAATGTTCTTAAAACACTTTGTTCTCCCTCAACAACCCGAGTCCAATCCCAAAATAATGGACTCGGGATTTTTTTATCTATTATCTTCTATTGTTAACAGCATTAAGGAACTTTTGGGGAAATCCCTTGGTTATAAAAGATAATAAGGTTAAACAATAAGGCGCAATAAAGCAGATAAGCATTTGAATATTAGGTAAATAGGTAAATAAGTGCCGGATGTCGAAGGAAGCGGGTCTGGGTCAGAATCAGCCCCAAAAGAAAGAAAGACATAGAACGAAAGGAGAAACCCCGATGAGTGAAAGTAACAAATACCACCAAATCGCAGCGAAAGAGTTCAGTCCATCAATTTACAACCTTGACGGGATCTCAAAAGCCTCTGTTGAAGAGCACTTGAAGCTTTATAAGGGCTATGTCAATAAATACAACGAAATCATGCAAAAATTGGCCGGTGTGGATAAATCGACAGCCAATCAGGTTTACAGTGACCTTCGTTCCTTAAAAGTGGATTTATCCTTTGCCATAGGTGGGGTAAAAAACCATGAGATTTACTTCTCCCACCTGGGTGGCGGGAGTAAAAAGCCCGAAGGAACTCTGTCGGAAGCAATCGAGAAGAATTTTGGAAGTTATGAGGCCTATCTGACTGACCTGAAACAGTCTGGAATGGCAGCGCGTGGGTGGGTATGGACTGCATTAGACCTGGATTATGGGTATCTCTTTAATTATCTGGGTGATGCACAAAACACCTTCCCCGTATGGAATGCCGTTCCGATCCTGGCCCTGGATGTATATGAACATGCCTATTTTCAGGATTATGGCACCGTGAGGGCCAATTACATTGATGCCTTCATACGAAATGTGAACTGGGATGAGATTCAGAAGAACTATGATATTGCCCAGTCGCGTTTGAAAACTTAATCAGTCTCCCCCGACAAGACTTCCCCAGTCTTGTCTTCGTATCGGCTCCCCCAAGATAACCGATACACAAACCCTTCTGTGGCGCATCGTCCCTTCCCAAGCGGTGCGCCTTTTTTTTGTCCCTTGTCGCAACGAACCATTTACGGAGCTGCTCCGAGCTAGTCCGTGGA
>CAZXWN010000010.1:0-90207 GCA_964644695.1 uncultured bacterium
GTGGCGGTTCCTCTCATGATTTGGTCAGCTCTTGTGGAGGAGGATGTTATTAATGCCATATTACTTTCTGGAAAAAGGGGAAATGGTTCCTGTAAAAAATGGCGATATGCTAATGGAGTGCAACAAATACTGTTACTGGGTATTGCTGGATAAGGGTATAGAGGATTGGGATGTAGAAGTAGATGAGTATTCTGATCCGGAGGGAATTTGGGCTTATTTGTTTGTGTTTGATAAAGAAAAACAAAAAATGGTATGGACAATCTCTGATCCACATCCAGATATATTTATGGAAAGCTGTGTTAAGTTGTTGGACGCCTCTCATCCAGACAATATTTGGAATCAATATTGGAAGGGGTGGGAAAATTGCCTTTGAGATATCAAAATGGACTGGAAGTCATGGAAGGTGATTTGGTGATAGTGGATTTTCGTATATGCTGTTGGGTTCGATATTATGACGAAGACACGATTACGTTATATTTCCAAAGTAATTCAGGGCCTATAATGGAGCCCATTAAAAGAGTGAAAGATACACAAGGTCTGTATATGTGTAAACGGGCAGATGACGAGGACAATCCATTTAATGCATGGCTAACAGATACAAGTATGAAGTGGTTGCCCGATGAATAAAAGCAGGGCACTGTTGATGGTAAAACGCTTATATCAATAGGAGATAGATGTTTATGTATCCATTTGTTTATCCGTTTATTATGTTTTTTGTTTTTCAAATAATCTTTCTCACATTTTGTTGGTCAGTCTATATATCCGAGTTCCGCTATTTGAAAAAGAACTATCCTTTGCAAGGAGATAAGTCATTAAGTTTTCGGAAGTATCAATCTATATTTAATACGGTGCGTTTGTTTTCACAAGATAAACGAGGTGAGTTTTATCAACAGATTGATGAGATATATCCTGGTGCATCCCAGAAAATTGAGGCCAGGCGCAAGAAGAGTCGTGAAATTATTTTTATAATTTTTTCAGTTTTTTTAATTTTTTGGCTTATGTGCGGTATATATGTTGTTTTACATAAATAATGCTGGATTAGGATTGGTGTGGACAGACTTGTAAAAGGCTTGTATTGACAGGAGATAGATGTTTATGGAGCCATTTGATTATCTGATTATTATATTCCTTGTTTTTCAAGTAATATTTATTACATCTTGTTGGTTGTTCTATATATCCGAGTTCTGCGATTTGAAAAAGAACTATCCTTTGCAAGGAGGTAAGCCGTTAAGTTTTTGGAAGTATCAATTTTTATTTAATACGGTGTATTTATTTCCAAGAGGTAAACTAGGTGAGTTTTACCAGCAGATTGATGAGATATATCCTGGTGCATCCCAGAAAATTGAGGCCAGGCGCAAGAAGAGTCGTGAAATTATTTTTATAATTTTTTCAGTTTTTTCGTTTTTTTGGTTTGTATGTGTATATAGTGTGTTGTTTTTAAGTAAATAATACTGGATTAAGACTATGCGTTTGCGGTATGCACTAATTTAGTTCTTTTTTGAAAACCAACTCTGATGAAATATTGAGGATTCTCTGATCCTGTTCTTGTCCTTAGCTCCCCGCCTTTTCAAGGAGGGGTCCGGCGAAGCCGGGGGGTGGTTAGTTCTTCTCAATCCCCCCAAACTTTCCCATCCCATTCCTATCGGACCCATAGGACCTATAAGACCTATTGGACCTATCACCCACCCTCACATCTTGACATCCCTGCCCACTCTGTTTCTTCAAACGAACCATATACGAAGGGGGAACGACCCTCACATGGTCCCCCTGTTTCAGGTGATTACTCTGAATTTCTATCCGGCACCCCACCCCCGTGCACTCCTCCGTGAATACTTCGTTTTTTCCCTGCCTCCGCCTCACAATATCCTCATTTTCAAACCATCGGGGTCAGCCCCTGAATTCGATTCAAAAACTGCTCTTTTATGGAAATCACTTTTCTGATCACATTTGCATTTAATCTATGAAGCGTTTTAATAAAATTTATTCAGGGTGTGGAAGTAAATATCTGTAATTGAACATGACTTTTCGATGAGATTATAATTTTCCATGAAATTTTTTAAAATTCAGTTTAACCCATTAAATCAATGGTATTTAGATGTTTTATGGATTTAAAACTTGACATCTAAAAAATATTAAAAAAATACTGTTGACAGTGATGGATAACTCATGATAAAAATTACCTCGGAAAACTATACTGGGAGGTAATACCATGAGCTGTCACTATTTACAAAAAAAAGAATACGGGTATTTTAATGTCAAAAATCTAAAGACTTGGGCGGCAACCTGCGTCTTGACGGGCTGTTTGATTTGTAGTGTGATAGGACAAACGGCCTCAGATTTAATGAGTCAGGGGTTGGCTTCCATCCAGAATAAGGATTATAAGGGAGCTGTTAGTAAATTACAGGACGCTTATAAATCTGCTCCCGATGGAACTGAAAAAGATAAGGCTCAGTTCTACCTCCTGAAAGCATATTTAAAGTCTGGAGATGAAAAAACTGCTGTCAATGAATTAGCCGCATTGAAACAGAGGAGCCCCAAATCTCCCGCATTGGATGATGCGTTATTCTTTTTTGCTCATGAGCTGTTTGAGAACCAAGGCCAGTATGATAAATCCAAACCCTATTTGGATGAATTATTAACCCAATATCCTTCCAGTGATTATGTCGATAAAGCCTTGTTCCAGCGGATGCGTGTTGCCGACCGAGAAAAAGACTTTACCAAAGTTGAAGAGTGTTTTAATAAGCTTAATAACGAACATGCGTCTAGTTCCGTAATGGCGGCCGCTACGTTGCGGTATGCCGAATCCCTCCGGAATGTTAAAGGGGATCCCAAATCAGCGGAGAAGTTCTACCGGAAAGTCGTTGCGGATTATCCCGCCTCTGCCTATGCTCCCCAAGCCCAATTAGGTATTGCAGAGTTATGGTGTTATACCCTGACCGGTGAATATGGCGTTTCAAACCCAAGAAAAGGGATAGATGAAGCCCAGAAAATTGTCGATAAATGGCCTGGGAGCTCAGGCAAAATGTCATCAGGTGATGGCGTTAAATAACTGTGGTAAATATGACCAAGCTCAAAAAGTAGCAGAGTCCATTCTCAGTCAATATACCTATTCAGAAAACTCTATTCAGTATAGCCATGCCTTGTACAGCAAGGCTTTTTTAGAGTATATGCAGGGACATGGAGATAAGGCTTTAGCCGGATATCAGAAGATGGTAGATGAATACCCTGATTGTGCCAATGCAGCAGAGGCCTATCGTGAGATTGCGCGTCTTTATTATTTTGATGGAAAACTGGATGAGGCAAAAGCCACTGTTGAAAAACTGATTGCAAAATGTCCTAAAAGTCCTTTAATTGATACAGCGAAAGAAGAACTGGCCTTATTAAATCAAAAGATAAATTATCGAAATACAAAAACAGCTGAAGCCAAACAGGAAAAAGTTGTAGAACTATCTTCTAATTTATGTGGACCTGTGGCGGTACAGCTGCTTCTCTCTCATTATGGAATTAACGAAGATTTGAAGGCGATTGCTCAAAAAGCTGAACACGATCCGGCCGAAGGAACCAGTTTTGCCGGATTAGCACAGGCCTTGAAAGAATATGGATTCCAAGCACAAGGATACAAGCTTTCACACAAAGCATTAACCAAAATGGCTTATCCCGTAATTGTTCAGCTAAATCACCGACAGAAAGACCATTTTGTTGTTTTAGAAAAAATGGATGAACGGGGAGCAAGATTTTCTGACTACCAAGGTGTTCATCAGGTCATGGAAAACAAGGAATTTAAGTACCAGTGGACAGGATATGCTCTAGCTGTTACGCCCTCAAAACGGGTGAAAGAATCGACGGCCTCTCGTTTTATTCCAATATCAGGGCAGAAACTGACACAAAAACTAATGGAAACAGTTATGGGTGGGAATCAGCTTCCTTCACCCTGCAATCGTCCTTGTCCTAATAATCATGTTCCTCCTAGCTGTCCAAAATGTAATTCCGGTCCCAATGGTAATGCTCAAGGTGGATATAATCCAGGAATGATGCCATCAATGTGGACAGACGAAAATGGTAATAAGTATGAAGTTAATCCGATTGATGGAAGCACAAAGATGACAATGACAATTGGTGGTGGAGCTACTAATGCTGTGGGAGGAGGCTCTGGTAATAGTGCTACATCCTTATCTGTTAGCATGGCTAACGGGTGGGCACATACTACTTTTCCAGAGATGGCATTAAGAAATATTCCAGGTGTAGGGAGCATTGTTGTAAATAGATCTTATTCCTCCAGCCGCCACAATAATGATGTTAATGATCATTATGGGGATTTCGGTCGTGAAACTCCCTGGGGGACAAAATGGACTTTCAATATAGCGACCTTCTTACTGTTTATTGATGGGGATTTATATTGGATAGATGATATTGGGAATAGTTATTGTTTTACTTTGCAAGGTTCTGTTTATAAACCCTTAAGTCGCTATGGTTTGACTCAGTGGTTTACGGTCAGCGGAAGTGATTATACCCTGAATAAACAGGACGGTAGTCGGTATGTGTTCCATCGGATAGGTACCAGTGATTATGCTCGTTTGGAAAAGATGATCACACTCAGTAATGTCACTGTATCCTGTGAATATACTTCAGATACCTCTCGTTATTTGAGTGCCTTGGCAGCAAACGAAACAACCAAACTGACCTTTGGCTATACCAATGGTAAGTTGACCAGTATTACGGATCCATTTAATAGAGTTGTTAACTATTGGTATGACTCTCAAGGTGATTTGGTACGAATAGAAGATCCTGATGGTTATAGCATGTATTATCTTTATAATAGTTTAAGCCAGATAACAGCTACTCGGGATAGTTATAGTGCCGGTAGCATTAATATATACACATACACCTATGGAACAACGACTTCACAGATGGATGACCACTGGACCCCTCGGTGTATTGCCATAACCGATTGTTTGGGAAATAGAACCGAGTTTACAGGCAGTCGGTGGTGGGGAGAACACTCCGTAGTTATGAAAGATTCTACTGGGACTTTGGTGAAAAATGGTATAACCTACCATTTCAACAATGTGTGGGATAAACTTCTTTATCATACCTATGATAATCAGACTTTAATCCGGTATATCTGGGCCGGGAATGATCCTACTGGATATGGTCAGATTACCGCAACTTATGATATGGTTGGTCATTCCAAATTTTATATGGTTGACTCAACATATGGATCTACGACTGCATATTATGATGAAACAGGTTTGAAAGCATATTCATATTATGACAATACATTACATGTCATTACTTGTGCAATAAATGAAGCAGGTAACAAGACTTTTTATGAATACAACAATTTAAGATTGCTTACCTTAATCATTGGTCCAACGGGTGAACGTACCCAACTGAAGTATGATAGTTATGGGAATCTAACGTGTTCGATTGATCCTTTAGGTCAAGTAAGTGAATCCATTTATGACAGTCAGGGTATTTATCTTTTAATGCAGATATCTCCCAGTAAGGCTACAACTCATTTCTATTATGACAGTTGGGGGCGGCAGACTGCTGTAAAAAATCCTAAAGGATATATCTCTTCCTTTGGTTATGACACGATGCATCGTTTGATTTGGTCTAGAGATGCTTTAGGTGGATTGACCCAAACCGAATATTATGTAAATGGTTTGGTAAAAAAAGTTACAGATGCAAGGAATTATACAACAGAATATGAATATGACCTGCGTAATAGGTTGACTAAAGAGATATATGCATCGGGAAAATATACCCAATATTGGTATGACTCTTTAGATAGAACCACTTGCAAACGAGATTCAAGTGGTCAAAAAAGTTATATCACTTATGACAATTGGGGACATTATAGCACTCGTTACTATGAGTCTGGGACGACTTACAGCTATTCTTATGATTCAGTAGGGCAGTTGATTTCTTTATCAGACCACCATATAGGTGGAAATCATTCCTTTAGCTATGATTCATTTGGTCAGACCACTTCATATCAAAACCCTTGGGGGACGACTACCTATACCTATGATACCTATGGTCGTAGAATTGGATTAAAGGATCCAGATGGAAATACCTATGAGTATATCTATGATTTTGTCGACCGATTATTTATGGTTCATAATTTTACCCTTGACCAATTTACGATGTATTCCTATGACTCCATTGGAAGACGAAGCATGGAGATCTATCCAAATGGGTTAATAACTACTTATGAGTTTGATACCTGTGGGTGTGGCTCTCGAGTTACCAATAATCAAATCTATAAACCTACAGATAGCTTTAACCGGACATCCCTGGGCGTGAACTGGACTACGACTGGGACTTTGTCAATTGAGACGAATAGATTAAAAACAGGCGGAACAGCTTTAGCCATATATACTATGGGAGGCTCGTTCAGTGATGTTACGGTGGAAAGTTCAATAATAGTTACTGATAATGCCAGTAGTAAAAATGGATATTTGGTTCATGGATATAGTACGGGAATTTACGGGCCAAGCTTTAGATATGCGGGATATGACCACGGTTCTGGTGTGCTTAAAATCGGCCATAAAAATATCAATGATAGTACGATATATGTGGATATCAGCACTACTATAGGTTGGGCATCCGGGATACCGTTACGAGTAAAGGCGACTGCTTCTGGTCCAACGACATCCTTATGGATGTTGGAACCCTCAGGATATGAGAAGAAACTGTCGTATGTTTTTAGCAGTTCAAAAGCAGGTACCACTGGTTTATTTAGCAACGCCGCTATTAGCCAATTCGATGATTTTATCTTGAATAACAATACGACACTGGTAGCTCGATATGCGTATGACTATGATGCCAATGGAAATCGTATCTCTGTTACAGATAAGAATTATTTATCAACCTACTATTCTTATGACAGCCTCAATCGGTTGGTCTATGAAAATCGAGCTGGGGTATACACCCGGAGCTATGGTTACGACTCCGTAGGCAACCGCATCTGGATGTATAACGGAACTTCTACCACCTCTTATACCTATAACAACCTCAATCAGTTGCTTTCAGATGGAAGTAAGAATTATTCCTATGATTCCTGTGGCAATTTAATTCAGAAAGATTGGGGTGACAGTGGTTGGACATATGGATGGAATGAAGACAATATGATGACATCTGTTTATCCTCCCTCAGGGGGATGGGTTAGTTATCTTTATGACTCTTTTGGCAAGCGAGTTCAAAAGGCGGGAAGTACTATAAATGGAACTAAGGCTGTTCGGTATTTTTATGACGGCATTAATGTTTTATTGGAAAAAGTTTCCACTCAAGGATCTGAGGCGGGTTGGCTGAATTTTCAGACACAGGCAGCTTATACCCTGGCTCCAAGTGAAACAAGTCAGATTATCTCTGTGAAAAAAGCAGATGGGTCAAATTTGTTCTATCATTATGACCCGATTGGTAATGTGATTCTTATTTCCGACCTGAGTGGAGATACTACTGCTGGATATTACCAGGAAGGTTTTGGTAATGTGATGCAGACAGTGGGCAGTGCGGACAATAACTATCATCTGACCACTAAAGAATTAGATCCAGATACCGGATTTTATTATTTCTATGCTCGCTGGTACGACCCTGAAACAGGACGGTTTATTAGCGAAGACCCTATTAGAAATCTTAATAGATACTATTATGTTGACAATAAACCCCTGACTTTTGTGGACTACATGGGGTTGGTTGGCTGTACCCCAAAAGCAATGGAAGACTATGCTAATTGTCAAGGTAATAAGCATCCTGGTTATGATAAATGGAAACATTGTTATATTAGCTGCCATCTTAATCGATGTTTACTGACATTATTCCCTCTTATTACCATTGATATTGGAATAGTACATGAGTTTCTCGGGTGGGAAGATGGTCTAGATGGATCATTTGGTGATATGTACTCAAACATGACTGGTATAAAGTGCTCTCGGATTTTTTTTCGTTCATGTGAATCCTGTTGTGATAAAAGGAATCCAAGTCAAAAGACAGTTGATAACATTTGGAAGGCTCGCGGATTTTAATCATGACATGTAAAAAATATTGAAAAAGCAAATTTGACATTGATAGATAACTCATGATAAAAATTGCCTCGGGAAACTATATTGACTGGTAAGACTATTAGTAACCTCTGGACTTGCAGATCCTGAAGGTACAAATGTCTTCGTAAAACGAGTTCCGCGAACAAAAGGGAAAAATAAAGACGCAGAAGATGCCTGTGGTTTTAAGCTTTACACACATAACTTTTAATGGAGGAACAATATGAAGAAATATATATTTCGTTTTGATATGTTTAATGATTGTTGGGTGTTCAAAAGAGGACCGTGTAGCATCTTCAATATATGATAAAGCTAAAAAGTTAGAAAGCTTAGAAAGAAGAGAAGAAGCTTATGTCTTATATAAGGTGATATGTATAAAATACCCGGATGAAATTATATGTAGAGATGCTCTTAGGAACATCTCTACATATATCCAAGATAAGGATAGCGAGTTCATCTTTGATTTAGCCACTACGATGGAACCTTTATATGAAAAAGGAAAATATACTTCTGATAAAAGATATATGACGTTTATTGCAAATACATACTCAAAAGCGTCATGTTATCCAAAGGCGATGGCGTGGTATCGGAAAGTCTTAACAAAGTTTCCTGACTTCACTGATGCAAGTTTTGCCTTAGCCCTGACTTATGCTGACCAAGAAGAATATGGGGAAAGTACGACCTTATTATTAAAAATAATTGAAAAGAATAGAAAAGATGAACTTTATTACAAGTCGTTGCTAAATCTGGGTGACTATAATACTATTTTACGAAACTATGCTGTTGCTGAGAAATATTTGAATGAAGTAATGAATGATTGTAAATATGATGAAATGCGAGCTATCGCCATGTTATACAAGTCAAATATTAAAAATAAACAAGGTGACTTTTCTAAAGAAAGTGAATTACAGAAAAAAATAATAGATATGTATCCCGATACAGTTGCCTCGAATGTTGTTAAGTCAAAGATTGATAAAAAAAAGAATCCTCGTATTAAATATACTTAAGAATCTGAAGTGTTTTTCACGAATGCAATAAATATTCACCTCCCTGCATCAGAAATTTAAAGCAGGGAGCGAGAATATTCTTTTGTCCCGTCGGATTACATTCCTCTGTGCCTAAGGTGTTAGGTTGTATAGAAAAATAGAGTCTTATCGTTTGTCGTTCTGGTATTTTTATTGATTTTTTCATCTTGTTAAAACTCCCCGCCTTTTTTCCCTGACCCTTTATCCCATAATATCCAAACAATCTTTCATGACTATGCCTGGATACCCTTTAAAGGTGTGTGACGGAACAGTTGAGATTACAGAGTTTACTTCCGTATCAAAAATATTTATTGACAGCCACAGGGGAAAGGTTTAATCTATAAAAATATTCGATAATCGAAATATTCGATATTGATGAAATATTTGAGGTTTGAAACAATGAAGCCCATAAACAAAAAAGCGCAGGAAATGACCGGACTGCTGGACTGGATTATGCAAAATCTGGGTCCGGAACAGGATCCTCCAGAAGAAGATGTTTCCCTCTCCCATACGGAAATCCGTGTGTTGGATGCTCTGGGAACTCAGGGGTCCTTACCCATGGGTCAGCTGGCAGAGATTGTCGGTTTGGCTGTGAGTAGTGCGACGGCTGCTGCCGACCGGATGATTCTAAAAGGATTGGTGATGCGTCACCGTTCTGAGGAAGACCGCCGGATCGTGTATGTATCTCTGGCCGAAAACGGGAAGCGTTTCTATAAACACATGCTGGAAGGTCGTATGAAAATGTCTCAGACCATCCTGAATGGTTTATCGGAACCGGACCAGGAACGAATGATTAAACTGTTTCGGAAGGTCGTGACTCACTACCAGAATGATAATAAAATCGAAAGGAAACCGAAATTATCAGGAACAACCGACGACGCATGATCGTCTTATAAGTGAGGCGGTCTCTGGAATAACGAATTACTCTTTGCTACCAAAGAAACCAATACAAGTCTAAAGGTGAACACAATGAATCGAAGGATTCCCATAAAAATGAGGTTTGGACTCTTGATTGCGACCGGACTTCTGATGGCCACCGGGTGGGCAGATACAACCTCCCGCCTGGGCATGGAAGACGCGGTGTCCACGGCCCTGGCAAAGCATCCCACTTTGGTCCAGTACCAGGAAGCTATCAAACAAGCTAAATACCAGCTGGTCATGCAGAAGTCTGTCTATCTGCCCCAGGTGGATGTCAAAGCACAATACAGCAAGGGCAAAACAGAGGATTATCCCAGTGAAGATTCTTACACGGGATATGTAACCGGAACACAATTTCTATTCGACTTTGGAAAAACTCCGGCGCTCGTAAAACAATATGCAAAAGCAGTTGATGAGAAGAAACTCGCTTTAACGGCCGCAGAGATAGACATTATCTATAATGTGAAAGCTGCCTATCTGAATGCGCTGAAAGCAAAACAACAACTGGATATTGCCAAAGAAACAAAAGAAAGCGCCAAACTTCACTTAAAACTCGCCATGGGATTTTATGAAGTGGGTAAAGTCGCCAGACTCGATGTGTCCAAGGCGGAAGTGGAAGTCGCTAATGCGGAACTGGCGCTGGTAACGGCCGAAAATGATTATCGACTGGCGCAAACATCACTCATCAATACCATGGGGCTGGATGTTTCCCAGCAGCAGACCCTTGAACTGGTAGATACCCAGTATCAAAAAGAAGCGACTCCGGTGGGAACTCTTTTAGAAGAAGCCGTCAATAACCGTCCGGATTACAAAGCCTATAAAGTGAAACGGGAAGAATATAAAGCCGCCATTTTGGAAGCCCGGCTGGGTCATGTCCCCACTGTTTCAATGTTTGTTACAGGTTACAGTACAGGAAACGGTTTTCCCTTAACGGAAAGCGGTACTGCGGGAGTTGGTGTTGAGATGCCCCTGTTTAATGGATTCCAGACAGAAGCTAATTTACGGAGAGTTCAATCCGGCGCTAAAGGGTTGCAAGCTGAAGAAAAGAAAGCCCTGCAGGATTTACAGCTTGAAGTGACCAACTATTACCTGTTGATTCAAAGTGAACAGGAGAAAATAGTGGCGGCGGACAAGCTGGTAAAACAGGCGGAAGAATCTTTGAAGTTGGCAACAGGCCGCTATGAAAATGGTTTAGGAACCATGCTGGATGTGACCGATGCGCAAGTGTCCTATACAGATGCTCGTGTCAGTCTGGCCCAAGTGATCTATGACTATCAAATTGACTGTGCCCGGCTTTACAAAGCGTTGGGCAGGAAATAACGAGAGGGATAACAAATCATGAAAAAACAAATGAAATGGAAAGCCTTAATTATTATTGCCATCGTGGCCATTGTGGCCTTGATACTGGGTGTTACCTACTTTAGTTCATCGAAAAAGGTCCAGGGATTCCGGACTCAAACTGTTGAAAAAGGCAGTTTGGAAAAGATGGTAACAGCGACCGGGACTCTGGAAGCGGTCACTCAAATTGAAGTCGGTTCTCAAATTTCCGGGACCATACAAAGTATCTATGTGGATTATAACAGCAAGGTAAAAAAAGGACAGTTGATTGCACAAATTGACCCTCGTAATTATGAGAGCCAGTTATTGCAGGCAAAAGCCAGCCTGGAAGCCGCCAAAGCCGATGTGAAAAGTGCGGAGGCCTCCTTGGCCAGTGCAAAGGCTAACTATTCTAAGACAGAAGCCACTATCGCCAGTGCAAAAGCCAATGCCGTTAAAGCTAAATCTTTAATGGAAAACTCCCGGCGGAATTATGATCGGTATAAACAGCTTCGTCTGAAAGAACTTATTTCTCAGAGTGAACTGGAAGACGCCGCAACGGATTATGAAAGTGCGCGTTCTGTGTATGATTCCGCGGAAGCAGACATTAATTCCGCCAAAGCATCCCTGGAAGCTGCGAAGGCCACCATTGCCTCTGCCGAAACACAAATATTAACAGCAAAGGCAGCCCAGGCCCGAAGCCAGGAATCCGTGAGTCAGGCCGCATTGAATTTGAGTTATACCCGAATCGTAGCGCCGGTCAATGGTACAGTTATTTCCAAGGAAGTGGAAGTGGGCCAGACCGTAGCAGCCAGCTTATCCGCACCGGTATTATTTGTTATTGCTGAAGACCTTGCCAAAATGCAGGTCGTCGCAAACATTGATGAAGCGGATGTCGGACAGGTCAAAGAAGGACAGAAGGCATCATTTACCGTTGATGCTTATCCGGATCAGGAATTTAAGGGCATCGTGAAACAAGTCCGGACGGAACCTGTGACCCAGTCAAATGTTGTGACCTATGAAGGTTTGATTCTGGTGGATAATCCGAATCTGGAACTCAAACCCGGCATGACAGCGAACATCTCCTTCGTAGTCGATGAAAGAACCGATACATTAACCGTCCCAAATGCGGCACTGCGATTCAAAATGGAAGATGCAGCCAGTTCTTCTATAAAGAAAACAACAGGGTCCAGTGCGTCAGCCAAGCTGAATACAAGCCGTGTCTATGTTTTGGACAAAGAAGGAAAGGCCAGCCCCGTTGAAATAACCACCGGTATTACGGATGGCAGTTCCACCGAAGTATTGTCGGGTGATTTGAAGGAAGGCGATGAGGTCATTATGGGTTACGCCACTCCGGATATAACGGGAACCAGTTCACCCTTTAATCCTTTCAGCAATATGAAAAAACGAGACCAGTCAAACAAGAGTTCGACTCAAGGAAAATAACATGGCACCTATCATCCATGTAGAGAACTTAACGAAGATATACCGAATGGGCGATGTGGAAGTCCATGCCTTACGGAAGGTGTCTGCCGATGTAGAACCGGGTGAGTTTGTTGCCATCATGGGCGCCTCAGGTTCCGGAAAATCTACCTTCATGAATATATTAGGTTGCCTGGATACGCCTACTTCCGGTCAGTATCATTTAGATGGCAAAGATGTTTCCACACTGAGCCGGGACGAATTGGCGGCCATTCGAAATCGGAAAATGGGTTTTATTTTCCAACAATTTAATCTGTTGACCCGGACAACCGCTCTGGAAAATGTGGAACTTCCCATGATGTATAACAATACCTCCAATCGGGAGCGTGAGGAAAAAGCACTGGAAGCGTTGCGAATTGTAGGCCTTGCAGACCGGGCTCATCATTATTCCAATCAACTCTCCGGTGGACAGCAGCAGCGTGTAGCCATTGCCCGCGCTCTGGTAAATAATCCGTCCATTATTCTGGCCGATGAACCGACAGGAAATCTGGATTCCAGAACCAGTGTGGAAGTGATGGAAATTCTGCAACGGCTGAATCAGGACAAGGGAATTACTATTGTCATGGTCACCCATGAGAAAGATATCGCTCAATTCACTCAGCGGAATGTGTTCTTCCGTGATGGAAAGATATTGTTTGACCGTGAAGTCGAAGACCGGTTGGATGCGCAACAGGTGTTGGCAACCATCCCTGAGACTTTGGAAGAAGAATTATTGGAGAACGGTAAGGAGACAAAATGAACCTCCTGTTTACAATGAAAACAGCCTTTATGGCTTTACTGCGAAATCGTCTTCGTTCTGGCTTAACGATGCTGGGTATCATCATCGGCATTTCATCGGTCATTGTCATGATCAGTGTCGGACAGGGAGCCAAGGCGTCTATTGAGAACCAGATAAAAAGTATGGGTACGAATATGCTCATGGTCATGTCGGGGAGTATGAAGTCCATGGGTCAACGACAGGCCGCGGGTTCCAGCCAGACAATGACCCCGGAAGATGTGGAAGCCATCCTTAAAGAATGTCCGGCTGTTTTGAATGCAACCCCCAATGTGTCGTCCAGTGGTTCTTTAGTTTACGGCAATGCAAACTGGACTTCGTCTCTTTTGGGTGTTTCTCCAGACTATTTCATTATCCGTGACTGGCAAACCTCCTCCGGTACTGTGTTTACGGAATCAGATGTAAATGGCGCAAACAAAGTTTGTGTATTAGGCACAGAAGTTGTGGCTAATCTTTTCCCCAATGAAGACCCTATTGGAAAAATGATTCGTATCAAAGGAATCCCTTTTAAAGTCGTGGGTGTCATGGTCTCCAAAGGTCAGGCGGCGATGGGACCCAATCAAGATGATACAGTCATTATTCCTTACACCACCTTGATGAAAAGAATCTTGAACCAGACAAACATCTCTGGCATTATGGTGTCGGCCGTATCACAGGACCAAATCGCAGATGCAAAAGAACAGATAACGGAACTCCTTCGTACTCGCCATCGTATTAAAAAAGGTGCTGACGATGATTTCTTTATTGGAAGTCAGACAGATATCACTAATATGGCAACCTCGACCTCGTCTATTATGACTCTGTTACTGGGTAGTGTGGCGTCTATATCACTTATCGTGGGTGGTATCGGCATCATGAATATCATGCTGGTCTCGGTCCGGGAACGAACCCGTGAGATTGGGATTCGCATGGCATTGGGTGCACGCTCACGCGATATCCTCCTTCAATTCATGGTGGAAGCATTCGTGCTTTCTTTGATAGGGGGGCTGGTCGGGATAATCCTCGGAGTAAGTGGTGCCATGTTGGTGTCCAAGATTGCTAAATGGAGCACCTACATCTCCTTTATATCGATAGTGTTATCTATCGGCTTTTCCAGTGCCATTGGCATCTTTTTCGGATTTTATCCCGCTCGAATGGCAGCTCAATTAAACCCGATTGAAGCTTTGCGGTTTGAATAACTAAACAATAAAATGAAAACATTGAAACTCCTTAAGGATGACTTGAGGAGTTTTTTTGTTTCATAGGATAATTTGTAATACTGCAGGGAAGTTGAAAATAGAATAAAATAGACAAACCATTCTATATATATTGAAATTTGAATGGGAAGCCTGATTAATTCTCCGAGATATATGGACAAAAAGGAATAAAGTACTCGTGAAATTAATGTTTACACTTAGAACGGCCTTTATTGATTTACAGCGGAATCGGTTGCGTTCGTCCTTGACCATGTTGGGTATTGTGATTGGTGTGGCCGCTGTGATTATTATGGTTAGTGTGGGGCAGGGTGCCAAGACCGCTGTGGAAAACCAAATTGCCAGTCTGGGTACAAACGTTATATTTGTTGGCTCCGGAAGCGTAACCGCCGGCGGTCAAAGACAGGGTTTCGGGACTACGCAGACACTGACTGTTGAAGACGCTGAAGTAATTAATAGAGAATGTTCTGCCGTGATGCAGGCGACCCCCGGATTATCAGCCGGTGCCGGGTTGGTATATAACAATCAGAACTGGAGTGCCAGTATGATTGGGGTGGCACCCGCTTATTTTGTGATTCGGGATTTGAAGTTAAGCAGCGGGACTTACTTTACGGAGGCCGACTTAACGGGTTCAGCAAAGGTTTGTGTCCTTGGCTCAGAGGTTGCTGACCACCTGTTTTTAGGGGAAGACCCTGTTGGTAAAACGATTCGAGTAAAAAAAGTCCCCTTCAAAGTGTTGGGTGTACTCGAAGCCAAAGGACAAACCGCACTGGGTCAGAATCTCGATGATACCCTTTATCTGCCTTATACAACGGTAATGAAACGCTTGTTGAACAGAACTTATGTCCAGTTTATTTTGGTGTCAGCGATGTCCCAGGACCAAATCCCGGAAGCTAAGATGCAGATGACGGATTTATTAAGACAAAGGCATCGTATCGGGCCCCATGATGACGATGACTTCTATATGACGGATCAGAAAGATTATTCAGCCATTGCTACCGCGACTTCGATGATTTTGACAGTCCTTTTGGGTAGTGTGGCGTCCATATCCCTCATCGTAGGCGGTATCGGCATCATGAACATCATGCTGGTGTCGGTTCGGGAACGAACCCGTGAAATTGGGATTCGCATGGCGGTGGGAGCTCGTGGTGGAGATGTCTTACGCCAGTTCTTAACCGAATCCATCGTATTATCAGGTGTGGGCGGCACTGTTGGTGTCTTACTGGGAATTGGATTTTCATATCTGATATCAGCGTTATTTGGTTTGGTGACCTATGTATCACCCTGGTCTGTTCTGTTAGCCTTTGGTTCTTCCAGTGCGATTGGTGTGTTTTTCGGTTATTATCCCGCATTGACGGCCAGCCGCTTGAATCCCATTGATGCTCTTCGATACGAATAATCCGTATAATTCAGACATAAAAAAGCCATGCAAACTTCAGGTTGAGCCTGACGGTTGCATGGCTTAATAATTTATGGATTAATTTAGTATTTTCCGTAGAGTTCTGCCGCTTTGACCATGGCGAGGACATTTTCCCGGGGTGTCTTTTGTGGGATATCATCCCCCGACCCAAGCATATACCCTCCGCCCGGCATGCCGGCTTCAAGGCACATTTTAGCTTCGGCCATCACTTCCTCCGGTGTCCCATTCAATAAGGTGAGTGTATTCACTCCACCCATCAAACAGACCCGGTCACCCACCCGTTTCTTGGCATCTTCGACCTTGACCCCACCCATTGGATCCAGAGGCTCAAAGCCATCCACTCCAGTATCGGCCATCATCTCAAACAAGGGTGTGGAATTACCGCAGATATGGAGATATACCTTCACTCCATACGCATGGAAGGCATCTACCGCTCGTTTATGTAATGGCATACAGAACTCTCGATATTGTGATGGCGAAATGATGGAGCAGGATGCCCAGGCATCGCCAATATAAATGGCGTGGACACCTGCCTCAATATAGGCTTTCCCGACCTCAATACTGATATCTGTACCAATATCCATGATTTTTTTAGCTAATTCTGGCTCTTCATACAGGTCCAACATTCCCTGTTCGGAACCCCGCATTTCTGTCAAATAATTCATAGACTGACAGGCTGCGGACCCACTGATAAAATACTGGTCACCGTATTTTTTGACCATCTCAGCGACCGGTTGAACTTGTCCATTGTCCCAATATTCAGAGGCTTTGGGGACTCTGAGTTTATCTAAATCAGCCTCGGTTTTAATAAGGGGCTCCTGATTGACGGGAACGGGTTGGTCATCATAGGGGATTCGGGTCACCAACTGGTCGGTCTGTTTGTTCTTGAAATAGGATTCTCCCTGATATTCAACGAGTTCCATATTATCTCGGGCATTACTGGGCGGGATGATCCCCAGCGTAAATCCGTCAAACCCGTATCTCAACCCTTCTTGCATAATTAAATCGTTGAGTAACTGCGGATTATGCACGACTTTTGAATAGGGAATCCCGGCGGCAAAAGCACCGTGAACTGAAGTAAATACGGGATATACCGGCACTCGGTCCGGGGTTTGGCGGGCAAAGGCTGCCATCACTCTTTCCTTGGAACTCCACATGAAAAATACCTCGAAATAATTAGAATTATTACAATATAACCGATTTATCTAATAGGAGTCCACTAAGCGCTAAACATCTAAATGCGATATAATATTAATGCTATGTACTTCTCAGATAAATTGCACGAGGAATGTGGAGTTTTTGGAATATTTGGGCATCCAGAAGCATCCCGCCTCACCTACCTTGGACTTTATGCCCTGCAACATCGGGGACAAGAATCCGCCGGCATTTGTACCTCTGACGGTAATAAACACTGTCATCATGTCGGGATGGGCTTGGTCGCCGATATCTTCAATATGGATACCCTGGACCGTTTGACAGGCGATATGGCTATTGGTCATGTCCGCTACTCAACCGCAGGATCCAGTATCATCACCAATGCACAACCTATCTGTGTGAACAGTAAAATCGGACCCTTGGCTCTGGCTCATAATGGGAACCTGGTTAATACGGATGAGCTGAAAGCTAAGTTGGTGCAGGAAGGGGCTATCTTCTCTGGGACGACAGACAGTGAAGTCATGGTCCACCTGATGGCTCGCTCCCGCAAGGAAACCCTTCCAGAAATTGTCATTGATGCCCTCTCACAGGTCAAAGGTGCGTACAGTATCCTGGTGATGAGTAAAGACACCATGATTGCCGTCCGTGACCCTATGGGGTTCCGTCCTTTCTGTATTGGACAAGTCAATGATGCATGGGTACTTGCCTCTGAAACATGTGCTTTTGACATGGTGGGTGGTAAGTATTTCCATGACCTGAATCCTGGAGAAATGGTCATTATCCCGAAAAACGGGGAAATTCAGTCTATCCAGGCATTTCCTCCCGCTAAAAAGCTGCAGCAGTGTATTTTTGAACTGGTTTATTTTGCCCGTCCGGATTCCTTAGTTTACTCTCAAAGTGTGATGCAGTTCCGGAAAGCGATTGGTCACCAGTTGGCGATTGAGCACCCTGCCAAAGCAGATGTGGTCATCTCGATTCCCGACTCAGCGAACTGTCATGCGATTGGGTTTGCTGAACAATCAGGGATTCCTTATGATATGGGACTGATTCGAAATCACTATATCGGCCGAACCTTTATTGAACCCCGCCAGTCTATCCGGGATTTTGGTGTCAAACTCAAACATAATGCTGTTTCTTCGGTTCTTAACGGAAAAAGGGTCGTGGTGGTTGATGATTCCGTTGTTCGCGGGACTACTTCACGAAAGTTGATGAAGATGATTCGAGCCGCCGGAGCACGGGAAATTCATTTACGGATTGCTTCCCCACCCTATACAGACCCCTGTTATTATGGGGTTGATACACCTGATCCGTCTAAACTGATTGCCGCAAATATGACGGTGGAACAAATCCGGGAATATATTGGTGTGGACAGCATCGGGTATATCAGTATTGAAGGTATGCTCGGCTGCGTTGGTACGCATAGCCATAAATTCTGTACTTCCTGTTTCACAGGGAAATATCCGGAAGAAGCTCTTCCGAATTGCGAAACCTGTAAAACATGTTCCAGTAAATAAGATATATTTGACCTGGTTCTGTCATTCTTACCCTCACGAATAATGAGGGTTGAGTGTGTCCGTTTTCTTGATGGAAGCATCGTTCTGGGTTATGATGTCCAAAATATATCCGATATATTTTTAAAATAGAATAATTAATACAACAACTATGACATGGACAACTAAAAAAACCATTATGGATGCGGCGGAAATCACCCGCTGTCTGGAACGAATGGTTTATGAAATTCGGGAAGAACATCCCGATGGAAAAGACCTGTTGATTGTGGGGATTCGGACCCGGGGCGTTTATCTCGCCGAGCGGTTAAAATCCATTTTAGACTCCGTTTATAGCCAACCCGTTCCATTGGGGATTGTTGATATTACTTTATACCGGGATGACCTGACCCGGTTGGATTACCAGCCTCAGGTCAAAGATACCCAGCTCCCCTTTGATATGGATGACCGAAAAATCCTCTTGGTAGACGATGTCCTTTATACCGGAAGGACGATTCGGGCGGCGATGGATGTTCTCTTTGATTTCGGGCGGCCTAAGAGTATCCAACTGGCGGTGCTGGTTGATAGAGGGCATCGGGAATTACCGGTACAAGCGGATTATGTGGGGAAAAAGGTTCCGACCAGCCGGACTGAACAAGTCCAGGTTTCCCTCAAGGAATCCGAGAATACTGACGAAGTGTTGATTTTAGAAAAAGCCAACGTCTGATTATGATAATGAGGCCTTATGGAACTCAAATCTAGACACCTGCTGGGCTTGGAACATCTGGACAAGTCCGAAATTGAACTCATCCTGCAGACAGCCAAACCATTTAAAGAAATATTTACCCGGTCGGTTAAAAAAGTGCCTGCACTCCGGGGTAGAACTGTTGTTAATTTATTCTTTGAGCCCTCCACTCGGACTCGTACTTCTTTTGAATTGGCCGCCAAACGACTCTCCGCTGATGTGGTAAACATTGCCATTGCACAATCTTCCGTAGTGAAGGGGGAATCCCTTCTGGATACGGTTCAAACCGTGGAAGCCATGAAGACGGATTTCCTTGTGATTCGGCATGCCTGTGCCGGAGTTCCGCATTTTCTCGCCTCACGAGTTAAATCAGCGATTGTTAATGCCGGCGACGGGCAGCATGCCCATCCAACCCAGGGTTTACTCGATTTGTTCACCATTTGGGAAACAAAAAAACGGATAGATGGACTTCATGTCGCTATTGTCGGGGACATTCGGCACAGCCGAGTGGCCCGATCTAATATCTTTGCACTTACCAAACTTGGGGCGAAAGTGACCCTGGTAGGACCTCCCACCTTAATACCCCCTGATATTCAAAAACTGGGTGTGAATGTATCTTATAGTCTGGATGCTGTTGTGGAAGATGCGGATGTCATCAATATTCTTCGGTTGCAGCTTGAGCGCCAGAAAAAGAATATGTTTCCTTCCATTCGTGAATACCATGCAATATGGGGCATGAATGGAGAACGGCTTCGCAAGGCCAAAAAAGATGTCATGATCATGCATCCGGGACCTATGAATCGGGGCGTGGAAATATCTCCCGATGTGGCCGATAGTCCCCAGTCCCACATTCTCGAACAGGTCACCAATGGGGTGGCGGTTCGGATGGCAGTTCTTTATTTACTGGCTGGTGGGCGTCACGAAAAAGTCGAAACCGAATAATATCTTTAATATACCGGCTCTGTTTGTAAAAGGCTCCCCGCCTTTTCAAGAAGAAATATTTATTTTCCGATAAACTGGTGCTGAGCACTGGACTTTCATCTAATCAACACCATAAAGGGATGGAATAAAAGATGAAAAAGTTTTTTATACGGATGATTTGTTTAAGTCTGCTGATAGGGTTTTCCTTTATTTCTGATGGTTATAGTGCTGCAGTGCCCGTGGTTAAAGAAGATACCCCACTAATAAAAGCTGTTATGAAGGGGCAGATTGATAGTGTCAAACACTTATTAGATAACGGTGCAAAAGTAAATGTAAGAAACAATAATGGTGATTCACCTCTGATGATTGCAGCTGTTGATGGAAATTTTGAGATTGTTAAATTACTGGTACAAAACGGTGCGGAAGTGAATTTTCAAAATCCGTATTTCGGTGGAACAGCCTTGATTGGAGCTGCCGAGAATAATCATGTGGATATTGTTAAATTCTTACTGGATAACAGTGCAAAGGTAAATGCACGGAAGAAAATTGATGGAACGACAGCCTTGATTGTGGGTGCGCATAATCCAAAAATAGTAAAGCTTTTATTGGACAAAGGTGCGGATATCAACATAAAACGTACAGATAATGGATCCTCCGCCATATTGGAATCGGTTTATGACTCACCAGAGTCTTTCAATCTTCTGTTTGAAAAAGGTGCGGATATTACGGTACAAAATAAATCAGGACAGACTGTTTTACTTAAGGCCGCACAATACGATCATCCCGATATTGTGAATTGTCTGATTAATACCGGAAAATTTGATGACAACTCAGTATTTTTGGCGTCCGCAGCGATTGGTTCTCTTGATACGGTACGAGAACTGATGATTAAAAAAGGGATTAATGTTGATGTAAGAGATAGTATCAAGCGTACGGCTTTAATTTATGCGGCGATGAACAGCCGCAACGATGTTATTCAATATCTCTTATCCCAGGGAGCCAGTCTGAATGCCAGAGATAATGAGGGTGATTCAGCCTTGATTCATGCAGCGACTAGTGATAACTCCGAAACAGTGAAGTTGTTTTTGGACAAGGGTGTTGATATCAATCAAAGGAATAACGATGGCCAGACACCTCTGATAAAGGCTGCATGTTATGGCAATTTAACGACTGTTAAATGCCTTGTCTCCAGGGGAGCGGATGTGAATGCAAAAGACGCAACATACGGTCAGACAGCCTTAATGTACGCTCTTTTTAATCAAGAATATTTTGATACCGTGAAGTTCCTGATAGATAACGGTGCGGATGTGAATGTGAAATCCATAAATAACTTAACACCCTTGATGTATGCAGCAGACACGGGTGACCCGCGCGCTGTTAAGTTATTGTTATCAAAAGGTGCCCGTGTGAATGCAAAAACCACTAACAATCTAACAGCATTGAAGTATGCCATTCATAACGGTCATTCTCAAGTTGTTAAAATCCTGAAAGCCGCTGGCGCTAAATAACAGTGTGCTGAAAGATTGAATAAAACTATAAAACGGGGCATTCCATTTATACATTAGGGGTTTATACCGGTGTTTATAAGAAAAGAACCGGCGTGTTTTGGATAGATGAAGAAAATTCCAGTGGAAATAATTTTGAAAAGGTTAATAATAAATATGTTTCAAATATAGTTTTATTATATTCACACATTACTTGATTTAATGATAACGATGCCAAGAAGAAAAGGATTTGTTTAAGACGTTATGAAAAACTATCAAACAGTAAAACTATATCTTTTTGAGGGAATTCCCAATGGCGCAAAAAAAATACAAGTAAGTAATTGGTCTGGTCTTGCTTTTCTGATTCCCAGAAATAGAATCAAGGTTGTTGATGATCGTGATGAATTCAAAAAACAATGTTTATATTTCTTGGTTAGTGATCTGTCTGGAGACCCTGAAGTCTATATTGGGGAGGCTGAAAATTTCCAAAAGAGAATCTCCCAACATAATAGGAATAGTGATAAGGATTTTTGGAATATATGTATAGTTTTTATGTCAAAAGATGAAAACTTGTCAAAAGCGCATGTCAAATATTTAGAAGCAACTTTTATATCTGATTGTAGGATAGCTAATCGAGCAAAAAAACTTCATAACCGTAACAATCCCGAGGGTTCGAGACTTCCAGAGGAAGATTGTGCTGAGATGGAGGCGTTTAAAGAATATGTGAAGTTAGTACTTTCATCTATTGGGTACACTTTTCATGAAAATGTTAAATCTGAAGATAGAGTAATTGATAAATATCATATTAAAGTAGGTGATTATGTTACAGAGGGTATACGGAATTCAGAAGGCATGATTATTATTGAAGGATCAAAAATAGCAAAAAAAGAGTTAGATGAAAATAAATACAAATTATGGACTGAATACCGTAATAAATACTTGGTTGAACAGTCTATAAAAGATGATGGTGATTACTATCTGGTAATGAAAAATATTGCTTTTTCAAGTGTTTCAACGGCGGCTGGGTTTGTTCAAGGACGAAATGCTAATGGTTGGAAAGAATGGAAGAATGATAATGGGAAAACTCTTGATGAAATTGAACGAAAAAGCATGAAGGCTAGTGGATAGGCACGGTAAATACAAAGACCGGCATTTTGAAAAACTAAAATGAACTGAACTTGTGATAATTCTAAAAGATAGAAAAGTTTACAAATTAGGTTATTGATATTTTGTTCTTACTTTTAAGCTCCCCATACTCCACCTTGGATTAATCCTTCCCTGTTCTTAAGCTCTCTTAGTTTCGTCCTTGCTCTTGTACTTAGCACCCCTGACTTAGCTCTTTTCCTGCTCTTGCTCTGTTCTTAAGCTCCCCGCCTTTTCAAGGAGGGGTGGCGTTCTTCAGCCGGGGTGGTTAGCCCTTCCACTCTCCCCAATCTTTCCTTCCCCATTCCTATTGGACCCATAGGACCTATAAGACCTATCGGACCTATTCCTCTTCCAATCCTTTTATTCCTCAAAATTTTATCCATAAGACAGAAATCCCATCTTCACCTAAAATATTAATAATGAAAACTTCTGATTTCTATTTCGATTTACCCAAAGAATTGATTGCTCAGACTCCCCCTGACCTCCGGGGTAACTCGCGTTTGATGGTGCTTCATCGCACCACGGGTGAAATTGAGCACCGCCAATTCTCTGATATTGTTGAATATCTCCGGCCAAACGATGTCCTGGTGGTGAATGACTCCAGAGTCATCCCCGCCCGACTCTATGGGGCCAATGCCGCCTCTGAATCCCCCGTGGAACTGCTCTTAGTGGAACGGATAGACACTCACACCTGGCTGGCGATGGTTCACCCGGGGAAAAAATGCCGTCCCGGAGCCACTCTGACTTTTGGAAATGGTAAATTGACCGCAGAAGTGCTGCCTTCCACTCACGATTATTATCGGACTGTCCGCTTCACCTTTTCCGGTACTTGGGAAACCATGTTGGCGGAACTCGGCACCATGCCGGTCCCTCCCTATATCCACCGTGACCGGTCTGACACCGAACTGTTGAATCTGGATAAAACCCGCTATCAGACAGTGTATGCCCGTGAGGAGGGATCCATCGCAGCACCCACCGCCGGCCTTCACTTCACCGAGGAACTTCTCCAGTCCATCGAATCAAAAGGAATCCCCGTTCTCCGGGTCACCCTTCATGTCGGCACAGGGACTTTCCTTCCCGTGAAAACCGAATCCATCGAAGACCACCCCATGCATGAAGAACGATACCTCTTGTCTCCGGAAACCGTGAACCGTATCCATCAGGCAAAACGGGACGGAGGACGAGTTATTGCCGTCGGAACGACTACCACCCGGGTCCTTGAATCGGTGGCCGATGACAAGGGTAACCTCACACCCGGACCGGGAGCTACCCGCATCTTCATTTATCCCGGATATCGATTCAAATGTGTGGATGACTTGATTACTAATTTCCATCTCCCGGAATCCACCCTGGTCATGTTGGTCTCTGCTCTGGCGGACCGTGAGAAAGTCCTTCACGCCTACCACGAAGCCGTTGCCCATCAGTACCGGTTCTATTCCTATGGGGATGCGATGTTTATTACTCAATAACGACCCTGTATTTCCCAAACCAATTTCCTACAAATCTCGAATGTCTCCCCTCTGTCCCAAGAACGAAGCAGAAACGAAGAGGGTCAATTTTAATTTATAACCCCCAGATTAAAGTTATAGTCTCACCTGTTGTTTAAATTAATTTGAACATTCCAAAAACTCTCTCCAAATCGGGGCGTATAATAGAAATACCATTTATGTAATATTGTTAAATCCCCGTGAGGTTGAATAATGGCCGATTACCCAATTAAATCTATCAGTGCCGACACCCTTGAAAAACTCGCCAAAGAAGCCTTATCCACATTTGAAGTTCCGGGATGTGCGATTGCTATTGTCACCCGGGATAAAGTCCTTCATGAGGTTGGGTTTGGTGTCCGCGATATTACGAAAAAAGACCCCATAGACCCCGACACTCTCTTTGTGATTGCCTCCTGCACCAAATCCTTTTGTACAATGAGCCTTGCCCAGTTAGTCGATGCCGGCAAACTCGACTGGTACAAACCTGTCCGGGATTATATGCCGGACTTTCGGTTATGGGATGAGACGGCAACGGCCCAAACTACCGCACGGGATCTTGTTTCGCATCAAACCGGTTTACCTCGACATGATACCATGTGGTACAAATCTGGCCTGTCTCAGGCCGAAGTGTTTCAAAGACTTCGGTATCTGGAACCCAATAAGGGATTCCGGGAAAGCTATCAATACAATAACCTGATGTATATGGTGGCCGGACTTCTTGTGGAACGGATTACGGGAATGTCCTGGAATGATTATGTCCGCCAGAACATCCTGGACCCCCTTGGAATGAAAGAGACCCATTTCTCCAATACAGAAACCCCATCCCGGCCAAACTATGCTCTCCCTCATCGTAAATATAAGGGAAAAGTTCGCCTGATACCTTTCTTGAATGTGGACGAAATTACTCCCGGCGGTGGAATGATTTCCTGTATCCGTGAAATGAAAAACTGGGTTCAGTTCCACATGGGTGATGGCACCTGGAAAGGGCAGAAGATTATCTCTTCAACCCAGTTAGATATGATTCACCGGCCCCATGTTGCCACAGAAGAAAAACCTGATTTCCCCGAACTATTCCATACTTCCTATGGTCTGGGTTGGAACATCCGCAGCCTTCGGGGGCATGAAATTGTGGCCCATCCCGGGAATCTGGAAGGGTTCTCGGCCCTGCAATCCTTCTCGCCTGCACATGGTGTCGGGATGATTATTCTCAATAACCGGGCCGGGTCCAAACTTCCCTTCGCACTCTCCTGGGCCTTGTATGACCGCCTCTTCGGGTTATCTCCGATTGACTGGATCGGCCGTTACCGGGCGAAAGAAGAAAAAGATGCCAATGATGCCCTTAATTATCAGAAATCCCTGGATAAAGGACGGGTCTCTGGCACAACTCCGACCCATGATTTGAAAGAATATACCGGAGTTTATACGAACCCCGCCTATGGAAAAGCCGAAATTGAACTTAAGGATGGGAAACTGGTTATGTCATTCCATGACATGATTTTTAATCTATCCCATCACCATTACAACCTGTTCAAAGGCAAAAACGACCTGTTTGATCTTCAAGTCCGTATGTCTTTCCATCTGGACCTGAAAGGAAAGATTAACAAGGTGGGGATTGACCTGATGCCGGAACTTAAAAAAGATATCGAATTTACGAGATAATTATAAATTAAAAGTCCTCCCCATTTTGAAGTGGGGAGGACTTTTTTTATTGCACTAAATTGTAGGATGGGTAACTCTACTTAAATCAGTTGTTTCCGCCATCGGGTACCCTGGGGCCCGTCTTCAAGGGCGATTCCCAGCGCTATCAGTTGGTCGCGGATACTGTCTGATGCGGCAAAGTCTTTCCGGGCACGGGCTTCCTGACGCATCTTGATGAGTAATTGAATCACTCCATCCAGAGCTGCTTCACTGTCACCTGCTGTATTGGTTTGGAATATACCAAAGACTCCTCCAAACACCATCAGGGTCTTCCATCCATTCATCAGGAATTCTTTATCTCCATCGGTTAATTTCTTGGACGTCATCTTCTGATTCAGGTTGGTGACTAAATCAAATACCACCGACATGGCCTTGGAAGTATTGAAATCATCATCCATAGCTTCTTCGAAGCGGTCTGTATAATCTTTCAACACAACGGCCTGTTCACTCATCGATTCCAGCTGAAGTTTTAGGTTTTCCAGACAGTTATAAACGCGTTGAAGGGCTGAATTGGCTTCTTTTAATGAATCTTCTGAGAAATCCAGTGGAGACCGGTAATGGGAAGACAACATGAAATACCGAATTGCATCTACAGAATATTCTTTCAGGGCATTCCGGACCGTAACAAAATTCCCTAACGATTTGGACATCTTTTCTCCGTCCATCTTCAGGAAGGCCACATGGAGCCAGTAATTGGCAAAGGGTTTCCCCGTTGCCCCCTCTGACTGAGCAATCTCGTTCTCATGGTGTGGGAATACCAAATCCTCGCCGCCGCAATGGATATCAAAAGTCTCTCCAAGGTAACGGCAGGCCATGGCGGAACACTCAATGTGCCATCCCGGACGACCTTTTCCCCACGGGCTGTCCCAGGAGGGTTCACCCGGCTTGGCACTCTTCCATAAGGCGAAATCCAACGGGTCTTGTTTCCGTTCATCGACGGCAATCCTAGCCCCTGACTGTAAATCATCAATATTCCGGCCGGATAATTTCCCATAACCGGGGAAACTCCGCACTCGATAATAAACATCCCCTTCGATGGCGTAGGCCCGGTCATTGGCAATCAGTTTTTCAACCAGGGCAATGATCTCAGGGATATGGTCAGTGGCGCGGGGGTGGATATCCGCGGGAAGGATGCCCAGGGCAATCGAATCTTCATGAAAAGCGCGGCTGTATTTCTTGGCAACGGCTTCCGGGGTGGTCTCTTCCTCATGGGCACGATTAATAATCTTATCGTCCACATCAGTCAGGTTCTGAACAAAAGTAACCTGATACCCTTTATATTCCATATATCTCCGGAACAAGTCATATACCAGAAAGGTACGACCATTACCGATATGAAAATAATTGTACACAGTCGGACCGCAGGCATACATCTTTATCTGTGGTGGATTCAAGGGCTGGAACTCTTCCAGCTGTCGGGTCATCGTGTTATATAATCGCAGCGCCATCGGTTCAGTTCCCTTTTTTTGAATAATATCTATTAGAAAAGATTAACAAACCGCCCCCATCTTCGTCAAAGCCTAAAGAAAAAGAGACTGGATATCATCCAGTCTCTATTCTTTACATTCTCTAATAATTTAGTTTATGGTTTTATGGCTTTAACGATTAATGTACGCCCCAGAGTCGGAAACCACTTTGCCAATAATAGACTGGACAGTGACCCTGTTCCAAAGTTGATAATATCAGATTGATATTCAACAACTTTGAATCCTTTGAATTCAAGGAAGGATATTAACAGCTCTTTTGTATAGAACCTTATATGACCAGCCGTTGCATTTTTAGGAAATCCAAAAGAAGCCTCAAAATAAGGGTTTTTTCCTAATAAAAGATATATTCGACGGCCAAAAGATGCTACATTTGGAGTGGAAATGACCAAACTTCCGCCAGGTTTTAATATTCTTTTGATTTCATCCAGAAAAAACTCTGTATCAAGAATGTGTTCCAGGATTTCTCCGGCCAGTACGCCATCAAACATATTGTCTTCAAACTGGAAGGGTGACTCAAGGTCTTGGGTTGTTACAATAAGTCCCTTTTCTCTGGCTAATTTCGTGGCTTCTTCGTTGACTTCAATTCCGTAAACCTTATTCCCCTGATCAATAAGTTGTTTTCCGATGGAACCTTCATAACATCCAACATCTAAAACTGTTTTTCCTGTTCCAATCATTTGCAACATAGTGCCAATACGAACTTTTTCAGCGGGACTCAAATAATCAGCATGTCCATCAACATAATAGTCTTTTGCATAATCTGCAGTCTTTTTTGAGCTCATCAAATTCCTCCTATATATAAGTCCGATTGATTATAAATCATAAACCCAATAAATTTTTACAATTTATTAAAAAAATACTTGTAGGGCAAAGCTGCTTCGAGAATGTCTGCTTACATAGATAAAGAGAAAAATATTGGCTAAAAAAAGTTGCATTAAAAGAACGAACGTATTAATATGACGGTAATTAACTCTATTTAAACGATGCGGTTTATTCAAAGGAGACGATGATGCAAAGAAAGAAAAAACTACACTATTTAGGAGTGATGTGGTTATTGAGTCTTTTGACACTCATAACAACCCTCGCTCAAGCCCAAGTCCCTAATTATGGAGACTTTGAAGCTTTCCCCAATAATGGTGCTGCTCCACACCGGGTTGAATACAAAGTTTATCTAGATCCTGCGGTTACAGAGTTTAATTTGGACTCTGGTCCGGGTTTTGGTGTTTGGGCCGCCCCCACAAGCAGGATACATACCTTTTATTACAATTTTACGAGTCCAGGGACTTTCACTCCAAGACTGGGTGTGAGAGGTTCTTTTGGAGCTCAAACCATTACCAAGACAAACTACATCCACATTTATGATAAAACAACTTTTCCTGATTATGAAAATATTGGGGATAATGATTTTACAGCCTTCCCTAAATCTGGTAAAGCGCCACTTACTGTAAATTATTTTTGGAAGTTCGCGCCAGATGTCACTCATTGGAACATGGATTGCGGCCCAGGATGGGGAGTCTTTGTTCCCACATATAATCGCACAACCTCGGGGCCCTTCACATATTCTCAACCAGGGAAGTACACAATTAAAATAGCTTTCAAAAGCCCTTTGAGTGAAGTGACAGTTGTAAAAATAGATTATATTACTGTTTATCCAAGTAATGCCGTAGATATTAATTTGCCGGCAATAAAGCAAATGAAGAATAAAACCATACCTTTGGCCTACAAATTAAATGATTATGCACTGAAGGGGCATGATTATAATTATCTTATTACCAGTAACCTTATGGATAAAGCCTCTTTATCTGGGGATTCTGTTGCATTAGGACCTATTAGTATTGTTACATCAGGTGTGAATGTTTACTCCATTTCCGAAGGCAATACCCCAGTAAATCAGATGGTTAGTAGAATAAAGGTCTCGACCTATCGGATTTCCCGGTTACCACAGATATCCTTAAAGGCAGGAGAAAGCCTGGACTTTAACATTGGTGACTATACCTTTGACAGCACAGGGAAAGCAATTCCTCCTTCTTATGGTCAAGCTGGATCCTTAGTCGTCTCGGATTCAAACTACATTACTGCGGCCTGGGTTAATAATCAGACCATCCGCATTACTGCCCTGTCAGCTATTAGTACCGTCAATAAGCCGCTTTTTGTTGAAGTCGTAGCATCCCCTTCAAGTGTTCTTCCTTACGATGACTGTGACCGGGAACGGTTACCCATCTATTTGAATAAAATTGATGTTGGCAATTTTACAAATAGCAATGGATTCCTAAAGGAATATGCAATTCAGACCTTTGAAGACAAACCGAGATTGCCTATCATGAGTTATCCAGAAAAAGGTGTATTGCGGGTAACCTTTACTTCCCCTTCGGAATCGCTGAAGCTCATGCCTAACCTTGATAGATTACTTACTTATAAGACAAATAAGTGGTATATGGCTCGAATTAAAGTTAAAGCAAATTATTCGTGGACCAATGTGGATGTTGGGTTGTTCAACTTTAATGGCATTATTCCAAGTGCCCAGCAAGTCAATATTGGTTGTAATATGATTTTTGGTGTATCAACGGCTTGGACAACTATTGAGACCCCTCTTTATGTTCATGTTGGCGAAGTTGGATATCCACAGATTTATATTCGGAACCAAGGAACTTTTGGAGCAATTCAAGTAAAAGACCTTGAAATTTATGAAGCGACTCCGAGACTATTTGAAACACGCAGTAGTAATTTAGCCTATGCAGGAACCTTTAATAATCTGTCGTCCCTTAATGCTACTTGGGGAGTAGAAGGCAATGCCCCATTTACTGTTTATGAGCCAAATGGAATACAGATGAATCTGACTGAAGGTCCTCGTGAATACCTAAAACTGACAGCCAAAAAGGGTGATTTTGGAGTATATACACCGTCGGCTCAAATTGGAAAACAGGTGGGTATGAGAGTCCAGATTCCCAAAACCGTATTAACAGGTAGTTACCTGTCTTACGATACACACCTGCTTTTGGCTTGTTTTGGTGTAAAGGAAGAAGGAAGTTTTGATATTGGTGCAAAAGGAACCCAGATGTTGGTTAGTGCCCAAATGGGCGTTATGACTGACGCATGGGATCCCGTTAGTCAGGGTTATCATTATTTAGCTGGTAATGCACTGTGTCCATATTACCAGATTCAATGTGAACCTTCGACGCACATGGCAGGATATTTCAAGATTAAGAACATTGAATATCTGGTGGATCAGGATGAGCCATTTAATGGAGATGCATCATTGTTCTAAGAACTGAATGAGAATGGAATACAGGGGTCTTTCGGAAGAAAGGCCCCTGTTTTTTTATGGGTAAACAAGAGGGGAATTGAGGGGAGTCTATTGATAGAATAATGACTGTAAATAATATCTATGGATTGATTCAAGAGGAAGAAAGATGATTACCCAGGATGAGTTATTGGCTGTTGAGGGTTTGGTGGCTTTTTGGGGGTTCCAGGAGGAATCTGGAAGAAATAGAGTGAGTTTGGGGAAGGTTCCCTATGCGTTGGAGGAAGGAAATGGCCTGATAACGCGTGTTGAGGAGGGTGTTTGGGGGCCTTACAGTGCTCAGATGGGGCCGGGGAAATGGTTCCAAACCCCCCGGGAGAAGGTGGGGGACCTGGATATTCATGGAAAAGATGCGGAAGTCACGGTCATCGCCTGGATAAAAAGAGAGATAAAGCCAAAACCCGGTTGTGAGGCGGTAGCTGGCCTGTGGAATGAAACGCGTTGTAAACGACAGTATTGCCTGTTTCTGGATTTAGGGATTTGGGATAGTCGGGACCAGGTAGGAGGTCATATATCGGGTGTAGGGGGCCCAACCGAAGGATATCCGTATTGCATGGATGCGGCCATAGGTGAAACCATGGTTCCGGTGCAACAATGGCAATGTGCAGGGTTTACCTATAATGGGACCTGGTGTAAATCCTATTTGAATGGGGTTTTGGATGCCCGAGAAGGTCGAAATCCCGATTATTATGATAAAGGGCTTTTTGATGGGGGGATAGACGGGTCTGATTTTACGGTGGGAGCTGTTGACCGAAGTGGTGAAATGGGGAACTGGTATTACGGGTTATTAGGAGGTCTGGCGGTCTTCAATCGGGCATTAACTTCAGCCGAGATGGAAAAGATAGGTGAATTAACCTAAATAAAGGTTCCTGACTCATATAAGACCTTTCTCCTTCGAATATGGTTCGTTTCAGGGGACGGAGTGATTCGGGATGTCAAGAGGATTTGGGGGGAGAGGAAAGGGTTTTGGTAAAGGAATGGGAGAGTCGAGAGAATAGACAAACAGCAAGGTAAAATGCACCGCAGGGGGGAACGGTATAAAGTCGCTCAGAAATGTCAGAAAACACTGGTATAATTGAGGGCCAGAGGCTTATAGTCTGGTTAAATCGTGGCTTTGAAAAGGGTTAAAAAAGCCTTCCATTGGATAAGTTTCAGAAATATTCCTGAGATAAATAGTTTACGAAAAAAATTACTTTTGACGAAATCGCTGGTTTACGGTAGTATCTTATCCGTTTAGCCCTCTCTCTCCTTATTTATAAGAGGGATGAAAGGGTATTGTAAAAATAAAGTTGGAACAGTTATGAGACTTTCAGATGTAGTGGAAAAGCTGGGTGCCACAGAGATATACGCCATCACCGGCCGGAACCCGGAAGTAACTACAATATGTGCTGCTGATTTCTTAAGCGACATTCTGGCAGCCGAGAAAAGGAATTTTGTAATTCTGACGGGATTTACCAGTCCGCAGGTGATTCGGACGGCGGATGTGGTCGGAGCGCTGGCAGTGATTTTTGTAAGAGGGAAGTATCCCCCTCCCGAGACTGTAGGCCTGGCCAAGGCTCACGAAATTCCCCTGTATGTATCTCCTTTGCCTATGTTTGAGTCTTGTACGCGATTATCAGAGTTTGACCCCGGAAGCCAGACTCAGGAATGATGTAATCGATGGAAACGACTATGCCAGAAGGTAAAGACATCCGCGAATTCAGCTTGATACATGAGTTGGTTTATCAGCTGAAAGTGCGTGATGCCATGACACCGAATCCGGTCACAGTCTCTCCAACAGATACCTTCCGAGTTGCGCAGCGGGTTTTGCGCGAGAAACGCATCTCCGGGTTACCCGTAGTAGATAGGAATCGATTACTGGGAATCATCAGTGTTGAAGATATTATTCGGGCACTGGATTACCAGTATATGAGTTCAGAAATAGCAGATTACATGACGCGTTCTGTCATTTCTTTGAAACCTGATTATACTTTGGCCAAAGCCCTGGGAATTTTTGATCGTCACCCTTTCGGAAGATTTCCGGTCGTGGATAAGGCAGGAGCCCTGATAGGAATTCTGACTCAGGGGGATATTACTCGCCGCCTGATGTTTGAATTAAATGGCGTTGCCGAACAAGCCGCACTCAGAGAAGCGAAACAAATGGCGGCCTCCATTGACCCGACGACTAATTTTACGGATGGGGAAGTGATTCTGGAGACCTCGTTACAGTCGGGGGATTTCGATTCAGCGGGTATCTTATCTTCCCAAGTGAAAAAAAGGCTTCAGTCGATGGGTACCGACCCAGAAATCGTTCGCCGTGCGGCAATTGCCTGCTACGAAATGGAAACAAATGTGATTATCCATTCTATCGGCGGCGTTTTGAAGGCTTGGTTGGAAAAAGGCTGGTTTGTGTTGGAAGCACAGGATAAAGGGCCTGGCATTGAAGATGTGGAAAAGGCACTTTCTCCGGGATTTTCAACTGCCAGTGACAGTGTTCGAGCCTTAGGTTTTGGTGCGGGCATGGGTCTTCCTAACATCAAGAAGTGTGCGGATGATTTCCATATCGACTCGGTCATGGGCCGGGGAACACAGGTTCAGGTGAAAATACATTTAAAATCAGCGGCGGAGAGTAACGGTACCGCCAAATAAACAGTTCAGGAACTAACACGAGACACTCCGGTGTCCGTTGAAAAACAAATAGATTGATGCTCATATCCATGGAAAGGAGCAAGACGAATGGTTCAAGTACTTGAGGAACACCCCAGCGGTGATATCCGGTTTTCAAAACTGGATGAAATCATGAACTCTTATGATAATTCTCCAGATGCTATTATCCATTTTCTGCAACAGGCTCAGTTACTGTTCGGATACCTGCGGGATGATGTGATCCAGTATGTTGCCGCCAAGACCCGAACACCCCTGAGTCAGATATACGGCGTGGTGACCTTTTATCACTTCTTCAGCACTATCCCTAAAGGGAAGCACACTGTCACTGTCTGTTTGGGAACGGCCTGCTATGTTAAAGGAGCAGATCGGGTGTTTGACCGATTGGCCAAAGAGCTGGGAGTGGATGATGGTGAGACTACCAAGGATGATATCTATACACTGTGTAAAGCACGCTGTGTAGGTGCCTGTGGTCTGGCCCCGGCCGTCATTGTGGATGAAGATGTTCATGCCAAGATGACCGCCGATAAAATGATGAAAGTTCTGAAGAAATATACTTGAGCCTGAGGCTTGGGAGAACCGATCATGGCAAAAATTAAAAACCTGGAAGAATTAAGAAAACTCCGGGAATCGTTACAGAAGGATATGACCGTCCGTAATCAAACGAACACCCGTATTATTGTGGGGATGGGGACTTGTGGTATTGCCGCCGGTGCCCGTGAAGTCATCAAGGCTATCCTGTCTGAACTGGAAACGCGCAAGATGAATGCCCATGTTGAAACCGTGGGATGTATGGGTATGTGCGCCAGAGAACCCCTGGTGGACATTGAACAAGCGGGGATGCCACGCGTGACCTATACAAATATTCAGGCCGACATGGTCCCGAAACTCATTGAAGAACATCTGGTCAAAGGCCAGGTGGTGACCGAATGGGCTCTGGGCCGGCTTGATGCTGGATCCGGAAAATAACGGGAGACAACACTAATGGATAATACAAATAAAACTGACTATCAGGAAAAGCTGGGTGGATTATTTCGCGCCAATGTCCTGATATGTGGTGGTACAGGATGTAATGCAGCGGATTCGATGGCTGTATTAACAGAGTTCCGTAAAGCAATTACGGATAAAGGCCTGGATAAGGAAGTCCGAGTCATTCAGACGGGATGCCGTGGCTTTTGTGCCATGGGTCCGGTCGTGATGGTGTACCCGGAAGGAATCTTCTATTGTCAGGTGCAGACCAAAGATATTAATGAACTGGTGGAAGAAACCTTAATCAAAGGGCGGGTTGTTGAACGGTTGTTGTTCAAAGAATCCGATAACCACAAAGCCTTACCGTACTATAAGGATATGCCGTTTTATGCGAAGCAGCGGCGAATTGTTTTGGAAAACTGCGGTATCATCGACCCGGAACGGATTGATGAATATATCGCCAGAGACGGATACAAAGCTCTTGAAAAATGTCTTTTTGAATTAACTCCGGAAAATATTGTTGACGAGTTAAAGAAGTCTGGTTTGCGTGGCCGCGGTGGTGCCGGGTTCTCAACCGGAATGAAATGGGATTTCGCCCGCAAATCCAAAAACGATAAGAAGTATGTTGTCTGTAACGCTGACGAAGGTGATCCGGGTGCATTTATGGACCGGTCCCTGTTGGAAGGCGACCCTCATCGATTGATTGAAGGTATGACCATTTGTGCTTATACCATTGGATCGAATGAAGGATATGTGTACTGCAGAGCGGAATATCCACTGGCTATCCGCCGCTTGAAAATTGCAATGGCTCAGGCCGAGGAAATGGGCCTGTTAGGTGATAATATTCTCGGAACGGATTTCTCCTTCCATTTGAAGGTTAAAGAGGGTGCTGGCGCGTTTGTTTGCGGTGAAGAAACCGCTTTGCTGGCCTCTATTGAAGGCAAGCGGGGAATGCCCCGTCCACGGCCTCCTTTCCCGGCTATTTCCGGTTTGTGGAAGAAACCCACCAACATCAACAATGTAAAGACCTATTGTAATGTTCGGGAAATTATTAATCATGGTGCTGAGTGGTTTGCTTCCATCGGAACTGAGAAGTCCAAAGGAACAGCTATTTTTGCTCTGACCGGTAAAATCAATAACACCGGTTTGGTAGAAGTACCCATGGGAATTACTCTCCGCGAAATCATTTATGAAATCGGCGGCGGTGTTCCGAATGGAAAAGAATTCAAAGCAGCACAGACGGGCGGTCCGTCAGGTGGATGCTTACCGGCAAAATATCTTGATACACCGATCGATTATGAAACACTGGCCTCTCTCGGTTCCATGATGGGGTCTGGTGGTTTGATTGTCATGGATGAAGACTCCTGTATGGTGAATGTGGCGCAATTCTTCCTGGAATTCGTTATGGATGAATCCTGCGGCAAGTGCCCACCATGCCGAGTCGGTACCCAGCAGATGCATCGGATCCTGACCAAGATTTGCAATGGTCAGGGAACCATGGAAGACCTGGATGTTTTGGAAGAACTCTGCAATATGATTAAAGAATCTTCCTTATGCGGATTGGGTCAAACAGCACCAAATCCGGTGCTTTCAACTTTGCGTCAATTCCGTGATGAGTATGAAGCACATATTCTCCACAAAGCCTGTCCAGCCAAAGTTTGTAAGGCACTTCTGGAATTTAAGATTGATGAAGAAAAATGTATTGGGTGTTCTTTATGCTCTCGTGCGTGCCCAACCAGCACTATCTTCAAGCGGACCGACGCCAAGAAGTATTATGTTGTGGAAGATAAATGTATCCGCTGCGGAGCCTGTTTTGATGCCTGTAAATTCGATGCGGTGTACAAACTAACCGGTCCGGATGCCAAACTTGCGGAGGTGGCTGAAAATGCCTAATACCGATACCCGACCTGAAATTAAACTTACAATCAACGGGAAAGAATGTACTGGCCGGGAAGGTCAAACCATCCTGGAAGTGGCCAATGATAATAGTGTATACATTCCAACCCTGTGTTACCTGAAGAAGCTCTCCCCGGTGGGTGCCTGCCGAATGTGTATTGTCGAAGTGGAGAAAATGCCGAAAATCGTTACCTCCTGTTCGACTCCGGCAACCAATGGAATGGTGGTTCATTCCAACACCGAGAAACTTCAGAAAATGCGCCGAATGATTATGGAGTTGTTCTTCTCTGAGCGCAATCACTACTGTCCCTTCTGTGAAAAATCGGGTGGTGACTGTGATCTCCAGAATAAAGCATATGAAAACAATATGGATCATATTCGGTATCCATATTTATTCCCCAATCTGCCGGTGGAAAGTTCCCATCCGTATTTCTACCTGGACCACAATCGCTGTATTTTATGCTCTCGTTGTGTCCGTTGGTGCGATGAAGTAGAAGGTGTCCATACGATAGATTTTGGCCATCGTGGCCGGAACACTCTCGTTTGTGTTGATTTGAACAGTCAGTTTGCCGGTTCATCCTGTACCTCTTGTGGTGGTTGTGTGCAGGCTTGTCCGACGGGTGCTCTTTTCAACAAGATGAGTGCATATCGGGGCAAGACCAAAGACTGTGAAAAAGTGGATACCGTTTGTCAGCAGTGTTCATTGGGTTGTGGAATCACTGTTTATAGTCGGGGAAACCATCTTGTGAATATTGATGGTGATGAATCCTCCTCCGTGAATGCGGGCCATCTTTGTGTGAATGGCCGATATGAACCTCTGACCAATCAGAAAGACAGAGTATTAAAACCGACCGTCAGTCACGGTTCCGGCAATGTTGAATTCAGTTGGGAAAAGGCTCTCGACCATGTGGCGTATCGTTTACGTCGCTTGAAAAATGAAGACCCCTCTTCCATCTATGCTTACATCAGCCCGAAGATGACGAACGAATCCGTTTATCGGTTTATGCAGCTGTTCCGGGAAGTCATTGGGACCCCTAATGCCTATCTGCTCGGCTGCTATGAATATGAAAGTTACAGTAAGTCACTTGGCAAACCGAATACCGAATTTGCCGCGTTAAATCTGGAAACCGATATGTCTGCTTTGGATGAATCTGACTGTATCGTGATACTGGGTGCAGACCCTGGCAAAACACATAAAGTGTTGGCGGCCAAGGTTCGCAGCCGGGTCCGTGCGCAGAAAGCCAAGCTGATTATTGTGAATGAAGATAAATCACAGCTTGATTTAATGGCTGATATTGCTGTCCAGTTATATGGTGGTACAGACGGTGTGTTATTAAACACCTTGATTGGACTGGAACTGACTTCTCCCGCCACCAAACATCAGGTGGAACTGCCTTACAGTCTCCGGGAAGAATTTTCGAACTACAGCCCGGAAAAAGCTGAAAAAGCAACCGGGATTTCCTGGGACAAAATCGTTCAGATTTCTCGGTTAATCAGTAAAGCTAAGAACCCGGTCTTTGTGTTTGGCACTGGATTGTCTCAACAGGATAATCCTGAATTGTTTGCGACTTTGGTGAATTTCATTCGTCAGGTAGGTTTCATCAAGGATGGGAAACTCCCATTGATGGGACTTCGGACAGGTGCCAATGCTCGGGGTGCTTTTGAAATCGACTTGATGATGCGCAGAGAAACCGGTGCTGTTTCGGCTTCCACGGGTCCGAATTTCCTGGACAAACTGGATCCGAAAGAAGCTAAACTGGTCTTCCTTGCCATGGGCGACGATGAAATTGAGTTGTTGGAAAATGACTTGCACAAATTATCTCAGATTGAGTTCCTGGTGGTGCAAAGCAGTCATCCAAATGCCGCCCTTGCCCATGCGGATGTAAGTCTACCCAGCCCTGTATGGTACGAGAAGCAGGGTTCCATGAATAATGCACTGGGTAAGAGCCAGGGTATTATCCCTGTATTGCCAGCCACGGGTGAAATGTACCAGGAATGGCAAGTATTTGGTGGATTAGCTCGCCGGCTATCTGCAAATGTTCCTGAAGGCCTGGCGGCAATAACCCAGGAAATATCTGAATTACAGGCGAATTATCGTTCCAAAGTAACCTCGGTGTCTGTGGATTCGCTTCCGTTCCGTTGCGTAGCTTTCCCGCTGAATGAGGGAGGAAAATAGAACATGGCCAAGAATGCCAAGGTAAAAATAGCGACAGTGTGGCTGGGTGGATGTGCTGGCTGTCACATGTCTTTTCTGGATCTGGATGAACGGTTGATTGACCTGTCTAAATTGGTTGAGATTACCGCCAGTCCGATTACTGATATCAAGGAATTTCCCGAAGTGACCGTGGGTATTGTGGAAGGGGCTGTCTGTAATGAAGACAATGCGGAAGTCCTGAAGGCTCTGCGTGCCAAAGCCAAAATCTTGGTTGCGATGGGTGACTGTGCCTGCTATGGCGGTATTCCTGCAATGCGGAATCAGTTCAAGAAGAGTGTTGTTCTTGATCGGGCTTATATTGATGCCGAATCGACCCTGATTGGGGAAATTCCCCATTCCGCAGAAGTCCCTGAATTATGCGGGCAAGTTAAAGCTATTAAAGATGTGGTGAAAGTGGATGCTTATATTCCCGGATGTCCTCCGGATGCTGACACAATCTTTTATGCTTTGAGCGAACTTTTGGCCGGTCGGATTCCCGCATGGCCTGAAGATAAACTCCACTTTGACTAAGAAAGAGGATGGAGACAATGAGCCAGACCATCATGATAAATCCAGTGACCCGGATTGAGGGCCACGCTAAAATTACCATCCAGCTGGATGATAATAAGAAAGTTAAAGACGCCCGTTTCCATGTAGTGGAGTTTCGCGGATTTGAAAAATTCTGCGAAGGCCGACATTTCTCTGAAATGCCCGCCATTACTGCGCGGATTTGCGGAATTTGCCCTATCAGCCATTTGCTGGCTTCCAGCAAAGCGGGAGATGCTATATTGGGTGTCACCCCGCCGAAGACGGCCCGGATGCTTCGTGAACTGATGCACATGGGCCAGATTGTTCAATCCCATGCCCTGAGTTTCTTCCACCTGTCTGCTCCGGATATGTTGCTGGGTTTTGACTCTGACCCCGCTACCCGGAACGTAATGGGTTTGATTGAGAAAGATCCCGAAACAGCTCGTAAAGGGATTCGACTTCGGAAATTTGGACAGGAAGTTATTAAAGCCGTTGCCGGCCGAAAGATTCACCCTGAATTTACTCTTCCAGGGGGCGTGAATAAACCGCTAACCGTTGCCGACCGTGATGCACTCCTGAAAGATTTACCGGAAGCCTTCGAAACAGCGTTCCTGGCTATCGATATCCTGAAGGGTTTTATGGAGAAAAATCGGGAGATGGTAGATAGTTTCGCTAACTTCAATTCCAACTTCATGGGTCTGGTGACTCCGGAAGGTGGATTGGAGCACTATAACGGGAAGCTCCGGGTTGTAGATTCCAAAGGCCAGATTCTGGCGGACCAGGTGGACCCGAAAGATTACCTGTCCATCATTGCGGAAGCGACCGAAGACTGGTCATATCTGAAATTCCCCTTCTTCAAAGATAAAGGATATCCTGCTGGTGGATATCGTGTCGGTCCTTTGGCGCGATTGAATGCCATCGACAAAATTGGAACGCCGAAAGCCCAGAAGGAATGGCAAAATTGGGATTCCATGAATGGTGGTACACAGCACAGTTCCTTCTATTACCACTATGCCCGACTGATTGAAATTATCTTCGGGTTGGAACGCATTGAAATGTTGCTGAATTCTTCCGACATCCTGGGTCAGGATATTGTGACGACCGGATTCCCCAAAAATTCTGAGGGAGTGGGTTGTATTGAAGCCCCGCGCGGAACACTGTTCCATCATTACTGGGTCGATGAAGCTGGCCGCATTGAAAAGGTCAACCTCATAGTTTCCACCGGTCATAACAACCTTGCGATGAATGCTGCCATCACTGCCCTTGCTAAACAATATGTGAATGGTGAGGATGTCAAAGAGGGTATGTTGAACCGAGTAGAAGCCGGCATCCGGTGTTATGACCCGTGCCTGAGTTGCTCTACCCATGCTGTGGGCCAGATGCCGATGGTCGTTGATATTGTAAATATGGACGGTCAGGTGATTCGGACGATCAAGAAATAACAATGCCTTTTATTAGTAATCCAGAGGCTCCTTCGATTCGGAGGAGCCTTTTTATTTGTCAAAAGAGGGTCCGAATTGAATGTGGTAAAATTTCAAACATATAATGAGATGGAAGGAATATATTATGTTTATTTGTAAAAAGGGAATTGGAATTATAGTAGCAATGATATTGGTGGCCTCCTGGGTGCAGGCACAGAATTCTATTTTTTGTTACCACGATGTCGCCGCTGGGGAAGATATGGCGGCCCCTTATGATATATCCGCGGACCAGTTCAAGGACCAGATGGATTTCTTGAAGCGGCATAACTACAATATAGTTCCTTTGTCGGCTTTTGCTGACTGGGTCAAATATAAAAAGCCACTACCCCCTAGCGCTGTTGGAATTTGTTTTGATGATAATTACCTCGGCGTTTATAAAAATGCCTTCCCCATATTGAAGAAGTACAAATTTCCGGCAACCAATTTTGCTCACACGAAATATGTAGGAGTCATGACCGCCAAAGACCATGCCGATTGGAAAGAATTACAGGAGATGGAAGACAGTGGTCTGGTTGATATCGGATCCCACGCTGTGACTCACACCCCTCTGGCTACTCTCCCCATTGAAACCGCTCGTTGGGAATTGACCGAATCAATGGCTGCACTGCAAACTCATTTGAAAAAGAAACCCCGTCGATATTTTGCTTACCCCAACATCTCTTACAATGATGAGGTTGTTGCCGAGGTGGAGAAAGCCGGATATGACGCAGGATTTTATGGAATCGAAGGTCCGGTGGATCCGGAAGAATCTCCCTACAAGATTCGGCGTTTTCATTCCTCACAACCTACCACTCTGGAACGGTTCAAGAAGATGCTTGGATTTAATGGAGACGACCCCAACGGCCCAATTATTGTGGACAACGATTCTACTAATTTCATTGTGACCGGGGACTGGACGACCTCTTCTGAAAAATACCAACACTACGGTGATAATTATCGCGTGACAATGGCTTCAGAAAAACCCGCACACCGTGCGATATTCACTCTTGAAATTCCAAAATCTGGCAAATATCGGGCCTATGCCTGGTACACCTCAGACTCCACCCGAAGCGTAGCTGTAACCTATAACATTACGGATGCCAAAGGGACCAGGCAAGTCAAAATTAATCAGAAATCCAAAGGTGGAAGTTGGGTCTCTCTGGGCACCTTCTCATTTGTATCAGGGAAAAATGCCCGGATATCGGTCATTCCAACCGGCGCAAAAGCGGCAACCGTGGCGGCCGATGCTGTGAAACTTGAACCGGTCTTGTAAAACAAATGGATAACGGTTGATTCAAATCAAGAACAATAATAGGCCTGAACGGTTACAATAAAATAAAGGAGAATCAGGAAATGAGTTGGGCCTGCCCACATGAAGATGATGGACATTGTAATCGATTGAAGACAGACTGTGAACCGACCCGTAAAGGGTGTGTGTTACAGGGAAAATTGGTCCGAGCCATAGACTGTTGTCCAGAGGCGCTCCAGGGTTTTACTCCCTCATCTGAAGCCAGTAAAAATCAGGACAATCCTGAAACCGATTGATTCTTATTTCTCGGTGGATTCAAATTCGGCTTGAGTGATGAACCGGCCGCCTTCGATTTCTTTCCGTACCATTCGGCGGCGGGAATCAAATTCTACTCGAATCGGGATTCTCTGAAAACATTTCGTGCTGAGCGCTTCTTTCTGACAGAAAAAAGTTTTCCCGTTATCAGCCTGTGATACTTCTGAATTCATTTGTATTCGTAATTTCAATTTTTCTCCACATCGATTACACACCAGATATAAAGACACGACATCCGGCGGTGGAGTGAGAAATGATTTTAATTTATCCAATATTCCCATAATATCTCCATTTTATCAGACGGCTATTCGTAGCGGCAGTTATTTCGATACCAGTTCCACATCAGGTCATAGGATGATTTCGGCATTCCCTTAAAAATGACATTACTGGTAGAGAAGATATAACCGCCCCCCGGTTTCCCGTTATCCATGGCATACTGACAAGACGCCAGGATTTCTTCATCGGTTCCTGTTTGCAACAATCCGCAATTAACATTACCAATGAGACAGACCCGTTTCCCGTATTTTGCTTTCACGTCCTTAATGTCCATATTCCCCTGTGGGTCGATGGAGTGGAGGGCATGCGGATGACAGTCAATGATCTGGTCCAGGATTAACCGTAAATCTCCATCGGAATGTTTTATTGTCCAGGCACCCATCCTTCTGTATTCCTCAATCAACTGCGCCAAATAAGGAGTGACGAATTCCCCAAACATCGCTGGACTCAAAAAAGGTCCCTGATTAAATCCATAGTCTGAACCTAACAGGAATCCATCCAGACCTGCTGCCATTATCTTTCGGGCCCACTCAAGAGAGTCCTCAACCTTCTTCTGTTCCCGGTCCTTGAGTGCCTCAGGCGTTTCATAAATAGCTTCCGCCAAAGCCATCATCCCATCCCCATCATTAATACTTAATGTGGAGTCGCCATGTGCCAGCAGAAGATGTCGGCCGCCATCCCGTTCCCGTAATATTCGGGCACCCTCCAAAAAGGTATCCAAATCGGGGAAATAAAACCCACAATATAACAGCATGGAATAATTGAATCGGTCTGCCGTTTTAATGAACAAGTCAGCATTATGAATCAAGAACTCTTCCCTCTTGGAAGGAGACTCCTCCCATTCGGCTTGAGTGATGTAGTGTTCTCCGAAATATTCTTCCGTTAACTGCATCTCCAGTTCGAAATGGGGGACTATATCTGGTTGCCCACCTTCAAGGGCAATGATAGCGCGCTGCCGGGGTGTCGGGGGGGCATTAAAAAAGGGAACGGAAAAAGTTCCGTTCCCTTTTGAATTAGATGTCATGTTGATTAAGACCTGATTTGGGGAGCAATTAAACGGCCTAAACCCACAGCAGGAATTATCTTCAGTAAATCACCGGCCACAAAGGGTAAGGTCCCCATCGTGAAAAGTGTTCCCGGGTGATGGATGCCCGTCAGTAATCCTAACCATACCAGACCGAATCCATGAATCATTCCGAAGTCAGCAACAACCATGATGGCTGCCAGCCCCGGAAATGTCCGGGTCCAGGTATAACGATCCGTCATATATCCCACGAACCAGGCCGCTGCAACAAACCCCACCATATACCCGCCCGTCGGTCCCGGCAGGTTGGCGCCACCGAAAGTCATTAAATACATCAACACGCTGGCGGCGCTGGCATGGGCTCCGAGAGTCATTCCTAATAAAAGTACGGCAAAAGTCTGTAATGTGATTGGAATGGGTGTCCAGGGCAGGGGAATCCTGATGGCGCTTGAGAGGGCCAGAAGCAGGGTTCCTGTGGCTACTAGTGCCAGAGTCTGGGGAAGGGTGGCTTCCCGGCGCCATTGAAGGGCGGACTCTTTTAAAGTCTCTATTTTGGTCCAAGTCGTTGTCGTCATGAATTCCTCCAAATAAAGTCTATTTTAGGGGAATAACCCTGATGGGAGCAAGTGTACCCTGATCCCAAAAAAAACGCACCCCCAGCCAAGGGAAGGAATTCTGGGGGTGCTATGCTTAGCCTATTGCCATAGGTTTTTGTTTTCAGTGTCTGGTTTTTCGGGTGAGTCCGGGGGGGGCGGAGGAAGTTCTTCCGTCACATCCGGTTTCTCGATATTTAACGGGTTCACTACAGGTTCCGGGGGTACGACCGGTTCCGGAGTTACATCTTCGACGGGGGCCGGAGGTGCTGGGGGGACCGGTGGTGCCGGCGGTGGAGCCTGGACAACAGGAACCTCTTTCATGGGGCGTTTACCAAAGCGGGTCTTGATCACGGTTCCATAACCGGCTATAGCCATCACTAAAGCGATGGGAATACCCACTACGGCAATCTTGATGATGGCAAAAGCCAGCGCACCAATTAACATCAGGACCATGACAGAAGTGATTTGCCATTTGAACTTGTCTCGGAGCCAGGTCCCGACAGCCACAGCAACAACCACTCCGGCGGTCAGCCATAATACGGACGCAACAATGACTGCTAATGGAACCAGGGGAATCCCAATGCAAGTGATAAATAATCCCAGGATGATGCCAATAGTTGCCAGTATCATTAAAAATCCATGGCCCAGAGATTCCCAGGGATTAGCCATCAACTCTGAAGACATGAAAGTCACTTTTTCAGGAGCCAGCAAGACAATCGCTACCATGATGACAATGGGAGTGATTATAACAACCCCAATCATAAAGATAATGAATAGGATACTGTAAACTTTGTGACTCCCATAATTATTCCCTGTGTATTCTTGGGGTGGGTTGGTTGACCACAACTGGGTGTTTATCGACTCTTGCTTTCCAATAATGACTCCAGTACTTTTTGTGGAGATAGTTCCCTTGACCGTTTTTACATTGCCGGTCACACTTCCATAAACATCCACATTTCCGTTGATGGCAACAACATTTCCGATGACACAACCGTTGACGGTAATATTCCCATTGATAGTATTAAGGTCTCCCAGGAGAGTCTCATTTTCAGGGATTACGATATTGTTGTTGATCTCAGAAATGCTATTCCTGATGGTTGTCTTATTGCTGAGAGTATCTGCTGCCCAGACATCTTTGACAACAACAGCCAGACACAAAAGAACTCCTAGAATCAGTGCTGTCGATAATTTGAATGAATCTCGTTTCATGTTTATTGGTCTCCTTTCACTAGACCGACCACAAATAAAATCCTTTTGGTTTACGCCAGGTGATGACCACCAGGCAGAACAGGAACAGAGAGATTTGAGCTAAATAAAACCCAGGAACCAGATAAAGTCCTTCTCTGGACAGGGTTTGAGCAAGTTGACCATAAAGGTCGTGGAGGGAAATTTGACAAACAATAAAACACTCCTTGACCCAGATAACAGAAACCTCCCATAAACCCCTGAGAGTATCCACCGAAGGTCGATAATACCAAATCAAATATCCCGCCAGTCCTATCATAAGAGCACCCATCAGGTATGCGGCCGCAAACCCTATCCCCCACACCCACTTGGGGACTTTCACAGAAGGTGCAGGAAGTAACTCTATCTGGTCCATGACAGAAGAAACCATATCTGCCGGGATAACCGGTTCCGGCCAGTCAGACAAAACCTCCTGAAGTGACTGGAGGTCTTTCTCCATTTGACGGCACTCGGTACATTGTTCCAGGTGCAGCGCCAGATCTTCCTGGTCTGTCAGGGTGAGTTTCTCATCCATTTGGGACTGAAGAAGGTTTTGATAATAATTACACTCGGTCATGGGTCTTCTCCATTTTAGTTCTCAGAATGGCGCGGGCTCGGTATAGATGGCTTTTAACCGTTCCCTTGGGTAAATCCAGTTCCTGACTCATGGTGTCAATGTCCAGAGACTCCAGATAACGAAGGGTCAGGACGATTCTGTATATCTCTGGAAGGTTTTGAATGACCTGAAAAAGATACTTCCGGTCATCTTGTTCCATTAACTGGTCTCGGACTCCCGGAGTTAAATCCTGAACAGACATTTCTTCATTCTCGGATTCCGTGTCCGTCAGAGACACTGTCCATCCTTGTCGGGACCGAATTCGAAGCCGGTCCAGACAATGATTTCGGGTGATTTGACGAACCCAGGGCCCAAAAGGGTCGTTGATTCGGAATAGATGCAGGGATTGCCAGGCCTTGACCAGACTTTCCTGGGTGGCATCCCGGGCATCCTCTGGATTTCCCAGTAACCGCCAGCAAAGGTGATACACAGGTCTCTGGTAACGGGTCACCAGCACTCCGTAAGCCGAACGATTCCCGGTCCGGCACAACTGGACCAAATCACTATCGGGATATGTTTGCCATTCCTGTTTCATATTCATTACTAAGATATACGCCTAAAAGAGTCAAAAGGTTGCATTATTTTTCAAAATTATCCAAAAATATCTGCAACAGGTTGATGTGATAAACTATCGGGATATTATGCATGAAGTTTCTGTGATTGAGGAAATAATCGAGGTCGTTAATGACCAGATTCGGGAATATCCCGGTAAAAAAGTCCAGTCTATTACGCTGAAAATTGGTAAATTCAGAAATTATGTGCCGGACATAATGAGATTTTCCTGGGAATCCATGACCAAAGATACCGATTTGGATGGCGCCTCTTTGAAAATTATTGAAATCCCCGTGGAATTAAAGTGCCGGGATTGTAAACATGTTTACCAGCCTGAGGAATACGACTTTATCTGTCCGAAGTGTGACAGTACCCATGTGGATATGAATACCGGAGATGAACTTCTTCTCGACTCCTTGGAATTAATCGATATCCAGTAAATCTTATAAAATAGAAGGATAACTGGGTTTAAAACTCCCCGCGAGGGGGACCATGAAATGGTGGGGCGGTTAGACCTTGACCTTCCTAACCTGAACCCAGCCCAAGAAAGAAGGCTATACATAATGGAAGTAAAAGTTGTAAGAAGACTGCTGAAAGCAAACGACGAATGGGCCGCTCGTACGCGGGAATGGCTCACGTCAAATCATATTCTGGCCCTGAACTTGATTAGTTCCCCCGGCTCAGGAAAAACCACCCTCCTTGAACAAACAGCTAAAACCCTCCGGGATAAATACCGGATGTTGGTTCTGGAAGGAGACATCGCTACAACCCGGGACGCAGACCGGATTTCCCGCCATGATGTCCCTGCCGTTCAACTCCTGACAGAAGGCTCTTGCCATCTTGATGCCCACCTGGTTTATAGTGCTCTGGAACAACAGGCTCTCGATAAACTGGACTTGCTGTTTATTGAAAATGTAGGGAACCTCGTCTGTCCCTCTGAATATGACCTGGGGGAGGCGGCCAAAGTCGCTCTCCTGTCAGTGACGGAGGGCGATGATAAAGTCTTGAAATATCCCCGGATATTCCATAATGCAAAATGTGTGGTCCTGAATAAAATTGACCTTATCCCCCATCTCGATTTCAAAAGGGAAGTCTTTTATGACGACATGAAACAAATCAATCCCGATGCCGTCATCCTGGAAGTATCCTGCCGGACGGGAGAAGGTCTGGACCAATGGTATGGATGGTTGGACGCTCAAGTGAAAGCCGTCAAAGAATCCTGACCATCAATTTGGACGATTTCAATTTGATTTGAACGGCTCCCTATTTCCCCAACAATTCTTATACTCGTTTCCCGCAATAACGAAGCAGATACGAAGGGGGAACGAGGAACCCCTGTCCCCAATATGGTTCGAGGATATAAGCCGTATTAGAGGGAGTTCCACTTCATACCAATAAAAATAAAACAGGAGAATTAAATGGGTGGAAAACAGGACTTAGCGATGTGCGGTTGCCGTTGTGATTTATGCAAAGCCTACACATCAAATGTGAAAAAAAACGATCAGCGGAAAACATTGGCGGAAATGTGGAGCAAGTATTATGGTCTTGATCCTTCCGTGATGGATAGCTGCGGAGGTTGCAGGAATAATCCGTCCGACACGGATTGTCCCGTCAGAAAATGCGTGCTTGAGAAAGAATTGAACCATTGCGGAGACTGCGGCGATTTTCCTTGCAGTATCTTTTCCCAGCGTTGTGGATCATTCCCGGAGGAAAAGAAAAAAGATTTTGATATAGACGAGTATAACGAGTATATCCTTGCTTATGATAACGAAACAAGGCTCAGGGAGTACAAATCAAAACAGGAGCAGCTCAAAAAAGTCAGCGAAGAAACCATGCGGTTCATGCGTGGAAAATATGCACTGGATGAGGTGGGTAATGGTAAAGATAAACTCGCCTTCGTCGACGGCGATAAAACCGTATTAACTATATACATACGCGACGGGTATTACGATTTTGCTGTGGGTCAAGAGCTCATAAGGGTTACCGATCTCAACGCACTCGAAAAAGCCAAAGAAATCATCCTTGCCGCAAAAAAGCCGAACCGTCAGCCTTTGCCGAAAACTCATATTCACATTGGTAATTGCGGGCATCGGTGCGACTTATGCGTTCATTACAAAGGTAAAACTTCTATCAGCGCTGAAGAAATGGAACACGCACGAGTGTGTTGTACCGCGGTATACGGTGGCAGTGTTTGGGAATTGAATTGTGATGGCTGTCATTGGCAGGACTGTGTCGAAAAGAGTACGTATTGCAGACAAGAAAAAGGGCTCGAAAAATGTTCGGCTTGCGATAATTATACTTCATGTACGAAATCGGCTGGCTGGCCGCCTGAAATTCATACACGTACAATTACTGCCGACGAAGTGACATGGGCGATATTGCCTTATGTGAAAGGGCAATACGGGAATTAAATAATAAAACGGGTGGTTCAAAAACACAAAAACCCACATAGCCAAAACATTACGATATAGACTTAACCCTTTGTTCAGGTTATGCTTAAGAAATGTCGATGAAGAAAGATACGATGACCATTAATCCCGAATTGACAATTGTTCTTCCTTCTAAAAATGAGGAAGAAAACATCGGACGGACTGTGGAGAGTATTCTCGCACAGGATTATCCCGCTATAAGAAACACACGGATCATCCTGGCCGATAATCATTCTACTGACCGGACCCGTGAGGTCTTCTTATCGTTCCAAGACCGGGGCTTGGTCGAAGTTCTAGATGGAGGACTTCCCTCTATTGCCCGTAATCGTGGGGCTAAGTCTGCCCAATCGAAATATATATTATTTCTGGATGCGGATATTCTATTAGGTGAACCTTCGAGTATCCGCAAAGCCGTTGAACTGGCAAAACGAAAAGACTTGGATTGTGTTACGACAAGGCTTCAATGTCGGGATGGAAACTGGAAAGACCATCTTCTCTATTTTATGACAAATCGGATTATTACCTGCTCAAAATGCTGGAGACCTTTTTCAACGGGCGCTTTCATGTTGTTTAAAAAAGAAACCTTTGACCAGTTGGGTGGCTTCAATGAGAGAGTACACTTCTCTGAAGATTATTTCCTCTCGAAACAGGTGAAACCTCGGAAATTTGGGGTGGCTAAAACCTTCTTCTATACCGATAATCGCCGCTTCAAAAAAACTGGATATTGGAAGATGATTCGGATGTTCCTCAATACCGCTATCCATTCCAACGACCCCGAATACTTTTACCGGGACCATAAATACTTCGACTAATAAATCTTAATACCATTATTATCCCTGACTGCCCTGAAATTTACCCAAAAACTTTCTCATCTCCCCCATGACCTCATCTGTCATACCCCCGGTTTTTAATAAATGAGTCAGAAATGATTTTATCTATTGAACCTAACAAATGTTCGGGTATAATATAGGCAGAGCTCCAGGAAGGAGAAGACACATGATGCGAATACAAAAACTTAAAGAATACGGAATCCCCGCCGGCATTATTGAAGAGTGGGAAAAACACTACGGTCCAGAACTATTATCTCTTCAGCATCGCGCTGTGGTAGAAGGTGGTGTGTTAAACGGCCGCAGTCTGGTCGTGTCTGGTGCGACTTCTTCCGGGAAAACATTAGTCGGGGAAATGGCGGCAATTCAACGGGCTGCCCGCCATGAAAAAGTGATTTATCTGGTGCCCTTGAAATCTCTGGCGGAAGAAAAATACCGTCAGTTTGTCCGGACTTATGGTGCCTATGGTTTAAGAGTTCTGGTCTCCCATCGGGACCGTCAAACCCATGATGACTCTCTGCGGCAGGGTCAGTTTGATCTGGCTGTCGTGGTATATGAAAAACTCCAGGCGCTATTGGCGCGGGAACCTGATTTACTTCGGGAAGTCCGTCTCGTGGTTGTGGACGAATTGCAAACCGTGGGCGATCCGGAACGCGGCGGCGACTTGGAAATCCTGTTGACCCGTATTCTCCGCGATGCCAAACACCGAGGCGGTCCCTTCCAGATGGTTGGATTGTCTGCTGTCCTGGGAAATCCTGATGAACTGGCGCGATGGTTGGAAGCTGGATTATTGATTCATCCGGAACGACCATTGGAACTTCGCCGCGGGGTTCTGTTCGGTACCCATTATCAATATCATGAAACTAACAGTGGACTGGTCGGTCATGAAATTTTGGCAACTCCCAATAGTACCGCTGGCGATGGACTCTCTGAAGACACGTTAGATGTTTCAGATACAGACCCCTATCATGGAGAGGAAGTCCGGAGAGCGGCACTGTTTTTTGCCGCTGAGTCTTTGGAATCCACCTTGGTATTTGTACCGACACGGCTTTTATCTCGGCACTGGGCGCAAATGGCATCGGATGAGTCAAATCTTCCTGCCGCGGTGGAATCTCTGCGGCGGTTGGATGTCATGGAACCTTCTGCTGCTCGGGACATCCTGGCCCAACAATTAGAAAAAGGTGTTGCTTTTCATAATAGCGACTTGGGTCCTGAATTACGGTCTATCGTGGAAGAGGGGTTCCGTACCGGCGAAATCAAACTCCTGTTTTGTACTGCCACCCTGGCTCAGGGTGTAAACCTTGCCGCTAAGAACACAATCATTGTACCAGAAACATATCGGTACTCAGAACGGTCTGGGGGATTTGTGAGTTACTCTCTCCCCATTAATGAACTGGAAAACCAAGGAGGCCGTGCCGGCCGTCCTGGCACTGGAGATACCTTTGGGCGGATGATCCTGGTGGCCTGTTCCGAACATGAGAGAAGCCACCTCTGGACTCGTTATATTGCACCCCCGATGCAGACCGTGAATGGTACTGTAAAGGCCATGCCCTTTGAACCGGTTCGATCTGCTTTACCTCATCGGTCTTGGGATACCTTTGTCTTACAACTGGTAGCTTCTAAATCCGCATTTACGGTGGAGCATTTGGGTGCTTTTTTCAAAGAAACACTGGATGGTGAAAGAATCCTTTCCCAAAACCGTCAGGGTGAACCTGCCCTACTGGCTCGATTGGCAGAGAGTATAAGCCGACTGAAATGTGGTCGGTTCCTGGTGGAATTACCAGACGGGACTTTGGCTGCAACCCATGCAGGACATCTGACCGCCACTTCGGGAATTACCGCTGAAGGAATGGATTGGTTACGGGTATGGCTGCCTCGGTTTGAAGAAGGCCGCCGGGATGTATTGGAACAGTTGCTGTTGTTGTGTCTGATGCCGGAAGCTCGGTGTCATCCTGTTCCCGTCAAAGAAACGGAATGGCGGGGAGCTTTGGTGCGTGAGCCTCTGTTTCGGCATATTACCGAACGCGGACTGGATACTGGCCGTGTTCTGAAACCACTTCTGGAGGAGACCCCTCTGAAGCCCAGAGATAAGGCCTCGGCTCTCAAAAAGGCACTGACCCTCTATGATTGGATTTCCGATATCTCTACCTTGGAATTGGAACGAAGACATAACCTGTTTGCAGGAACTATCCGTAATCTCGCCCATGAAATTGCCTGGTTGGCAAAAGCGGCTGCCGCCGCAGGTGCTTTGAGGGGATGGCCGGAAACGCTCTGGAAAACCTGGGACCGACTGGCGTATCGGTTGTATGCCGGTGTGGAAGAAGAATCTTTATCCATTGGAATTTTACCCGTAGAGGGATGGTCTCGGGATACAGCCCATGCACTCACCCGCCAGGGTTATGATACACCTGAAACCCTGAAGCAGGTCGGAGAATCTGAAATGGCTCGTTGGATACACCCGGTGCTGGCGTCTCGTATATCTGCCTGGGCTAACCGTAAGGCCAGAACCCAAGTGGTAACTCCGGAATTAGGCGCTGATGTAACTCGGGATCGGCTGGAGTTAACAGGTGTTCCCGTTAAACGGCGGACGGTTGCCCGATTTAATGGGCATCTGTTGGAATTACCGAACAGCTCTTATCTGGTCTTGTTGAAATTGGCACGAGCCCGGTTGGCAGAAGCTGCTAATGGGACACTCCGAGCCGGTTGGGTATATCGTGACCAGTTGGATTCATCCGACCAATGGCGCGCAATTTCCCGGCTTCGGGGTCAACTGGCACCACATCTTGCTGACCCTAAAGAAGCAATTCTTGAAAATGATGGCTGCGGTTATTACAAACTCCGAGTCCATCAGGAAAATCTTTCTGTGGATGAGTCCGCTCATTTGAATCACTGGGATAGTCGGCTTCACCCAGCCCAGACCTTGGTTAAAACAGCTTAATGGGTTTTTACCCCTCTGAGTGGTCTATGTTGGGGGGAAGAGTAAAACGTTTTCTAATTGATTTTCAGTGAGTTATCCAAGGTGATGAAGGAATGGTAAATTTGTGGTTTACAGGATTTAGGGAGAGGAGTACTATATGACAAAGGGATAATCAGGGGTATGAAAATAACCTCTAAATTTAACTTGCTGGTAATAAGCCTGCTTTTACTGGCTCTGGTTGGGTTGGTGGGATACCAGACACACCAGCAAAAACAACAGTCTTTATGGGTGGCCCGGGAATTGGAGGCACACCAAGATTATCTATTGAATCTGGTTAGTCATGAACAGGATACCTTATCTCGTGAGGTTTGGGAATTAACACTTATTCCTGGTATCACGAATCACTTTATATCCGAAACAGATTCGATTGATTCCCGGTTACAGGGGGGACTGGATGATGTCTGGATTACAGATCCACAGGGTAATGTTCATAGTTATTACCACAAAAATCCCCAATCGCCTCCGATTACTTTACCTGTCTCTTCAAATGAAATCGCAAGTTTATTCAAAGAAACTTATAGCACCCCTTTGTTTATCAAAACCGCACAAGGAGTATTGTTACTAACAGGTTCACCTGTCAGACAAAGTGGAACTCAGCCCACAGGATATGTTGTTGCTGGGCAAAGATGGGATAGTAATTTTGAAAAAAGGATTAGTCAGCAACGGGGAACACCTATTCAAGTAATTCCCTATCCGACCACTGTAAAACAAGAAAAGTCTGACCCTAAACGCGGTTTATATTACAGTTCAACCTTTCTCTATACTCAAAGCAAGCAGCCTATTGCCTATTTGCAGGCGAAAATTCATTCTCCATTCCTGGAGCAGAATTATCGGTTCATGTGGCAATTAAAAGTCATTAATCTGGCGATAGGAGTAGTCTTATTATCTTTGTTAGCAATGGCTATTACCTATTGGATTAATAAACCTTTGGAAAAGCTCTCACTTTCATTACAGACCCATGACATTAATTACTTAAAATCACTACTTCCTAAACAGGACGAGTTTGGAAATCTGGCTCGGACTATCAAGGATTTCTTTCAGCAACAGGAAGCCTTGCTGCAGAGTGAGAACCGGATGCGGCTATTATTGGAAGGTGCTATTGAAGCAGTTCTTCTCGAACGGGAAGATGGAACTATCATGGATTGCAACAACCGGGCTTTGTGGATGTATGGTTATACCCGCAGTGAAATGTTACAGCTTAATGGTATTAAAGATTTGCGGGTTGAGGATGCCATACACCAGATAACATCTCATACGGATTCCCGGTTTCCAGATAGCCAGCTTATTGAAGGATGGAATCGGCGCAAAGATGGCTCTTTATTCCCGGTTGAAGTTAGTATTGTTCAAATAATACTAGAAGACAGAAAAGTATTCATGGTCTATGTTCGTGATATCACCCAAAGGAAAGAAGCGGAGAAACAAAGCAAGGCATTATATGAGCTGGCACTGAAACTGACAGAGGTGACGGATATCCATCAGGCTGTTTCAAGTTCTCTTGACACTGCTTTGTCACTCACAGGTCTTTCTTTCGGTTCAATCTATCTGATGAATCCAGCGACCCATTATTTTGAGCTGCAGGACAGTCGGAACATGACTCCAGATATGCTGGAGGTGATGCAGCAGGTTACTCCAGATACTCCCTGGTGTAGGGATATTATGGGAGGGAAGGTTGTATATGGACAGGATTATCTCCCTGAAAGTTTTATCGGGGACAGTTCCGAACTTATAACTGACACGGCATTCATTCCAATCAAATCTGCCAATCAAGTGATTGGTTCTCTGAATGTGGCCAGTCGTCCCAACGAAATACTGACGCCTGAAGAATGTCGTGTTTTGGAAAGCGTGGCAAATCAGTTTGGAAGCGCACTGGTCAGAATACAATTTGAAGCTGAACTGCGTGAGACTGTGCAGATGTTGAATGCCTTAGTGGAATCTTCGCCGGCGGCCATTATCTTATTAGACAATAATGGAAAAGTCCGATTATGGAATGCCGCTGCTGAGGAAATCTTCGGTTGGACAAGTGAAGAAGTGCTTGGTAAGGTCCTTCCAAACATTCCGGAGAGTAAGGAGCAGGAATCTTATGAGGTTCAGCAGTCCATTTCCAAGGGGGTTCGTATCCGGGATATGGAACTCAGACGGATGTGTAAGGATGGTCGGATTATTGATGTCTCATTGAATGGGGCCCCTCTTTATGGGCCTGAGGGTCAGCTGATCGGTCTGATGGGGATTATGCTGGACATCACAGAGAAAAAACAAGCATTAGAAAAACTAAAGACGGCAGCCTTCTTTGACCACCTTACAGGACTCCCGAACCGAAGCCGATTCATGGAGCGGTTGAATCATCTGACGGCCAGATCCGAACGGCATCCTGATTTTAACTTTGCTGTGCTATACATGGATTTAGATCGGTTCAAGGATATCAACGACAGTATGGGACATCCCACAGGTGATCGTGTCCTCCGAGATGTGGGACAACGAATAAACCAATCTTTACGATTGACAGATATGTTGGCTCGAATTGGTGGCGATGAGTTCACTCTTTTGATGGAAGATGCTACTACCCCGGCAGATGTGATTCCCATGGCAAATCGTATTTTAGATGTTTTGAGTGAGCCTATCCGTATCCATGGTCGCGACTTGGTGGTCAATACCAGCATCGGAATTGCTTTCTCCCGTCGAGATGATGGGAGCTGCAAGACTCCGGAGGAGATACTTCGGGATGCAGATATGGCAATGTATAGAGCCAAAGATACCAGTAAAGGAACCTATGCCTTATTTGACCAGCGGATGTTTGAAAGTATGCGGAGCCAGTTTGAGTTGGAAGCAGACTTAAGAACAGCATTAAGGGAGAATCAACTGTATCTTCGTTTTCAACCCGTAATGGATATTGAGAGAAATAATCTTTATAGCATAGAAACCTTGGTTTATTGGGACCATCCCGAAAGAGGTCCTATTACTCCGGGAGTGTTTATTCCAGTCGCCGAATTGACGGGATTGATTGCTCCTCTGACAGAATGGGTATTACTTGAAGCCTGTCGCCAGATAGCTCAATGGAAAATGGAGTTCCATGAGATGGAGAATGTGGGTGTCTCTGTCAATGTATCACCCAAGTTATTTGATATAAACCGAATCACGGGTCCAGTCCGGGAGGCTTTATTGGAAACAGATCTGAATCCTGAGTCTGTTTTTCTGGAAGTGACAGAGAGTGCGGTTCTGAAAACCCCTAATCAAGCCCGTGAGATTTTCCGCGAATTAAAAGCTATGGGTTGCCGAATTCATCTGGATGATTTTGGAACAGGTTATACATCCCTTCATTACTTATTGAATTACCCAATCGATCTTATCAAGATTGACCGATCCTATATTCTCCATATGGAAGAAGACCCTCGGCATCGCAGGATGGTTATGGCTCTGCTCTCAATGGCACGGTCTTTACGTCTGGATGTTATTGCTGAAGGTGTCGAAACTCCTTCGCAACAAGAGTTTTTACGGCAGAATCACTGTCGATATATTCAAGGGAATCTTTATTCTCCTCCGCTTCGTTCCCTCGAAATGGAAGCCTTCCTGTCACGCCTGTACCGCGATCAGGTCTATGAATAATCGCGCTGCACGACGGATATCTTGCCTATTACAGGTCTAACCGACTTATAATTAAAATAATGAAAACGCTGTCTCTGCAGAGGACCGGGAGATGAAGTGGAACCGGTCTGTTATATCCCGATACCGGTCCGGATTGTGGACGGGGTCCCTGGTGGTATTACTGGTGGTGGGAATCAATCTCAGCGGCTGGTTATTTTATCAGCAGGTGTGGGACATTCTCGATGATGGTCTGTCCCGGAGCCTTCAGTCTTTATCCACAGTAACAGCGCTTACACTTGATTACCGATTCACAGGTGATTGGGAAGCCTATTCTGAAGATACCCAACAGCAGATAGAAATGAACCGGTATCTGGAAGAACTCCGTCAGCAGATTCGAGTTCCGGCCCTTTATCTTATCAGTCCTGCTAAAAACAAAATCCTGGCACAGGCGAAAGACAAAACCCTTAATCTGGGAGACCCCTTATTACTGGTGGATCAGATGGAAATCGATTCCGCCTTTGCGGGTGTTCCGGCGGCCGGGTTAGTGTTCCCGGTACGGAATCAGTATTTTAAGCGAGGGTATGCTCCCATCCATGGAACGGAAGGGAATGTCGTGGCTGTTCTGGGTGTAGAGTCTGGCGTAACCTTTATGACGATTACCCGGCGAATCCAGGACGCTCTATATTTATTCAGTGGGATAAGTTTTATTTTGATTATTCTTGCTATTTATATGTTGCACCGAGTGTACCGAACCTCTCTGAGGCTGGAAGAACAGATGTTGGTATCAGATAAGTATCAGTCGCTGGCTCAGCTTTCTGCGGGAGTGGCCCATGAAATCAGGAATCCCCTGGGTATTATATCCGGGAATGCAGAGCTCCTCCATGATGAGCTGGTAGGTCAACCGTCATTACGGCCGATGGCTGGCAACATTCTGGAAGAGACAGAACGGATGAATAAGATACTATCGAATTACATGGATTTTGCTCGTCCGTCTAAACTTCAGAACGAGCCTGTTTCTCCGAAGGATGTCATTGCAAAGAGTGTCCAGCTTTGCCGGTATCAACTGGAAAAGGCCAACATTACTGTTGTAGAAGAATACCAGGAACCCATATCGCCTGTCAGGGGAGATGCCGGACGAATAAGACAAGTGTTCTTAAACCTAATATTAAATGCGCGGGATGCCATGTCCAAAGGCGGCACATTAACGACCCGGGTTATTGATCAGGACCGCTGGGTCCAGTTTGAGATAATTGATACTGGCAGTGGGATTCCGAGGGACCAGCTTGATAAGGTCTTTGATCCCTTTTATACAACGAAGAATACAGGCAGCGGATTAGGGTTGGCAATTGCCCGCCGTATCATAGAAGATCATCAGGGAAATATTACGATCGAGTCCCACCCAGGAAAAGGAACCGTGGTCAGAGTCCGGCTTCCTCATTATAAGGAAAAATGAAATGGCTGATATAAAAACTTATATCCCGACCGGGAATGAATATATTACTTTACCCACTCTCCGAGAGACCGATGGTGCTATTGAAAGTTTGAATGTTGTCTATGAACAGTATCGGGGTTTATTGGAATTTACGGGATGTGAAAATCCAGTTTTTCCTTTTCTCCAACCTTGTTTGTATATCAATGAGAAAGAAATCCAACCCAAACCGGGTGAACTTCAGTGGCGGCGATTAGAGAACTGGATTCCTCAATTTATCTGGAAGGTGGGGGATATCCAACTGACAGGGACCTATCTTACTCCGACGGGGGAACGGGGTTTAGCCATTCGCCTGGATATTACCTGTCTGAGTGAAACGGAAGTCCCTGTTTTCTATGGATTGAAAGGGACATGGCAATGGCTGAATCATGCCATTAATATAACCAAGAAGATGCGAGTAGTGCGGCGAGTCGCTCCTGCGGCGTGGGGCAATACAATGATGCTGGAGGCAGCCCGAGAAACTTCCATTGTCTGTCTGGGATTACAATCCAGTCCGGACCTGGATACGATGTCATGGGGAACCCAGACCTATCCCGATCCGATATCCAGACAAGAGGGTTAACCTACCCTTGAATTTGATTATCCTAATACCACTCCTTTTTTCTGGACCCTTGGTAAGACCTATATTCTAAAACCCGGTGAGACTCAAACACAGGATATCTTCTTTGGAGCTGCGGTAGATGAAGTAGGTGCTTTTACTTCAGCATTGGAAATGAAACGAAAATCGTTTGATGTTTGTCTGGAGAATACAGTCCAGTTCTTGAAGTCCCATCAACTTTCCCTGAATAAGACCCAGTATTCTTCAATTGAAGGGGAAGCCAGAGAATCCCTTGAATCCAGAATGAATCTCAATGCGTGGTTCTGTTATTTCTTTGCATTGGGTCGGTGTCTGGACACTGAACATCTGGCATTAGTTACATCGCGGTCTCCTCGATATTATGTGAGCGCTGGTTACTGGGACCGGGATATTTTGTATTGGGCTTTCCCGGTTATTCTGGACATGCATCCAGAGTTAGCCCGTGAGATATTACTTCGAGTGTTCACTACCCATAATCGGAATGTGGGGATTCATTCACAGTATTTGGATGGGACAGTATTGGAACCGGGGTTTGAATTGGATGAATTATGTGCTCCGGTGATTGCCCTTGCAGATTATGTCGATGAGACCCGGGACGACTCCTTATTAGAATTACCGGAAGTTTGGAATGGATTAGAACATATTCTCAAGGTTCTTAATACCAAGAAACATCCTGAGGTGGATTTATACAGTACCTTCCTGTTACCTTCGGATGACCCTGCGATGTATCCCTATGTAACTTATGACAATGTGCTGGTGTGGAGAACACTGACAGAGTTGTCCTGGATATGGCATCAATACAAAGAAGGGGATAAAGGGACTTTATTAAAGAAGCAGGCGACTGCGGTCAAGTGGGCAATCAATACCCATTGTATTGTGAAACAGGGAGAGACGGACATATATGCGTGGGCGGTAGATTTGAAGGGGAACTTCCAGATTTATGATGACCCTCCGGGTTCACTCCAGCTGATGCCTTTCCATGAATTTTGTTCCAAGTCCGATGCTGTGTGGAAGGCTACTATTGATTACCTTCATTCTGCAGAGTACCGGTATTCCTTCGCAGGTAAACCCTTTGCTGCCATAGGTTGTGACCACTTCCCACATCCGGCAGTTTTCTCCATGGTTAACATGATGTTAGGAAACAAGGCGGAAGAGGGTTTAGACTTGATTGTCCGGTCGCGGATGGATGATGGAATAGCCTGTGAATCTGTCAATGAAGAAACGGGAGCGCTTCAAACTGGGGCAGCGTTCGCCACACTGGCGGGGCTGCTGGCCCATGTCCTGTATATTTCGTATGACCCCAAAAAATAACCCCCCAGATGAATATCTGGAGGGTTTTGTTGTCTGTTTAGGTATTATTTCTCAGTGATAATGAGGATGCCGGAAGTATTCATATCCGGGAGTTGGAAGGTGAACCCATTTTCCATTAATTCATCCCCGTTATGAAGATACTTTGAACCGGTATCCGGATTCTTCAATTCATACATTCCGTTTTCTTTCAGGTTTTTCATGGGGACAGTGAAGTCCGCATCCGGATGGTTTCCCCGGAAGAAGAAGAGGATCCCCCGACCATCAGACCGGTGAAGGAATTGATAAACTTCCCATGCCGCCGGTGCTGTCTGTTCGGATAATCGTAATTCCGGCTGGGGTGTGAGTCGGAAGAGGGGAAATTCCAAATACTGTTTGTATTTTTTATAGAACTCAATCTGTTTCCGAATGAGAGATTTCATATCAGAATCCAGTTCCGGTAAACAAAGGGAGAGACCCGGAACTCCGAACATTCGGGATCGGAGGACATTCTTTATTTCTTCATCCTGAGTAGATTTCAGTTCAGACAAATCACCTTTTTGAATAATGGCAGTATTGAGGTATCGTAAGGGGAACATCAGAGATGCGCCGGAGATGTTATGACGACACACCTGCGGGTTGTCATTGGTGTCATGCAGCCAGGCAGTATGCAGATGCCGGATGATTCCGAAGTCTAACCGATTTGCCCCAGAGGAACTATTTTCAATGACCAGTTTTGGGTACTTTGCCCGGAGGGTATCTAAGACTTCATAAAGTCCTTTGATATGGAAATAATTACCATCTCCGACCTGATGTCCATGGTCGGTCCGGGTACATAGGGCGGCCTGATTTTGGTCCCATCTCAACCAGTCGAGATTACAGGTTTCAATCAGATGAGACAATTTTTCGAGAATCCATTTTCGGGTTTCCGGACATCCCAGACAGAGGGAATGGGACTGAGTCCCATCAGGATCGGTGTGAGTCAGGATACCCGTTTCATTTCCGGCACACATTAATTCTGTCCAGTCCACACCGGGGAGGTCTTTTGTATTTTTATCCACCCGTTCGGGTTCCACCCATAACCCAAACTTGAGGGCTTTCCCGTGGGTATAGTCAGAGAGTTTTTTCAGGCCGGAAGGATATTTCTCCGGATTAACAGTCCAAGTCCCCAGACCTTTGGAAGGGTTGTTGGTGTTTTCAGCGGCGGACATGGGAGACCCTGTGTACCAACCGGGACCCACAAAAATCCCATCACACCGGGTTTGACTGGCACCGTCTATTTCATCTTTTAATAATTTTTCATCAAGGTTTATTCCATATCCAAACCAGGTGTTATCCATGACCCAGGGAAGTTTGGCGGGAGTGGAGGGAATCACTCTGGACTCCAGATAGTCTTTGGTTTTGATGCTGGCAAAATCCACATCGCCATCGGTGAGTCCGATGAATACAGATGGGAAGTCGATAGACTTTCCGGGTTGAAGGGTTTGTTTGAATCCATTCAGTCCTGACTGAAGAACCAGTTGACCATCGGGGCAGGGATATAACCCCATCCGCCATTGTCCGGACCATTCAATCCCCATAAAGAGGGACTCATTGTTCCATTGATTTTCAAGAGCCATCCATCCAAAATTGAGTTCTGAGGACCGGGTCCCGGAATGAAGGTCCAGACCTTCGTCGGGTAACTCAGAGAGGAGCTTCGAAGTGTGAGTAAAGGAGGGATAAATGCCGGACTTGTTTTGACATTCTTCAGACCGGATTCCCTTGATGGTATGGATGAAGATATCCATCTCTTTATAGAGAGAAAATGAGACGGAAGGTTGTTCCAATATTTCAACAGGTTTAGACCCTTTGAGAAGTTTCTTGGAGGGTGTGAACCGGATAAGCGCCATCCTTGGGAATACTTCATATTGGTAAATGCGCAGGTATGGCCGGTCGGAAGCGATTGCCTGAACACGCAGGACGACTCCTCCCCCGGGGATGACTTCCGCTGCGACTTCAAATTCAAGGAGGCTGTCTGATTCTGGTATTTCAATCAGGTGAGGATTCTCACCATCAATCCAGTTGATATCCGAACCGGGTTGAGAGATGGAAACCAGTCCCATCCCCTTATCAGGGGAAATCAGGAGTTCCAGCTGGATATATTCATTGCCGATTTGATACAGGTCCACCCGGCGGTCATAACGAGCGAAACACCCATGGGTTTTAATTTCTTTCATAAAGGATTCCTTATCCTGGTATTAGTTCAGATTTTTACGACGATGCAGGGTGACAGTCCAGGAGAACAGAGGTCTTCCCGGATTCCCGAGTATTCCAACACAGGAATAAGTGTCGGGGCCGATTTGTTCCATTTTCTCCTGGCCTTCTAATTGTCCATCGGCGGTTGCGTAAGTGGACACAATAATATTTTCTTTAATGATGAATTGGCCCTGGATTTTACCCAAGTCGGGATTAAAGGAAGTCCACAGGGTTGGTGCTTCGGGTTGGTAAGGTTGTACGGTATAGGTATTTTGAAAGGATACCGGGGGTTCAGAGAATAAACTCATTTCCCCGGAGATAGTCCAGACATGGGGTTGATGGGTCACTGTGGATTGAGCAACACATCGGAACTCCACACCCCGGGTCAAATCGGAGTAGAGTCCTTCGGCATCCCAGACGGCTTCCTCAAGAAGAAAGGTATGATTCATTCTTTAATCCTTTTTGGGGAAAAAGGGGAATAAAGCAGGGTCATAAGCTGCACCATGTTCTCCCCATTCAAAGGCTTCAGCATATTTGATGGTTTGTCCTAATTGTTCACCATATTCTTGTATCAATAAATCCCGGTATCGGTCTGCATTCCAGCGGTGAGACCATTTTTCATCCAGCATGGCGATTCGGCCGGCCTCATCGTCTGCGGGAGGTACGATATCCAGATACCCATAGTTATAAGGTAACCATTCATAGAACTGAGAGGTATGCTGGTGCATCATTTTGAGTTTAGTATCCTGTACAGAGTCTATATTAATGGCGACGGTGGGGGAGAATGGAAAGGGTTTTGTAAAGTTATCCGCCATATACATTAAGACGGGGTTATACATCAGGTGTTGAACATCAGGACAGATGTTTGGAACGGTGACCATATACATGGCGTCCTGAACCAGTTGGGAGGTATAACGGTGGTCGGGATGGTAATCATTCGGGCGGTGGGTAATGACAATCCGGGGTTGGAATAAACGGATAATCCGAATCACCTCTTTACGGTTAACCAGGGTCACTTCCAATTCCCCGTCATGGTTATCCAGGGTAATATATTCTGCTCCGATGACGGCTCCAGACGCACCCGCTTCGTTTCTTCTTCGTCTTGCCAAAATGGCACCAGATGCATTCTGATGTCCGGCATCCCCGTTTGTCAAGGAAACCAGTTTAACTGTATGTCCCATTTTACGGAAAAGGGCCGCAGTTCCTCCTGCCCGGATGTCGGGATCATCGGGATGGGCACCAATCACTAAAACACGAATATCATCAACCATTCATTAAACCCTCGATAGAAAGAATAAGTACATTATCGCAAAGAAACGAGTCTGCAGGAAATCCGTATGAACCCCAGACAATAAAAAACCGGATTTGCCGGAGGGGCAAACCCGGTTAAAGCTGTGATTTATTTGAAATTATTATTTATTGAAGTAGCGGTCGAGGAGGCCTTTGAAGGCAGCACCATGACGGGCTTCATCTTTACACATTTCATGGACCGTGTCATGGATGGCATCGAGGTTAAGTTCTTTAGCCCGTTTTGCGATGGCAAGTTTCCCCTGACAGGCACCGAACTCAGCATCCACCCGTACAGACAGGTTCTTTTTTGTATCGGCACAAACCACTTCACCGAGTAATTCAGCAAACTTGGCGGCATGTTCGGCTTCTTCAAAAGCAATTCGTTTATAGGCTTCAGCGACTTCCGGATAACCTTCCCGATCGGCCTGACGGCTCATGGCCAGATACATACCGACTTCGGTACATTCACCGGCGAAATTGGCGCGGAGGCCTTCGAGGATTTCCGGGTCCAGACCTTCAACGGAACCAATGCGATGGACATCAGCCCAGGCTAATTCGCCTTTTTGTTCTATGAATTTAGAACCGGGGACTTTACAAAGGGGGCATTTTTCGGGTGGTTCAGGACCTTCATGGACATAACCGCAAGCAGGACAAATCCATTTTTTCATAATGATAAAACTCCTTAAACGATTGATTAAATATAGGGTTACTTAAGATTGTTAATTGTCCCAGAGAGTGAAATGTTCGTCAATAATTCTTAACCGGGGTTATTCTGCTGGATTATCAGTGTCGTCGGGTTCAGATTCATAGCCGGATTTTTTCTCTTTATTACCCTGGACCATGATGGTAAACTCGCCCTTGAGAGTGAGTTGAGAGAGTCGGGCCACAATCTCGGAAGCGGATCCCCGGATAAATTCTTCGAATTTTTTAGTCAGTTCCCGGGAGATAACTACCGGGCGGTCTCCCAGTTCAGAGAGGACATCTTCGAGTAGGGCGGCGACTCGAAACGGGGACTCATAGAAGATGAGAGTGCAGGGCATATTTTTCAAAGAAGCGAGGAATTTCCGGCGGCCGACACTTTTTCGCGGGACAAATCCAACAAATAGGAAAGAGTCTGTCGGAAGACCTGAGACACAGAGGGCGGTGGCAACGGCGGAGGGTCCGGGAATGGGGACGACGGGGATATTTTCTTCAATAGCCCGTTGGAGCAGGTGATAACCAGGGTCGGAGATTCCCGGGGTGCCGGCATCTGTGACCAGAGCCACGGAGGCCCCTTTTTTCAATTCCTCAATCAGGCGAGGTGCGGCCTTATATTTATTATGGTCATGGTAACTGGTGAGGGGCTTGGAAATGCCGTAGTGTTGAAGGAGGATGAGGGTATGGCGAGTGTCTTCACAGGCAATCAGGGAGACTTCATCTTTCAAGATACGGAGGGCCCGAAAGGTCAAATCTTCCAGGTTCCCAATGGGGGTCGCAACAAAATATAGTGTTCCAATCATGATTAATACTATATCTGAAAATCCAGCGGAAAGGGACCGTCAGGGGGAATAAAATAAAGTGTCTGTAAAGTCAGGAGGTATGTATAATATCGGGAATGGGAACTTGAGCGAAAAGAGAGGGATATGATGCGGAGACTGATTATATTATCCACGATGGTTATGATGTTTTGGAGTAGTTCTTTCATTCAACCTGTTCAGGCTGTTGAGACAAAAGAGAAGATGGACATTGTGGAGCAGCTGATAAATTGTCCGGATGGGGGTAAACTCCACCTGAAATTTATTGAGCAGATGAAGCATGATCCTGACAGTAGTAACCGGTCAAAAGCAACTATTGACTTGGATATTGTTAAGGGTAAGTCCGAAATTACCCAAGAAGCCTTTCTGTGGATGCTGGATAATGAAAAAGATGATCAAGTTCTCGACAATGTTGTCTCTGGGATTCGGAAAAACAGCAGCACATTAGGCCCTCTGGAGAAAGTATTTAAAGCAAGGCTAGATAATGAAATCCAGATTTGGGAAGAGATCAAAAACAATACGCGCAGGAATCACAATGACTCTTTCCGAAGGAATAGTATTGCATTTTTGATTGGTAGTATTGGAAGCTGTGGGCCTGAGGCTTTTGAGGTTTTAGAGAAGTACGAAAATCATAAAGTCATCAAAGAAACCTATCCACTGAGTAAGGTCCTGCTTTTCAGCATGGCTGCCTGCGGCTCAGAAAAATCATTCAAGTATTTGAAGAGCCATTTGAAAGATGGGGATTTGACCGAGATGCCACAGATATTAGGGTCTGTAAAATGTAACAGTAAAGAAGAATCAGATGAAGTTTTTCAGAGCTTATTGAGCTGTGCTACCAGTAAAGATAGAAATAAAAGAGAAGCTAGTATTGGTGCACTTGAGGCATTTTACAGAGCAGGGAAAATAGAAGCCTTGGATTATCTGGAAGAACTTGCCAAGGATTCCTATAATGAAACAGTTATTCGCCAAAGTATGGGAAGAGATGGGAAAATAACAACAGAAACTGTATGTCTTTATCCTGTTCGTGACCGGGCATTATTAAGCCTGAGGATCCTTAAGCAACAGCAGCAATAAAGAACATACAATCCGCGGTTGTGTATAATATCGGGAATGGAAGACGACGGCAAAAAGAATCAATCAGACACAAATTCAAGAGAGACTGAGAATCAATCGGAATCGTTATTGAGTCAGGTGAATCCGGAATTTGATCCCATTTTGATTGATGAGAAGAAAAAGGCGGCGGCAGAATCCCAGCCAAAAGAAAAGAAGCTGGGTGAAATGACGGTTGAATATGTGGATGAACCGCCGGCCCATCCCACCGCCCATTATTATTTTTTCAAGAAAAAGTATACTTTAACCCTTTATATCCTGCTTTTAATTTTGATAGGTCTCATTTTGGTGACCTATGAGCGACTCCCGGTACTGATGAACAGCCAGGCAAAGCAGGAGTTGTCCATGATCAGTGAAGTGAACCGTTTACGGGCGGAGTATCACCTTCCTCTGTTAATTACTGATGAGGGGATTGCTTCTATTGCCCGGGATAAAGCCGAGTACCTGAGCCAGGCGGTTAATGAGGACGATCCAGATGGGGCAGGGTTTGGCGAGCTGACTACAATATTTATCCAAAAGAATATCCAATACCGAACTTTTGCCGAATTATTGGGGAAATCCTATCCCCGTTCCGAGAAGCTGGTGCAGGCCTGGATGGTCAATACGGTCATGCGGAATGACCTCCTCGCGGAGGAATATACCCATATTGGCGCTGGATTCAGTCATGGTCATGGGGACCAATGGGTTCTGTTATTACTCCGAAAAAAGGGATTTGCACCCCGAAAAGAACTGGATTTGTGGGAGAAGAAAGAAAGAGAAGCTTTCCGGCTGACCAATATAGAACGTGGTAAAAATGGGCTTCCGCCACTTCAATGGGATGAGAAACTTCATCAAATTGCCCGGATAAAATCAGCGGATATGCGGGTTCATGACTATTTTGAACATGAAAGCCCTACTTTGGGGACAATCGGCCAGATGATGATGTCGCATGGATATTATTACAAGGAAGTCGCTGAGAATATTGCCCAGGGAATGAGCACTCCAGAATCCGTTGTGTCGGGATGGATGGGGAGTCCCGGGCATCGGGCCAATATTATGAATAAGGAAGTCACGATGATGGCTGTTGGATATGATCCTTATTCGGATATCTGGACCCAACATTTTGCCTTACCGATGACATCTTCCTCAAGTAATACGGCATCACAGAAGTAATATTAACAAGGTTTTAATGTGATTTTTGCCCCCTGGTTACGTTGACAAGACTGTATAGGGGTCATTAAAATATAGTGACTGACCTGTACAATTGTCCTCGTGGATTTCAACCTGATGTGAACAAAAGCGGTCATGGTGTGTCCAAAAAGGGCCTTGGCGGGTCTGTAAACGCTCTTATATGAAGGAAACCCTATGTCCTGGAGTCTGATTCCAAAAGAAGAGAAGTTCTATTCCATGCTGCAAGCGCAAGCCAACCACATGGTAAAGGGGGTAGAGTTTTTTGTTAATGCCCTCGAAAACTATGATTTTGGCAAGCTTGAAGTGACATACACCCAAATGCATGCATTAGAGCATGAGGGTGACCGTCTTTGCCACGACATTATACGGAAATTGAACTCCACCTTTGTTACTCCCTTTGATCGCGAAGACATTTTAGATCTTACCTCCCGGATGGATGATGTTCTTGATTTGGTGGACAGCACTTTCAGCCGGATGCAAATCTTCAAAATCGAGCAATCTACTCCAGAACAAATCCGGTTAGCCAAAATCCTGCTTACTTCAGTCAAGGAAATCGCTATTGCCATGTCTTCCATTGAAAACCTGGCCCGATTACCGGAATACACCATTGAAATCAACCGACTGGAAAATGAAGCCGACCTTCTCACGGTCCAGATTCTCGGAAGACTCTTTGAAAACAGGAAAGATCCCATTGAAATCATCAAATGGAAAGAGATTTACGAAATGATGGAATCCGCGACAGATAAATGTGAAGATGTCGCCAATGTGCTTGAAACAATCATGTTAAAGAACTCCTGATCAGCCTGTTGGCGGACATAACCTATGACAATATATTTAATACTTATTATTGCGACAGCGTATCTTTTTGATTTTTACAATGGAATGAAAGATGCGGCAAATTCTGTTGCCACTATTGTATCAACCCGGGTCCTGAAACCCTGGCAAGCCGTCGTTTGGGCGGCTTTTTTTAATTTTGTAGCCGCATTTGGAGCTATATTTTTTGCCAAATTCTTTCCTTTTCTTCCCTTTTTAAAGCATATGTTTGGGCTTCATGTTGCAACTACCATTGGAAAAGGGATCGTTGATACCAGTATTGTAGACCCCACATTAATTTTTGCGGCATTAATCGGGGCTATATTATGGACCATGTATTGTTTGCATAACGGGCTGCCCATCAGTGTGTCTCATGCGCTGGTAGGAGGTTTTGTCGGAACGGCTTTGATTAAATCTGGTCCAAATGCGGTGGTTTATTCAGGTATTATCAAGACGGTCATTTTCATGATTGTGGCTCCTCTGATGGGTTTAGTCTTAGGATTGATTATCATGATAGCCGTTTACTGGCTGGCTCGAAAGCAACTCCCCTCTAAAATCGACAAACATTTCCGAAAATTACAGTTACTTTCCGCGGCGGCGTACAGTCTGGGACATGGAACCAATGATGCTCAGAAGACTATGGGTATCATTGCTGTGTTACTTTTCACTACACCAGGCACTTTTTATTATGCCCAATATCAACAGACGCATGATATTGCCATTCCGTTTTGGATCGTATTATCCTGCCATTTCATGATAGCCATGGGGACGATGTTTGGTGGATGGCATGTTATTAAAACCCTTGGTCAAAAGGTTACTAAACTGCAACCGGTACATGGTTTTTGTGCGGAAACAGGCGGAGCGATCAGTTTGTTTGTTGCATCAGCCGTGGGTGCTCCTGTCAGCACAACCCATATTATTACCGGTGCTATTTGCGGTGTTGGTGCAACTCAGAGGCTGAGTGCTGTTCGATGGGGAGTAGCCCGGTCTATTGTTATGGCGTGGATATTAACCATGCCTGCCGCAGCGATAATGTCTGCAATAACCTATTTCGTTTTCTCATTGTTCATCAAATAACGATTATTTGAACTTCAGACCGTTCCAGTATTTCTTAATACTGGGGCGGTTTTTATATTTATAAGTTTTTGGGAACATTAATCTTCATTAAATCGTCAAATTAAATGGCTTGGACTATGTATTTTTATTTTTCAGCATAGATAAAAGTATAATGAATAGGGAATAACAGGTTGATTCTTGCTCATCCCACCATAGAAAATGACAGTTCAATAAAGGTTTGTATTTATGAGAAAACCAGTCATATTAGTCATTATCAGTCTTATTTTTTCGATATACAGTATTGCAATTGCAGGGAATACTGAAACACCTCCTCAGACACTCACAATATCGCAAGCGATTGATTATGCACTCAGTCATAACCGCGATGTAAAAATACAGGAAGCCGCTTATCGGGTAAGTCAGGCACAAATTGCCAACACAAAATCAAACTGGTTGTTTCAGCTTGACTGGTCTGCCCAATATAATCAACTAGATAATGGGAATAATAAAGGTGGCCAGGCAAATACAGTTTTGGAAGCAGACAAACCTATCCTGTCATTTGGAAAGTCCAAGTTTGATATTCAGAGGACCCAGATCCAATCGGATCGTGAGTTGATTGCTCTTGAAAAGACACGGCAGGATATTACTTATCAAGCTACGGTAGCCTTTTTTAATGTTTTATATCAAAATGAGCTGGTCAAAGTAAATGATGCGGCTGTTTTAAGCGCCAAAGAGCATTTGGAAAGCGCTGAATTAAGGTTAAAGCAGGGAGTCAACACTAAGTTTGATGTTACCCGTTCCAAGGTTGATTTAGCCAACCGCCAGATGGACTTAATCAGTGCGCAAAATATGGCGGAGAAAGCCAGGCAATCTTTTAATCAACTGCTTTTTGTAAATCCCTCCGACAATATTAAATTGGTGGGAGACCTGACATATCAAGAATATCGGCCCGTAATGGATGAATTATGGGCGCTTACTTTAAAACATCGTCCGCAAATATTAGATAAACAACAGGCTATAGAACAAAATACGGCCTGGCTAAATTATCAGAAAGCGGTTTATTATCCGACTTTATCTCTGGGTGGGAAATATACGTTGGAATACACCGATTATTCTGGGGCAGATGGGAAAGAGTCAGATCAATGGTCTGCTTACCTGAAAGTCACCTCCCCCCTACTGGATGGCGGCAAACGAAAGAGCCAAATCCAGGCTGCGAAGATTACTCTTGAACAGGCCCAGTATGATCTGGAACAGGAAAAACTGGCCGCCAGAACGGAACTGGAACAGACTGTCCTGGACCTCACGAAACGAGAAGAAATGGTGAAAACCAGTAAGGCAACTATTGAGCTGGCGGAACTATCTCTCAGCATGGCACAACTAAGCTATGAAAATGGTAAGGGAACAACATTAGATGTTACTGATGCGGAGTTGTCGTTAAGAACAGCAAGAATCAATCAAGCGAAGGCAATTAATGATTATTTGGCTTCTCTGGCACAGTTGAAAAAAGTCACAGGCTCTGATTTGCCGGGTGAGGAGAAACTCTTTCAATGAAAAAATATATTATCTGGTTGTTAGTCATTATGCTGCTTGTTATGGCAGGATGCAGTTCTTCCGAAAAAGATAAGGGGAAAAAGAAAGACCGTATGGTACAGGTGAAAGTTGGGCAAGCCAGCTTGAAGAATGTTCCCCTAACTATTAAGCAGATTGGAATTGTTGAAGCGTATTCTACTGTTTCAGTTATCAGTCAGGCATCTGGCAGTATCCTGCAGGTTTATTTCAAAGAAGGACAAAATGTTCGGAAGGGTGAGCCCTTATTTAAGATTGATTCCAGAGCTTACGATCTGGATACCCGACTGGCAGAAGCCAATGTCGATAAAGCACTGACTCAGATAAAACAGGCAGAATCACAATTACTGAAAGACCAGGCCTTATTGAAAAATGCCATAACCCAGGTAAATCGATACAAAATGTTATTAGACAGGGGAGTGGTGACTCAGGAAGATTTTGATAATCTCCAAACCACTCAGGAAACACTGGAAGCTTCTGTTCAGACAGACAAAATTGTTATTCAAACAAATCGAGATTTAATGAGAGTAGCCCAGGAACAACTGGCCAGCTCTCGCTTACAGCAAAGTTATACGGTTATTCGGTCACCGTTAACCGGACAGACCGGAAATTTGCTGGTGGATGCCGGTAATGTTATCAAGGCAAATGATCGCCCGTTGGTCAGTATCCATCAAATTCAACCTATCTATGTCACTTTTAATGTGCCGGAAAAAGATCTTGCCCAGATTATGTTGTTTAAGTCAAAAGGTACGTTAGCAGTCCATGCCTATGTGGATGATAATGTAAATCCAGAAGTTGGAACATTGGTGTTTATTGATCATGCCATCAATTCTGCAACCGGTACTGTCACGCTCAAGGCGAAGTTTGACAATGCGTCACACAGGCTTATTCCCGGTCAATTTGTAAACGTTGTCATGACACTGACCGTTCAGAATAATTGTGTGGTTGTGCCTTCGGCAGCAATTGCCATTGGGCAGGAGGGGCCGTATGTGTTTATTGTGAAGCCTGACCAGACGGTTGAATACAGAGTAGTCAGTGTGAACAGGACGGATGGGGCTGATACGATTGTGGACCGAGGTGTTCAAGCGGGTGATGTTGTTGTCACGGACGGTCAATTAAAGTTGAGTGATGGCAGCAAGATCAAGACAGGAAAATCTACGGATAAAGCAGGTCGCTGAGTATGAATTTATCAGAAATATTTATCCGTCGTCCCATTGCAACAACTCTTATCATGCTGGGGATTTTAGTTTTTGGCATCATGGGATACAGGCTTTTGCCGGTCAGTGATTTACCGAATGTGGATTTTCCTACGATTCAGGTTTCTGCCAATTTATCCGGTGCCAGTCCGGAGACCATGGCTTCATCGGTTGCCACCCCGTTGGAAAAACAATTTTCAACCATTGCTGGCCTGGACAGTATGAACTCTGTGAATACTCAGGGTTCCAGTCAGATCACACTTCAATTTGACCTAAACAGAGATATTGATGCAGCGGCTCAGGATGTTCAATCGGCTATTGCTAAGGTTCAACGGCAGTTGCCTACGGATATGACTTCTCCCCCCTCATATCAGAAAGTCGATCCTTCTGCGTCCCCGGTGTTACTGCTTTCTTTAACTTCACCTCAGGTCAGTTTATACCAACTGGATGAGTATGCTGAGTCTTTAATGGCACAGCGGATCTCCATGGTAAAAGGTGTTGCGCAAGTTTCTGTTTATGGGTCACAGAAATATGCTGTCCGTATTCGATTAAATCCACAGAAACTGGTTGCTAAGGGAATTGGAATTGAAGAGGTTTCCACATCCATTAAAAACAGTAATGTGAACCTTCCTTCCGGTGTTATGTATGGTAAAGATAGAACAATGACTCTGGAGGCCAATGGACAGCTGTTTAAGGCGGATGATTACAAGAGTTTGATTGTAGCCTACCAGAACGGATCACCGGTCAGGCTTGAAGAACTGGCAAACGTATATGACAGTGTTGAGAATGATAAATCAGCGGCATGGCTGGGTGATCAGCGGGCTATGGTTTTGGCAATCCAGAAACAGCCGGGAACTAATACGGTTGAAGTTGTTGAATCTATCCGGGCGCTGATACCGTCATTCCAGGAACAGTTACCAGCCTCTGTGAAATTGGGTGTTTTATATGACCGGTCTCAGCCTATCAAAGAGTCAGTCCATGATGTTAAATTTACTTTAGTTCTGACAATTTGTCTGGTTATTTTGGTCATTTTCCTGTTTCTGAAAAACATTTCCGCAACAATAATTCCGAGTTTAGCATTACCCATGTCCATATCCGGTACTTTTGCGGTTATGTACTTGATGGGGTATAACCTGGATAACCTGTCACTGATGGCCATAACGCTTTCGGTGGGCTTTGTGGTGGATGATGCCATTGTCATGCTTGAGAACATTGTTCGTCATATGGAACAGGGTGAGGATGTCCATACGGCGGCATTGACCGGGTCAAAGGAGATTGGATTTACCATTCTATCCATGACTCTTTCGCTGGCGGCGGTTTTTATTCCCGTTCTTTTTATGGGAGGTATTGTCGGGCGGTTATTTCAGGAGTTTGCCGTAACCATTGCCGCTGCTATTTTGGTATCGGGATTTATCTCGTTAACACTAACGCCCATGTTGTGCAGCCGTTTCCTGAAACCGGAGGCGGAACGAAGACATGGTTTAGTTTATAAGGTAACGGAAGCGGGTTTTCAGGGATTCTTAAATCTTTATGATGTGACTTTGAAGTGGGTATTGAAACACAAATTTTTGGTATTACTTCAATCGTTTGTGTTATTTGGAATAACCATCTGGCTGTTTATGATTGTTCCAAAAGGATTTATTCCCAGCCAGGATAACGGCCAAATTCAAGGTAGCACAGAAGCTGCTCAGGGTATCTCATTTGACGCCATGGTAAAGAATCAAAAGGCAGTTGTGGAGATTATTAAGAAAAATCCTAATGTAGATGATTTTATGTCATCGGTAGGCTCTAAGGGTACAGGGATGTTAAACATCCGACTGAAACCCAGAGATGTAAGGAAAGACACTCCGGAACAAGTCATTGAACAATTACGTCCTAAACTGGAAGCTATCCCCGGAATCAAAGTCTTCCTCCGAAATCCACCCGCCATCAATCTAGGGGGACGGTCTGCCAACAGTCTTTATCAGCTGACCCTTCAAACGCCTGATACAGATGAGCTATATCGTGAGGCGTCTGCGCTGGAATTCCGATTAAAAGAAATGAATAATTTACAGGATGTGAGCAGTAATCTGCAATTAAAAAATCCACAAATAACCATTGATATTGACAGGGATAAAGCTGCCGCGTTGGGAGTTTCTCCCCGTAAGATTGAAGAAACCCTTTATTATATGTATGGGTCGCGTCAGGTCTCGACTATCTATGCGCCTAATAACGATTATTCAGTCATTATGGAATTAGACCCTGAATACCAATCCGATATTGGTGCTTTGACCTGGCTTCATATTCTTTCAGACTCAGGGAAAATGGTTCCTCTGAGTGCCGTAGCAAAGTACAGTAATACGGTAGGACCGTTATCCGTGAATCATTCCGGACAAATCCCATCGGTTACCCTGTCATTTAACATTAAGTCGGGTGTATCGTTAAGTGAAGCTTTGGACGAAGTTGATAAAGTGACCGGGGAAACTTTACCCTCAACGGTTCAGTATAGTTTCCAGGGAACAGCCCAGGCGTTCCAGACTTCCATGAAGGGTATGGGGGTGTTATTGATAATGGCTGTGCTGGTCATCTATATGATTTTAGGCATATTATATGAGAGCTTTGTTCACCCTGTGACTATCTTGTCTGGACTTCCTTCGGCGGGATTAGGGGCATTGCTCACATTACTGCTCTTTAAGACAGATCTGAACATCTATGCTTTTGTAGGTATTATCATGTTGGTTGGATTGGTAAAGAAGAATGCCATTATGATGATCGACTTTGCATTAGATGCTCAGAGAAAAGACCATAAGTCTCCAGAAGAATCTATCTATCAGGGTTGTTTGGTTCGATTCAGACCTATCATGATGACCACTATGGCGGCATTGATGGGAACCCTGCCTATTGCTTTAGGCTTGGGTGCTGGTGCTGAATCCCGGCGTCCTTTGGGGTTGGCGGTAGTAGGTGGTTTAATGGTGTCGCAACTGCTGACACTGTATATCACTCCCGTTTATTTCATCTATTTGGACAGGGCCCGAATCTGGATGGGGAAATACATTAAACGAAAATAATTAACCAAAAACTAAATATATATTCCGTCCCACCTGAATTTGATACTGGGACGGATTTTTTTTGTTGGACGAATGAGATTGAAAACATTAGAATTTTCAAAGATTTATATATAACTTTATAAAGGTGTAATGAAAGGAGATATACAGGGTTATGCAATTACTTGATTGGTCCATAATTGGACTGTATTTTATTTTAAGTGCGGCAATTGGGATTTACTATGCCAAGCGGGCAGGGTCCAGCACTCAGGAGTTTTTCCTGTCAGGGCGAAATCTACCCTGGTGGCTTGCTGGAACAACGATGGTAGCGACTACTTTTGCGGCGGATACTCCCCTGGCTGTTACCGAATTAGTCCGGAAAAATGGTATTGCTGGAAACTGGCTGTGGTGGAACGCCTTATTTGGAGGGATGCTGACAGTTTTCTTCTTTGCTCGGTTATGGCGGCGTGCCGGTATTATGACGGATGTGGAATTTGTAGAAATCCGATATTCTGGAAAACCCGCGGCATTTCTTCGGGGATTCAGGGCACTGTATCTCGGTATTCTGATGAACTGTGTCGTTCTTGGATGGGTGAATCTGGCAATGGCCTCTATTTTGGAAGGGATGTTTGGAATTCCAAAACAAGATGTGTATTTTTATGTAGGTGCTGCATTAATTATTACGGCGATATATTCTGCCATTTCCGGATTATGGGGAGTCTCTGTAACAGACGCTTTCCAGTTCTGTCTGGCAATGGGGGGATGCATTATCCTGGCAGTAATCGTTGTGACTAATCCAGCGATTGGCGGATTATCGGGGCTGGTCAGTAAACTCCAAGTATCACACCCAGGCGTTTTGAAGTTCACCCCCATCGTAGGTCAGGGGAACGGTTCTTTTGCGCAGCCGGGAATGCTGGCGATTACTTTTAGTACCTTCTTTGCCTGGGTGGCGATTCAGTGGTGGTCTTCCTGGTATCCTGGTGCGGAACCCGGTGGCGGTGGATATATTGCCCAGCGGATGATGTCTGCCAAGGATGAAAAACACTCATTGTTTGCTACCTTGTGGTTTCAAATAGCTCATTACTGTGTTCGTCCCTGGCCATGGATCCTGGTGGCATTGGCATCATTGATATTCTATCCGCAGTTACCGGATGACCGAATGGGTTTTGTTTATGCCATGCGAGATCATCTTCCTGTCGGATTAAAGGGTGTATTGGTTGCGGCATTCTTTGCGGCTTATATGTCCACTATTGCGACTCAGCTCAACTGGGGTGCTTCGTATATCGTAAATGATTTTTATAAGCGGTTCTTTGATAAATCAAATGATGAGAAGAAGGCTGTCTGGGTTTCACGAGCAGCGACTTTATTTTTGATGGGCATCTCCCTGGTCATTATGCCGTTTATGGATTCAATCAGTGGCGCATGGAACTTCCTGCTGGGTGCTTCTGCCGGAATCGGAATGGTGTTGATTCTCCGCTGGTTCTGGTGGCGTATCAATGCCTGGAGTGAAATCACCGCCATGATTGTCCCCTTGTTTGTGTATGCCTGGACACAAAACAGGAATATCAGTGCTCCAGAAAATCTGTATTATATTGTTCCCATCACTACTGTGTGTTGGTTGATTGTGACTTATCTGACGAAACCTTCTGATAACCAGAAGTTGATAGAGTTTTATACTCAGGTCCATCCGGGAGGGATTGGCTGGAAACCTATTGCAAAACAACTGCCTCAAGTCAAAGGTGATACAGGATATCCGGGACTTTTTGCCTGCTGGATTTCCGGAATAGTAATGGTCTATTCCGTGTTATTCGGAGTAGGTTATCTGATATTAGGAAACAGCCTGTATGGAATGATTGCTTTGGCGGTCAGCCTGGTTTCCGCATCCGTGATATATACAGTACTTTCAAAACGAGGATTTGAATCTTTAGTGAAATAGTAACTATCAAATCATCTATGAAATATAAAAGCCGGGTTCAAATGAACCCGGCTTTTTGTATGAGACAGAGATAATCTTACAGGTAAGAATAGGCGGCGATGACTAATCCAAGCATCGCTAACACCCAGATGTAAGCAATCAGTTTTTTAGTAATGCTGATGACATCAATTCCAAGGTAACCGGCAATCCAGACATTATGGGTATTCGTTGGATCACAGACACCCTGGATAGCACCCACAGATACCAGCATGGCCATGATGGCTTGTGGTGGGAGTTTTCCGGTGGCTAGCATGATACCCGCCAGACCTGAACCCATTCCCCAGACATTCAGTGGACCCCGATATAATGCCAATGGCGCAAATAAGGTGAAAGTTACAATATAGGCAATCGGTGTCGTTGGGATGATTCCTTCCAACAAAGGTTTCAGATACATGGAAACTTCGGGGAGAGTAACCGCTTTGAGTAACATACCAATGCCAATCATGAGCAGGACGGCAGGCATGACAGATTCCGCCCCTTCAAAAAGGGATTGGCTGAATATTTTGACCTGATTCTTTTCCCAGGTGAAGATAAGACCCCAAATCAAACCACCAATGAATGAGGGGAAGGGAGACCATCCTAATACTAAAATCAGGAACAGAGGAATCAGGGGGGTCAGGATACCCAGGAAGTTTATTTTTCTGGCGGGAGCCGCTTCATTATCACTTGGAGCTGGCGCGGCCCAGTATCGGCCCATAGACCCGAACTTCACATTAATGATGATATAAACAATCCCTATCGCGAGATATAACAGAGCCATCTTAACAGCAAATCCGCCCGTTACATCCGTCGGGACACCCAGAGCATCTTTATAGAATACCCAGGCCTGGGGATTCAATGAACCGCCGGTACACAGACCAATCAACATGACGCCTGCGGCAACATGCGCTGGAACACCCAGAGATAACATGATGGGAAAGATGATAGACCCAATCATGATGATGGCACCTAATCCACCCAGAGTAATAAATAACAAGGCACAGACCAACAATAAGACGGTAGAGACGATGATAGGTTTATCACCTGCGAGTTCAGCTGCCACCCGGATGACCGCTTCTGCAATCCCCTTCTTGCGGACAAAGATTGCCAGCATACCGCCGAAGAAAGCCAGAGTATAGGCTTCATGTAACCGTAATGAACCTTCATAGAGAACGACTTTCAGGAGATTCGAACCGGCCAGAGTATCTCTCAGATAGAACCATGGATTGAATTTTGCCTTGAAGGCCGCCCACTTGGCTGTTATAACACCAATCATATTTCCTTTTTGCTGTTCGACCTGAGTGTAAGCCTGCCATTGCTGGGAGATGGTGACGGACTCCACTTTGGCAGCAGCATATTTACTATTGATATCCTGCCAGGGAATATTGGGGATCCCGGCGACAACGGTGAAAGCAATCGCCATGATCGGTAGAGCCAGCAACGCTGAGATTTTGTTGAGGTACATTAGAATCATCATCACCAGGAAGATTCCAATGAGTATTGAACCCATCATTATTTCCATAAAACGGTAGTTCTCCTTGTATGTAGAAAGATGAATAAAGACTAAATTGTTATTACCAGGCTATGGCGGAATCCTTATATAACCCTTTGCCCAGTTCTTCAAACAGGCCGGGGTAAGTCACCATCCAGTTATAAGCAAACAGAGAGTGTCCGGCTGGATTTTCTTTTCTAACCAGTTCAATTTGAGTGGGGAAATCAGGATGTGGGGTGCCTTTACGGGCCGCCAGTCCGGGATAAATCGGAGTGTTTCCTGTATGTTCCCGGGCAATCTGGATTTCCTTTACGATGCCGTCAATGGCGTAAGAATAACACATGGGAGTCAGGAAGTTCAGGTATCCTTTTTGGCACCAATCCTGATAGTTCTGCATTTTACTGTTGGTGTATCGCTCATTGTAATAATCAGGGAATACAGCCGCGGAGACTTTGCATTTACTACGGTTTTTTTTAGCTGTTTTGGATAATTCGCCTACGAGTTCCGTTAATTGATCTTCGCGGAAGGTATTCCATAAATCCCAGGCATCTGGAGTAATCGCAGGGTCCAGGACGTTGGGATTGATTTTATATTTTCTTCGGAACTTATTCATCGCGGTCTGGTTATACCCAAATCCCCAGGAATCCCCATTGGCGGCATAGCGGATGTAGTCGAAATGGACACCATCAACATCATACTTCTGGGTGACTTCCTGAACCAGTGAGTTAAGTTTCTTCCGGACTTCAGGAACGGAGGGATTTACATACCAGTAGTTCATTTCTGTTTCCCGGGTTGTTTTCCCATTCTTTCCATAATCAATCCAGTCTGGATTCTTAGTCAGGATCGGACCGGCATCTTTCTCACCATACCACCAAAACAGAGTGTGAAACCAGGCATGAACTTCGATGTTACGCTTATGGGCTTCGGTAATAATCAGTTTCAGGCGGTCTCCTCCGACAAATTCAGGCCGTTGTTCAAAGACATTGGAGGGATAAATGGTATAGCCTGTGTAGAAAGTCTCTACAAAGATGACATTGATATTGGCTTGTTTGAGGTCATCCAGAGCTTTGATGACAGCCGTATCATCGCCGGCAGGCCGAAGCCAGACTCCCCGGAACTCTTTTACAGCGGCCATTGCACAAGTGACGGATAATATAAAGATGACAGCCAGGATGCCTCGGCTGATAAAAGATTTTACCTGCATACCGTATCACTCCTTCCGGCAATATGCCGTAACAAGTCTATTCAGGCCCTGAATTCCTGAAAACGTTCCCTGAAAATATACAATAAAATCAAAACATCATTATACCATTCAATAGGTGTAGTTTTATGTTAGAAAAAGGTCCCCAGATTCAGGGTCAGTGGTTTGTTTTTCATGCTCTTGACTGTCCGGGCCGGTCCGTCAGAATCAAACAATTCCAACTCAAGGGTCAAGGGTTTTACTTTAAGACCCAGTGCAGTGACAGGGATTTCCCCGGACAGACTATATCCAGACACATCGGAGCGGTAGCTGGCCTCAATTTTAGCGTCTTTAATTATTTGATATCCTGATTTCCCGTCGGGTTGGAAATAAACGGCTGGAGATACGCCATACATTCCCGGATAGAGCAGCACCCGAACGGTGAGTGTGTCTTGTGTCAGAGTCAGGAGGATAGCATCTCCATCATATTTAAGTTTCCACCAGGGCGCATTGATGACAGGACTGCGCGGGTTATGGAGAGGTTTATTGTCTTTGACTTGAGCGGACACCTTCAAAGCGGAGGTGTCATAACTCAAGAATATCTGAGCAGACAGGTCATTCGGACCTAACCAGTTTCCGGGAGATTCTTTTAACTGGCTCCGATGATTCAAATCAACCGTTACTTTTTGAGTAATCCCCATTTCATTGGATTCAGCGAACAGCTGAGTAAACAGACCCAGTGAGAGAATCGTTATTATCCACCATTTCATAGGAGATCTCCTTTAGATTCGGTTGGTTCCAAAATGGGTTGAGGTTTGGCATCGGCAGCAATCTCCGAAAGAACATTAGGCGCTACCCACCACATCTTCCGGGTAGTAGAGGCTTTCCTGAGGTATTCCATGATTTGTTCTCGGGGATACCCGAGCCGGTATCGGCTGTATATATGAGGTAAGGTGGTGTACCCGGAATTATCAGGATAGGTAAACTTTCGGTTGTATTTATATTGACCGTCGTACCAGTGGGGATAGAACCGGTCAAAGTCTTTTTCATAGGATTTCAGGGAGTCGGGCGCATATTTCAGGTACAGGTCAAAAACCTCAGGTTCTACACCATTTCCCGAAATCATAGAGGTCATATACCAGGGGTCATCGGTAGAGGAAACCGTCAAGACGCCTTCATCTTCAAAATACCCGATAGGATAAGCCCCGGGAGATAACATTCCCCGGTTATCGGCGTAATCTTTGAGCCAGAACCGGGACAGGACCGGGACCGCAGTCTTGGCAGCAATATATAAGGCTTCATTTCGTGCCGCCTCGTCAGACTCTTTACCTGCCATCCGTGCCATTGCCAGGGACCCGGCATAAGCCGCACAGAGACAATCCCCAGAGCCAGTTCCATGACCGTGGTCCGCATTCACACTGGACATCCATATCCAACTGTCAGCCAGCGGGAACCACTGATAAACCTTCTTGATTTGAGGCCAATTGGAGTGGATATAAGCCCAATCGTTGCGGATACTGGCTTCCTTCTGGAGGCCATATAGAGTCAGGCCATTCCCCCAATCGACATCATACACTCCGTAATAGGGGCCTTCAAGGAAGTAGGTCCAGTAATATTCACTGCCTGTGAAGGGTTCCACATCAACAGTCCAGACATCCTCATGGAGTGCCTGACGGCCGGCAGTTTGGGAAGATTTCATGAGCCGGTCCTGGTTTGATTTATCGAGGAAGTCCCAGGCCATCCAGGCTTGAGTGTTTCCCTTATAGACCCGGTCAATCCCTGTAGGTCCGGTGGGATACCCCAAATCAGTGACGGATTCATTTATTAATTGTGCCAGCCAGGGGTCAATAGCTTCTGGTTTAGTGATTTTTTGTTCTTCCAGACTGGGGAGGGGCAGGGTATATTCCAACCGGGTGGGTCCAATGAAACAACCATATTCTCCAAACTTGGTGTACAGGGGCATATTCAGGCCCGGCAGGACGCGGCCATATTGCACCGTGGTTGAAAATGACTGGACATTCTGAGCAGAAACTTTCACGGGATACCCATGAATCAAGGCCTGTGACAGGACGGGAGGGATTGGGGCCAGGGTCATTCTTCCCCGGTTAAAACCATCTTCCAACACTTGATATTCATACTGGTCCAGGATATGAACGACACCTTTTGCTTCATCGACTTTGTAATATTCCCGGAGGTCAATGGGGAAGTTCATGGCGGAATACCCCCACATATTACAGGCTTCTACGACTGGGGAGGGAAGCGATTCCCCCCTCAATGAATAGCCATTTTTCACCGGGGAATCTATCCCGAAGGGATACATGAAGACGATACGGCCCAGCATTTCCCTTTTATTTGCTTTCGGACCCATGGCCTTGAATTTGATGACGGTCTGGCCTGCAGCATTTGTCTTGAACAGAATTTCCGAGGGAGGGTATTCAAAGATGACTTGTAAGGGGCGGGGGTCTGGATCTCCTGCGTTCCAGAACAGTATCCAGTTCCGATCCAGTTGGGCAACGCCACGGTCCGGGTCAGTCAAAATCCCGGGAATCAGGAGTCCGTCTGTATTATAGAGGGGGACAGCCCGGCTTCCTTTAAGTTTACCGACGACTCCCAGACGATCAGGACCGGTACTGGAGGCATTTGTCAGGGTGAAACTAAACTCCGTATCATTGACTTTTAACATCACACCCGGAAAGACGGCGGAGTGAGTTAATTCATAAGAGACAGGTTTATTATCTCGAGTCCCTTCAATAACCATGGTTTTAGTGACCCAGTTCATACGGGACAGGGTAATGTTTTCTGGAGTGATGCCCTGGTATTGAACGGTATAGGGGGCGCGGGGACCATAAGGAAGGGTAAATCCTGAGGGATTGGAATCAACCAGGAGGAGACTGTCTTCATACAATCTGCCGAGGATCCCGAAAGACGGGCGGGCTGGAGTATATCCCGAATCTATTTTTATATCGGATTGGCCGGGTGTCAGCCGTTTCTTCCAATAAAGGTTGGAGTCAGCCATGACTTTGGGGAGTTGTTCTTCGAGGTTTTTAATAATTGCGGCGGATTTATTCCATTGCCGCTGGTTCAGGGCTTCCCGGCTATCGCGAATCAAATCCTGTATTTTCCGCCAGGCTTTGGCGGGTTTACTCTTATTATCATCAGCTCCGGGGATTTTCCCCAGATAATCAGAAACGGTATTCTCGAACTGGGATTGCAGTTTCCGGAGGGCATAATCACCCAAAGGAGAGAGAGCCAGGACGGGTCCGATGACTCCTATACCCTTACCCCCGCCATATCCCTCGACAAAGATAGATAATCGGTTTTCGGCACCGAATTTAAGGACCGGAGGATATAAGACGAAACTTTGGGGACGGCCTTTCGAGGTAATTCCATACCCTTTCAAGACTCCGACGGGATGTCCATTTACATAGACCTGGTAATTTCCCACAACCTGCCCGATGGTGAGTTCCATCGCCAGATATTCGGATTCCTGTTTGGAGACAGCAGGGACCGGGAAGGTGGTTTCATACCATCCGGACCGGAGGAGTTTCTTTGTTTCAGGGAGAGTGACGGTTTCAACGGTATAGGTATTAGGAGCCGCGGTCATAAAAGACAGGGAAGGCCGAGAGTCGTTCCAGGGAATGAATTTCCATGTTCCAGATAAATCGGTTCCTTTATCCACACCATAGACCAGAGAGAATCCCAACAACAGTAAAAAAAACAGACCAGAGCGAATCCGGTTCATATTCCGTCCTCCAGGGAAGGCAATTATTCAAACCTCATTATAACCAACAGTGAAGCCCAACGAAAGAAGACTTAAATCATTTATAATGAATAAGGATAGTTTGGATACCTTTCGAAGACTGGATGATAGATTTTTTATGATAAAACTTGATGAATCGGATATTCTCTCCCATTGGTACGCGGAGGGGTGGCGGTTATATAGAACGAATTCCCGGCTGGTGTATGAGGGAATGGCGTTTATTGTTCTGGTAAGTATTTTACGGGTATTGGCGGCGGGTGTCGGCGGTGTGGCAGGTTTGCTTGTCTTTCTCCTGATGGTGGAGCAGGTCGTTATGATGGGGGTACAGTTTGTCCTGACTCGGAGAGTACAGGGGAAACTGGCGGTTCGAAAAGACTTCTTTTATGGATTTAAACACTATTTCCCACTGGTCATGGCCACCTTTGTCTTCTCCATAGCGGTCATATCAGGACTGACACTGTTTTTGATACCAGGTATTTATCTGGGGATCCGGTTTGGACAGGCACGATTAGCGGTGCTGGACAAGGAAACAGGGTTTGTTGAGGCATTTCAGAACAGCGACAAACTGACTTATGGCCGGAAGTGGGATTTATTCTGGATGGAAGTCAGTTTGTGGTTTTTACGGGCATTGCCGTATCTTCCGGTGATCATTCTCACCTTTTATCTCATCCCATACAATTCCCATACACGGCTTGATAATTCTCAGGAGTTGGTGAAAGCTTTTGAAAACAGTACGGCTATCCTGAGTAAAAACAGCTGGTACGGTATTTTGAGTTTGTTAGGGACCTTCTTTTCGTATGCCATATTTGAGCCGATCATCTTTTGTACCCGGGCGGCTTGTTACCGGTGGCTGGTCCGCGAAAAAGAGGCTATTGCTACTATCAAATCTCTGTCACAGAACCGATAGAATCCACTTATCTCTTGTTTGATTGGGGCGTTATTGGAGAGTTATAGGTCCAATGGGTCTTATAGGTCCTATGGGTCCGATAGGAATAAGACAGGAAAGATTGGGAAGAACTAACCACCCCGGCTGAGGAACGCCACCCCTCCTTGAAAAGGAGGGGAGCCTAAGGGCAGGACCAAGAGATATCTGACTCTCTCTATTTTTATAATTCACATCCTCAATTACATTACTTCTTATTCCATTTACATTTTTCCCGTTAGTGACATAGTAAATGCCTGTCGGTTTGTCCAATAAATAAGGTAGTCTCATATTAATACCTATAAATTAACGCTAATTAATGATATATTTACGCCATGGTGCAGAAAAAATGAAACTATTTAAAATGGGGTTTTAGGCACAAGTTAATGGGAGGTGTGCTTTGCAAATTCTTAATGTAAAAGTTTTGAACTATAGAAACATTGACGGAGTAGATATCTGTTTTAATCCCGAGTGCAGCTACATCATAGGAGAAAACAACCTAGGTAAAAGTAATCTTCTGGCTCTTTTGAATACTGTTTGTAATGGTAAGGCTTTTGAAGATAAGGATTTCTATGATGCGGAAAAACAGATTATTGTTGAAATGACAATCAAACTACTATCGAATGAACAAGGATTTTTCGGCGATAACTTTTCACCCGACAATTCTTCATTGTTGAGAATCGACTATCGACAAGATGTTAAGGAAGCGTATCCTACAGTCACTTGTATAGATACGAATGAAAGCATCTCGCTAAGGGTTATCAGGAAAATCAATTACCTTAGATATGAGACCACCTCTGTTCCAAGCAAAGAATTACGTCTAGATACACAGACAGGCGCAGGACTACTCATGAACGGCATAATTGAGAGGTTCATTACCGATAGCGCTGAAAAACCTGCCTTCCTAAATGATGAGCAAGTGGGTCATTTACTAACCTTCGTCAATCAACATCTGGAAAAAATAAAAAGTTTTCGTGATTATTCTATTAAGGCTACAATTGCCTCAAATCCAATAGATATGTTAACTAGCTTGTTCTATCTTTCAGATGGTGAACGAAAAATGGCTTCTACTGGAAGTGGCGTTCAGTTTATGAGTATGGCTTCTATCAATATTTTGTGTCAGATAATGGAATTATATAAAAGTAAATCCACACTTTTTGAAGAATTGCTTTACACAAATGATAATGGCGAAAAGTTGCTACCCCTCATGCTATCTATTGATGAGCCGGAAGTACATTTGCACCCATATCTGCAAAGGTCACTTATAAGTTACTATAAGCGTATTCTGAAAAACAAAGATTCAGAATTTAAAGAACTCTTAAAACAGTGTTTTGAGATTGATGGCATTGATGGGCAGCTTATCATTGTCACACATTCAACAGACGCTCTGATCGGCAATTATAGAAACCTCATTAGGTTCTACAAGAACAGTGATAAAACATCTGTAATCAATGGTGCTGACCATAGATTGAGTATCCGGCCCGAATACGAAAAACACTTAATTATGCGCTTCCCTGAAATAAAAGAGGCATTCTATGCTAAATGTGCGGTGTTGATAGAAGGTGAAACGGAGTATGGATGTATACACGCTTTTGCTGATAAAATGGGGATTCCGTTAGATGATTACGGTATATGTGTTCTCAATGCCAGGGGAGAAAGCTCAATAGAACATATTCGAGATTTACTACATGCCTTTGCTATACCAAGTGTAGCAATTTATGATAGTGATGTAGAATCGGGGAAGAGTCCAACCCAAAACGATTTTTTCACAAAAGAACCCTGCTTTGAGATTGAAATTGTAAAACACCTATCCCAAAATAACCGTAAAGACTTGATAAAACAAATTGCCCAAGACGTGGATTCCAAGGCAGCCTCCATTACCTTGGATGCTGATTTTGTTCGAAAGCGCTTCAAGAAGATGGGTGTTGACTTAAACGGCTATACTCCTAAGAAGCTATCAGAAGTTAACGAAGATGATGAAGAAGAATTTACTCGGATGTATGCCACCTGGTTCATGGCGAAGAAAGGGATTCTTCTGGGTAGAATCATCGGGGAGGCGATTCCTGCCGACCTAATTCCTGACTGCTATGCCAAGGCTATCCGTAAGGCACAGGAGATTGCTTCGAATGAATGATGCTGATTCTTCTAAAATTAAAGAGAAAATTTCGATTCAACACGAAGGAGATGAAAAACAGCTAGAAGTTATTTTCTCCGATAATCCACGATTGATTGTTGAAGCTCCTGCTGGTTATGGAAAAACAACTACGATGATAAGTCGTATCGCTTACCTTTTTGCCACCGGCGGTGTTCCTAACCCTAAGCGCATTTTAGGACTGACGTTCAGCGTAAATGCCGCATTGAAAGTAAAACGTGAGGTGGCTGAAAAATTACCCGGTTTATTAGGAGCGCGTAACAGCCCCATATCTATAAGCGAAAAAGTGACTATTACGAATTATCATGGGTTTTGCAAGGGGGTACTTAGAAAGTATGGCTATCTTATTGCTGATGCCTTGAGAAAAGACGTAAACCTGTTTAGGGCGATTGATGATAAAAATATTTTTAAAACAAATGGATTAGAAACCATTTTTACTAAACCCGAAGAAAATGCCATTTTCAATATAAAGCAATCTATTGAAGGAGCCCACATCCCTGAAAAGGAAACTATCCAAACATATAATCGTACTATTATCAGCAAACTGCTTCCTCAAGATTATATTACTCATAACGCAGTGATTTTGTTTGTGTTGGAGATTTTTGAGCGTTTTCCAGAGGTTAGAAAATTTTATCAAGGATATTATCCTGTCATAGTAGTCGATGAATTTCAAGATACGAACTGCATTGCTTGGCAACTGCTCGAATCACTTATTACCGTTGAGACTAAACTGGTATTTCTTGGTGATTCATTGCAGAGAATTTATGGTTTTATTGGCGCTTTGCCTGATATTATGGCTATAGCAGCAGGTAAGTACAAAATGTGTAAAATTACCCTTGGTAAGAACTATCGTTTCTGTAACAATCCTGAGATGCTCAAGCTGGATGCTAACATTAGGTTGAACGCGGCCTATTGCTTTGCACCTACGGTGTCTGAAACTGCAATGTTGCCAGTATTGGGGGGGGAAACACAGGAGTCGGAAGCTATACAAGTGGCAGGAAAAGTAAATGAGGTGATAAGCGGAAGTAAGGATAGAATTGCAATCCTCTTCAGGATGCGTAGCCGAGGTGCTGAAATAATAGAAGAGCAGCTCAAACAGAGTGAAGTGTCATATTTTTACGGTATGTTTACCGATGAAGATCCAGATTATGTGAATTTCCATAATGAATGTCTTATCCTTTTTTCAAAAAAGTTTAGTAAGACTAAAAGTATTAATAAAAGATCCTTGACAGTATTTGCTGATAACATGAGAGAGAAATACTGTTCAGACAGTAACAAAACAAATACGTCTTTGCTCCGACTGCTTGATGCGCTTATAGAAAAAGTATCTACCGATTATTCAGACTTGCCGATAGAGGAGAAATATAATCTGATTATAGATATCTTTGAAAATAGACAACTTAAACAAGCTATGGAATATGTCGATTCTCAGGTGATTCTTTCTACAATACATGGTGCTAAAGGTCTTGAATGGGATTATGTAATTCTTGCTGATGTAGAGCAATGGGTACTGACTTTTAGTTCCTGCAAAAAGTGTCCCAGTAAGGATATAGAAACTTCGAAGTGTTGCCGATTACCAGATAATATTCCGGAGGAAATGAAAAACCAGATATTAGATGATTTATGCGTATTCTATGTAGGATTAACGCGAGCAAGGAAACAGGCATATATTTCGGCGAGTGCAGAAAGATTTAATGCAAATGGAGTACAGTATAAAAATGGGAAAGTCAGCTGTCTCGCTTCTATTAATGGGATAAAACTTAAAAATGAAAACAAAATCCATAAAAGTTCATAAATCAACGATAAACATAGTTTATGTTGATTAATTTATCAAGGGTCTAATTATTTAATGTTTTACTTGATTTAGGTTCGCCTCTTTTTGGGAAAAGTCGTTTTTGGGTTCCTGCTTTCGCAGGAATGACATATTGGGGAGTGAGATTGTCAGGTCATAGGTCTAACCACCCCCCGGCTTTGCCGGACCCCTCCTTGAAAAGGCGGGGAGTCTAAGTAACAAAACCAAGAGCAAAGAATGGATAAATGGGTTCATGGGACTTATCGGACCTATGGGACTTATAAGACCTATAGCTCTGAAAGGGCGGACCCTCTCGGCTGAAAAACTCCACCTTTCCTGGAAAATAGGGGCAAAAATACGGGCTGAACGGGGGATTTACGGAGGAGTTCACGGGGATGGGGTGGGGGATAAGATTTAAGGGGAATTATCTGAAACAGTCGGGGGATGTTTTTTTAGGGTGAGAGTCGTACCCGATTCGTATCTGGTTCGTTTCAGGAGGCGGAGTGGACAGGGGTGTCAAGGGGTGAGGGTGGGGAATCGATGGAAAATGATTATCTTTTGGTCAAGAGATAAACTGTTGATATTCATAGGTTAAGCGGGGGTAGAAAAAATATTTTACAAAAATACTTGACGGTTATAACGTTAGTGATATAGTGGACTAGTGCACCGAATTGATAGGTATATGGTGCCGGGACCGAAAAACAGACATCAGAGAAGAACACAGAGAATATAAATGAAATCGAGACGAGACGATAACCCGGAGAACAAAGACCGCTACCGCGGTATGAGGTGAAGGCATGTATATCGAAATAAAACCTGACAGTCCTATTAGTATCTTTCAACAAATCATGGATGGGATCCGGTATGGCGTATTAAACGGCAGGCTGGTGGAGGATGAGAAACTGCCTTCATGGAGGGAACTGGCGGTAGAATTGCGGGTCAATGCCAACACTGTCGCCCGTGCCTATCAGGAACTGGAACGGGAAGGGGTCCTTTATGTCAAACGAGGGGAAGGAACCTTTGTCGCGGCGCGTAAACAATCTATCAAGGATAAAGAACGACTGTTGTTGTTAAAGGCGGCTTTGCAGGAGGCAATTGATACGGGACTTCGGCTTCAATTCAGTAAAGCAGAGATAGCTCAGGAAATAAAACAAATCATAGCTGATACAGATAAAGACCGGGAGGAAAGAAAATGACAGAGAACAATCAGATGATCGAAATCAACAACTTCACGAAAATGTATGGGAAAAAGACGGCCGTTGACCGCCTGAATCTGACCTTGAAAAAAGGAGAAGTCTTCGGATTTCTGGGAGAGAATGGTGCCGGGAAGACCACAACCATCCGCGCATTGGTTGGATTACTCCGTCCTACTTCAGGAATTGTCCGGGTCATGGGGATGGATCCTCTGGAAGAAGAAGTGGCCGTCAAACAGCAGTTTGGATATGTGTCCGAAGACCGCCACATGTATGGCTGGATGAAGGTGAAAGAGAACCTGGATTTTAACCGGGGACTTTATCCGCAATGGAAAGAAGACCTTGCCCAGGAACTCCTGAAGGATTTTGACCTGGACCCGAATCAAAAGGTGAAATCCCTCTCCCGCGGTCAGGGTGCGAAGCTGGCCCTGCTGGGCGCCCTGGCATCCCGTCCCGAACTGTTGATATTGGATGAACCGACTTCCGGACTGGACCCGATGGTCCGTCGTGAAATCCTGGAACGGCTGGTGGCCTATTGTGCTGATTATGGGACTACGGTGTTTTTCTCCTCCCATTTATTGGATGACATTGAACGGCTGGCCGATACCGTGGGAATCCTCTGTAAGGGGAAACTGGTGGCCTATTCGGAAAAAAATCAGATGGTCAATTCACTGAAGAAAATCCTGGTCCGGTTGGAAGCCGGTCAGGAAATCCCGGAACATAAAGACATTCTCCGAACTATCCGGGAAAAAGAACGGATGGAAGTCGTTGTCAGAACCCCGGTGGAAGACGTCTTGAACAAAATCAAGGCACTGAATCCATCTTATCTGGAAGTTGTCGATATGAGTCTGGAAGATATTTTTGTGGAATTTATCAGAGACGGCCGCCAACTGAACGGTAAATAAACTTCGGGGAAAAACAACATGATGAACATGACCGGACAACAAGAGTGTCATTGCGCCACCTATAAAAATAAGGGAACCTGTAACTGTTTCT
>CAZXWN010000011.1:0-88365 GCA_964644695.1 uncultured bacterium
CGAAGTTATCAATACTAAAACTAACAAACAAAGTAATAGTTTCATCATCCTCATAAGTTGTTGAATCCCCTTTTTTAGTCGTCATTGTCACCAATCTATACCCTTTATCATGGACTGTCAACAATCATTTTTAACTCAGGCTACCTAACAGGAACTATCACATAAAATTGTGGATTTAGACCGACCCGGTTCGTTTCTGCTTCGTCAGTGAGAACGAAGAATCCACGGAGTTAGTCCGAGATGGTCCGTGGATGAGTCGAAAGAAAAAGAAACGACCTGAAAGGATTATAGAACTGTCCCTTTCAGGTCGTATAAAGGTCAAATAATGGTTTTAATTCAGAAACAGGGGAACTATTTCAAATTTTGAAACATCCACCAAACCCCGGTCAGTGAGTTTTAAATCAGGAATGACCGGTAAGGATAGAAACGCCATCTGCATATACGGGTCTTCCATGGTACAACCAAGTGAGTGAGCCGCATTTTTGAGTTTTTCCAGACAAGCACATACTTCCACCAGCGGTTTATCACTCATCAGGCCGCCAATCGGCAACGGTAACGATTCCAGGACTTCCCCGTTACGAACCGCACACAACCCGCCCTGCATTTTTACCAATTGCACAGCGGCCGTAAAAATGTCATGGTCATTCGTCCCAATAACAATCAAGTTATGTGAGTCATGGGCCACCGAGGAAGCAATTGCTCCCTGTTTGAGTCCAAATCCACGAACCAACCCCATTCCAACATTTCCCGTTGCATGATGCCGTTCAATCACCACCATTTTCAAAAGGTCCCGGTCAATATCTGAAATAACCATCCCTTCGACAACCTTCGGAGTGGCTGTTTCACTGACAGTAATCAACTGTTTTGGAATGACTCGAATCACCCGACAGTCTTTCCCATCCACGGCGGGAATCCGGAAATCTTCCTCCCGAAGCCACTGCACATTAACAGAACCCCGCAACGGAATCGGGCGGCGTGCTGTTTCGGGAAATACCATCTGGCCATCTTCCGCCGCCAGTACCCCCTGTTTGAACACCATTCTCGGTGTCATTTTCTCCAAGTCATCCAGGACCACTACATCAGCCATCCACCCCGGAGCAATCCCACCGACTCGGTTCAACTTGTAATATTGGGCGGTGTTTAGAGTGGCCATCCGAATCGCCCAGACCGGGGAAATCCCGGAGGATATGGCATCCCGTATCATGGAATTGATATGGCCCCGAGTCAGTAAATCCAAAGGCGTCCGGTCATCGGTACAAAACATAATACGGGATAAGGTGTAATCATTCACCAAGGGAAGAAGGTCTTTCAAATTACGGGCAACCGACCCTTCCCGAATCATAATGTGCATCCCCAGCCGAAGCTTTTCGGCCGCCTCCTCAATTGTGGAACATTCATGATCAGAGTTGATTCCGGCAGCAATGTATCCATTCAAATCCAGCCCCGTTAATCCGGGAGCATGCCCATCAATCTGTTTATCTTTCGCAATTCGTATCTTATTCAGGACCTCCGGATCCCCATTCAGGACTCCCGGAAAATTCATCACTTCCGCCAGCCCCAACACCCATTTATCCTGGAAAAATCCAATCAGGTCGATCGCATCCAGTTCAGCTCCACTGGTTTCCAACGGGCTGGCCGGTACACAGGAGGACAAAGTAACATACACACTTAAAGGGTTATATTTCGAGGATTTGAGGATGTAAGCAATCCCATCGGTTCCCATGACATTGGCAATCTCATGGGGGTCTGCCACAATCGCTGTCGTTCCCAGAGGGAGTGCTGTCCGGGCAAACTCCGACACCTGCACCATGTAGGATTCCACATGCATGTGGGCATCTATAAATCCGGGAGTTACATAACTCCCCTTCAGGTCGTATTCCTTCAATCCCTGATATTGCCCCACTCCGGCAATTTTATCCTCACAAAATGCCACATCCGCATTCTGGATTTCACCGGAGAACACATTCACCACCCGGGCGTTTTTTAACACCACATCCGCCGGTTCCAATCCCCGGCCCACTCGAATCAGTCTTTCCAGGTGCATTGTGTCCCCTCCAATCCTGTCCTGATAAAGATAAAGGCGGCCTTCAGCCGCCTTTTTGTCTTCTATTTATCGATAACGACGGGTTCTGTCAACACCATCTGGGCAGCAACCATTCGTTCCCGGTATCCCTCAATTTCCAATCCCACCAACTCATGATGTAAATCAAAATCTCCGATTATTCCAGGTGCCAGGACCTTCCGTTCTGAAAAGGGAAAATCCACCACCCGAATCACCAGAGCATCTTCCACTAAATCCATCGTTAAACGCACGATTTCTCCTATCTTTTAGGACCATTTTCACTTACCTTACCGGATAGTATGGAAAGTGACATTATCTATATCATAACGGTAATTAAATGTTTTCTGCCAGACTCTGATTTACTCTTGATTTAATCAGAGGAAAGACAGACCCGTTACCTGAATAATATTAGAAATGAGAATACACTAATTCCCTTCGGATTGACAAGGAAAAGACCGCCTCAACCGGACTCTTATTTTTCCAGTTGAAATTATCCGTTAATTCTTCTAACTTATAACCATTAACGAGGCAGTTCCTGTAATCTTGCCCGTCCACTTATCCGGGGGTTTGGATTCATGAATACGGTTATGCTTTTCAATCCTGAAAAAGGATTTATACTGGACCAGAAAGACCCTGGATTTATTCAGTCCTATCTGGATGACCCTAGCGCCCTCACCTGGATTGATTTGGAAGACCCAGAGGAAGATGAACTGGATATCCTGATGGAATTATTCCATTTCCATCCCCTCTCGATTGAAGACTGTATATTTCCCCAGAACCGTCCCAAAATGGAAGACTTCAAATCCTACCTGTTTCTGGTCGTGCATGGCATCGTATATGATGCCAGTACCACACCCACCATCTCATTGAAAGAACTGGATATTTTTATCGGCTCCAACTTTATTGTGACTGTTCATAATGAGCCCATGAAGACAATTACTTTTGTCCGGAATCAGTGTCGGGAGAAAAATGAAATACTGACGCATGGGCCGGACACCCTTCTACACCTGCTGATGGATAATCTGGTGGACAGTTATTTCCCTATCCTGAACCATTTTGATAATTCGATTGATGATATTGAAGATTCTGTTTTCAACAAACCCGGTCCCGATATCCTGAATGACATTTTCAATCTGAAACGAGACCTGATGTCTCTCCGCCGGGTCATTTATCCTCAACAGGAAATAATCCAAAAGATGGTCCGTAGAGAAGTCCCCCATATTCAAACCTCCACTCAAGCCTATTTCCGTGACATCAACGACCATCTGGCCCGGATGATGGATATGATTGATGCCTTCAGGGAATCTCTGACCAGCGCGCTTGAGATTTACATGTCCGTGTCAAACAACAGACTCAATGATGTGATGAAGACCCTCACCATCATTGCTACGATTATGATGCCCGGGACCCTGATTGCCAGTTTTTATGGGATGAATTTCAAATACTTACCTCATCAGGACTGGGTCTATGGTCCTATTTTGGTTTTAGCTCTTATCGTCATTTTATCCGTGGGGATGTTATATTATTTCCATAAGCGAAATTGGATTTAAATCCATCAGAAGCGAGATAAGGTCATGAAAAAACTGTCTATCCTGTTTATATTAGCTGCGGTCAGCCTGATATCATGGGCCAGTGCTGATAAAGTCATTCTCAAAAGCGGCAATGAATTTGATTGTGTCGTTCTTCAAAGTGCCCCAACCATCATGGTGATTGAAATTGCCAACGGGACCATTAAACTAAATCCGGCAGATGTCATGCATACCACCATGGATACTCCAGACAACAATCTCATCATCCGGGGCGATTTTATGAAGGGCCGTAACAAGTTGGATGAAGCCATGAGATTTTATCAGGAAGCCATGATCGCCAATGCCAAAAACCTGAAAGCCCGCCAGAAATATGATGATTTATACCGGGCTCAGGAAAAAGTAGAAAACAAAGCTGCGGTTAAACTCACCGAAAAAGTAGATACTCATGCCACGGAAGAAAACCTGGCGGCAATGCATGACAAAGAACTCCCCATGACCGGTAATACCAGTATTACGGCTGAAGGGTTCGGGATGTTTCCTCTTTATGGAGCGAAAAAGGGAAAAGATGATAAAGCTCTTACTGCTGCCAAGGTGGACGCCTTACGAAAAGTTTTCACCAAAGGAACAGGATATGGTTGGAGTTATAAAGGTGGAAAGACCGTCATCATGCCGGTGGGTGAACTCCCCAATGTAAACATCAAAATCCTGACCAAAGAAAAAACCAGTGTCGGTTATCGTGTCATGGTACAAATCAGTGGACCCTCCAGTTCTGTTTTCGTAGATTATCCTACCGACTATCCTTCTTTAGGCATGGAAGGTATTAATCCCAAGCTAAAAGCCGCTGATATTACTGAGTTGCGCCAGGGAGCCATTGAACGCGCACTTCAGGAAGGTGTCGCTATCGCGATAAGTCGGAAAATCAACGAAGCCAAAGCTAACCCGAAGGGTCAATATTTCGGCCGCGTATTTGTAGAAAAAATCAACAATGAATTATTGACGGGTACGGGATATTACATTCAACTGTCCACCAAATTATGGATCGATCCGGCCTGTAGCCTGAAATAGATTTATGCGGACATGGATTTCCACTCTCATATTATCAATAGGATTAACCATGATATCAGGTGCCAGTGAGACCCAATCTCTGGATTTTCTGCTTCGGCAGTTAGAGAACCCTTATGTCTATGATCGTATCCGGGCCATTGATACCCTCGGAAATTTGAAAGACCCGCGGGCTATCCAACCTTTGATTGAGGCTCTCAAAGATTCCGAACATTATGCGGCGGAGGATGCGGCCAAAGCCCTGGCTAAATATGGACCGACCGCATTCCCGGCATTAATTAAAGCTTTCGATCATCCAGAACCCCAAGTCCGAGTGTGGGCTGTCGGTGCAGTCTGGATGTCAGGTCAGGCAAAACAAATTCTTCCCGAATTACTCTCCCTTCTCTCCCGGGAAACGACGGATTATGTCCGGTTGGGAGTGATTGGCGTACTGGGGGATTTCCAAGACCCATCCATCACAAAGGCCGTCCTGCCCTTCCTGGAATCACCCGACGCCATGATGAAGATGTCCGCCGCCCAAACTTTGGGAAAACAAAAAGACCCCAAAGCAGTTCCGGCACTGGTAAAGGAATTGACCGATGAACGGCCGTCTGTTGTGTCCAATATTCACTGGGCACTCTGTAACATTGCCGGTCAGGATTTCGGCACCGATTCAAAGGCATGGCTGAAGTGGGCCAGGACTCATAAGCCCCTTAAAAAGAAAACCCGCTAAGTCTAACGAACCCCTTTACAAACTAATACCTCTTTGGGTAAACTCATCCCCATGAGTGCCAAAGTCTTCAGTTCGGCCCTGATGGGCATAGATGGATATTTGGTGGAAGTGGAAGTCGAAGCTGAACGGGGGCTTGATTCTTTTAACACGGTGGGATTACCTGATGCGGCCGTTAAGGAGAGCCGCGACCGTGTAAAACATGCAATCAAGAACACCGGTTTTGAATTTCCACACGGTCATGTCACCGTCAATCTTGCCCCAGCCGACATCAAAAAAGAAGGGTCCGCTTTTGATTTACCCATTGCGGTGGGACTGTTAGTTTTAACCAATCAAATCAAAGCGACCCGATTAGACCAATATTTGTTAGTAGGGGAGTTGTCATTAGATGGAAGTCTCCGACCTATTCGGGGAGCCCTCCCCATCGCTACCAAGGCCAAAGCCAGCGGATTCACAGGAATCCTCCTTCCGGCTGCAAACGCCGATGAAGCTGCTGTGATTGAGGGACTGGAGGTATACGGAATCCAGAATCTTCAACAGGCATCCGATTTCCTTCAGACAGGAAATACCATCGTTCCGCATAATCTGGATGTGAACTCCCTGTTTCAGGAATACTCAAAATACCTGGTGGATTTCAGCGATGTCCGGGGGCAGGAGAATGCCAAGCGCGCCATGGAAATATCGGCCGCCGGAGGGCACAACATCATTATGGTTGGACCTCCGGGTTCCGGTAAGACCATGTTGGCAAAACGATTCCCGACGATTCTTCCCCCAATGACTTTGGACGAATCTATTGAGACCACCAAGATCCATTCCGTCGCAGGACTGGTATCCGCCAAACGGTCTCTGGTAGCCACGCGTCCATTCCGCAGTCCCCATCATACGGTCAGTGATGCCGGACTTATCGGTGGTGGACAAATTCCTCGACCTGGTGAAGTCAGTCTCTCGCATCACGGAGTGTTGTTCCTCGATGAACTTCCGGAGTTCCATCGAAACGCCCTTGAGGTACTTCGGCAGCCCCTCGAAGATGGGGTGGTTACCATTTCCAGAGCAGCCATGACATTAGAGTTCCCGGCTAAGTTCATTCTCGTCGCCGCGATGAATCCCTGCCCCTGCGGACACTTGACTGATCCCGTCAAGGAATGTACCTGCAATCCTGTTCAAGTGCAGAGGTATCTGTCCCGAATCTCCGGACCCTTGTTGGACCGTATTGACATCCACATTGAAGTTCCGGCAGTCCGAGTTCAGGAACTCTCTCGTGGCCGCCCCGGGGAACCTTCTACAACGATTCGGGAACGAGTCATCAACGCCCGACAAATTCAACTGGACCGGTTCAAAAACAAAAGAAATCTTTACTGCAATGCCCAGATGTCCGGAAAAGATGTGCATGAATACTGTAAACTGTCCAATGATGGGATTCAGTTGATTGAGACGGCCACCAAACAATTGGGGTTATCAGCTCGCGCCTACGACCGTATTCTCAAAGTCTCACGAACAATCGCGGACCTTGAATCTACGCCCGATATTCAGACCAGCCACCTCGCCGAAGCGATTCAATATCGAAGCCTCGACAGGAGCCTCTGGAAATAGGTAAACGGGAATAAATATATGCAGATTGATTATTTTCTTACAGAGCGGACACATAAATCATACTACCAGAACATTTTAACTCATCCTATTATGAGCAGAGAATAAAGCACATACAGTCGTCAATACTACTTTAATCATCAACCAATTAACATATATTAGAAATAAATCTAATGATTAATTAGAGGACAAATAATGCCTCCCAGAGGAAGAAACAATTTCATACGCCCAACATCACAAGGAACAATTTTTGAAATTAGTGCTATGCCTGATAATTTAGCATTTTTACTTGGAGCCGGAATTGATAAAATGCTAACAAATTCTAAGGCACCCTCCTGGGACGACCTAATATCTAAAACATCCCCTTCCCACTGTAATAAGTACAGTAGTAATCCCGAGTATATTTCATTAAATGGCAAATATTGTAGTAACTGGCCTACTGAGACTGCATTTGGGAATATGTGGTTTTATGGGAAAAGTGCTTACTTTCAGAAGATTGATGAAAAAGTAAACATCGGAGGTAAATTTCGTTTTACAGGATTCATTAATGATTTATGTAAAGCCATGCTAAAGAGCAGACTTATCGTGTCATTAAATTACAGCAACTTAGTTGAAGTCTTGTTGAAGAATTACATCGCAAAAAGCACCGATTCGAATATAAAGGCTTTGCAACTAATAGTAATTGAAAGAAAACAACTGACATCCATTCTACTAACGGATAACATTTTAAAAAATAAGGTATATTTCATTTATTTACATGGTCATTGCAAAAATTATAGTTCAGATATCATATTTGATTCATGGAGTTACAACAGTATCACAAATGAAGATAAGGAGTATGGTGGATTTTTACAGGACCTATTTACCCATAAAAAAGTTATTAGCATAGGGTGTTCATTAAGGGATTATCCACTAAGAAATGCTGCTGCTTTCGTACAGAGAACAAAAACATACTTGTATCGAAAACATCTATCATTTATTTATCTTGACGACAAATTCGAGATACTACAAGCAAAGAAATCCTGCGGTAGATTAAGAACATTTTCCAATGTCATGAAGGCATCATATGGAATTGATTTAATATTCACAAACAAATCAAATCAAAATAAGATATTCACACAAGTATTTATAGATAAAAATGAAATAATCGAAAAGGAAAGTCTTCTTTCTAATCCAACTAAATTTGCTGATGCGCTAGACATTAGGGGAGATTATGAATCAACTGAACAAAACAAATTAATCGTCTATCTCTCACAGAATGAAGCCACTTCCGATCATGCCAATATTACTACTATCCAAAAGGGTATTAGCAATTTTTTAATAAAATACTACAATGATAATATCAATAACATCAATGTTGAGAATTGGATTTCATATGCACGAATAGAAAACCATTTACGACACTATATTTGGCTTTACTGCATTGGCGATAATTACACCAAAATACGAAAAAAATTCTGGCGAAGACTCTACAAGACATATTTTGACTGTAATATGCGAAATAAAAGAATTGAAAAATATATATTGTTTAATTTCATAATTGGATGTTATGAACACAAAACTGAATTAAACAATATAGAATATTTTAAACATTCTTTCCGTAGCTCATATGATTGTAAGTATAAACGTCGACTTGAATATGCTCCAGATATATGGACACCACTAGAAGAGTCAAACATAGACTTTAAAACACGTATGGTACCAATGTTACTGACACATGGTTGGGAAAGTATGGCCTCAAAAGTATTATTAGACATTGCATCTTTTAGGCTCAAACAAACATTTTCGCTAGATAAAGATAACGAACCGGAATTCAATGTGATATACAATATGGCTGAACAGGCAGAAGTTATTGCAAAATATTCGGGTTGTATGAGGCGAGTTATTAAGTCAGAAGTTATTAAAGCAATTTGTTGCGATAACCCGGGAGTCTTTTATAATAGATTATTAGGCCAATTACGAGCACTAGAAGAGCAAGGAATACTAGAGCCCGGATTATACGCTACAATTGCTGCCGGAATAGCAATTTGCCAAATAAAAACTTTTATAAAATATGGTAAACAATATAATGAAGGAAATATATCCGACACATTGATTAATTCAGGACTAGATAAAAAACTTATAAAATCTCCGATATATGAATATTGGGCTACATTTTACCCTCCACTAAAACAGAAAGATAGCAAACATGTCTAACCCTGGAAACAATATTTTTTCTTCAGGAGATAACAAACTACTTTGTTATCCAAATCATATTATAAGTTATCTCAGGAATGAGCCCGCGCCACCAATAACATTAGAGATACACCCCTCCGAGGTTTGCAATCAACACTGCCCTCATTGTCAGTCAAAGTTTATACTAGGTAATAAAGAGTCTCACGCAAGAGCTCATAATGGGGCATTTCTTGATGTGTCATTATTGGATAAAATTTGGGGTGCACCTCCCAAAGGTATAATCCTTTCGGGCAATTCCGGAGATCCTTTATGTCACCCTGATATTTGTAAAATCATACAGGTAATAAATAACAGGAAAATACCGCTAATACTCATTACAAATGGTTACGCAATAACAAATCAAATTGCAGAGTTGGCAGTAAAGTCTTGTGCTGGAATCAGGATAAGTTTAGATGCTTACGACAGCCAATCATACTCATTGGCACATGGTGTTAATAAATCACATTGGGAACAGGTGGTTCGAAATATTCAATTATTAGTTTCCATGAGAGATTATTGTAGTATTAGTTCAACTTCATGCAAAATTGGCATTGGATATCTAACAAATTCAAAAACAGCAAAAGGAATACACAAGGCCATTCTTTTTAGCCGTAAACTGGGGGTTGATTACATTCAATTCAGACCTTACCACTACCAAAATTATGACATTTCAGCCATTCTTAATTACTCAAAATATATTTCAGAGACCTCGAATAAACCAGCAATATATGTATCAAATCAAAAATATGATAGATTTGCTTCTTCAGAAAGAAAATACATGATATGTCATGGAGCATATTTTTATACTGTTTTAGATGCTAGGGGAGATCTATATTGCTGTTGCCATAAGATTGGATTGGATTCAGCTCGGTATGATAGCTTGAAACATAAGAATTGGGGTGACATTTTGCATGACAACAGAAGAACCCATATCTTAAAATCCTATCCAGATGAAGAATGTATTCCATACTGTCGATTAAACTCTCAAAATGAACTTTTGGATAAAATAGTTCAAATTGGTGAAAATGGCTTTCTGTGTCAATTAAAAAACAATCAATTCCCTACCTATTTAGAACATAGTGCCTTTTTATAGGAATAAAGAATTATATCTAAAATATAAATTTATTTATGCCTAAGATAACCAAAGCAGATATTGACCATTTTCTGGAGGGGCGGCGAATCGCCGTTATTGGTGTTTCACGCAAGGAAAAAGAATATTCCCGTCTCCTTTTTCGGGAACTCCTGAAACATGGGTATGATGCAATACCCGTCCATCCTGAAGCAACGGGGTTCGATGGAAAAACCTGCTATAAATCTGTTAAGGATATCAGTCCCGCACCTGAACGCGCCTTGATTATTCTTCCTGAAGACAAAACAGAACAGGCTGTTCTGGATTGTGTCGCCGCCGGGATAAAGGAAGTCTGGCTCCATCGTCAAATCGGTTCAGGAGTATCCGATACCCGGGCCATCTACCAGGCGGAAGTACACGGGATTCATCTCATCACCGGATATTGCCTGTTCATGTTCCTGCCGAAATCGTCTTTCATCCACAAATTCCACGGACGGCTGCTGAAGATGTTCGGTTCATATCCCAAATAACCTTGATTGTGATTCACTCCCGGGATAATTCTGCATCACGATTCATTATGCAGCAGTAGCCCTTTTATTCAATTTCGATTATCCTATGGGGAGGAATTATTTATCGTCTAAATATGTTTTTATTCTAAAGGTAACGGATACAATGTCAGACAACAAACAATACTCACTCGCCACCTTCGCCGGAGGATGTTTCTGGTGCATGGTAGGTCCCTTCGAAGCAGAACCAGGCGTCAAGAATGTTGTATCGGGCTATACAGGAGGCCTCGTCGAATCGCCTACGTATGAGCAAATCAATACAGGGGTCACGGGTCACTTCGAAGCCGTACAGATTACTTATGACCCAACCGTCATTTCCTATTCACAACTGTTGGATATATTCTGGAGGCAGATTGACCCTACGGATCCAGAAGGTCAGTTTGCGGACCGTGGTCCGGAATACAGAACCGCCATCTTCTTTCACAGTGAGGACCAGCGAGTCTCAGCAGAGAATTCCAAACAAGCCCTCCAGGATTCTGGCAAATTCACCAAACCTGTCGCCACCCTTATTCTTCCAGCAAAGGAATTTTACCCAGCCGAAGAATATCATCAGGATTACCATCGGAAAAACTATCTACGATATCGGATGTATCGTAATGGCTCCGGACGGGAAGATTTCCTGAAACAAACCTGGACATAATCCGGTAAAAAGGAAATCAGCCAAAGCTCTGATTTATTTACAATTATGTTTTGTCTAAATATTTAAGCAGACAGGCTATTGACCCGGGGTTGTTTTGTGGTAGAGTGAAAACTTATTGGGATGAAATATGAAATACATGAGAGGGGTCGGAGGCCATGTATCCTACCGAAGAACTTCGTCGAGAGCATGAAGACTTTTTGCTCTTAATACAGGTAACAGATCGACTGATAAATGAAATGGAACACCATCAAAACCAAACCCAAACCTTCTGGGATGTAACAAAGCATTTCCACACTTACGTACGCACTTGCCATTCGGCCAAAGAAACACAATGCCTTTTTCCGCAACTTCAACGCATGGGGATTTTGACTCCGGATACTGTTAATTCAGAACATTTCGGACATCAAAAGGGTTTCGGCATGATGCTTCGAATAGAAGACGCACTGCGGAGAGTCATGAGTGGTGACATGGATTATCTAAATCCGCTGATACATACCACTTTGGCCCACAATCAGTTTATACGCAGTCACATGGCTTTTGAAGAAGAGTTCATTTTCCCTCTGGCAGAAGAACATTTCACCTCTCGGGACTGGAACGAGGTCACCAATGGATTTGCTGTCATTGAAGGAAAATACAACATCACCGGAGGCCGGAAGGACTTCACAGCGTTACTTTCCAGAGTCAAAGAAGAACCTCTTGTGGTGCAGCTGAATCTGGCATCGATATAACAAATCAGTCGGTTAAAGGGGCCGCCGCATCTCCCAGGTTGGATAACAGTTTATAGGACACAGCCAACCAGTTGACCGGCCCAGGATTTTCCGGCAAAACATCAGGTTGTTCAGTCACAGCCTCCAGGCTTTGTAAAAATCGAGCAAACAGCAAATAGCCATAAATAACGAATCCGTTATATTCCGGTCCCAATGCTTCCTGTAACCGGGAGTAATTCCACTTCACATCTTGTGTGGTTCGGTCACGATCCATTCCCTCAATATTTTCATAGACATAAAACACCAGATGTTTATCTCTATCCACATAGACCAGGGGGTTATCTGTCGGGGCTTCGAATCCGCACTCCGGACATATAATCTGATTTATCTTCCCCGACAGGACTTCTTTCTTCAAATCAGGCTCTCCGGGCACTTCTACGACTCCCCAGAGAACCACTGAAAAATGTTTGCCACATTGGGGGCATTCCATCTCGGTTTGTTCCTGAATGGACATATATAATGTTCTCCTTGGTTTACAGTCCTATATCTTTCTGTAACCCCAAAACATGGATAAAAAGTTTCATCCCTCTAAAAATAAAACCGGAAAGGATTCAAAATCCTTCCCGGTTTGGAATAGAACCGATTCAGTTTTACCAGCGGAAAAATTTAGTTGTGCCGGGGAAATAGGCGTAAGTCACATAATCCTGCATCATACGGTTAGTATTAAAGTAACTGCCATTAATACCAATACAATGCTGCATGATGTAAATATATTTCTCTCTTACACGGTAATAGGTGGGAATAATATTTTGTTCTAACTGCTGATAAAGGTATTCAGCATCCTGAGCCCTATCCCGTACCTCAGCCACATCATGACCATCTTTTCCGATGGCCCAGCCTGTCTGACCATCAACAAGCCCTTCCAACCACCAACCATCCAAAGAGGATAAGCTGGGTACGCCATTGAGTGCCGCTTTCATCCCACTGGTTCCGGAGGCTTCCAGAGGCGGTTGAGGGGTATTCAACCACAGGTCCACACCCGAAGTCATCATTTTCCCCAACACTATGTCATAGTTTTCCAAATAGGCAATTTTAATTTTCCCTTTTAACTGAGAAATATTCTGGAAAATTCTCTGAATCAAAGCTTTTCCATCTGTGTCGCGGGGATGAGCTTTCCCAGCAAAGATAAGTTGGATAGGGCCAACCTCTTTGACGATTTTTAACAACCGTGCCGTATCATGAAAAATCAAATCCGCCCGTTTATACGCCGCAGCCCGCCGGGCAAATCCAATCGTAAACACATCGACATCCAGGTTCGCCCCTGTCTTACGATTCGCATAATCTATCAATTCCTGTTTACTGATTTGATGTGCTTCCCAGATTTTATCTTTGGGAATAGAGGCTGTTTTCCGGAATAAATAGGGATCCTGCCTCCATCCGGGAAGATACTCATCATAGACTTTTGCCAGGGAATCACTGGCCCAGAATGCATGATGGATTCCATTAGTAATTGCTTGAATATCCGGCGTATTAAACATTTTCCGGGATATCTCTGCATGTTTACGGGCCACCCCATTTACAAAGCGTGAACACCGTAACGCCAGATGTGTCATATTTAGTTCACCTTGGCATTCCAACACTTTAGTCACTTGATGGATTCGTTCCGGCCTCAAAGCACGAGTCACCATATCAATGGGGAATCGGTCATGGCCTGCCGGAACGGGAGTGTGGGTAGTAAACACACAATGGCGGCGGACAAAATCGATATCCTCTTCTTCTGGGGTAGTCCTGCCCACATGGTTCAAACGCTCATTCAATATTTCCAGAGTTAAAAATGCAGCATGGCCTTCATTCATATGGAATGTTTCCAAATGTGAATACCCAAGCGCTCGGAGAAGTTTCACACCACCAACACCCAAAATCCATTCCTGACATAATCGGTAATGGTTATCACCACCATAAAGGTAGTGACATAACTCACGGTCAGAAGGTGTATTTTCAATCAAGTCTGAATCAATAAAGAAGATGGGAACGATTCCACCGGAAGCACCTTCCACCTCATATTTCCAGGCTCTCAGATGAACGATTCTGCCATCCAGCGAGACAGCCACACGGGCCGGCATTTCCTGTAAATAAGTGTTGATTGGCCAATCTGCCGGTTCCTCGGTCTGTTTTCCCTGCGCATCTAGTTTTTGCAAAAAACACCCGCGGCGATGAATCAGACACATGGCGACCATGGGTAAATTCATATCGGCTGCAGAACGAATCGTGTCACCTGCCAGGATACCTAATCCGCCGCTGTATGTCGGCATTTCGGGTCTAATTCCTATCTCCATGGAGAAATAGGCTATGGTTTTAGTTTGAGACATGTTGGCCCCTTCTATGCTTGTTTCTCTATACCTACTTTTTCATAATATCGGATTAATGGGCTCGGGGCTAGTCCTTTATCATGAAACATACTTTTGGGGAGTCGGATTAAATTCCTTGACACAGGGGAATATGTGTAGTTGCGTTAAAAACGGGTCAGTGCTAGTATTTCTTGAACTTTGAGCGGGAATCTATGATTCCCCCTTTTTTATCTTAATTTTATATCAGGAGCGATAGACCCATGAAAGACCCTCGTATGGATCTGAACCCAAATCCATTGGTTCAGCATCTCAACAAATTACCCGATGATTTTACCCGGGAAGACATTATTCGTTTTGTCCGGGAAAATAACATCCAGCAAGTCAATTTCCGTTATATGGCCGCGGACGGAAAACTCAAAACCCTCGCCTTTGTGGTCTCCAGCTATGCCATGCTTGAAAGAATTCTGGCGGCGGGCGAACGGGTGGACGGTTCCAGTCTGTTCCCTTACATTGATGCAAGTTCTTCCGATTTGTATGTACTCCCCCGATTCAAAACCGCATTTTTAAATCCATTCTCAGAAATACCCGCCATTGATATCCTTTGCTCTTATTTCAATAACAAAGGTCTGCCGCTGGAGAGCTCTCCGGAAAACACCTTACGCAAAGCTCATCAGGCCCTCAAAGACAAAACCGGTTTATCCATGCACGCCATGGGCGAACTTGAATATTATGTGTTCTACGATAAAGAAGCCCTTTATCCTGGGGTCCCCCAAAAGGGTTATCATGAATCTGCCCCGTATGTTAAGTGGGATTTCCTCCGAGATGAAGCCATGCTGCACCTGGCCAAAGCCGGATGCCTCACCAAGTACGGACATGCTGAAGTCGGTAATATCCGCGGTGAAGAACAAGGCATGGAACAATATGAAATTGAAATGTACCCCGTTCCTCTCGAAGAAGCCGCTGACCAGGTTGCTTTGGCCAAATGGATGCTCCGTATGACGGGTTATCAATATGGCGTTAATGTTTCCTTTGCTCCGAAAGTTATTGTGGGTCATGCCGGCAGTGGTCTCCATGTCCACATGAAACTGATGAAAGATGATAAGTCCGTAATGATTAAGGACAATAAACTTTCTGATGAAGCACGAAAAGGTATCGCCGGTGTCATGAAGCTGGCCGGTTCCTTGACCGCCTTCGGAAACACCAACCCTGTTTCTTATCTTCGGTTAGTTCCACATCAGGAAGCTCCGACCAATGTATGTTGGGGTGACCGGAATCGTTCGGTGTTAGTCCGTGTCCCACTGGGATGGGTCAATGTCGGCAATATGTCTCATGTCATTAATCCGAATGATAAGTCCCCTGAAGTGAAGATTGAAGAAAATCAGACCTTCGAATTCCGTGCGCCAGATGGTTCCGCAGATATTTACCTGACCATGGCTGGTCTGGCTGTCGCCGCCCGCAAAGGTCTGGAAATGCCCGATGCCCTCAAGGTTGCAGAAGACCTGTATGTTGATGTCAACATCTTCAGTGACGAAAACAAGAAAATCCAGGAAAAACTTCCGCAACTGCCGACCAGCTGTTACGAATCCGCCGAACGCCTCATCAATGACCGTGCCGATTATGAACAGTATGGCGTTTTCTCACCCGGATTGATCGATGGTACCGCCAAGAAACTGAAATCCTTTGATGATAAGGATTTGTCTGAGAAACTGTACGGAAAGAATGACCTCATCAAGAAACTTGTTGATGAAAACATGCACTGTTCTTAATCAATCCTGTTTATTTTTTGTAGGATTGCAGGAATAGAAAATCAAAACCCCGGACTCACTGAGAGTCCGGGGTTTTTGTTTCAAGTCAGTTTTCAGGAAAGATGTTTCTGTTCAATACCTTCAATGGCGGCCGGCAGTTCCCGGAAATCGCGAATGATGGCATCGGGCCGTTGGGTAAATCCTTCCGGAATGGTCAGGACTTCCGCCCGTTCAAAAGGGGTCATTTCCAGAGAACATTCTTTCGGCATCGTAATCGGTATCCAAACCGCACGGAAACCCAATTTCATTGGGTCTTCGACATCAGCATCATACTGGTCACCAATAGTGATTTGGAGTTTAGAATCTTCCAGAGCACCCTGGTAAAACTCCGGGCATCCCTTCAGACAACCCACTTTATCCGGAGTAATCACTCCATCAAAATACTGAAGTAATCCCAGAGCTTCCACACTGGGTCTTTGGTACGGCCAGTGTCCATTTGTCCCAATGACCATCCGGTACCGATTACTCTGGCGTAAAGTCGCCAACCCATCCCGAACATGGTCAAATATTCTTAAATAGGGAGGATGTGCACCTTCAGCAATCAGAGAAGCAATATCCCATTCAAAAGGAACATTGTACTTTTTGGCAACCCGGGTAACAAGGTCGTCCCAGTCAAAGGATTCTACCTTCTTTTCCCGGTACCGGGGACGAAGGATGGAATTTATCTCATCCCAGAGTTTTTCATCGGTTAATTCAGGATGAAACTCCCGGAAATGATTAAATATCTTGGGAAACACCCAGTCAACCATGGGATTTCGCATACAAGTGTCATCAAGGTCAAAAAATAGTAAGGTAGGCTTCATAAAGTTATATTTTATCATATCCCCAGATCCCTCCCATCAATGACCCCGAACCGTTTTCCCTGTCCACACCGTTCGATTTCATACCGAATTTGTATCCAACTTCATCTCTCTCAATGACGAAGAAGGTACGAAGCAGGTCCGAGCAAGTCCGTGGATTGTTCGTTTATTGCGCAGACAAAATCCCGATTTATCTCATCATTTTTACAGACTAAACTCAGGAAAAAGAGGTATCTGTTTGGAATATCGAAAGGAAGGAAATTTATCCAAAAATCACATTAACACCCATTATTAATAAAGAGTATCCAGATGTTTCATTTATTTTTCCCAGACACTGGTATAAAATCTAGGGATTATTGTATATCTTTGTTTAAGGAGTGTATTACAGTGGCAAGTTCATATTATATTGGGATAGACGGAGGCGGTACCAAGACTTATGGGATTATCGCCGATGAAAAAGGAAACATGCTGGCATCCGCCCGGAGAGATTCAAGTAATTACCTTCAGGTCGGAATCGATAAAGCCAGAGAGAACATGATTGGCATGATCAAGGAACTCTGCCAGTCCCAATCTATTGACATGGTTTCAGTGGATTACATCTTTTTTGGGTTAGCTGGTGCCGGTCGAGCCGATGACCAGGCAACCATCAGCGCCGCATTGATTGAAGGTGGTCTTCGCGAACCCCAGTTCTCAGTAACGGCAGATTTTACAACCGCTCTGGCCAGTGGCACTTTCGGTGAACCGGGAGTTATTGTTATTTCCGGAACCGGGTCCGTCTGTTTTGCATTAGCTGCTGATGGACACCAGGAAAGAACCGGCGGCTGGGGCACCTTACTGGCTGATGAAGGCTCTGGCTATGACTTCGGACGAGAGGCTTGCCGGGCCGTCATGCGTGCCTTTGATGGTCGTGGTCCTGCCACCTTAATGACGGATAAGATTCTTGCAAAGCTCAATCTCGACAGTCCGTTAAGTCTTGTAAAATGGTCCCTGACTGAAGGCATGCAGAAAGATAATGTTGCCGCACTGTCCCCCTGTGTATTTGAAGCCCTCAACGAAGGTGACTTGGTGGCAGAAAAAATAATAAACAAATCCATTGATAGTATGGCAGAAATGGTGCGTGCCGTTGCCCGGAAACTGGATATTACAGAAGACTCTTTCCGAATTGTTCTGGCGGGTGGAAACTTTGCTCATCAACCGTATCTGGTCTCCACGCTCCAGGAAAAAATCTCGGGATTCTGTCCAAAGGCCGAAGCCGTCTTACCGAAATATGAACCCATCGTCGGCGGTGTCATCATGGCATTAAGAAACTCCGGGATTGAAATCACTCCGGAAGTCCTGGCCAATTTAGACAAGACCTGGCCGGCCATGAGTTTTTAAATCACAGGAGATTTGATTCATGCCTCCCCTAAAAAAAGAACCCGTCATCCGGGTCGGAGTTATCCACGAAAAGAAACTCGTCGAGTTCAGTCTCGACCAGCCTTTTAACCTGGTCCCGGAAGTCGGAGAACCTCTGGAAATCATACCCGTAGGTACTCAGAAATTCCGGTTTACAGCCGATGAAGACAACTTGATTGTTGAATCATTTGAACTCGGATATAAGGCTCACTTTCCACATTGCGAATTTGTTCGTGTAGAACCTCTCCAACCGGAAACGGCCATCTTCACTGTCCATAACTGTACCATCGGCATCAGTTTCCACTGGCAGCGGGACCATGACCACGATTATCCCTTCTTATTGGAAATTCACAGGTCCAGCGGAAATACCTTATGGGCCATCAATGAAGTCCCCGTTGAACTTTATCTGGAATCCGTTATCTCCTCGGAAATGTCAGGGAAAAGTCCCACTGAACTTCTGAAAGCCCATACCATCATTGCGCGAAGCTGGTTGATTGCTCAAATGGCCAAACCTCCCCATCATAACTTCCTGGTATGCCACGATGACCATTGCCAAAGATATTATGGTCTTCAGCGCCGGGAACCTGCGGCCATGGAGGCAGTGAAAGCCACGCGGGGTGAAGTCCTCACTTACCAAAACGAAATTGCTGATACCCGGTATGCAAAAATCTGCGGCGGCGTTTCTGAGAACTTTGAGAATTGCTGGCCAGAGAGTGTCGTTCCCTATTGTCATTCCGTTGTGGACGAAGCTCCGGGAGATAATAAAACTTGTCCCGACTTAACCAAGGAAGAGAATGTCCGGGAGTGGGTCATGTCCCGTCCCAACTCTTTCTGTAATGCCACCCCGGAAGAACGGGCTGCTGTCCTGAATGAATTTGACAGTGAGATTCCCTCCCTCTATCGGTGGGTCGTCACTTTCACCAATCAGGAAGTCACAGCACTCATTGAACGCAAATCCGGGAAACGCATCGGGAAACTTAAATCAATGGTTCCTCTGCGGCGTGGACCTTCAGGCCGTATCATTGAAATGGATTTCATAGGCACTGATGGAACCATTCGATTAGATGATCAGTTAGAGATTCGGCGGCACCTGTCCACATCTCATCTGTATTCTTCCTGTTTCGTCGTCGATACAGAAGGAGATTTGGGTAATGGTGTTCCAGAGAAGTTTATTCTCCACGGAGGAGGATGGGGGCATGGAGTTGGGTTGTGCCAGGAAGGCGCAGCCATTATGGCCACAAGAGGCTACTCTTATCAACAAATCCTGTTCCACTATTATCAGGGTACTGAACTGACCCGATGGTGGTAAGTCTCCTATCATCTTTTATCTATCATGAAACTTCAACGAAAAGCGGGCCTGTCGAACTCACAATTCTCAAGCCCGCTTTCCATACCTGAGCCACCGCGTACAGTCATCCTGTTACATGGTATCGGACATAGCCGTTACATGATGGCCACTTTAGATTACAGGCTCCGGCAAACAGGCTTCAAAACTGTCAATATTTCTTATCCTTCCCGGAAATTAACCATTGCCGAATGTGCTGAGTTCATCCATCAATACCTGGCAGAATATCCTCCACATTCCCTGGATTTCGTAACCCACAGTATGGGAGGTCTCATCCTGAGGTCCTATATCCAGCAATTTGGTGAATCACAAATCCATCGAATCGTCTTTATTGGAACACCTCATCAGGGGTCATCTTTCGCCCGTCGTATCAAAGGTGTTGTCGGTTGGTATTTCGGTCCGTCATTTACTGAACTGGCTGATGCAAACTATGTAAGAACTCTCCCCACCCCTAAAGCAAACTTTATTAATATCCTGGGCCGAAACCACACCCATATAGGTTTCAATCCCCTGATTCCCGGCGATAACGATTTCTGCGTGGCAGTCCATGAGGGAGAACTCCCCGGTGCGTCATATACCCTTTTCTGCCGATTGCCTCATGCACTGCTTCCCCAAAGCCCATGGGTCTTTCGACAAACACGGGACTTCCTGTTAGGCGTCTCCTCTGAATGCCGGCAGAGCATCTCCGTCCCCATACAGTAAACCCTGTCCAGTGCGAGCGTTAACCCTTTAGTTCCTTGTGATATAGTTTAGTTTAATGGTCGAACATATTAATAAATCCAAGGTTAAGTCCCCTCGTCGTCACCGGTGGCTCCGAATTATCGGGATGCTGCTGATGGTTCTCATTGTATGTTTTATCGGCCTGAAACTTTATCTCTCCCCAACCCGTATTCAGGGTCTTTTGGAATCCACGCTTTCCGATTCTTTCGGGAGACCCGTGAAAACTAAATCCACTTCGGTGGGACTGGATGGTCACATCATTATAAAAGGATTGGTGGTTGAAAATCCGACAGGATTCAGCCCCTCCCATTTCCTGACTGCAGACGAACTCACTCTGACAATTGATTACCTCCCCATATTACAAAAGAGGATTTATATCAGTTCGTTGAATTTAGTAAATCCCCTCATCACTCTGGAACAAAACTCTGCCGGACACTGGAACTTCGAACTCCCGGGACCGGTACTGGTCAAGGACTACCGGGTAGATTCTTTAGTTGTCCAGAATGCCGACATTCTTTATCCTGTTTATCCTTCCGCCAGTCTCGATTCTATTCAAATTAAGATTCAGAACTTTGCCAAAGACAAACCCATGGATCTGAACTTGTCCGCCCGGATTGCTTCTCAACCAGACAGTATGATCAACCTGTCTGGGACTATTAATGTTTTTAAGGCAGTCCCTACTGGAAAAGTAACCCTCCTGACCCGACATATTGACCCACTCCAACTGGCAGGGATAACCACCGGAAGATTCCCTCTGGATTCACAGTGGATATTAGATTCACCCGGACAGAAGACTGCCACCCTGGAAGGTTCTGTTATCCTCCCACAATACTCCTTCCGAAAAGATTTACCTACCCTGCAAGGTGAAACCATCCAATTTGTAGTGGCCTATGACCAGACAGCGGACCGGGTCGATTTGGTCTCACTGAAAACCGGAAAATCAGGGATTGCGAAAATCAATCTGACCGGAAACATAGAATCAGCGATGGGGGAAAGTACAGCCCACCTGACTTTGTCGGATTCATTTATCAACCTCACTCCATTCCTTCCTCTGGTGGAATCGTACCAGCCCGGATGGAAGGGAGAAGGGGTTCTGAATATTCCCCGACTCAGTTATGTAGGGTATCTCAGTCAGGGGAAACATCAGGTAGAAGGAATACTGAACCTGAGTAAAATCTCAGCCAGCAATCCAAAAATGAAAGTGAAAGTACAATCCGCTGATACTCAAATCCAATTCAAAGGTGTCTATCCATCACCTGAATTTTTGAATGTAAAAGTAACAGGAGCAGCTTCCGGGAAGTTCGATACCTATTCGTGGCAGCTTCAGCAGCTCCATGCCAGCGCCGCAATGGATTCTTCTTTCCACTTAACACGCATTACCGCATCTTCTCCTCGGACCCTCATTCAAAGAGAGCCTTTGTCATGGGATGTCGCCGCATCAGGGAGTCATCTGAAAAGTGCCATCCGCTTTGCATCTCTTGACCCAACATCCTTCATGAAGGATTGCCCCATTCAAGGTAAACTAACGGGAAACATATCCCTGTCCGGTCCGGTAAACTTCAACGGAAATTATCAATACAATGGAACATGGACAGGAAACAATATTCGCTATCAGGACAAAACATTCTCTTCCGCCAAAGGAACATTCTCGGGTGAGGCAAATACCCAATCGCGAAAATTGGTTGTTCGGAATATCACACTGGATTCTCCTGGACTGGTTTCTCTCTCCGGCTCCGTCACTGTGTCTGACTGGAGTAACGGCAAGGCCGATGGAACACTCCTGCTCCATTCATTAAATCTTTCATCCATTATGCCGATGGTGACCTCTGACAAATCTGTCACATTGCAGGGCGATATTTCAGGCAAACTTGAGTTCAATTATTTCCTTAAGAACAAACAGGCAAACACCTCTCTGGAACTGACTGGAACCCATATTGCTGGACAGGATACAACCTTATCTTTCAGTGTTCATACTATCTCCATCACAGGAACCGCAAATTACACTGACCGGAAAACCATTCAATATAATTTGTCGTCTCGAATCCAGCAGGGACGTGTCACTATCCCCAATCAACTGGAAGCCCTTACCAATCTCACCCTCTCCGGAACGGGTCAATATTCTCCCAAAGAGCAATTAGTATCCGGGATTTTCAAAGTTGAGAACGGGCATTTTACCGACACTGTATATGGAGTGACAGGCGATTCATTAAGGGCTGAACTGGCGGCGCAGTACGCAAAAGGTCGGGGTGTTATTGCAGATATCCACAACATCAGTATTGATACGGTGCAAGTCCGGGAGGTCACTGCCGACTCACTGAGACTGCATGCCCGATTGACTCGTGATGATTTGAATATTCTATCTTTTACCGGAAATGTTTTAGGGGGGAATTGGAAATCTCATGGACTCGTTTTATTCTCTGGAGCGACCTTATTCCAGGGTGGGATAGAAGTGTCTGGTATTTCGACCCGGTCTGCCATCGAGGTAGCATCTAATTACACCGAACTGCCTTACTTGTCGAAATCTGGGCTACTCTCCGCCAAAGCGGAAGGATATTTCAGTTCCATGAGTTCCTTCGGGGGATTCGGAGAGATCAGCATCCATCGTGTAAATCTGGTGAAAGAGGATGTCACCCTCATCCGAAGATTTGATGGACTGATTCCCATCTCCTTTAATCAAGACTCGGTTAATATCCAACCCTTCACCTTATATGTTGAGAATAGACTCCAACCCCGATTGGAAGCGCACCTGGCAAACCCCTGGAGTGGATTCAGCACAATGTCAGGAACGGTGTCGGCCGTTCAATCACCCGAATCGCTGAATACTCTGCAGGATGTATTATTTGAATTTCTTCCGTCTATGATTCAGGATGCAACACTCTCTGGAGAAGCGGGAGTCAGAACAACGATCAGTCTGGATTCAGGCAAATTCAATACAGCCGGCACTCTGACTATAACCAGCACCACATTGGTCACACCCGATGTTTCTGTTTACAACCTGCAGGCATCCATCCCGCTTGATAATCGATATGTCGATGAGGAAGGATATTATCCCATCCGATTCACACGAGATAATTACTCGATATGGAACAAGTTATTACAGGATGACTACAAGACCGGACCTGTTTCATTCTCGGCTGATTCCGTCATCTACGGCATTATCCACCTGGATGATATCCGGGCAATAGTCGGAGCAAGTTCACAGGGAATCCAAATCCCCGTACTTACGGGTAAACTCTTTGGCGGTTCCGTATGGCTTCGCAGTCTCCTCGATTCTGAGGGCAAGGCAAACGCAGGCCTCCTCTTAGAAGATATTTCCCTGAAACAGGTGTGCGACGCTCAAGAATCTACCCGGGGTATGATTTCCGGCAGAATCAGTGGCATGATTTTACTGGCTGATATGGGATCCAGTTTGTCGGGTATTCGGGGCAACATCCATTTATGGGCTATTCCCTCAAATAAGGAGAAGAGAGCCTTCTCCCGAGAGTTCCTCAAGAAAGCCGCAGGCAGAGACCTCCCACCAGTCTATGTCCACCGGAGTTATGACGATGCCCGTCTCCGCGTCACCATTTCCGATGGGTTCCTGACTTTTGACGAATTACTCATGGAAGGGAAACTGTTTGGGAAACCCATGACATCTATTGGGATTAATCCTTCTGGCAACAAAGTATCCCTTAACAATATGCTGGACTGGATCTCCGGACTCAGTGAATCAGACAGCGGTATCCGGACCGAAATCAAATAATCTCGCCTCAAGTCACGATTCAGTTCATCTCCAGGCTGGATTATATGCAAAAAAGTTATAGTTCCCTGGAATGAAAGTAACAGACTTATCCCGCAAATCCAACACCCCAAAGTGTGAAACCTTATCACTGTGATTATAAGAGCAATAAATAACTTTGGTCCCCTCTTGATTAATGCCAGGCCATAAATCCCGGTCTGGACTATAGGTCAACTGTTCAAGTTTCAAGGTCTTGAGATGAAGGCGGTAGATATTGAAGTCCGTTGTTCCCTTTTGCACACGGGCATGGAACAAAATAGATTTTCCATCTGGTGCTCGTTGGACATGCTGGATATCCTGTAATCCAGTAAGCAGGGTTTGGTTCTTATTTTTCTTTATGTCGTATCTTATGAGAGCATTTCCCTCTAACGGTACATAAATGATATATTTCTTATCCGCGGTGTAAGCAGGCCAGGCTATCTGTCGACTATCATGCTTTATATCTATGCACTGTCTTGTTTTAAAAATAAACCGCTTACCGTCAAGGACCGCTTCTGTTTCATCTGGAGATATGTCCCAGCTCCGAGCAGGGTCTCTCCCGTCCAGGATTTTGTACACACGGCCATCCGGATAAATTCGGCACAGACCATCATCCTTATATCCATAAAACCACTGTCGGTTTTTAAGAAACTTTACTGAATATACACCCTTCAAGTAAAACTTATCGGAATCGAATTTCTCTGGATTTCGAAGATACATCCCAGTGTTTTGGGAGTCGGATACTTTCAGATAAATAAAATCTCCGGGCTCCATGGGTACCAGTGCTGTCTGGGCAAGTTTCGCATCTGGATAATCAACAGGGTTTGGTGCCGGCAGATATTTGGGTGCACTCCAGCTGAAACCCACTATGAAAGAAAATAGTAAAATCCATAATCCTGTTTTGTACTTCATAAATATTTTTCTCCTGCATCGAGATTTTGTTTCATCACTTCATCATGAGCCCACATTACCAAGCGCACCACCAAACCTTATTATCATATTCTCCGGGGAGCACATCTAACAATTTCCCATTCACATCAATGACCGCAAAATGCCGCAGCGGCGTATCAATAGACTGGGTAATATAGAGAATCTTTTTACCTGTGGCGTCGAAACAGGGGTTACAGTCGAGACCCGGCCAGGCCGTTAACTGCTTTGTTTTTCCGGTTCGAGCATCCACCATCCAGATATCGTACTTCGCATCTTTTGTATCCTGAGCAGCCTGATACACAATGTGCCGGCCATCCGATGACCAGTCAGGCACCTCCTTAAGCAACTCGTCATCAACCAGCTTCTTAATCACACCCGATTTCAAATCAGCTATCCACAGTTTCCGAGAAGAACAGTACACCACCTTTTTCCCATCTGAAGAATAAGATGGATAAATACCTCCCACATTTATATCAGATACCAGTGACCATTTCTTAGAACTCCGCTGATAACGATACACCTGAGATGAACCACCCCTCTCAGCCCAAGCCACCACAAACTCACTTCCATCCGGGGCCACATCCCAGGAGATGGCGACATTTTTCAAAGTAAGAATACTGTAGTAAATACCCTCAGGAGTAACTTCATTAATCACGCCTCTTTTTATAACAAAAACAGATTTTGTTTTCCGGGGTATCCTGATTTGGAATCCATTATCTACGAAGATCCTGTCCTGACCTGCCTCACTGACAGGACGAACCATCAGATTGCCTTGATTGAAATAGTATAGAGAGCTCTTTGTAATAGAGGTTTTTGTCAGTCCGGCAAACGGACCAGGTTTTTCTTTACTCCACCCCAATCCCGCACCAATCACTATCATTCCTAAAAGCAATATCCCGAAAAACAGTTTCTTCGCCCAATCTGATTTCATTCAACATCCCTCCTGGATGGATTTTATTCCCAATGAGATTTTAAGACCATCCCTTGTAAATATCAACTCACTATCAATAATGTTGACAACATCAAAACCTCGACAAAAATAGAGGCTCATTTCTTGAATTTTGCCACCCTCTTTGTGATAGCATATCGGATATATGGATGTATTGTCCCCGGAACAAGAGCATGTCGCAAAAATTGGGCGGCGCAAACTAAGAGCAGGCTCCTTTCTTGTTATTGGAGTACTACTGGTAGATGCTTTATTTTGTTTGTATTTTCTGGCAACCCTGAATCTGGAAGAAAAGAAGGTTGGACTTCATCCGAATGTCCTGACCTTCATTCTCCTGGTAAGTGGGGTCCTGCTGGCTTACGGGTCCTGGCTAATGTGGAGAGGTCTCTATACAGAGGTTAGAGTATATCGGCAGGAACTGAAACACGTTGAAAAACAAATATCTGAGGTCATGGAACAAGAGTTGATCAAGGATAAATTAAAAAAAGAGTAAAAATCTTTCGATAAACTAAAAAAGCCCGGTATGAACCGGGCTTTTATTATTAGCATGAATCAGGGTAGATAAGACTGAGATAATCGAAGTGCATGAAAAGCTCGTTTCAGAGCAACCTGCATCTGAGGGTCCGAATCCAACATAAATTTCTCCAAATATCGGGCGACCTTTGGATCACCCCATTGTCCAATTCTCTGGACTGCTTCCCGCTGGATAGTGGGATTTGAATCATCTAATGCCGCAATAAAGGCCGCCAGCGATGGGGGATAATGAGTCGAACCTAATCCACGCAACGCATGATAACGGGCCATGGCATCAGGATGGCTCCGAACACATTCAATCAAGTAATCACAGGCCTCAGACCCTAAACGGGCCAAACCCAGAGCCGCACTGCTGCCTTCGGGTACCTTACTGAGACGAGACGCAAACACTTTAAAATAGACAGGGTCCTTCAGCATGGAGAGAGCAAACAAACTGGCTGACCGAACTTTACTTTCTTTATCGTCGATTCGTTCATTCAGTATCTCAATTGCCCGGGAGTCATTCACCAGAGACAAAACTTCACAGGCAGAAGCTCGAACTGCAGGGTCAGGAGAATTTGCCGCTTCTATCAGACAATTCTCTCCCTCAGGTCCAAATTTCAACAGAGCATAAGCCATGGGATAAGGCGATAACTTTATTGAAAGAAGGTTCCGGACTTCAGGAATAATCTCAACATAATGCAGAGAACCTAAAGCCAGTGCTGCATGGTACTGTTCTTCCGGAGTGCCCGTCTTAACAAGTTGAACCAAATCAGGAATCACCGCTTTTAATTGTCTCTCACCGGACAGACGGCAAGCCAACAATAAAGCGCCCCGGTGAATTCCCTGTAACGCAAAGGTAACCGCGGGAAGTAATGTTTCCTCTGGAGCATTCCGGAGGGCTTTTTCAACTTCATCTTCAAGATCTGGTTTGATCCTCACCAGGCTGAACAAATCCTGGGGGTCCTCAAACAGGGTCAACTCCCATGGTTCTGGTGAAAATATAGGTAAATTGTCGTCAGAATATCTGAAATCCATTCAAGGCCTCACAAAATCTTATTGTTACCGTCTTCTAACTAATGAGTCTAGACCTTTTATGGGAGAGTGTCAGATGTTTTTCTTTGGCAATAAAAAAAACCCGGGTCCGAGAAAGGGAGAGAGAAGAAGGCCCGGGTTCACCTTGATTATTCCAACGCTTGTTGGTTGGAGGTTGTGCCTGTTAAGAGTTTATCCCACGGGTTCAACGGTTAAGATAGCTCCACCGTTGCGCAGGAAATGTCCTTTTTTTACTCCGCCGGCGACTTTTGCCAGGTTCATTGCTTCTAAAATGTTGTTAGCCTGGATATAAATCATCCGTTCATAGTATTTTCCGCTTCCAACATGCCCTCCTTTGACCAGACAACGATACACTCGTATGTGGTCCCCGTGTTCAACATTTATTGGAGTCGGTGTATTCATATTCACTAAATATGCATGAAGCATGCCATTTTATTAGTATTGGATAATTATTTTAAAAGTAACTGATAATTAGAATGTTAGAAGCACAATGGAGGGATTTTTTGAAATTCGACTCAATTAGATAGTGTTTATTAATTAAACACTCATGTCTATTTTACAGACACTGAAACAACATTAATGTAAGTTAATGGGAGGAAGGAAACTCTTTGTAAAGCCGTTCAAATCGAATCGTTCTTTGATTAAAAGCACCGGGTTAGGTCTCTTTTTTCAGACCATATTTAGTAATCTTGCTGTATAGAGTGTTCCGGTTCATTTTCAGGACTTGGGCAGATTTGGAGATATTCCAACCTATGCGGTCGAGCACATACCGAAGATATTCGGCTTCCATGTCGTCCATGGGAACAATCTTATTGAAACTGGCTGCCGGAGTCGTCGCCTGAATCCAGTCAGGGAGGGCGTATCCCGGAGATTGGGGGAAATTAGAGTTTTGTGTGAGTTGTTCCACAGTTTCAATTTCCTGACGTGTCCAATGGTTAGAGGGAGTCAGAACAATAGTCCTCAGGAAGAAGTTTTCAAATTCACGAACATTTCCCGGCCAGGGTTTATCCATGAGATATTCAATGGCTGAAGGAGACAAGGTGATTTTACGATGAGGGGCGTGTTTCCGGAGGAAATATTCCGCCAGCAGCCCAATATCATCTTTTCTTTCCCGTAAAGGAGGTAAATGGATCGGAAGAACATTGATTCTATAATAGAGGTCTTCCCGGAAAGTACCCTCCGCCATCATAGTTTGGAGATTTCGATGGGTGGCGGTAATGATTCGGACATCAATTCGGATATTTTCATTTCCACCTACGCGCTCAAATGACCGTTCCTGTAAAACACGGAGGAGTTTCACCTGTAACACCGGAGTCAAATCCCCTATTTCGTCCAGAAACAGTGTCCCCTTATGCGCTAATTCAAAACGACCGATCCGGCGCGCAATAGCTCCCGTGAAACTACCCTTTTCATGGCCAAACAATTCAGATTCCAGAAGATTTTCCGGAATAGCCGCACAGTTTACCGCCACAAAGGGCCTGTCAGCCCGGGACGAATGAAGATGAATCGTCCGGGCAAGAAGCTCTTTCCCCGTACCATTCTCTCCCGTAATCAAAACAGTCGTTTCATCCGTAGCCGCCGCCAGCCGGGCCCGTTTCATGACCGCCCGAAAACTGGCACTATTCCCAATCAGACGGGGAGCCGTTTCTGTTTTCACCAAAGCCGCCGGTCCATTGGTATCTTCCGGCAATATTCCACCCGGAGCATCTATGGGTATTTCGGGATGGATTTCAGGAACCGATTCCGGTTGTCGCCGCCATTGGTCAAGTTCCTGGATGGCAGAATGGACATCTTTAAGCCCCAGACAGGCATCTGCCAAAAACCGCCGGTCTGACCATAACCCCGGATGAAGAACCAGAGCCGCTCGGAAATCATCCACAGATTCACGGCTGGTTCCTTCACCCTGGCGGGCAAGTCCCAGACACAAATGAATATCGGCAATAAATCGTTCGACGGAGGGATAAAACCGACCTAGATAATACTGGCCACTCTCATAATGTTGTCGTGCCGTATTCATTGCCTGATGGAGATGGATTTCAGCATTTTCATAGTCGTCACGACTCAGGCATAACAAAGCCAGATTGAACCGGACATCTGCATAATCAGCACCCGATTCAATCGCCTTTAGATACAGATTCTTGGCGCGTTCATGGTTCCCGGCATGGTAACAGGCATGACCCCATAATCGGTACCCTTCACCACTGGGTGGATTATCCCGGAATCGTTCCGCATATTGTCCGGCGGCTTCAGCATACTCACCCGCCAGAAACAATCCAATAGCATCTAATTGACTTTGTGTATTTACATTATCTACCGACATATATACCCGCAGTTTACCATAAATCCCGAATAGACTTAAAGATAAGATGGTCTATTAATATTTTTCTTTTTTCTCCGAAACGAATCATCCACGGACCATCTCGGAGCAACTCCGTGAATCCTTCGTTATTCGTAGAATTATAAAACCGGATAATCCTTAGGATTATCCGGTTTTATTTAGATTGTTCAGGTGTTCTAGTTTTGTACAGGTTCAGGAATAATAGATTTTTTATCACTAGCTATTAAATCCTGATAAAAACACGCATATGCTGTATACATATATGGAATAACCCATAATAAACCAATACAACAAGTCAATACCCCTAAGAGTGACCACCCAATAAAAGAAAGTCCTAATACAAACCATTTCCATTTTTTACCGTGCATCAATCGGATGCTTTCCTTAATCACATCTGAGACGGACATGTCAGGATTATCATATAGAATAAAATATGACTGTGAATAATTCAGCGATGCAACAATTCCTGGAACAATTAAAAGCAATGTCCATGCAAGAACTTTTATTAACACTAATAATGTCAGTAGAACAACCTTGCCCCATCGTCTAAAACCTTCAGCCAAAGAATCAATACTTGGGGATTCGTTCCGAATCAGTTTTAGGAAGAACACCATCATCCCAAAAGAAAGTGGAGTTTGAATTAGTAAATTAAATAAAGTTACAGCTAAAGAAACAAAAATATAAATATCTGTGCCTTCAGTAAGCTTCTGGGCTATCGAAAAAACCATACTCACAACCATAACAATTACTACTACAACGATAGCGATCAACCAATTTCCTTTAAGCGATTCCCTTGCTTCAGCCCTTATTTCTTTGTTAGTCATTGTTTTACCCTCCAATGGATTTAAGCAAGATACTATACAATAACGCTCCACTTGTCAAACAATTACCCTGGATATACCGATAAAAAAGAAATCCCGTGAGACTTAAAGTCCCACGGGGGTTTCTTTTCATTTTGTCAGAGTTCTCACTTAAGACCTCATGACAAAACCCTAATTGTAATTACCCTTTACTTGTATTCCGGCAGCCACCCTTTATGGGCTTCAATCAAGTCATCGCAAAGATTTTTGATGTCATCAATGCTCAGTTCTGCGGAGGTGTGCGGATCCAGCATAGCGGCATGATAGATATATTCTTTTTTCAGAGTCAGTGCCGCTTCACGGGCCAGTAATTGCGGATTGATATTGGTTCGGTTCAGAGCCGCCAGTTGGGGAGGCAGGTTTCCGACATAAGTCGGAGTCACACCACTGGCATCAACCATACAGGGGACTTCTACACAGGCTTCTGACGGAAGGTTGGGAATTAATCCGGTATTGATGACATTTCCACCAATCTTATAGGGAACATTGGTTTCCATGGCCTCAATGATATAGGAGGCGTATTCGTGAGTCCGTTTATGTTCCAGATGTTTATTGGTAATCAGTTCTTCCCGCATATTTTTCCAACTCTGGATTTGGTTGATACAACGACGCGGGTATTCATCAATGGGGATATTAAAGTTTTCAATGAGTTCCGGATACCGGCTCTTGATGAAATAGGGCATGTATTCAGCATTATGCTCACTGGATTCAGTCACATAATAACCAAACTGTTTCATGATTTCCAGACGGACCATATTGCCATGTTTTCGGGTTACTTCAGAAGCCCGTTTTTTGATTTCAGGATACAGGTCTTTTCCATCCCGGGTTACTTCAAGAAGCCAGGCCATATGATTGATACCGGCGATTTTCCACTGGACCCGGTTATCATACTCCATTCCCAGAAACTGGAACAAATCCGGCACACAAATCTGGACACTGTGACAAAGCCCCACGGTTTTGATATTCGTGGCTGTCTGCATTGCACCGGCCAGCATTGCCATGGGATTGGTGTAATTCAAAAACCAGGCATCCGGACAAACTTCTTCCATATCCCGGGCAAAATCCAGCATAACCGGGATAGTACGCAAGGCCCTGAAAATCCCCCCGATGCCCAGCGTATCTGCAATCGTCTGCTGCAATCCATATTTCTTTGGAATCTCAAAGTCTGTTACTGTACAGGGTTCATATCCCCCCACCTGAATTGCATTAACAACATATTGGGCATTGGCCAAGGCCTTTTTGCGATCAGTATAGGCCGTGATGCGGGCTCGTCCCTGATTACAGTTGGTGTTGATATTATTCAACATGTTTTCAGAATCTTTGAGCCGTTGTTCATCAATATCGTACAAAGCAATTTCGGCATCCTGTAATGCCGGGGTCAACATACAATCCCCTAATACATTCTTTGCGAACACCGAACTTCCGGCACCCATGAAGGTAATCTTTGGCATTTCTCTCTTCCTCGTTAATTGTTATTAAATTGCTTTTCAATTCTATCTTTTGATTTCCCCTGGAGTAAATGGAAGGGTGTTGAATCTATATGGCATAATGTGGGATTATTAAATAATTAATACTTCCATCTGGACTCATTATGCTCGAAACATTGAATATAACCCGACTTAACCTGACAGACCTCACTATGTATCAATGTGGGACTGAAGAATGTGCCCCCGGCCATTCCTTTGGCCCCTGGGTTCGGGATCACTTTCTGATTCATTACATTCTGAAGGGAAAAGGGATTTTCCAGGTTGGAGACAAGACCTATACCTTGCATCAGGGTCAGGGATTCCTGATTTGTCCGGGAGCTGTAGCCTATTATGAGGCAGACCAAACGGACCCCTGGCATTATATCTGGGTAGGATTTAATGGATTGAAGGCAGAATCTTACCTGGCTCAGGCACACTTGAATCAGGAGAATCCCATTTTTGATGCGGGAGATAATACTTTCCTCACCGAGAGATTCTGGGAAATGATTGAGACTCGACACCTGCACAGGGCGCGAGAGGTTCGGCTGCTGGGTCATCTCTATGTGGTACTGTCGCACTTAATCGAGATAAGAAAAGATATTCCCTTTGGGAAGAATCTCGAAAATCGGAAAGAAGAGTATATCCGGAAATCCATTGAGTATATTGCCAAGAATTACTCCCGGAAAGTAACCATCAATGACCTCGCCAAATATATCCGGTTGGACCGTAGTTATCTGTGTTCCCTGTTCAAGGAATTTCTCCATCAATCTCCCCAGGCGTTCCTGATTGATTACCGAATGAACAAGGCCTGTAAACTCATGGAGGAAACAACATTGTCCATTGGAGATATCGCCCGCTCCGTAGGATATGAAGACCCTCTTTTATTTTCCAAGATTTTTAAGAAGTTCAAGAAAACAACGCCTTCGGAGTATATCCAGAACAACCGGTGAGAACCCATGGAAATGACTAATTAATTTCAGTCAGTTCTTTTTCTTTTGATTCGAGAGCTTCATGGTTTTCATGCCACTGGTCATAGAGAGTTTCCAGGGATTCTTCCAGTTCATGAAGCTGGATGTTGAGGTTTTTGACTTTTTCCCCATCCGCATAGACAGCAGGATCACAAAGGGCAGTCTGTATCTTTTTAATTTCGGTTTCGAGTGTGTGAATTTTTGATTCGATTTTCTGGATAGTCTTTTTGTATTCACTCAGGATTTTCCGGTTATCCGCTTCCCGGCGCTTTCTTTCCTTCTCCAGTTCTCGGGGAGATTTGGAGGAGTCCTCCGTGAATTCTGGATTTCGGGCGGCCTGGACCTCGGCCAGTTTGGATAATAAGGCGGCGCGCTTCTGAAGAAATTCGGAATAATTCCCCATATAAACCCACGGTTTATGGTCACGGATTTCAATGACTCTGGTAATCAATTGGTCGAGGAAATGGCGGTCATGGGACACCAGAACCAGTGTTCCAGTGTATTCCTTGAGGGCCTCTTGAAATAAATCCCGCGTCACCATATCCAGATGGTTAGTCGGTTCATCAAGAATCAGAAGATTATGGTGTTCCAGAAGAAGTTTACATAGAGTCAGACGTGACTTCTCTCCGCCAGAGAGAACCTCCACCCGTTTTTCCAAATCATCACCACTGAACAAAAAGGCTCCCAGGAGATTTCGGACTTCCATTTCCGGGAGTTCTGTTTCCAATGAGTTTATCTCACCCCAGACTGTATTTCGGTAATCCAGATTCATCCGGCTTTCCTGAGCAAAGAACCCAAGAGAGACACCCTTTCCCCATTCGACTTTTCCAGAGTTGGGCTTTTCCTGTTTGGATAATAACCGGGCCAGCGTTGACTTTCCGGCACCATTCACGCCAACCAGTGCGACTTTTTCACCCTGACGGAGTTTCACATCTATACCGTTTAAGACAATATTTCCGTCATACCCATGAACGACTTTCTCCACTGTCAAGACATCATAGGCAGATTTAGGAGCCTCAGGAAACCGAATCCGAACCACTTTTTGTCCGGTTTCCAGTTGGACCCGATCAATTTTATCAAGCTGTTTTATTCGGCTCTGTACCTGTGCCGCCTTGGTGGCCTTATATCGGAACCGCTCAATAAATTTAGTCGTGCGCTCGATATACTCATCCTGTTTTCGGGCCGCATTCTCTAATTGTCGGGCCCGCAGCTCTTTCTGTTCCAGATAATAGGAATAACGGCCGGGGTACACGGTCAGACGTCCCCGGGATAATTCGGCAGTAACCGTCATCATCTTTTCAAGAAACCGACGATCGTGTGAAACAGCAATCAAAGTCCCCCGGAAATTCCCAAGGAAATCTTCCAGCCATTCCATACTTTCGGTATCCAGGTGGTTGGTGGGCTCATCCAACATCATAACGTCTGGATTCAACATCAGGATGTAAGCCAGCTGGATTCGCATTTTCCATCCACCGGAAAATTCTGAACACAACTTTTCCATATCCCGGTCACGGAATCCCAAACCCGCCAATATCCGGCCCGCACGGGCATCAAAGTCATATCCACCCAGATGCTCAAAAGAAGCCAGGGTATGCGTGTATGTATCTGCAGCGGTTCGGTAGTCCTGCGAATCAGGAGGAAGGTGAGACATTTGGTGTTGAGTTTCAGTCATTACCTGTTCCATCTCTGTAAGACCTGACTTCCAACGCAGATACTGCCGCAATGGAATCGGCTCCAGATCCACCAGGTCCTGTGGTAAGTATCCCAACACCTGTTTCCGCGATAAGGTAATATTCCCACGGTCAGGCTCGATTTCTCCAGCCAATAACCGCAGAAGGGTAGATTTGCCTACCCCGTTGGGTCCCACCAGAGCCACTCGGCTTCCGTCTGGGACCTGCCAGTTCACCTCATCAAGAATAACCCTGTCTCTAAAGGCAAGAGACAGGGATTGTATATCTAACATAATACTTATATTTTAGCGGATATTCGTACATAACATAACGTGCCGTTTTATTCTCTGTATTTTCAGCCGTTTCACAGGCAGACTGGGGATAGATTCTCCAGATGTAAACATGATAATCATGGGACACCCTCCAGAGTTTCGGCAAAAAAGAAAGACCAGAGCCAAACTAAGTTCGACTCTGGTCTTTTTATAATGAGTTACTTATTCTTTATTTTCGTCAGTAGTTTCTTCGGAGGCTGGAGCTTCCGGCCGCATAAGTGGGAAAAGAATGATTTCCCGGATTGACGTTTGTCCGGTCAACAGCATAACCATCCGGTCTATACCAAGCCCCAATCCAGAGGCAGGCGGCATCCCCTGTTCAAGAGCTCGGAGATAATCTTCGTCCACATCTTTCTGGAGTTCTTCATTATGTTCAGCCATGATAACCTGGGCTTCGAATGCCTGTCGTTGAATCAATGGATCGTTTTGCTCTGAGTAAGCATTACCAATTTCCATACAGGCGACATAAGCCTCAAACCGTTCCGCAACTAACGGATTGGCATCTGACCGCTTTGCTAACGGGGACAGGGACGCAGGGTAATCTTTGATGATGGTCGGTTGAATCAGATGTGATTCCACCGTTTCTTCAAAGACATACATAATGATTTCATCTGAGGTTTCCATGGCCTCGGGAATCTTTACCAGAGGGGAAGCTTTGGCCTTCACTGACTCCAGGTCTTCATTCCAATGGAACTTCGCACCGGTATATTTTTCTATAGCTTCGAGAACCGATAACCGTTCCCAGGGTTTACTGAAGTCAAAAGTATTCCCGTTATATTCAACAACGGTGGTCCCGAGAGCCTTTTCACAAACATATTTATATATAGCTTCACACAATTCCATGGTCTGAGTGTAATCCCAGAAACATGTGTATAATTCCATCATGGTGAATTCTGGATTATGCCGTGTTGAGATACCTTCATTACGGAAATTCCGGTTGATTTCATAAACCTTCTCAATCCCACCCACCAGCACGCGTTTATGAAACAGCTCCGGAGCAATGCGCAGATAAAGTGGAATATCAAGCGCATTATGCCAGGTCTTGAATGGTTTCGCCGTCGCACCCCCTGCGATAGCCTGCATCATCGGGGTCTCAATTTCCAGATATCCCCGTCCATCCAGATACTCACGCATGGCGGCAATGATTTTGGACCGTTTAATAAAAATGTCCTTTACATCAGGATTGGCAATCATATCCAGATATCTCTGGCGATAGCGGGTCTCCACATCCTTTAGACCATGCCATTTTTCGGGCAGGTTATGTAGGGATTTTGCGAGTAGGACAAACTCCCGGATCCGAAGAGTTAATTCACCGGTCTTGGTTTTGAAAGGTGTCCCAGTGACTCCGAGGATATCACCCAGATCAAAGTCATTAAACAGTTTGTAATTGTCTTCACCTACATCGTTGAATCCGACATAAACCTGGATTTTACCATCCTGGTCTTGAAGGTGAGCAAAGGTTGTTTTTCCATGTTTACGCAGGGTCATCAACCGTCCGGCAAATCGAACGACTTCTTCGGACCCTTCATGGTCGATGGCATCAAATTGCTGATGAATCATCCCTGTGGAATGAGTCACATCAAAGCGATGAGGATAAGGGTCAATCCCTTTTTGTATAAAATCCTGTAGTTTTTGGAATCTGGGGTTATCCTGGTTCATAAATAAAAAAGCCTTCCTGGGGGAAGTTGGGGACCCAATAAACAGCCTGCAAGGTCCGATAAATGATTGATTTTATCTGATATATTTTAGCCCCGTCATGCCAGCACCGTCAAACCGCCTTATTTATCAGAAGCTTCCCCAGTGGTTATTTATGGCGTCCTCTTATGGTAATAAATCCCTCTTATGAACACCTGATATTCGATTGATTTACAGTTTGTTATAATCAATCCAGCGTCAACAATACAGTCAAATGGATACAGAATGAAATCCACACATTATCTGATAAAAATAGTATTCATCACCCTGGCATTAGGGATCCTGACCGGATGTGCCCATGGACCGCGGCGCAGCTTCTCCGGCCAATATCAGCAGGTCGGAATCGCCTCATGGTATGGAGAAGAACACGCAGGGAAACCAACAGCCAGTGGGGAAATCTTCGACCCCAATAAATTAACAGCCGCACATCGAACCCTCCCCTTTCAAACCCAAGTCAGAGTTCAGAACCTCAAAAATCACAAAGAGGTTAAAGTCAAAATCAATGACCGAGGTCCGTTTGTCTCAGGCCGAATCATCGACTTATCTCAGGAAGCCGCCCGGCAAATCGACATGGAACGCGACGGCATCGCCAAAGTAAAGATAAAGGTCCTCCGTTAAGTCCTGAATAGAGATACATTAACCTACCATTTAACAGTGATTTCTTTTAGTTTGGAAAAATAAATTTTGGATATATACTAATAGAACCGATAGCTGGGAGGAGCGTCCCGAACAAAAACTGATCATGATACCCAACTTATTCCTGGATATTAAGTTATGAAGCTAGACTGGTCATTATTACTCTCCAGATCATTGAAGAGTTATATTCTATTGGGACTGGTTCTGGTTACAGCTTTATTTATCCCCATGGGGCCATCGGCTCTGGCAATCATCTCAGGAATTACCATCGGGACATGGATTGCCTCTGCCAACTGGTACAAAGACTGGCGGTTATGGATCAATCGTCCATGGTTCTGGGCAGCAGTGGTATTCTCTCTCATTCACTGGCTGGGTCTGGTGTGGTCCCCAGACACTAAAATCGGGATTTCCTTTGCATTACGAACCTGGTTCTGGTTACTAGGGCTTGCCATTATTTCCACTCCTCAGAATCCAGATACCGGCCAGAAAGTTTATCTGGCAGTATTAATGGGTATTGCAGGAATGGCTTTGGTGTCCTTCATGCAATGTTGGGGATGGATCCCGATGCGCAGGGAGATGCCTGCCGGATTCATTGGGCACATTGAACATTCCCTGTTACTGGTATTCGGGATGGTGATGGCTTCCTGGGAATTTGCAAAAGAACAGCGGATGGGATGGAAAATCTTTTGGATTTCACTCCTCATTCTCTTCATATTAAATATGACCGTGTCCTGGGGCCGGGCAGGATATCTTTCACTGGCGATATTCAGCCCTGTCATTGCCTGGAACCTGTTTGGCGGACGGAGAATATTCCTGGCATTACTACTGATTGCCATCACCGGCGGATTAATGTATCTCTCCCCCACCGTCCAATACCGAGTTAAGTGGGGTATATCCGACATCCAGCATTTCCAGAATAATGATCCCAACACTTCTCTGGGCGGACGGCTGGTCATGTGGAAAAATTCCATAACAATGATCAAGGAACACCCCTTCATCGGAACAGGGACTGGAAGTTTCACTCAAGTCTATACCCAGAAATATTCGACACCCCCCTGGAATGCCAAACACCCGCATAATCTCTTCCTGTATCTGGGAGTCAGTTTTGGCCTGTTGGGGATTTTGTCCGGAATTGCCTTCTTTTTGACTCTTATCTGGGAAGGCTTCAAATACCGACATACCCGGGTCGGATATGGATTATTGATTTATATTCTGATTATGCTCATCGGATCAATGACGGAGATACAGCTCATTGTAAACCCAACGGGGCCCTTACTGGCTCTATTAGGCGGGTTGCTGGCTCATCTACCCTATCCGTCTGATTTATGGTCATCAAAAGCCTGATTTCAGGCCCAACCGCTTAACTTGACGCAATCTTCCCGTTGATGTTAAATTATTAATCTACCTGAGTGTGCCGAAGTGGCGGAACTGGCAGACGCGCTACATTCAGGGTGTAGTGCCCGTATGGGTGTCAGGGTTCGAATCCCTGCTTCGGCACCAATGACTTAAACTAAAAACACTTTACCTTTCGAGGTGAAGTGTTTTTTTATGGGGTAATATTTCTGTCAGTGTTTGAAGTCGTAATAATACTGGTCAGCATCTTTCCGGCTTTTCCCCTTTAGAAGCCGCCAGGGTAACCGGGGATTCACCACCATATGCCATTGCCCGAAAGTATCAAATTTACGGGTAGAGGTTGTAATATGAGCTTTCCAAAGTGAACCATACCGCTTCCCCCTGGTTTTCCCGTACTTTTTGAGTCGAATCCCGAAATCAATATCTTCTGCACTCAATCGGGTTTCATCAAAACCCCCAATGGCAAGAAAATCCTCCCGATACACCCAGAACGAACCGGCAGATATCCTCCACAAAAGAATCACCGGAATCATGACCATCAATCCAAACAGGACAATCCCTATGGAGAATTTCTCCGGCCAGATAGCCACACCGCCCCCGATATACTTCCCTGTTGCCAGGTGTTTTTCAATATCCACCAACATATTGGGAGACATTCGACTGTCGGCATCTAATGTACATAATATCTGACCCCGGGCATTCCGGGCTCCGGTATTTCGGATTTTAGACAGGCACTTTTCATCTTCCCGGACAATGACGGCCCCATACTCACGGGCAATAGATTCCGTCTCGTCCGTGCAACGGTTAAGAACCACCACAACTTCCACCTGGTCAGGATAAGGTTCCGCGGCTTTCCGGATAGAATCAAGACAGCCCCGGATATAGTTTTCCTCGTTGTGGGCCGGAACAATAATTGAAAACCGGGGTACACCGGATGGATTAAATTTATCCATATCGGTACGGTTAGTCATCTTCTTTGTCAGTTAATCCCACCTTACTGATTACAAGGTAGGTCAGGTAGCCCAAAAGCACCAGAGCAGAAGTGAACAGTAAGTATGACACCGGCCAGGACAAAGTATTCGTAAATTGTGTCCACTCCGACATACCGAACATGGACGCCACAATGTTCAAGGGCATAAAAACGACACTGATAATCGTGAGTTTCTTCATCAGGATGGCCAGGTTATTACTGACAATCGAGACACGGGCATCCGACATACTGGTCATAATGTCTGAATAAATCTCGACCAATTTATAACACTGCCCATTTTCTACGGAGATATCTTCCAGAAACTCATTCTCCAGAGGGGAGAACCCTATTTTCTCAGAGAACATACGGAGTTTGCTGAGTAAGGTTTCATTGGAATGAAGGGCACTGCGGTAATACACAAGGCTTTTTTCCAAAGCAAACATATTGGAGAGGGCACGCGTCCCGATAGATTTCTGGATTTTCTGTTCCAGTTCATCAGACACCATCCGGATCACGCGCAGATGTCCCAGGAAATGGGATATGGTGTGATACATCAGATAGAGTAAAGCACCCGGCAAGCTCTGACAACCCACCATAGGTTTACCGCCGAAAAACAGGGGCATATCATCGGTCTGGACCAAAATCAGTTTATCTTTGAACAGGAAAGCGCCAATGGAGGCCACCTTAAACTGGAAATTATGTTCCCGGCTGTAATTCATAGGCCGTTTCAAGATGATGGCCGTATGGGAAGGTTCAAACTCTAACCGGGATATTTCATCCAAGTCGAGAGCCGATTGAAGGGTATGTTCATCCAGCAGGAGTTTCTCCACCAGGAACTTCTTTTCTTCATCGGTGGGATTTGCAAATACCTGGATAGGAGCCGTAGTATCTTCAGTCTCCAATACCCGTCCATTTTGAATTGAATAATATTTCCGCACGATAAAATCTCCTTCCAACCTCGTGAGCGTAACAAAGGCAGGAACTGCACGGTCAATGATTATCCCAAACGATCGATAGCCGTCGGACACAAAATAATCCTGCAATATCCCAGCAGGGAATTATGAAGGACATCATGTGTAATCAATAAGATGATTTTCAGGGCAGGAGGGATTGAGTGGATCGTTATTCCTCCCGGACTATATTACCGGTCCGGGAGACGCAGAGGAAGGTTAATTCCCTTGTCGGTCTTTACCGGACACGGAACGGGTCAGCCCGATACCTGTCGCCGGACATGGATCGTTTGGGGGTTGACTTATGCCGTCTTCCATTCCTCTTTCACCACTTTAAAATAAGATTCCCTGAAAACAGGGTATTTATATATCTTACCCCTCATTCCCCGGCGATGCAACAGCCCCTGCAAAAGCCTTGAAAATCAACATAATTTCCCCGGAATCACAAAGTATCCGCATGGTTTTACAGATTTAATTGTCAAAGAACATCCTGGCACTTTTACCAGTGATGAGAGTATCCTCCCATATAAAAACAATCAGGGGTGTCCACCGGTTGGGACCCGATGCAACACCCCTGTTATGACTCAGAATAAAGATAAAACACTGGATTCCTGCTTTCGCAGGAATGACCGTCATTCATAGAGATTACTATCACTATTGGATTCTTCAAACAATGGAGCACTTGTTAATAAAGGGTCATAAATATAGGTGTAAGTCTTTATAAAATATAGAAAACGACTCCAATAACCTAAACCAATATTAGAACCTCCGGAAATTGAGGGTGCAAAACCTGTCACCGACTTAAACTTATTTCCTTCGACTCCACCATCTTTTAAATCCATTGCATAACAAGGATTTATTGTTTCGCTTGAACTTTTTCTATTCACAAATACAAATAAGGTTGATTGCTGAGCAAAAACCGCACCCGCAGGAACATAATGGTCATACGGTCCTCCCACAACAGTCCAAGGACCTAGCTTACCGTCTTCCTGAATGTCGGCGGATTCAATATACGAATATGGATAAACATCTCCATCAAATTCTCTAGTGCCATAGCAATAAACCTTATTCCCCAATACAAAAGAAGAACATACGGGTCCATGAATCTGTTTAAAGGGATATCCAGACTGGAAGGCTTCGAGCCGTTCAGTCGTTCGGTTAAATTTGGCGTAAGATACAGTGTTTAAAAATGTATTTGTTGCAGCCTTATTCCAGTTTCTTCCCCCAAACATATATAAATTATCATTCACCATCAAACTGGAATGAAGGCCTCGGGGAGTATCTATTGAGCCTGAATAAACCACATACCCTATACTGTCTGGACTCAAGGTCAATTGATACAGAGTATCCACATTACCACCTGTATACATATAACCACCCCGATATCCACCGGATAGAAACATATATTTATCCGTCGTCGTCATGGAAAGCTGTTCATATACCTCTAACCCAGGCCTTACAATATAGTCCCAACCATTTACTATTCCTTGTTCATTGAGTGAGCCAACCGCAATTGTGTATCCAGGAACAGCCGTAAGTAGTTTTTGATTCCAGCAAATAATTGGATTTGGTGCCGTAAATCCAACATTTTCCCCCTGTGTCCATCCCCCTTCACCCGCAGCAAAAGAAAGCGAAGCCATTAACACTAAAACTAACAAACAAAGTAATTGTTTATTCATCCTCATAGCTTATTGAATCCCCTTTTTCAGTCGTCATTGTCACCAATCTATACCCTTTATCATGGACTGTCAATAATTGTTTTTAACTCAGGCTACCTAACAGGAACCATCTCACTAATCCGAACGGTCATTCCTGCGGAAGCAGGAATCCATGGACAGAGAACCTTGTGGATTCCGGGTCAAGCCCGGAATGACACCAAGATTAGACCGACCCGGTTCGTTTCTGCTTCGTCAGTGAGAACGAAGAATCCACGGAGTTAGTCCGAGATGGTCCGTGGGTGATTCGGAGGGAGTGGGGGATTCTGGGGGGAAAGTTGGGGGATTGGGAATCACTCTTTGGTGAAGAAGGGGAATTTATCCTCGCCATGGAAACGGAGGATAAATAAAAACCCGTAACTCCGGGATCGGAATTACGGGTTAAACAGGATTCTAGTAAATAGATTACTTGGCTTCGCGGAAAACGACTTTTTTCCGAAGCACTGGGTCATATTTTTTGAGTTCTAACCGTTCGGTAGAATTCTTTTTGTTCTTCTGAGTTGTATAAACGAACGGGCTCTCAGTGCTTTTCATTTTAATGACCTGGCGTGCACCAGCTTTTTTTGCCATGATAATTACCTCTCTAATATAATCCAAGAATGCATTTTCAATTCAGAACCTACAATTATACAGGATTTTTGGCTAAAAGCCAACTCCGCCCCCCAAAAGGTCCGAATCAGCGGTTCAAAACACGCTGTCCGTGCCGGCAAAGACCAATATATCGGACTTCGCCGATTTCTCCCTCGCCTCGATTTCAAAGGACACTTTATGAAATCCTTTCAGGAAATACTCTTTCAAATATCTCCGGAAATAAGGTTTCATATCCATCGAGGACCCCCCTGTGATTTCAAACTGACGGACATGCACCAGCGCATGAGCCATCAGTTCCGGCCGGAAGACATTCCTCCTGAAATAAATGGCAGGTCCCAGGGTCAGTCCGTCTTCCTCCGGGTGCATCCGCCCAAATTGAAAAGCCGCTTCTTCCCATTTTCCACATCGTGGCAGATGAAACACCCATTGATACTTTTGCACCAGTGTTTCCATCACATTCCGTGGAATAAGCGGAGGGACCAGGTCCACAATCATGTACCGGATATATTCGGGATGTTCAATGCCGAAATAATACTGGGCCGCCTGAGCCTGCTCCGGCTTCAGGGATACCCCCTGAAGCAATATCCTGTCCCGATGTTCTTCCAGATACGGAAGAATATCATTGAGGACGGATTCCATTAACCCATGATTCAGTTTCATGATTGTGTCCTCCTCTCATTTGATTCTAGTCCCTTTTGCCAGAGATTACTGCAGAATATTGACAGTCTCATCTTCCCGTCCCGAAAAAAAGGTTTTGACGATTCAGGCCGGGTTCAGTATAGTTTTATACACTAACAGACACAATGTTTTATTATTTAGTAAACCCTGAAGGTCTCTGGCAGGTATCTGCTATTAACAAACTGTTTATATGCAAAGAAGGGTTATCCATGTATTTGCCTGGTATTAGGACTTTTACAACAATATCACTGGTTTTGGGACTGGTATTGACTGTCTCAGCCCAAAATCCACCCACATCAACTCCCACTCCGGTAGAGACGGCCACACTCGCCCCGGCCCAACAAACCGTGTATCTCATGGGTCCGATCGTGGATGCTTACCAAGCCCCATTTTTATATGTGTATGGAGCCAGCGGTCCCAATAATTATGAGAACACCATGATTGAACGATATGTTCAGGATGTTGTCGATAAATGGAAACTCCTCCGAAACCGGACTGTCCCTGTAAAGAAGGATGTTGATGTTACAGAGAAGGATATTCAGGCTTACCACCTGATTTTGTACGGAAATGAAGAAAACAATCTCATCTTAAAAAAGATTGCGGACAAGATGCCCATCCGGTTCAAAACAAATGAAGTCATTGTCGGGGATGTTTCCTATAAAGGGTATGATGTGGGCGCCATCTTCGTTCATCCCAATCCTCTGAACCCCAAACGCTATGTATTAGTTTATGGGACCGCAAATTATGACTATCTCAAAGGGGTCAATGCCGTTCCCGCCTCAGATTATGATTATGTCATTTTCAATGATAAATCCAAGGTAAATCCTCTCAAGGGAAATGCTCAACCGCCTTTGGAAACGGGTTATTTTGATAAATCCAGCCCTCTGCTCTGGAAGGTCAAACCCCATCCTAAGAAAGCCCTGGAACCTGTATTACCGGCGGAAACATCCTATAACCCTGTAGCCAAACCCTCAGTAAAAATCAAATCCAAAACTCGTTAAAAAATCATCCGCACCTCCATCCCAGCCCCGGCCTGTCATTGACAGCCGGGGTATGTTTTAAGTGCAAGTTCTGGTAAAATGGATAATTACTGACTGTAAAGTCCAGTGCGCCCGTAGCTCAATTGGATAGAGCGTTTGCCTCCGGAGCAAAAGGTTGTGCGTTCGATTCGCGCCGGGCGCACCATTGATCGAAAATCCACGACCTTCCAGAAAGCCTGGGAATTATTTTCCCCGGCTTTTTTGTTTTCTCCCAAAGACTCACCCGGATTGATAAAAATAAAAACAGAGTGAAGAGCCGGAACTCTTCACTCTGTCCCAATATTTTATAAAAAAGACTTATTCTATAGGTATTTCTTTTCCGGTTTTGATTGATTTGAATGCCGCATCCAATACTTTCATATTGGAAATAGCGTCTGAGGCACCAAATCGGGCTTGCCGATTATGTCGTATTGATTCCTGAATGTCATCAATCATCCGTGCGTACGGGTCCTGACGACGAATCACTGCTTTTTTGACCATATCAGATTGATAGACGAAGATGTTCGTATCCCGCATCTTTTGGGAAAACGCACGATCCACAACCATTCGGCCGGTGGTCCCCACCACTTCAAAATAGCTTTGGAAGGTGGACTCAAAAGAACAATCCAACTGAGCCACTTTACCCTTCGGGAAATTTAAGTGAAGGGTGGCTGAAGTATCAATCCCATATTTCGGATGGATCCGAGCTGTTGCATACACACTTACCGGTTCTTCCTCAAACATCATACGAGCTACACTGACGGTATAACAACCCACATCGTACAGTGCACCTCCACCGAATTCTGGGTGCCACCGGTAATTATCCAAATCAACGGGATAATCGAAAGTGAAAGAACTATGCAACCACCGAATATCTCCCAGGTCGTTTTTCCGAATGTAACGAAGGGCTTTCTCATTTTGTACATGGTACTTGTACATGAAAGCTTCCATCATAATCACATTCGTACTTTGCGCTGCTTCTGCCATTTTACGGGCTTCCTCCGCATTCATGGCAAAAGGCTTTTCCACCAGAACATGTTTCCCGGCCTTTGCGGCCCGAATCGCCCACTCACAATGAAGATGATTCGCAAGCGGAATATAAACAGCATCCACCATTGGATCATCAATCATGGACTGGTAGTCTGGATACGCAACAACAAACTTGTGAGCATTTTTCCAAGCTTGTGCTTTCTTAAAATCCCGGCTGGCGATACCATAGGTCACACCGTTCTTCACACTCTTGATGGCGGAAAGCATCGCACGCTCCGCTATTGAGGCACACCCCAGAATCCCCCATTTGATTTTTCTCTTCATGAAAAACATCACCTTCTTCCAAAATAATTGCCAGCTCGCAATAAGGTCCCTACACCTTGTTAATATTTATTCTACATGAAGGAAGGGTTTGATTTGTCAATCTTTTTTGATTTTTACATGGAATCTGTTTTCTTGAATGGAATTTAGGAAAGATAATATTTTAATGATAGAATCAGGGGAAATCATCACGGAGTGTCTTCGGGAAAGAGGTTTAGGATGCAACCTCGGCAATTGGGAAACTGGCGACTCGGTTCCGTTCAAAGGATAGATTCAGCCGGGACGGTTTATACCGGCATGCATCTGAGTACCGGCAACCAGTTCATAATAAGACACTTACCTGAAGCATGGTCTCATGACCCCGGGTTCCGACATCGCTTCGATGAGGCCCGCCAGCTCTGGCCCAAAATCCATCACCCTCACCTGTTATCCGTCGTAGCATTACGCGAGGAGGCGGATGGATATTGGGTCATTCAAGAGGATATTGAGTCTCTCCCTTTGACCACAATCCAGACACCGGAAGAAATACTCCGGTTATTAAAACAATTTATTACTGTCTTAAAATTTCTGGATACCACCCCATTAAAGGGACATGGTTTCCTGAATCCTGAATGTATCCGAATCACTTCGGAGAAGATGTTGAAACTGGGGGACTGGGGGCTTGCTTTGCTGGCCGGGCCGCTGGCATCCCTGTTACCCAATCTTCCCCCTGAGATATCCGCAAAAGATTCTCTGGAAGTTCAAGACCGTTACTGTCTGGGTACGGTCGGTCATATTCTTGCTGGAGAGAGGACAGTTTTGCCGGCGGCAGTGAAATCCTTTTTAGGCTCATTAATGGATTTTTCTACCGGAGAAAAACTTCCTTCATGGGATGATATTGATGAGCACCTGGACCGTATGTTGGAGCCTTATCAGTCAGAAGTGATTCAACCTGTTCCCGTTCAACTCACCTCTCTGGATCCACACGGTTATAGTCATCCCGGAATCAAAAAATTATGGGAACCCTTCTTTTCCCGGAAAACACTTCTGGCATTGGGTATTATCTTCTTAATGGTGGCAGGCTTGATTACTTATGTCTTCTGGCCCGCCAACTATCCAGCATTTCAAAAGAAATCCACCGCCGGCAGGACTCCGGTGAGAGTGACCGGAGAAATCCCTGAGGAGTCTCTCGAACTCAACTATAACCCTCGTTCTGGAGATAAAGAACATTCCTCAGAAACAGCATCTTCAGACCCCTGGGAACAGTGGGGAAATCCTAACCATATTAAGAAGGCTCCTACTGTCCAATCAATTTCTTTACCCAGTGCAAAACCAGAAGGACCACAGGCCGCCCCAGCCACAGATGGAAAGAAAAAGGATGAGACCCCGACCACAGCTTCAGAACCACAAAAAGTAACCCAGGCAAAAGATACCACACCCCCTGATAACGAATATGCTGATAATGGAGCAGATTCCCCTATCTCCATTCCCCCGGGTATGATTTTAGTTCAGGGAAGGTCCTTCATAATGGGTCGGGATGGTGGACCTGCTGAAGAGAGCCCATCCCATACCGTCGTAGTAGATACCTTTTTTATTGACCAATATGAAGTCACCAACAAAGCCTATTCCATTTATCTGATTGCAACGGATGGAACACCTCCGCCCTATTGGTCCAGCCGGTATCCCCCGGCAGAGATGGAGCTTTTCCCCGTCACTCAGATTACCTGGCAAGAGGCGCAAAATTATGCCACATGGACCGGGAAACGCCTTCCCACCGAAGCAGAATGGGAACGGGCCGCCAGAGACAACCCCAGTAATCCGTATCCGTGGGGCACGGAGTTCCGAATATCCTCCGCCAACACGCTGGAGTCTGGCGTAGGTCATGCGGTTGTTGTGGGGCAATATGTCCAGGGTTACAGCCCTCTGGGTATCAGCGACCTTTGTGGCAATGTGGCTGAGTGGACAAGCAGCGCCTTTGGTCCTTATGCGGGGAATCTGGTCCCAGACCCTGAGTATCTTTTGGGACATAAGACAACGCGTGGAGGGTCATGGAACATTAAAGCGGTGGATTGCAGGGTTACCAGCCGTGATGGGCGGGATCCAAACCAGAGATATTCAGATGTGGGCTTTCGTTGTGTTAAGGATATTCCAAACCCTGAATAGCCACACTTTCTCTCCCGTCCAATTCCGATTCAGCGGTATAATGTTATTAAATAATGAATCCCGCTCACAGGATTTGTCTGGAGCGGGTTTTATTAAATAAATCTGGATGAAAGATTGATGAATCCTCTATGCAATGTTATGTGACCGGAGCCACCGGATATATCGGCCGCCATCTAATTAAGGCCCTGTTAGAACAGGGTCATTCTGTGCGTGCGGTCGTTCGTCCGGGCAATCCAATAGATGACCTGACTCAATCCGGAGTGGAAGTCGTACAGGGTGAAATCAATGATGAAGATTTCATCAAACAAACCGTCAAAGGAATGGAACGGGTATTCCATCTTGCCGCCCTCACCTCACCTATTGACCGGCATCCAGATGAATTCTATCGTGTCAATTATGAAGGCCACCGGACTGTCGTGGATATGGCGAACCTGAGCGATGCCCACCGAATCGTCTATGTGTCCTGTTACCTTGCTATTGGGCCTACACCAGGGATTATCGCCGACGAACGATACTCTCATCGTCATACCCCCTTTTATAATTATTATCATGAGACTAAATACCTGGCCCATTTAGAAGCAGGTCGGTATATGGGGGCGGGCCTTCCCTATGTGGCGGTATATCCAGGTATGGTTTATGGTCCTGGTGATTTTGCTCATGGGAACAGGATGACCCGGTACCTGCTGGATATGCAGAAGCGGCGATTCCCCGGGATTCTCAAACCGGGCAGCCAGGTATGGAATCTGGTTTATATTGAGGATGTCGTCAAAGGTATTTTATTGGCGGGAGAAACCGGCCGGCTCGGCAATAACTATATACTGGGTGGCGACAACCTGACAGTGAACGAAATCGCAGAGACGGTAAAGCAAGTCACAGGGAAACCGCGGCGGCCTAAAAAGACAACTCTTGCGTGGGCGAAAAGCCGCTCCCGCCTTACGGATTGGTGCCTGTCTCCCTTCGGCAAACAATCGCAATATCCCCAGGGACTGTTGGAAATCCTGAGTCGTGATTGGGCCCTCTCTTCTGCAAAGGCAGAAAAACATCTCGGATACACTCACATTTCTTTCCGGGAAGGGTTGCAGAAAACCCTCGATTGGTCTCAAAATATGAAATAGAGAGGATGTGCATGATATCCTCTCCGAGGTTGAGTCGTCCTCGTTTCTTTATTTCATCAAAGGTCAATCAATGGCTGAAATATCCATCGGTAAAAAAGCTCCAGATTTCAAACTGGCATCATCCGCAGGAAAAACACTTTCACTCAAAGATTTTAAGGGACAGGTTGTTGTCCTCTATTTTTACCCAAGAGACATGACTCCCGGCTGCACCACTGAAGCGTGCGATTTCCGTGACCGCCACTCCGAACTCGAAAAGTTGGGTGCAGTAGTGATCGGCATTTCCACAGATGATTTGAAAAAGCACGCCAAGTTTATTGAAAAATACGAACTCACCTTCCCTCTCCTGGCCGATACTGATAAGGAAGTCCATCAGCTTTATGGTGTCTGGAAAGAGAAAAATATGTACGGCAAGAAAGTCATGGGAACAGAACGTTCTACTTTCATCATCGGTAAGGATGGGAAAATTACTCATATCTTCCCGAAAGTGAAAGTCACCGGACATGTGGAAGAAGTCCTGGCGGCTGTCAAAGAAATCATCTAGTCTCAAACAGCGAATATAAAAAAAGGCCCGGAGATAACTCTCCGGGCCCTATCAATATCTGTCAGTTAGAACAGTTCTATATCGCCATAATATGGATTATCATTGTCACGAAGGAAGTCCAAATCCGTTACGGCTAAAATACTCTGTTGATTATTCGTCGCCATAAACTGGAACTGATGGAATCCGTTCATTGCATTACCTGCCGTGTAATGATATCCGTCGGTGATTCGTCCGAATTCCGCAGTAGCAATCAGCTGTCCACCTTTGAAGAAAATATCATAAGACCCTGATGACGCAACACCGTAACAACCATTCAGGACCATCGCATCAAATCCCTCAAAAGTACCAGACATCTTCTGCACCAGAGATTTCGCACCCACCTGATATCCAGCGTGATTAGGAGGCGTATAGATTCCGTCGCCGGAACGGGCGGTCAGTTTACGAATTTCTTTCAAACCCGTCGTGTCCTCACAGAAGTCCAGACGCAGGTTTCCACTGTCAATAGATAAACCCGTATCCCCTTCTGTGGTGGACCAACCCCAAACCAGCATTTCATAGGAATCAAAAGTGCGGGCCTGGAATTTTGATTCTTTAGGAATTCGGGTACTCATCAGAGTTGGTTTAGCTTCGAGCACCTGGACATCCCGAACATAAAGATTACCGCTGGTGTTGCTTCCCTTCAGTATTAACTGAGGATATCCAATCCCGGTCTCTTGCGCAAAAATAGGAGTTTCAATCACAGTCCAACATGTCGGGACCCCGAACAGAATATTAGCACCCACATCAACATGGTCGCTGCCCGGGACAATCCCATTGAGATTGTACAGGTGAGCTTCGATCATATTATTGGGATTGTCGCTGCGGACAGTCATCCGAGCGGTGTACCAGTTCTGGTTGTTATAAGGAAGCATTCGGCTGAACTGAGGAGTCAGTTTCACAGCCTGTAAGTCAGTATCGAAAGAGAAGGTCAGGACATTATCGAATCCGTCTACAGTCTGAAGACTATGAGAAGGGGATTTATAGACATCCGCAATCATTTCAATACCATAATCTTCGAACGGCCCAACAGAGATGGTATTTGGATAAACCCAGAGACGTTCCACATCCTTATCAACACTGTACGGGGATGAAGTACCTAAGGCGGCTACCACATCAATTGCCGCACATCCGAAATTAAAGGTTGTAGAAGCAGTCAATCGGATTACAGAATTAGAAACCCAGGTCGCCTGCACCAACGCCTCAGCATCCTGAATCAGAGAATCAGAATAACCAAAGGATGGAGCCAACGCCTTCCCGGTAGTGTCGTAACAGTAATCCAGGATATTAATATCTACGGTGCCGCCGGGATTAATACCCACAACCGGTAATTTATTCAACCGATATGTGGACACTTTAATCCTTGAAAGGCCTTCCCATATTTCCGAACCGTGAATCATACGGAAGATAGCCATTCCATTTGAGGCGGTATTGTTTGATCTCAAGGAAACCGTATCACCTGATAATGAGGCAACCGCATTGGGGTTCTGATAAATCTGATAGATCCCCATTCCCTGTTCATCATAATCGGACAAAAGGAATGCCGGAGAGAGAGATTCATTTTTCAGGAGTTTAATTGCTGGCAGGTTGACCACCATGAAGTCTAATTGAGTAAGGAAGCCATCTGATACGCCGCCATTATAGGTATAATCCCAGGACGGAGCGAATGCCGGGAAATCAGGGGATTCTGTAACACCCGCGGCAAACGCATTCAAGTAACTATCCACAAACACAGACTTGATATAGTCATTGTTGCTGCCACCCACGAATGAAGACAATACTAATGAGTCGTTGGCGACATCTATCTTGGATACAAAGCCGTCAAAACCACCATTAATAGTTGTATCAAATCCAGTGGCTGTCACAGGGAAATCAGCTGAGTTCGTCCATCCCGCCATTACAACATTATCCAAAACATCCATAATGACCGACGACGCCACATCCTCATTGGAACCACCCAGGTATGAAGAGTAAACAAGTTGTTTACCTCGACGATCCAGGCAAGTTAAGAAAGCATCACTTGATCCACCGCCGTAAGTGGTTTGTAGAGTTCCAGAAGAAACGGGGAAGTTAGATGAACCGGTCTGACCGACAATAGTTACCTGCCAGGCATCATCTACGATGATATCGTGGGGAACATCATCGCCATTACCACCCAGATATGTAGAATACATCTGCGAAGTAACTTTACCTTTGCGCCAGGCCTTGGTAACGAAACCATCAAGTCCACCGTTATAACTTCGGTCTAAAACACCTGCGGTGGTGGGGAAATCAGAAGAACGAGTCACACCCGCCAGATAGAAATTAGCCGTCTTATCCACAATCAAAGCGGTTATGTAATCCTCACCCGAACCACCCAGATAGGATGAATGTTCAAGGCTTCCACCGTCATAACTCAGCTTTGTAATAAAACCATCACTGGTTCCACCACAATAGGCAGTAAAAATACTACCCACCTGAATTGGGAAGTTCGTAGAACGGGTCATACCGGCAACATAAGCACAATTATGTGTGTCAATATCTAAGGCATACGCCACATCTTCACCGGAGCCGCCCAGATAAGTGGAATAAGCCATCCCATTGCCATTCCAATTAAGCTTCGTAACAAACACATCAGAAAGCCCACCACTATTGGTTTTCTTATAGGCACCAGCCGTTACGGGGAAGTCTGTTGAGTCAGTCTTTCCAGCAATATACACATAGTCCGCATCATCTAATTTCAAACCGACACAGACATCGTCACCACTGCCACCCAAGAAGGTAGAATAGACAAGGCTGCGGCCATTGGATCTGAATTTCATAATGACTACATCATGTCCGCCCCCTGAATAGACAGTATCCAACGCCGGAGACTGCGTGGGGAAATCGGCTGACAGAGTGTTTCCCGAAACATAAATATAGCCATTACTATCGGCAACCACTCCATTTAAGGAGTCTTCGAGATTGCCTCCCGCAAAAGTGGAGAATACCAGGGGGTCAATAACTAAAGGTTTCGTGGCGTCGTAATTATTTATTATGAAAGATACCTGATTATTTTTTGAAAGGATGAATGCCACATCCACATTTTTCTTATGACCTTGGATAATCTGCCATGCTTGCGGAGTTTTTTCTTTAATGATTCCTGCGGCGGTGTGAATTTCCAACTCACCATAAGCATTCACTGTCAGTGACTGAGCACCGGCAATCTGGAATTGAATCACACTGGGGTCAACACCCGGCTGTACATGGAAGTCATACTCTAACTGCTTTTGAGTGCCCCGACAGACCATATCAATGCCCGGATACATCTGATGATATCTTACAGACTGATATCCTATTTGTCCGGTTTTCCATTGACTGGGGGATGAACCCTTGAGGTAATTGAATTGGGCGGAAAGGGGATTTTCACCCGTCATGACCACTTTAGTATTTGCACCTACAAAGGTCTTTTCCAGATACACATATTGGTCAGAGATAGTTTCTCCTCCACCCTGAGGAGTTTGAAGATTTTCAGAAGATGAGAAGACTCTCACCTGTGTTTTGATTGCACCGGGGACGAGCAGGTGACTCCCCGCCAAAGTTTGCACTTTGAACCCATCTGCCGCATTGCCATGTCCATCTGTCTGGACAAAATACAAGGGGATGTTCCCACAATCTTTGAGTGCACCTGGAGAAATGCCCGATGATGGCCGGCCCCCTGCTATTCCCTGGGAGATCATTAAAAGACATAAAAAAGCTCCCATAATTTTGGGTAGAACTTGAGCAAACATACTTTACCTCCATACAAATTTGTTTGTCTTGATGGTGAAAAAGAATAGTATGGACCCTCCGAGGTCTTTTTTCCCTTAACACCCAGAAAACATCATACATTGACTGAATCAGAATATCAAGCCGTTAAGTAGTCTATTTGCATAAAAATAAGGCACATTTTTGTAAGGCATTGATTTCTTGTTGCATAGATTCTAAGTTATTTGGGGATAATCAACAGAGATTTGATATTCCTGATAAAATTAATAGTATTATGCCCTCCGACACAAAAACAAGACACTCTCTTACATTAATGTTGATTGGTACATTTTTAGTCAGCCTCTCCACAGCCATGAATGGTGCTTTATATAACAATTTCCTAAAGGTCATGTTGTCGGGGAATTACATGAAAATGGGACAGGTTGAGGCCGTCAGGGAAACCCCGGGGATATTATCAGCCTTTTTAAGTGGAGTCGGCTCATTTTTACCAGAACCTGTATTAGGCGCCATATCACTCATTGTGATGGGGCTAGGATTTGCAGGATATTACTGGGCCACATCCTTTACCAGCATTATGGGATGGTCATTTTTCAACAGTCTCGGGATGCATTTATGGATGCCGCTGTCCGGTGCTTTGGGAATGGGACTTGCGCCTGAGAATCAAAAAGGAACCGTCTTAGGCAGGATTGCCTCCATTGGCGCTGTCGGTACACTGACCGGCTACCTGGTTGTTGCAGGCTTATCAAGATTGATGCCCGAAGGGGTACAGTCGTTCTACCGTTATTTGTATTTCATTGCCGGATTCATCGCCATCATCGCTGCCATTGTTATCTTATCCATCAAAGTCAGGCCTCCACTCAAACCAAAACCCAAATTCATCTTCAAGAAAAAGTATGGATTGTATTACCTGTTACAGATATTGGAAGGCTGCCGAAAACAGGTATTTATTACCTTTGCCACATTCACCCTGGTATTGAACTATAATGCCGGCCCGGGAACAATGGCAGTCCTGCTTTTCATCAATTATCTGGTTGCTTTTGGGGTTTCGCCTCTATTTGGGAAGTGGATCGACCGATTTGGGGAGAAGAAGGTCCTGACCTGGAACTATCTATTACTCATTATCGTATTCATCTTATATTCACTCATCCATGTCCGGGAAGTATTGTATGTCCTGTTCTGTATGGACAACATCCTCTTTACTTTCAGTATTGCCCTGACGACCTATGTCGGCAAAATTGCACCCCAGGAAGAACTGACCGGGACTCTGGCCATGGGAGTCAGTGTCAACCATGTCGCAGCGGTCATTGTTCCATTGGTAGGGTTTGCGGCCTGGAAACTGTTCGGGTATGAAGTGTGTTTCATGGCAGGCGCACTGGTCGTCATCGGCCAGCTGATTCTGGTTCAAAAAATGAAACTTCCCGAAAACAAAACCGCCGTATAATCAAACCGTTTCAACCGCATGAATAAAGGAAACAGACTTCAGGTCTGTTTCTAATTGCCGGCCTGCATGATTGACCATAATATCCATTAATATCTGCGCCTCATTCGGAGCCAGCTTTAAGTCCCGGAAAACCTCAGGGTCATCCCTTAATGCCGCCTGTAAAAACATAACCATCTGTGGCGTCATATCGGTAACCGGCTCATCAGGAGCCAACCCTTTCCGGCAGGGAGTACAAATCAATCCTCCCTGTTGTTGGTCAAAGGAAAAAACGGACTGTTCCAAAGTCCGATGAAGCGGCCGGGGTCTCCTGCAGCGGATACACTCCGTCATCAAGGGTTCAAAACCGGTAATCGCCAGAACTCGGATAAGATGTGCCAGACTGAAGACTCGCACCGCCTCAATTGAATATAACTGGTCCAGATATAGATTGATTTGGTCATAGAGTTCAGGATGGGCTTCATGTTCCGCAGAGGATTTCATGACCACTTCCATCAACAGAGAGGCCCAGGCATACTTCACCATATCTATTCTGACAGGATCACGGTTTACCGCAAGGTCCACCCTGATAAGACGGCATAACTGAGTATGTTCCCGGGCAAAATATTCTAGTTGAATCGTATTCAGAAATTGACAGGGACCCCCCAACCGGCTAGAAGATTTCCGGCCGGCTTTCACCAGGGCATCCATCTTTCCCCGATCCCGGGTAAACAGGGTCAGAATCACATCTGTTTCAGCGAAATCCCGGGCCCGTAATACGACAGCCTCTGTCTTAAATGTTGGCATAATCATTAGATTATACCGTTGATTACATTACTGTGGGGTAACCGCCTCAACCTGCGGTGGATTATCTTCAATTAAGGTATCAGGTCCTTTTGATGCTGCCCAGAACATCAACCCAAAAGCAATATTGTTTATAAAATTAACGAGTATCCCAAAAATTATCAGGCAAAAAGCAATATAAAATACACCTGAAATAATTGAGGTATAAACCAACAAAGATTTATACCCATACAAGCGTGCTTTGATTTTCTTCAATGAAATCCCCACCATAATCACTATAAAACCCGCTAACAAGCAAGAAATAACACTGGTTATCACCTCTGTTCTACTGACATTAGAATCAAAACGATCAAAAAATGGAGTCATTCCAAGATTGATTATATTTAAGACGATAATGGAGTATAACCAGACATCCAGTTTCCGAAAATCATACTGTCGATGGAAAAACTTAATTGTTAGAAAAGTTATGATAATGCCCAAAATACAGCTTATATACGTGGAAACAGTAAAAATGTTTGCAACAAGACTCATTACTGAGATTTCACATTTCAATCCAATTAACATCCCATATACAAATTCACTTACACTTTTAAAAAAGTCGAAGAATGCAAGGAACAAATAAAGTATTGCTAGTAAGAGATATTGCTTCCGGTTTTCATCGGTCATAATCTGATTCCCCATCATTAGATTTATGAACTGTATTATAAGACAAAATAAACCTGTATCAATTATTTTTTCATGTATGGATGCTTTTTCAACGAAGGATCCACGGAGCAGCTCGGAGCAAGTCCGTAGGTTATTCGATTACAGGGGAGTTATGGAGAGGAAGAAAATCATTACATAAAAGGATATGGAGAAACCTTTATCGGGAATATGAAACAGTTGGGTTGAGGATGAGTCAGAGATTATTTTCTGGCGGAAACAGGGATAATCAGAGAGATGGCGATTGAAGAACGAATGGCCAACACACCGCCTCCCCCAATCAAGGTGGCAGCAATCAAAATCATCCAGATAATGTGCCACTGGCCAGCCACCAGTAAAAACACTCCGGTTGCCGAGGAAATCAGTGCCATGACCAGTTCCAGTATCCGGTAAACCAGCGCATATTTCTTTTTGTTGATAAGAACGACCCATCCACACAGCGAGGCAAGGAATAATCCCGCCAAAGTCATTGTGATAGGGGCTCCCAGGGCTTTCTGGCAAGCTGGGATAATCATCCAACCCAGAAATACTCCCACCACACCATACAAAGTAAAGGGAGACCTCTTCCATCCTTTGACCAGATAATATGAGCCAACAGATAAAAAGAGAGCGGATAAAAATTGATTCACGGATGCAAATATCATGTCATTGATTATAACTCAATCCAGGGGGTGTTCAGTATCAGTATGATAAAATGGTAGCAAAGGCCACGGCGCCTTTTTCTTATATAACCCTGCGCCATTACGGGGTTTCATGTTTCAGACACGATAACGGGAGATACGATTATGAGCCAGAAGTTAAACGCCCCCCGGGGCACTGTGGATGTATTGCCGCCGGAGTCGGCCCTGTACCAGTTCATTACGGATACAGCCCGGAAAAACTTCAGCAAATTTGGATTTTCAGAAATCCAGGTCCCCGTTTTCGAACATACTGAATTATTTGTCCGGGGTGTCGGCGAGACCACGGATGTGGTTACTAAGGAAATGTACACTTTCCAGGACAGGAAAGGCCGTTCACTGACTCTTCGTCCTGAAGGGACTGCCGGAGTCATGCGGGCTTATCTGGAACATAATATGGGAACCCTGGACCCTGTCCAAAAGCTGTATTATATCGGCCCCATGTTTCGTTATGAACGGCCCCAGGCAGGACGACTTCGTCAACACACTCAAGTCGGGTGTGAATGTATCGGTTCTCCCCGACCCGAAGTAGATGCCGAAATCATCAGCCTGTATTGTTCCTTCATTAAAGATTTAGGATTGTCCAATATCCGGATATTACTCAATACTCTGGGTGATGAGACCTGCCGGCCCCAATATAAGGCCGCCCTTCAGGAATACCTGAAGGCAAATCTGGAGAACTTATGCCCGGACTGCCAGAGCCGGTTTGAGAAAAACCCGCTCCGTATCCTGGATTGTAAGGTAGAGAAATGTAAGGAAATCGCTGGTGGTTCACCTGTGATGCTGGATTTCCTGTCTCCCAGCTGTACCGAACATTTTGATACCGTCAAAGCCCTGTTAGGTGATTTAGGAATTGACTATGATGTCAATCCGAAACTGGTCCGGGGATTAGATTATTACACTCATACCGTCTTTGAAGTTCAGGTCACAGGCCTGGGTGCCCAAAACGCTATCGGTGGCGGTGGCAGATACAACAACTTGATTGAAGAATTGGGTGGACCTTCTGTCCCCTCTATTGGTTTTGGGTCTGGGGTTGAACGATTAGCCCTGACATTAAAGAGTCATCAAGTGGCACTTCCCGATTTTAATCGGAAATCTACTTTTATCGTTGCTTTAGGTGACCCTGCAGTCCGAAAAGCCGTTACTATCGCCAATCAATTAAGAACTACGGGAAAATCGGTAGAGTTGGATTATCGGTTCGGTTCCTTCAAGGCTCAATTAAAATATGCCGACAAACTGGGCTGCCCCCAAGTTCTGATCCTCGGCGAAGATGAGTTAAACAAGGGTATCGCCATCTGCAAAAACATGACCTCCGGTGAACAGGAAGAGATCCCTTTAGCAGAAATAATGAATCGTTTGTAAACCAGAAACGACAAAGCCGTGTTTTAATATATGGAGACACGGCTTTTTATTTTGATGGAATAATGGGGTAATGTATGAAGCGACCTGTCAGTCCCTGGCCAGCAATCATCGTCATCGTGGTTGTGATGATGGGTTTGGTTTCACTGGTGTTGTATCAAGGCATTCAATCTCGGAGAAAGACCGTTACACCCGTCTCTCCAGCAAAATCCTACAACAGGGAACTGGTTCTGAATCAAAGCCTGTTTTACGATGACAAAACGATTCGAGTTCATTGGCCAGACCGCCGCAAAACCCTCACCGGTAAAGAAGGAGATACATTCCCCTCACGGCCTGTTATCTCACCGAATGGCTTCAAACTGGCGTACATCTCACCTTATGAGTTTGAATTGATTGGGGATGTTTTTGTCTATGATGCCATGACCAACCAGCAGAAGAATCTCTCCATTCCTGAACAGCTGCCCAACCAACATTCTCCCAAGAAACTTTACTGGTTCAACGACCATATCCTGTTAATGATTGCCGGATTCGGGTATGGCACTGTCAGTCCGGGTGGGGAGATATACGCCTATGATTTGGACACGCGAAGATTTTTCCCCATTATTAAAAATCCCACAGGGCGGCATCAGTTCGTAGAAATTCAATTACTGGATAAGAGTGTCATCCTGAAACAAATTCATTTTGACCGGGATTTTCTGGAATACACAACCGGTCATGTTACCTGGAGCCGGGATTCAATCCAGAACCTGCTAACCATAATGGAGAATGGAACAAGACCCCAGTAATTTATTCGGGATTATCCATTACTCTTTCTGATTGCCGTAGAGATTGTTCTGCCGAGTCGATGGATTCCCGCATCCAGGATTGTACTTCAAGAGTGGAAAGAGGGATGTCGCCTAATACTTTGCGAATATCCCGGGTATCAAACTCCAGATTATCATCATCCACCTGGTGCCGATACACCACATCATAATGCCCCGGTTTCAATAAGGCCGTTGTTATGGCTTCAGCGATATCTCCCAGAGGTGCTCTATCAATATGAGATCTTTTGAATGTCGCAACAACAACCGTACCTTCGCCAACCTTCGATGAAATCGTTAAATCACCCTCACAATGGCGGGCCGCCGCCGCAAATAAGGGTAACCCCAGCCCCACCTTCCGAGTTGTCCGAGTCGTTACAAAGGGGTCCAATACATGAGAAACCATTTCTGGAGACATACCACATCCATTGTCTTTGATGGTGATGGTCATCCGGTCCGATTCCCGTTCTTCTAATACAGTCACCTCAATCAATGAGGCTCCAGCTTTAATGGAGTTTTCCAGTAAATCGAGAATGTGCAGGGATAGTTCTTTCATAGTTTATTTTCTTTAGTTTATGGATTTGTTGTCCAGGGAAGAATGACTTTTCTCCCATCTTCATTTCGAAGCGCTTTCCGGATTTCTTCAATGCCGGGAGACTCTATCATATAAGACATACGACCTTCGATTTGATGGAGCATGTGGCAATCGCCATTGACCAGCAGGGGCCAATTTTTCAGATCAGGGTATAAGTCATACCCCGGATTCGGGCTAAACTTTCGATAGACTTCCAGAGCATCCGCCTTAAATCCCGGAGGAATAAATCCCAGGTTCGCCAGTAAACTATAGGAGGGTCGGTCCACATGAGAAGGGATTGCCAAGCCACCCAGTAAATGAGTTTTATCGATAGCCTCATCCAAAGTCATGTCCGAAGATACCGCCAGCATTTGTGATTCTGACTTAATATAATCTCCGGTAGAATCCACAATGTATTGCGGACCAAAATGGTCTTCATCATTATCAATCTGGGGAAGCGTCTCATCGACAATGGCCTGCCACTGACGCGCCTGATCCATCGTATCGAACAGGCACAGCAAATGAACTTCTTCACGAGTCTGAAGTTCCATCCCGGGTAAAACATGGATCCCCGTTCCCTCCGCAGCCTGAATCACAGCGGCAACATTTCGTGTAGAGTTATGGTCTGTTACGGCCAGTAATTGAATCCCCATCTCGACCGCTTTTTCGATAATCAACGGGGGAATCATTTCCACTTCAGCACAGGGAGAAAGAACCGTATGCAGATGAAGCTCTGCGCGATATTCAGTCATCATAAGACGGGTCTCCGCTAATCAAGACAATCATCAACCAGCCTGGATACCCGATTGAAACATCTCACCCACGACAATGTAGGTTGTTTTTTTCGTCAGTAGAATGGGAACATCTTCGGAACAAGCCCGTTTCAGAGTTTCTTCATCGGGACGATTTCCTTCTGTCACCACAATGGCAGCCAGCCCCAGAAGACTTCCCACCGCAACGATATTCAAATGACTCTGCAAAGTAACCCAGACATAATCTTTCTTTGCTTTTCCCATGGCACAACTTAACAGGTCCGTTGCATATCCACCCTCAACTAACCGGTCCAGATTCACTCCCGGATTAGCAACTTCCAAATCCAGGTTTTTAATCAACTCTAATAAATTCATTGTCATTCTCCTTCTCGAAATCAAATGACCTTTTACTACTGACCTGTAATATTAACAAAAAAACCGGAAATCCGTTTGTCGGATTTCCGGTCCTTATCAAAAATCGAGTTATACTTGTCCAAACCAATAACCATAATTATCATCAGGTTCATCACTTCCATACCGCCGAGTCTGCCGATGATTGACCATACTTTCTAGTTCGAAGATATCGGGCGCATTACTGGTATCCAGTTCATGCAACGGTTCCCCCAACCGGTCCCGTTCAAACTCCATGGCGATTTCATCGAATTCATCCCGTGGTGGACTTTTCCGTACTGAAATTGAGCCTCGTCGTTTCACAACTTTGTCTTTTTGTTTTCCCATTTTCATCCCTCTTTTTGTAAACTATGGGCCTTTTATCGGGTCTGTACTAAGCCCAGTCCCATCAAGACGGTTTGAATTTACAACAGTGTTCCACCCTTGTCAAGCCATAAAAACAAAAAAGTGATTAATTATTTTTACAATCAATTTCACTGAATAGAGATTACAAATAAGAAAACCTCCAGCCTGACAAGCCCTGCCTGTCACACTGGAGGTTTTAATTTCATTATGTTTTTAATTCATTATTGGTCAGATGAGAATAATCTATCCAACACTTGCCCGACCTGGCTGCGTCGATCGAAATATCGACCCACTAACAAGCCTAGAATAATACACCCGATGAGTATTAAAGTATGCCAAAATCCGAGGAAGTGAAACAGTAAGCCCATAATAAATCCTACCAACACTCCCATGACCGTTCGGGGGCGATGTAATATCCAGGTAATAATACCTTCTGATATGATGTTCCACCGTGACCGGCGGAAATAAGGTCCATCCTGCATTTTTAAAACCCTTTCTCCGCAGTGAATTCTTCATCGACAGCGCGCCGATGTCCTACCCGGCTGGATTGTTCATCAATCTTAGTAATCAGAAAATCAATAGGGGTGATTTCACGGTCACCAATAGCCTTATAGATTCCCTCGCGAATGGCGATTCGTAACCGTTGACTGACTTCAGGGACACTATAATCAGACCAGACCGATACGCGTGCGTAGAGACCCCAGCCACCCTTACGGTTTCGTCTCACGCGGGACCGTATTTCTTTCACACCTTCAACATTGTGAGCCAGGCGATTTACATAGACTTCAATAGCAGAAACGGATACAGATAATTTCCCATCCGGAGAATCCAGCTTTAGTCGGCGGGCCGCATGTTTTTCGGCAATGGAAAGATATACAGTAACAATACTCACCAGTAACAAAGCCAGTCCCACCAGTAAAACACCGATCTTTGTCTGGGAATCTGTCGTCATTCGAAGAAGGAAAGCTTCCGCTTGATTCGATAAAGTTATCTGTCCATTCATACCTAAGATATAAACAATGGACAGCCCCGTCAATACAGCTCCAAGAATGAATACAAACAGGACACAAATTACAGCGGAAAATCGTCTTAAGTTACGCATAGTCTCACCGGTATTCCTTAGTATTTAATTGGTATGCCACTTCCAGCATCATCTTCCGATTCAAGAGGTTTATCCACAGGCCGGGAAGGCACCTGAACACCATCGACAATCACATTTACTTCAATCACCGTGAGTCCAGTCATGGCTTCAACTTTCTTTTTGACTACCCGTTGGACCTCCATTGCAATTTCCGGGATATTGCGGCCGTACTCCACAACCACAAACATATCAATCGCGGCCTCGCCCTGGCCAATCTCTACCAGAACCCCTTTTTTCATGGTTTTCTGGCCAAACACTTCAGCAAGGGAAAAACCGCCCCCCATTCCGGCAATACCTTCCACTTCGCTGGCTGCAATACCAGCAATTATAGCCACCACATCATTATGGATGCGGACACTTCCACCTTCTGTCATTCTGTCTTCAGGAAAAATCATACCGTTATACCTTCCTAAAGGAATCATAATCGGTTTAACTGTTTGGAGTCAAGACAATTCCATCTATTTGTAGAAAATAAAAAACCCGCGGTCCGAAGACCGCGGGTTTGGTAGCACTTAGTGAAGCTTCCTAAATTAGAAGGAAACCTTCATGCCGCCCTTGACCATCCAGGCTTCACCACCACCGATGTTGTCATCAGCGTCGAAGTAGCCAGCGATCAGCTCAGCAGCAACATTTTCACTGTACTGATAGGAAACGCGGACATCAGCTTCCCAACCGATTTCTTTGTCGGCGAGACTGACGAGCAGACCGTCTTCATCAGTTGCTAAATAATAATAGAAGTCGGCATCAGCAGCCCACTTTTCAGCAGGTTTGAAACCGGCATTCAGGTTCAGGAACATGACGTTATTGCGGAGCAGCGCGAAGCTGTCAGCAATGCGGCCATAACCTTTTTCACCGAGGTCGTCCTGGTCACAATGACCGAACGGCTGAATGAATTCGTCGCCAATGTAGTAGAAGTTGGCACCGATGAAAGGTTTGTATTCACTCTGATTGAAGGTGTAAGCAACGCCAACATAACCGGCGACGTCGGACAGAGTGTCAGCAGTAATAGCGTTGTCGATGTTGTTGTAGGCTAATTCAGCTTTGTAAGCAAGACCTTCAACTGCTGGGACGGTACCGTTTGCACGGACGCCGATCCAGAGACCATGACCATCAAAAGCCTGGACATCAGCATACAGAACATAAGCATCGAGGGTCACACATTCGATGGCTTTGGTGGAAGCGTAGGCACCGAGAACGGTGTAATCATCTTCCTGAGTCGGGAAAGCTTCAAGCTTCTTCCAATAGAAGAAGTCGACATAGGACGGATCAGCATCCCAAGTCAGTTTGAAACCGTCAACTGGAACGTTGTCAGGAACGATGAAACCTTCACCGTAACCCTGGACCCAACGACCGGCAACGAAATCAACCGGAGTATCATACATCTTGGCAAGTTTTACATAACCTTCCCAAAGAACGATGTCGCCAACATAGGTAGGAGCATCGACGCCAACTAAGGCACCGATATTGGTGATGCCAACTCCACCGAAGTCTTTTTTGTACTTCAGGTTGATTTTGGCACTGACGTTGTCAGCTAAATCAGTGGTTGCCCACAGATTAACTTCGGAGTCAGTATAGCTATTGTTCAGATCGGCACCAAGAATGTCGACTGAAGAGTGAATAGCACTAATGTCGATAGAACCACCGAAGTTAACTTCGGAGGCAGCAAATGCACCAGTTGCTAAAGCAGCAACGGCAATAATGGAGAGAAGTTTTTTCATTTTAAATAAATCCCCCTTAAGGATTTTTAAAAATTTGCTCCAAGGGGTTCAGTGACATTTCACTGCACTGAAAATTCCCTGGTAGCATTAGGATCAGCCTGCGACTCAGAGTCTAGACTCGCTTCCTTACGGCCTGGGGGATTGTTGCACCTCCTTTCGTCGCCAATTTAAAGGTCACGGCCCGGACAATAACCTGTTGAGGCTCAGAATAGCAGCCTACACAAATCATTTCACAGACAAAGCCATTCTATATGGATATTTCAAGTTGTGTCAAGCGATTTTTTCAGTTCTTGCTCATTCTGAAAGAAGAATAAGAAATTCAGATTTCATATAATGACAAGTAATTAGGGAATGCGACACATAGAAAAGCGAGAAGATTCAGTTTATAGATTCAGGGGAATATGGTCTTTGGAATAATCCAAAAAACAATCCTATTCACTCCATAGATTTTTTTGAGACAACCAGGAATATAAAAAGGGAGTTATGAGAGGGACCCGATTCGTTTCTGCTTCGTTCGGTGGACACTCAAAATTATCTGTTTATGCAGGAGATGTCTTGATAACAATCTACTGTCATCCAATGAGTTAGCAATATAGAGGCAGTCGGGAACCCCAAATCACAAAAAAAAGATTGGGTGCTCATTTGAAGAAATAAAGCCACTAATAATAAGGTAACCTGTTTTTAATCAATGTTTTGTCCAAAGTAAAAAGAGGGGGAACTCCAGTCCGGACCCTTGACAAGAAAGTCCAAATTCTTTATAGTGTACTAATCAATCCGAAATCCATTTGGAATTTCGACACGAGGTAAACTTGTGTTTGATCAAGTGAAAGGATTGTGAAAGGGGGTGTACAAAGAAATGAAAAAAATGTTGTCCCTTATCGTTGTGGTCGCTATGATGGCCCTGTTCGCTGGTTGCGCTAAGACAGAAGCTCCTGCTCCGGAAGCTCCGGCAGTTGAAGCTCCTGCCGCTGACGCCGCTGTCGACACCACCGCTGCTGCTCCAGCCGCTGATACAGCTGCTGCCCCAGCCGCTGATGCCGCTGCTGCCCCAGCCACCAAGTAATTTCTTTTTTAATATGACAAGCCCGTCCCGGTGCTAATTTATCCGGGCGATTGACATTATTTATTTTTGGTTAATCATGGATTTTGAGGGAAAAGAGGGGGATACGTTTCGTGTCCCCCTTCAATTCCCAACACAAAAAGAACAGCACTCCGTTATTGCAAGAGACTGACGATTAGAAAGCAGACAGGGCCGAAACCTATGGCCTCGAAAGTTTGGGTAAAAATCCATCCCATAACTCCGGACAGTGAGAAACCGCTGCGAACCAATCACGATACAGATTGGCCCAATGCCGGAGATGATTCCAGCCTGAATCTCCTTTTGGATGATTTAGCCTCCTCTCGAAGAATGTCCATCCCCCGTACTCGGAACTGTTTTGCCCCTCCCATTGATGTTGTAGAATCCGAAAAGGATTATATTATTCGCATGGAGATACCCGGCGTTTCACCGGATCATTTCAAAGTGGAGTGGAATGGGTATTCAGTTATTATCCATGGCGAGAGGAAATCTGCTGAACATCCACGCCACACACATTACCATCAGTTGGAAATCCATTATGGACATTTTCGGCGTGTCGTTCATCTCCCCCGACACATCGACCGGGATAACACTCAGGCTACCTATGAGTCAGGATTTTTAGAAATCCACATCCCCAAGTTAAGTAAGACGCATAATATCCCGATCACCCAAGAATAACCTTCTTTTAGAGCGGCATCGTTTATAATTAATTCCATATGAATCGTCGTATCTGGATTATTTTATCCGTTTGTTTGATTGTTCTATCCCTGGGTCTTCGGATGTATCATCTGGCCGACCGTCCCTACCATCACGATGAGAGTCTCCATGCCTTTTACAGTTGGGTACTGATGGAAGAAGGGGAATATCGTTATAACCCGATGTTGCACGGTCCATTTCTGTTTTACACCAACTCTGTTGTGTTCAAGGTATTGGGCGATTCCGACTGGACAGGCCGGCTGTTGCCGGTTTTATTGGGGACAGGGTTAGTTGTATTAATATTGGGAATGTCTCCCTGGCTAGGCAGATGGGGGGCCCTGTCAGCGGCTTTGATGATGGCTATTTCTCCCAGTTTTCTCTATTTTTCCAGATTTTTACGAAATGACATTTATATATGTTTCTGGTGGGTATCCATTTTGGTTTGTTTACTTCGCTTTTTCCGAAACAAAAATCCCTTATGGTTTTATCCCATCATGGCCCTGATTGCTCTATCCTTCGGAACTAAGGAAAATACCTGGTTTGTCGGGTTTTCTTTTGTGAGTTTCGGAGTTATGTGGTGGGTTATTCAACACTGGGCAAAGAAGGATTATCTGGAAAGTATAAAAACATTCATTGTCCAATATTGGAAACATCTGTTGGGTGCATGTGTTGTCTTCTGGGTTATTTATATGCCTCTGTTCACTGTCTTTTTCAAGTACCCCGGTGATTGGAACGGATTTGCCACGGGCATCAAATATTGGTTGGCCCAACATCAGGAGAACCGAATAGGAGCACCCTGGTGGTACTATCTGCCTTTACTGGGAATATATGAGTTTCTTGCAGTGATTGGGGCTGGAGCAGGTTTGATTTGGCTGCGGAAATACCGAATCAAACAAACCCTTCCTTTATTTTTAGGGTGGTGGGCACTGACAGGATTAATTTTGTATGGGTGGGCAGGAGAGAAAGTACCCTGGTTGATGCTGCACATCGCACTCCCGATGATACTTATTACAGGGTGGTGGATAGGCAGGTTGATTGAAGGAGATTACTGGATGACTCTCATTCTCCTATTTCCACTATTCACACAGACAGTCCATTCTACGGTGATGGCCAATTACCTTTACCCAGCCATCCGCCCCGATTTGATTCCCAAGCAACCTAAAGCCGAATTGATTTCTTATGTTCAGACGACTTATGATGTCCCGGAATTAGTCAAAGAAATCCAACGATTAAAAATCGGCAAGCCTAAAGAATACCCCTTAACCATATTGGTTACTGGAGAGGCTGCATGGCCACTTCAGTGGTATTTACGAGGAGACAAACAGGTTTCTTATGCAGATGAGATTGGTTTTAACACTCCATCACATGATGTTGTGATTGGAGATTTTTCCAGTTATGAAGTGGATATCTCTTTACTGGGATATCGATATTATCCCAAGGTGTATCATTTGCGGGCGTGGTGGCCACAGAGATCCATGAGGTCTGATACGGGAATCATTCCTGCTGTCCGGGAATTAGCCCAAAAAGCGGGATTAAGGGATATCGCCCGGTATGCGATTTATCGGGATATTTATGAGACGCCAGGGTCTACCAAGGTAATACTCTGGGAAAGACGCTAATCAAATAAAAGCCGCTTTCCCACAAATCGGGGAATGCGGCCGAGAGATACCGGACGAACCGGTATCGGATTAATCTTTTGGATTCGGAACGATTTCTGTATTCATCCCATTTTAGTTCCTTTTCTTATCATAACCTATATTCAGTTAAATCCAACCTCTATTTTGAAATGATTATTCATAGCTTATGCGTGGCAGCTCACCCCGAAGCAATCATTTCCGCATATAATGATTATTGGTTTATTCAGAATGATAAGCCCATTTATAAAGGAGTTTGAATAGAAATGTCCGATTGTGCAATATGTCGTCAAATTGAATTGATTCGGCAGGGTACACATCCCGGATTTGTTGCCGAGCTGGAAGCCGGGTATGTCATTGCAGGTGAATACCAATATTTTCGGGGATATGCTCTGTTTTTATGCCGACGATGTATCCCAGAACTCCATTTACTGGACCGGGAATTTAAGATCAAGTTTCTGGAAGAATTGACTTATGTTTCCGAGGCCGTAGATGATGGTTTTCATCCACACAAAATCAATTATGAATTATTGGGAAACCAGGTCCCTCATATCCACTGGCATCTATTTCCGCGGCATAAAAATGATCCTGCCCCTCTCCTGCCGATATGGAATATTGAGACATCGGTTCGGGAATCCCAATCAGCCAAACCTTCGCCAGAAGAATTTTTAGAGATAAAACGAACTTTACTGAAAGAATTAAGGCAATCAGGTGCCACCATACGACAGGCCTTTGAATAGGACAAAACAGAGATTTAAAAGAAAACGGAGCATCATTACGATGCTCCGTTATTTATTTCTTATCCGATCAGATTATTTATCTTTCTCCAATATCACTAAAACAGACTTATCCCCAATAGAGAAAGCTTCCTTAACCTTCCCTACAACGCGGAGGCTTTCGCCCTTTCGGGGAAGGGGTCTCTTAGTGACTACCGTTATTTCGCCCGTACCATCATCAATCCTAAAATATTTCACAAATACTAACCCGACAGTGGAGGTAACCCGTCCTTTAACAGTCACCACTCGTTCATCATATATTCGTGGATTGGACTTGATATCATAGACGCGAGTGTTAGAGTGAACCGTCGCACAACCCACCAACAAAACCAGTGACATAAAAACAGATACTTTCTTTGCCCATTTTGGAAATAACATACCTAATACCTCCTTTAGAACAAATTATAGAACTAATTGATTAACCTCCCAAAAAATATCTTGTATTTATCTTAACTTTGTCTTTCAATAGTCATTAAGAAAATGAAATATTCGTTTTTACTAATATCAGATATTTAATATGGGGTGTCATTTATGTCAGCAAGTACGATTGAGTTACTTCCTGTTAAATTTTCAAAACCTGTACTGACAGATACAGCAGATTCAACAACTATTGAGAATTTAATATTAGGTGAGTTGTCCGGTCAAAACATTCAACTTCAAGATGGCGACATTCTCGTTATAGCCTCGAAAATCGTTTCACACTTTGAGGGTCGTGTCATCAAAGCAGATGATGTGAAGGTAAGCCGGAAAGCCAGAATAATAAGCAAACTTTTTTGCAAGAAGCCGGTAAAAACAGAATTGATTCTACAACAAGGCGCAGTCAGTGCCGTTGTTCCGCTTTGTCGAATCCTGTCACATCCGACAATGGGACCACAATTTCAGAAGTTATGTAGTGACTGGGATGTCTGTGAAAAAATCTTGAATACCACTAAAAATATCTTTATGGTCAAACTGAACGGGTATTATATGGATGATGCTGGAATTGACATATCCAACACATCTCCAGGATATTTTGTTTTGTTGCCCATTGACCCTTATGAAAGCGCCAGAAAAATACGGAGTCGTTTGAAGGAAATTACAGGTAAAACTTGTGCCATTATCCTTACCGATACAGTCGCGGTCAACGGTCAATGGGGATCTCGTGATATTGCGATAGGATTTGCAGGTATTGACCCTATTCGACGGTTGAGTGGCACTAAGGATATCTTTGGTGTTCCAAGCTTTGGAGGTACAGACCTGGTTGTGGATGGCATATCAGCTATGGCGGGACTGGTTATGGGGCAACATGACGAATGTACCCCTATAGCGGTGTTTCGGAACTTAAATTATCTCCCTTCAGAAGAGATTTATCAGGCGGGGGTGTTGGATCATTCGAAAACAACTATTGTGCGAAATACTATTTTCTCTTTTTTCAGCACTGTTTTTTATCTTCTGGTCAGTATTTTCAGTTTTTCAAGTGTTGGAAAACAATATAGCATCCACGCAAAGAAGTAAATTGTACATATTTTCGAGGTAAATATGCCCATTTTGATCAGTGCCTGTTTATGTGGACTCAACTGCAAATACAATGGAGAGAACAATCTTCATCCTAAAATCCAAGCTTTAATGGAAAAGGAAGTTCTTATTCCTGTTTGTCCAGAACAGTTGGGTGGGCTGCCGACTCCCAGATCAAGTGCGGAAATTCAAAAGGGGACAGGGCAGGATGTTTTGGAAGGCAAGGCTACGGTCATGAGTAAATCGGGGGATGATGTTACTGCACAATTTATAAAAGGTGCTCAGGAAAGCCTCAAACTTGCTCAACTTACTCACTGTCATCTGGCCATTCTCAAATCCCGAAGTCCATCATGTGGATTTGGCCTTATATATGATGGGTCATTCTCTGGCAAGCTCATTCCGGGAAATGGGGTAACGGCCCAATTACTTCTTAACAATAACATTAAAATCATGCAACCTGATGATTTATAAGCTTCCGAACTACTACATTTTTGTAGAGACTTAATAAAAACTCATTAAAGCTCTTTCCAAAACAATAAAATAAATTTTCCTTACCCGACTTAAAACTCACAATCTCTTGATTTTCATGTATTTCAAGACAGTTAGAATACTAATAAAATACTAATTGACAAATTATACCTACTGCCCTAAACTCATAGCATTGTTTAACCGTGGATGGGATGATTGTTTGATTTTACGACACAGCTTCCACAAAATATTAATAATTATTTATTGATTACTAAGGAGGACACCCAATATCGAAGCACACCGAAAGATACAGAACTAGTGTAATGTTTTTTATTTTTAATATTATGTGTAAAGGAAAACGAAACAAATGAAAGCAAGTAAACTTATTCTTTTTATTATTCTATCTTTAGTCATAGCTATACCCGCTTTTGCAAAAAAATATAGTGATGCCCCTGCAGGTCAAGGGACATCTACAGTAGGAACTGGTGGAGATTATGCAAGCTTAAAAGATGCATCTGTTGATTTCTGTACAACAGCCAATACAGGAAGCTGGACTATTGAAGTATTAAATAATCTGTCTGAAAGCATGAACCCCTGTTTTGGAAATACTGTTGCTGCAGGAGCTACAATCACATTAAAACCAGCCAGTGGAGTAAGTCCCACAATTACGTTCACTCAGACAGTTGATGATCCGGGGACAACCCCAACTGGAAGCTTGAAGATTGGTTCAAACTCCACTACAGCTTTATCCGCAATTAAAACTGATCGGTTTGTGATTGATGGATCAAATAACGGAACCAATTCCAGAGATATGACCATTACAAACAGTGCAGTCACTTTTGGTGCAAGACTCATTAATGTTGTTGGCAATTCTGATGGAGTTACAATCAAAAATGTAAATATCATTAATAAAGCAACCGGAACCAGTCCCGCAGGTATCGTTTTTAGAACTCAGTTCCCATCCTCTGGAGTATCTGCAGTTCCAACTAATGGTACACTTCAAAACTGTTACATTATCTGCACCACAGGAACAACACCATACGGTATTCAGTATACTTCTGGTGGAACTAAAGTAGCAGGGACATTAGCTATGACAGGAATGTCAGCTATCGGTAATTATATTGAATCAAAACATAGCGGTATTATGGCAAACGGATCCTTGGCAGGCGGCACATTTTCCAACAACACCATCCGCATTCGTCAAACAGCAGTAACAGCGGTGTTAGGTTCTGCTTTTTACTTAATGTATGCTGGTGATAATGGCGTTGGTGGAAAAGAACTTATATTCAACAACAACCTCTGTGATAGACTGATTTGTCACACCGCCACAACTACAGGAAGTTCTGCTGGTATTTATGGTTTTGGTGCTGAAGGTTCAGGCGTTGGGACGAACATTAAAGTCTATAACAATATTTTCTCAGGATTCCAATTGGGTGGGACTGGCTCGGCTGTAGGTGGTTTCTTATATCGTGGTATAGCTATTTCACACACAAGTGCCACAGTTTTTATTTACCACAATTCTATCAATATGCCTGATGCGCCTTTATATCCAAATGCCGGGTCAAATTCTGGTGCTATCACTATGTTTACCGGTATAAGTGCGGCGTATGTGAAAAACAATATCATACGGCAGGAAAAAGATAATAGTCATGCATTCTATTATTCAAGCACTCTGCCCATTGAAAGCAATAATAATGTTGTTTATGCAGCCAGCAATGCCTCTACAGGTCGATATGGATCAACATCCTATTTATCTTTAGCTGATTGGCAGACAGGTTCCAGCAAAGACGCTTTGTCACAGTCTGTAGATCCAACAACTACAACCCCGAGTGCTTGGGCATCCGCAACAGACTTGCATTTCAGTCCAGCTGCCGGATGGGCTTATCCAATGCAAGGTGTTCCTCAAATTAGTGGTATCACTACGGATATTGATGGAGATGCTCGTGCTGCGACCTGCTGGCCGGGTGCAGACGAACATTCTGGAGTTGAAGTAAATGTTCCTGTTGAGCTCTCAGGTTTTGATACTGAATAAGCATTAACTCTGAATACTATAAAAGCGGAAGGGATTAACCCTTCCGCTTTTTTTATTGCAGTGTAAATGTTTACTTGGCAGCTTTTTCTACGACATCACCCGAAGCTACATCACCGCTGATTATTTCAGCAGTTGAATATTTCTCTTCCACCTCAGTAATTTTAATCTCACCGATGGTGGTTTTCTTTCGTCCTAAAATAGCACCTGTATCAGGATCCACAATCGCTTTGCCTTCTCGGATTACGTTAAGGACCATCCCTTTTTTAGCACCAGCGGTGGTGCCCATATTAATCGTAACGGTTGATCCATCCACATCAATAACTTTAGCCTTATACAGGCTGACACTGATTTTACTGGTGAGGTCTTCTACGGCTTTTCGGGTCGCTTTGCCTGGAAGAGAGGAATCCCACCCTTCACTTCCAAACTGGATATTGCCAAAACCGTCCCACCAATTACCACCACCGAGAGAAACACCCCGGGCGGATTCTTTCCCTGAACCCTGTTCGGCGGCCACAATAACACCTGTAGCAACATCAATGATGCGGACATCCACCACAGTCCGAGCGGTTTGTGACTTCAGTCCAACATTTCCAAATCCACCTGGGAGTGCCAAACCACCACCCACACCACCTTGAGAGACACCGAACTCCGTCACATCACCCGTAATGATGTAATTAGCACCAGCCAGTTTTCCTAATACAGATAAGCTTCTCTCATCTGTAATGCCTTCTTCAGCCATTTTCTTTTCTTTCATAATGGAACGGAGCTTTTCCCGCTCAACAACTTGAAACTTTCCACTTTTAAACAGTGCCGTTGCCAACATAGAGGATATCCCCTGCCCAATGGACCATTCTCCACCATAACCACTCCGATTCTCAAAATCCACAACGGCGATCCTCATCATCCCAGAAGAGGCAGCACCCCAGCTGGATGAGACGATAAAACTAGCAACCAGTATTCCTGCAATAAGTTGACTGATTCTTTGATATTTCATCCCGGTATCCTTTCAGTTTAATTTCAAAACTAAGTAATGTTATGTTAGCAAGCACTTTCCTTTCCAGCAACAGGCATCAAAACAAACCAACGGTCCATGTGGTAAACTAATAGGAATTTAGTGAGATTTTCCCCTGAAAAGAGTACAAATCATGATAGATACCCTTATGCACTGGTTTAAGCAAATATACAATGTAGAAATGCTGGTCACACAATTCGGATTAGTGGGGATGACCGCCATCGTCTTTTCCGAAACAGGTTTACTGATTGGCTTTTTCCTCCCCGGAGACTCGCTTCTTGTGACCTGTGGTGTACTGACCTCCATGGGGGTCTTTAAGTATCCACCATTTTTAACAGCTGTCGTTTTGTCTGTGGCGGCTATTTTAGGAGATACTGTGGGGTACTGGATTGGCTATAAAGCCGGCGCAAAACTGTTTAAAAAAGAAAAAAGCCTCCTGTTTAACCCTAAGCATCTGATATCCACCCATGAGTTTTATGAAAGACACGGCGGAAAAACAATTATCATTGCAAGATTTGTCCCCATCATCAGAACTTTTGCACCTGTGGTGGCAGGGATAGGGAAGATGCACTACCGTAAATTCATCTCCTACAATGTATTTGGTGGAATTGGCTGGATATTCTCCATGATTTATCTCGGATATTACCTTGGGGAGTTTTTCCGTATCCAGTTCGGTATCAACATTCAGCAACACATTGATAAAGTAATCATCCTGGTCATCGCGGTTTCTTTAATTCCAATCGCACTTCATTGGTACATGGAAAGAAAACGGAAGAAAAAAGAACAACAAAGCAGTTAATAATGATTCAAAACTAAAGACCGTTGGACTTGATATTCAATCCAACGGTCTTTTTTATGGGCAAAGTTTTAATGTTATTTCTTAAACGAACCCTCAAACGCTATTTCATTAAGCGGTTTGCGCGGACTGGGTCCTTCAATTTCCTTGTATTTATCCGGCAATTCAGCAGGGTTCCCCATCTTGCCTGCAGCAATACCGCAGATCACTTCATATTCATCGGCAGGTATTCCAAGAACCTCCTGAACTTTATCATAGTGAATCCCGCCCATGGCGTGAGTATAAAGTCCCAGGCTTCTGGCTTGTAATGCCAGACTCATCCAGGCAGCTCCTGCGTCAAACCGACCGTGAAAATTCTCTTCACCATTCAGCGTAAACTTTTTCTTGGCTAATACAAATATCAAGATCGGCGCTTTATCCGCCCATAACCGATTCATATCCATCAATAAGGGCCTGAATTTAGCCAAATCTTCGGGTTTGTAAGCATACACAAACCTCCATGGCTGTTCATTGTAAGAGGAGGGTGCAAATCGAGCCGCCTCAAATAAGCTTTTAATGGTTGCTTCCTCAATCGGCTCTGAGGAAAAGGCTCTGGGAGACCACCGGTCTGTAAATTGTTTATCCACTTGGATTTCTTTGTCTGCCATGATTTTCACCTTCTGCAAATAAATGATTGTTCTATGGTTGCTTTTACTTTAAAACACACCTTGCCTGTATTAAGTTCCGGTTTCATTCCAAAACAAAACCGGCTCTGTAAACAGGGCCGGTTTGATAAAGATTCGATTATATTGGATGCTGTTACCGTTTCTCAGGTAACCGCAGATTGTGCTTTTTCAGAACATCCGCTAATTCTTTCTTGCTCAAAGTCCCCGGGACAAACATCCGATTGGATAACCGGGTCAGTTTAGCGTTACAGCTGGCGGCAATAATTATTGACGAGGGTTTGACGACCCGCCGAACACCAATGACTACTTCACGAATGTGGCTCAAGGGAACCGGTGCACCGGTTTCATTCCATTTCTCAGTCACAATTCTTGTGACCATGTCCATCAGGTTTTCTGCCGGTTTGTCATAACCCCATTCTCTCAGACCATAAGTGCCACGGGTTCCAATCCAGACAAATCCAAACTCACTGACATACCGGGGTGCATTTAATGCAGACCGGATAGACCGTTCTGTGCAGGTCCGTTCCGGGAATAAGGCATTATGCGCGCGGAGCAGTTCGGTAAAGTGCATAGGTTTACCGATGGAGATAAAGGTCAGATACAACCGTTCGGCCCGGATCATATGCTTCCGGTTATATTTCACGATTTCGCTGGCCAGATACTGAATATCTGAATCCCGGAGCGGAAGATGGTTGTCCAAATCAAGTTCTTTGGCCAATTGATCAGCATAAATCAGGCATAACCGGATTTTCTCATTCTTGACCACAGCAACTTCTTTGGCACCCAGCCCCTTCAGTGAGAAACCATAGGGCGGGATATCTTCAAAGGGAACTCGACAGGCTTTGCACAGGAACCGGTGAATTTGATAATCTTTCTGCCGATTCTTGACAACAAGAGATCCCCCATCTTTCAGGAGTTGTAACAATAATGCGGATAAATAACAGGGATATGCCTGGGACTCTTTCTGCCATACTTCGCCCCAGAATTTCTCTTCAATCTGACGGACGCGTTCCCGGGTAATCGTATATTTATCACCGATGGATTGCAAAGTCTCAATCTCACCCGTGGCTAAACCCTCACGCTGTCTCATCATATCAACAGTCCGGGGACTCTGAGTTGCAAATCCTTTTTCAATCCAGGACTTTACCTGCTCATCTAAATTCTGAGCAAAGCCCCCATTTTTACCTAATTCGGTCAGGAATCGAAGCGCCAAGGTTTTATTATCGGCCGACAAACTGGCCAATACGCGAGCGATTGGGAAGATGTATTCCCGATTGTGAAAACTGTTGGCAACCAATCCCAAAGCAGATCCAGCTTCCACTATTTCCGGAATTGAATATCCTTTTTTATTGGATTGGACTAAATCCCCTAATAATGAGACCAGTTTTGTCTCATCCGTACGATACTGCTTTTTTTCAGCCAAAGTGAAGTTCACTTGGACTAAATGCAAAAACATAGCTGAATCCATCATATACAAAACCTCGTAAATTCAATAAAAACCCTGAAACGTCGGATTTAGGATATTTTTCTTCCGACCACGCTCATGTGGTGGGTTCGTAATTTATTATACCGTAAAATGACTAGAAAATGGAACTTTGTCAAATAGGTTAAAATTTTTGGGATAATTCAGATTAGAAATAATTGGGGACAGAACAATCTATCAATCTGTCCCCAATATACTACTTAAGCTTCACTTTTGTCCCCATTATCACTACTCATTGCGGATATTTCCGCCTGGTAATGATCATGGATAACGCGCCGCCGGAGTTTAAGAGTCGGGGTGATTTCTTCCCGTTCCCAGGAAAACTCATTTGGAACCAGAGTGAATTTCACAATTCGCTCATATTCGGCCAGCTGACGACAGACTATTTTAATTTCATTGCGAATTAAAGCAATTACATCAGAATTTTTCGCAATGTCTTCATGGCTCATGTTGGCAATATCCGGTTTTCCGTTTGCCTTGGCCCATTCAGTAATATCGTCCCACTGCGGAACAACCAAAGCTGACAGATATTTCTGGTTATCACCAATAACATAGGTTTGATTGATATATTTTGAAGTCTCTAAAACTTGTTCAACGGCTTCCGGCCAGACATTTTTCCCTGAAAGTGTGACAATCATTTCTTTTTTACGGCCGGAGATAATGAGATATCCGTCTTCATCCAAGCTTCCTGCATCACCGGTGTGTAACCAGCCTTCTTCATCAATTGCCTCTTTGGTCGCTTCCGGATTATTCCAGTAACCCTTCATCACATTGGGACCTTTGACCAGGATTTCACCGTCTTCTGCAATTTTTACGGTGATTCCCGGCAGAGGTTTCCCGACGGTACCGATTTTGTGACAGCCTGGATAATTCGCGGAGATGACCGGACTGGCCTCTGTCATACCATACCCTTGATACAGAGGAACCCCAACTTTACCGAAGAAATTGGCGATTCTATTGGATAAAGGCGCTCCGCCTGAGACGGAAGCCAATATACGACCACCTAATCCAGCGCGGATTTTCCGGAATACAAGCATCTCTGCCAGCATATGATTCCAAGTCCCTTTTTGCTGGCGTAAGGCCCAGTTAAAAATCCGTTTCTTCTGTTCCCCGGAATTGGCGACTTGATTCACTATATTTTCATGGACCAGCTCAAAAACACGCGGAACAGATACCATGATGGTCGGTTTGATGTCTTCCAAATTACGCTTCATGGACTTGCTGCGTTCGACATAGGCAACAGTGGACCCGGTCTTTATTAATGGGAAGAAACTTCCGGCCATTCTCTCAAAGGCATGACTGATAGGTAAAAATGAAAGAAATACATCCTTTTCACCAATCATGCCGTAGATGTCATGGGCTGCATTAATATTAAACAGGAAGTTGTTATGTGAAAGAGCCACTCCCTTGGGGGTTCCCGTTGTCCCCGAAGAATAAATCAAGGTACAGATATCATCGGGATCCACTTTGGGGAAAGGTTTATCGGATTGTTCGGCGATGAACTGTGCCCAGGTCATCGTTCTAGGATCCATCTCTTCAGAAGGATCAAAAAAAGTGATGATCTTTGCAACAGAACGAGCTTCACCAATTCGATCCCGTATCTTCTTATAAAGCTCCGGAGTAGAGACAAATAAATACCGCGACTCACTATGCTCTATTAATTCCATTAATTGATGGCCACTGAATGTGGTGTGGAGAGGAACTACAATCGCTCCCGCCAGCATCCCGCCAAAATCAAGCATCGCCCATCTTGGACGATTCTCGGATAATATAGCGATACGATCGCCTTGTTCTAATCCCAGAGCCATCAGGCTCCGGGCTACTTTTTCAATAGATAAAAGTAGTTCTCCGTAAGTAAGGTCTTCCCGGAGGCGGCCGACTTTAAATCGTAAAGCCATCTGGTCCGGTATTGTAAGTGCGTGTTCACGAAACGCTTCAGGTAAGGTTGGCATGCTTCTGACTCCTGTCATAGGGCGCCTTCCGAGACCTTCATCGAGATCTCGGATCGGTCTGCAAATAGACTTTCAATTTAACTAAAAAGGATAATTTTGTCTAGCATTTGGCTTTCATATCATCCAGTAAAAGACACCCCGGTGAAAAACAATCTCTCCCTATCCACTCGGTCAGCGAGATTGAATCAGCAAAACCACCCAAACTTCACTTCCCGCATCATACCCTACCCCTATCTGGTCAAACTGCCGCGATAAGATGCTCTTCCGGTAATCACTTTTTAACCAGTTTTCTACGACCAATTTGGGTTCAGATAATCCCCCTTTGACTATCATTGAAATATTCTTTGCATTCAACCGGTATCGGGTATTTATGGTGTTCAATATTTCTTCCAGGGCTTTATCCGGAGGGGGAACGGATAATTTCCCGACTAATTGGGCCGCATCCCGCCCGGCTCGATTTGTTTCAGACAGAACCAAAAACGATGGAACTCCGTTATCCCGCCGGGTCTGATTCAATAAATCCACCAATTCCCGTTCCATCTGGGCAATATCAGCTTTTTCAACCTTATGTGTACTCCCAGGAAGTCGGGTAAATAATTGGGTCCAGTTATCCGAATAGGGGTCATATCCAATCCCCATATTTGTATATCCCGGAGTGAGGATGTTGGCCCGATGTTCAGGACTATTCATCCAGCCTTTGACGACTTCCGCAGCTGATTCCTGGCCTTGAGCAAGGTTTTCCCCTGCCATACTGTGTTTAACACCCATCGTCGCCAACATATCAAAAGGGGACCCGTATGTCGGACTTTGATGATTAAAATAGTTTTTCACCCGCATATCTTCCGATTTCAGACGGGCGACCCTGTTTAATTCCGGATCCCATTGGGTGGGCTGTAATCCATATTTCTGGCGTTCTTTGTTCGTCAGTTTCCAGGCCTCTTTCTCAAACTGGTTGACGGACTCAATCTTCCAGAGAGGGGAATAACCCGTTTTCTTGATCATCAACAAAACCCACGAGTCTCCAGAACGACTGCGGCCTGCCCCAAAATGAGTCAAACTTCGGGAATAAATCTTTGTGCTGTGTTTTGAATCCCGAATCCATGACTTCAAGGCTATCTCTGGTGTATTTGCACCCTCGACATATAAAAGGGTATATCCACCCTGACGGATGCCGGCTTCTTTGAAATAAGTCTCCATGGATACCGTCGGTTTTTGTCCTCGACTGAAATCCTCGACTCTTTCCGCTGCCAGCCGATTCAAATCCTTATCAACAATTAATGCGGAGAGTTTTTTCCGCGCTCTTTCCTGATTTACCTGCTTCAATAACGAATCTACGGGACCGGCTTGACTGTAACGGGGACACAAAAGAAAAGACCCCAGAGTCAACAACACACCTGCTGTTTGAGTAATAGATTTTATGGACCACATATTCATCACAACACCTATTTTAGGTCACCTTGTTCCACCGGAGTGTTGCACGAGTGGACATTGTGTGGACACTCTCACATAATTATTTCATTTTTCCGGTGGATTCCTTGTACAATCAACCCACTAACCCTCTATAATAAGCCATAGAGAGGTCTTCTTTTATCAGAAGACAAATTGAAGGGAGTCTATAAATCAATGAATCGTCCATCCATCACGAAATTACTTGGAATTATTCTGACTCTACTGTTGCTGGCGATTCCGGCCGCCGCCATGCACAATATCCCCAAAGACTTTTTCTGTATGCAGGCGCATACCCTTGATGGAGATACTGTCACCCATCACCGAACGGTTGATTTAATGTCTCAGGCTGGCGTAAAAATGATTCGGGATGAAATCTTCTGGTGGAATGTCGAGAAAGAAAAAGGAAAACTCATCATTCAGCCACGGACTCTCCAGAATATTGATTACACCCGAAGTAAAGGAATCGAAGTTCTCCTGATTTTAGATTATGGGAATAAATTGTATGACCAGGGGTTATCTCCCCATACCCCCGAAGGACGGCAGGCTTTTGCAAAATATTGTTATACCGTTGTCTCAACACTTCGGGGACGGGTCAACCGTTTTGAAATTTGGAATGAACCCAATATTGACGGGTTCTGGACTCCCAAACCCAATGTCAAAGATTATGCTTTATTATTGGAAACAGCTTACAAGGCCTGTAAAGAAGCCAACCCGGATTGTATCATTATCGGGGGTGTCACTTCCGGAGTGGACCTGACTTATCTGGAAGAACTTTTCAAACTGGGTGGGATTCAGTACATGGATGTATTGTCTCTCCATCCTTACCGGCAGAATGCTCCTGAAATGGAAGAAAAAACCGTTGACCAGTTAATAAAGGCGCAGCAGCTGACCGTAAAATACAATAAACCTCTCCGGTTATGGGTCACTGAAATGGGATATCCCACCCATATCGGAGCCAACGGACATCCAGAAACCCGGCAGGCTGCTTATTTATCCCGGTGTTATCTGGAAATCCTCTCCACGGGACTGGTCGATCATTTCTTCTGGTACTGGTTCGGGCCAGATGGAAAAGATGCCACTTACAGTGAAGACCGGTTTGGACTGGTACGGGAAAACTGGACACTTAAACCGGGATACTCCACTTACAGCAGTTTGGCACTCCAGCTGGCTGGAAGTCGATTCCTGCAGCATGAGACCAATCTGGGCGTCGGTGTTAAGGCGATGACATTCATCCCGGCCAATACAAGAGGACGGCTTACCTATTGCTGGAATACGGCTGAAGATCCGGAAAAACCTCAATCTTCTGCCGGATTTACGGCAGTGACCTGGTCCACAAAATCAAGAGAAGTCACAGTGACAGAGGTGGGGAAATCCGAAAGAAACACCTATCAGACCCTCAATGGACAGTTTATGGTACCCGTCAGCCAGACTCCCGTTCTGATTCAAAGCCCGCTTCCATTAGTTCCTGCCAGGACCTCATTGATTCAGTTGTCGGATACAAAATTTAACGCCGTTGCCGGATTGACCCGCAATCTGATTGTTAAACTTCACCCGGGACTGGCTCAGAAACTGACTCAAAACCTCCGGTTAGGAAATAAAATCACGATAACGACTCTCCCCCAGGATATCGTTGCCAATCCTGGCCAGATACTACTTTTAAATCCCAAAGATCCCATCTTCACGAAGGGCCGTACTATTCAACTCCATATCCCCACCATGGATAAAATGAGTACCGGTATCGTGGATATCTCCCTTTATTCAGAAGGAAAACCTGTGGCGACAGCGAAAGTATTACTCGAAGTCGGTCCTGCTGCCAAGGCCAGTATCCAGCCTTTTATCAATAATGATGAAAAAGGAATCCATGTCATCATTACGAATCTGACCGGGAAACCCGGGGTAGATGGTAAATCTTTGGATGGTGAAGTATTCCTGACGGTTGATGCTGATGTTCTTCTGGATAAACCAGACCAGACATTCACCAATCTTAAACCCGGAAAAGAAACCGTATTATCCTATCGATTCCTGGAAATGGGTGATTTGGAACCCGATGCCACCCTTCCTGTTGAAGCAAAAGTCTTCTTAACGGGAATGGATATCTTCTCTGTTAATAAATCTATTAACTACATGGTTTGCCCCAAATCAACCAACCCATTAACGATTGACGGGGATCCTCAGGACTGGAATCTATCTGCCCCCATTCATCTGAACCGATTATCTCAGGTGTTCACAGGGAAATCACGATGGAAAGGTCTTCAGGACAGCCACGCCAATGTCTACCTGAACTGGGATGAAACACATCTTTATATCCTGGCGGATGTATCGGATGATGTATTGAGTTTCAATCACGGACCCAGCCGGGAAATCTACCGGAATGATGCGGTTGAATTATTCTTTGATGGACAGGCTGATGGAAGTAAAAGTCCGGGAACCTATCAATCAGATGACAGTCAGTGGGGATTGTCGAATACCCCCAAGGGCCCAGTCGTTTGGACTTGGACTCGAGTTGATGCCCCATCAAAAGCCAGTATGATTGGGTATTCAGCAAAAACAGATACAACAAATCCAGGATATTATCTGGAAGCTGCCATCCCCTTCAGTGAATTGGGATTCAAACCTGCACCGGGGAAACTCATTGGGTTTGCCGTTAATCTTGATGATGACGATACTCCCGATTCCACAAATCCTTTTGAACAGGATAAAGTCTTGGGGTGGGTAGGTACGAAATCCAACTGGATGGACCCTTCCCAATTTGGATATCTATTCTTTACAGAATAACTAATTTCTAAAACTGGATTCTTACAGGGTGTAGTCATTTCTACACCCTGTTTTCTTTTATCTGTAAACTTTCTTAAAAAGAGAACTCCCCGAAAAACAAAACAGGACGGACACTTCTGTCCGCCCTGTCTAATCAAAATCTGATTCTTATTTATTGACGGGTATCCGAACCTCAATATCCGTTCCCAGTTCATCCCCAATTCGGGCCAACTCACGGCGTAAAGCGGATAATTGCTGGATGGCAGGAGCATGGATCAAAATGTGCATCGTAAACATCGGAGTTCCAGTCACGGGGGCAGGGATAACCTCAGTCTCTAAAGACACGATGTTGATTTTTTTCTTAGAAAGATAATCCGATACCGAATGGATGATCCCTTCATGGTCGGCACCGGTCACCAGTATTTCATAGGGAACATAGCCCGTGTATTCTTCAGTAATGAAGGGGGTCGTCAGTTTGATATGGAATTCCAGGGGAATTTTTTCCAGCGCAGGCTGAAGTTTCTTTGCTTTATCTTCCGGGAGTGCAATCAATAAAATGATGGAGAATTCTCCCCCTAATCTGGCCATTCGGCTTTCTTCGACATTGGCACCCAGATCCGTTAATCCCCGGGTCAGCTGCGAAACCAATCCCACCCGATCCGGACCTGTTCCGGTGATTACATAATGCTGCATATTTGACATATTAATCATCCTGTTTACTTCTCATGTTTTTCTGATTGTCCCACGCTCCACACCCACTGTCAATCATGAAGGCACGGGATCAACTCTTAATCCGCTGGCTGAGAATCAAACGCCTTTTTCATAAAAACACCCAGTTTGATTTCATCTAAATCACCATGTGACCTGACGCCCGAACAAAGGTCCAAACCAAAAGGCTGGACTTGTGAAATAGCCTCTCTGACATTGTGAGGGTTCAATCCTCCCGCCAGAAAAATAGGGACTGGGACCCGTTCCCGGATTTTCTTACTCAGACACCAGTCATGCTGACGCCCCGTACCCCCCAGTTCTTTGACTTTCAAAAAGGGATTTCCCGAATCTAACAAAATGGCATCCACAAACGGAGCCACCTCACAAGCCTTCTCGACCGATTCCTCACCCGTCACATGAATCACCTGTACCAAAGACACTCCCGGTAATTCTTCCCGTAATACCGGATACACCTCCGGAGAAACATAATCACATAACTGCAGGGTATTGGTCCGGCATCGTTTCTGTTGCTGAATAATTTCCGCAGCGGTCATCTTACTGGTCAGCAGGAAAGTCGCTATCGTTGGCGGGATGTTTCCTGCAATCTCGGTAATATCTTCTTCACTGATTACACCCGGACCACTCGGCATCTCGGACACTAGCCCCAGAGCCGAGGCTCCATGTCGAATTGCCATCCAGGCCTCTTCCTTACTTTTGATACAACATACTTTTATTCTTGGTTTTGAAAAGCTTTCCATGGTTCGTTTCCCTATCTAAAATTATATTTATCTATTATGACAGATGTGTGAATTCCATTTTAATACCTCCCTCAAAGACCCTCTTTCATTTCCATTCGACGACTCCCATTCTCGTTTCCCACCAACGAATCAGAAACGAATCACCCACGGACCACCTCCGACCAGCTCCGTGAATTCTTCCTTTAAATCTCGTTCGGGGTATCCCTTCATTTCCCTTTATCCATTCACCTTTTTTCTGTTCATTTCCTCTTGACACCCCACCCACCTTTAGATAGATTAGGTATATATTTAGATGATTATCTAAATATCTAAAAGTTACCTAAAGGGATGATCTGAAAGGAATACTGTCATGCAAGAGGCAGAACGAGATGACTGAACACAACAACACTTTTAAAGCTTTGGCGGACCCAATCCGCCGGGAGATAATCCGTCATCTGAAGGAACGGGAGATGACCGCGGGTGAAATCGCGGACCTGTTCAATATCACCAAACCCAGTATTTCCCATCACCTGAATATATTGAAACAAGCGGACTTAGTGACGGACAACCGAAAAGGACAAAACATAATCTATTCACTGAATACCTCTGTATTCGAAGACATGGTCCGATTATTACTAGACCTGTTCGGAACCGAGGATAAAACAGGGTAAGAGCAAACCTCTACCCGGAAAGTACTACTTAAATGGATGACAAATTAGAAGTTAAATCAAATAAACTGATGTTTTTCAACTGGGGACTTGTTGTTTTGAATTTTGTGGTGGGTATTTCTGTCTATAAATACCTTCCGGCGATGGTTCCCATACATTGGAATATCCGAGGGGAAGTCGATGGATATGGGGGACCCGCCATGGGGGCCTTTGCGCTTCCGGCTGTTCACCTCTTTCTGATGGGATTGATGGTACTGTTACCCCGAATCGACCCCCGCAAAGAAAATTATCAGAAAATGACCAAACCCTACTGGATCATGATAACCAGTATGTCCCTTTTCTTTACACTCCTGTATTGGGCCACATTGGCCATTGCCTTTGGATATAAACTGGACATGGGCCAGTTGATTATGGTGGGTATGGGAATTCTCTTTGCGGTCATGGGAAATTACTTTGGGAAACTCAAACATAACTATTTCATGGGAATTAAAACTCCCTGGACTCTTGCCAGTGAGGAAGTCTGGAACCGAACCCACCGGATGGCGGGTCCCATGTGGGTCATCGGTGGAGTCTTAATGGTGGTTGTTGCGCTTGTCGCTGGAAAATATTGCATGCCCATTGACCTGGGAATAACATTCACCGTCGCTATCATCCCCATCATCTACTCATACTTTATTTTTCAAAAACTTAAAAACTCCTAAATTCCCCCAGACATAAAAAAAGAGGGCTTCATCAGCCCTCTTTTTCTTTTATTTACAGCTTACTGGACAGTCAGATTCGCCTGATTATTAAACTCGTCCATCTCCAGCACCTCATTATCCGAATCGACTTTGACCACCAGTTCACTGATTTTATCCGGTAATGGGATACGGGCGGTCACTTCCTCGCCCATCAATCCGTTTTTCATTCTTCACCCAGATACAAATCGTCGACATCTGCCAGGAAAGCGTATTGCATGTCGCCGCTATAAGTCACCAAAAGGCAACAGTATGTCTTTGCAGGACTTCACTTCGCGGTCATTTATTCTATCGTCATCCTCAACTTCACCAGAGATCAAAGGTGAAAACGGATTGTGCTTTGAAAAGTTCTCCGCGACAGTCTTCTGACTATAGTTTGCATAGCAATATCGGCAGCCATTCCTACAGGTATTGTACATCCCAATATCTATACTCGCTACACACCCACACTCGGGCCGTTGGGTTTTGTCTTTGTCTATATTCAAAGAACAACCAAGTAATTGGCTAAAAAGTTGGCCATCAATACATCGGGCGTGATCAATCCCGAATTGCTGCAATTCCATCTTCTCAGCACAGGTATCTATTTTCAGCCCGTAGCTGTGGGCAATCTCAGCAAGGGAAGCACTTAATTGCATCTGGGCAGCCGCGGGGAAATTGAGTAATGCCAGTTCTTTGATATTATTTTTTACACCACGATAGTCCACATCAATAAAGCTGATGGTCACTTTACGAGTATATTTGTAAAGTTCTTCAGCGATTTTTCCAAACGCTCGGATGTGGTAGTCAAGTGGATAGCGTTCGTTTATCATTATTGGGTCATATCTCCACACGACTCGATCAGCACCTATGGCGTCAGACAATCGTTTGAATGCAGAAAGAATTTCTTCATTCTTTGTCGGCACGTTAGGTTCAACATCTTTGCCGTATGGCGTAACTGTAAACTGGAAGTAGTACATATAATTTTTTAACTCACCGAGCCGAGCGATCATAGGAAGAGGATTCTTCGTCCAAAACACGATGCCATCCACCACATCAGGAGATAATCGTATCCGGCTGATCTGATGAATATTCATCGGATTACGCACCAAAACAAATCCTTCCTTGATTCGATTAAAGAACCAGTCGGAGTAATGGGTCGGTATATCCGTTCGGCGGCTTGCGCTTATTATCATACTCACGTACCACCTTTCTTAAAAAGCATCTGAGCACTCGAACAACTTTTAAAAGGGTCATACATCGCGAGCGGCGTTATATCAAAAAACAAATTGTTTTTATCAAACGCACGCCCGTACCCGTAAGTATTCGGTCGTGCATCGTTGTGAAAATGGCCGTAGTCGTATAATCCATTGTTCATACGCCTGCGAATTTGGTCAAAAAACTCTCTTCCACCTCCATACGAGGTCGAAAGATTGATGTCGTTGAAGACGACGTATGAATTATCCAACATCCTGTTGTTTACATATTCAGAGAATGTATTAACAAATTTCAGAATTTTGCCTGAGTCAGTATTCTTTCTCATATCTGAAAAAAAATACTGAAAAACAACAAGGTCAGGTATCCATTCGCTATCAGCTATCTCGTTTATTATCTCTACTGCATCATAGTAAATGAATTTAATACCAAATCCCCTTGACTTGATTCTTTCCAGGTCCTCATGAATGTTAGTCCACACATCTTTATTGTAATCCACCCCTCGATATTCGATTGATTGGAAAGCATAATTTCCTGATTGACGTAAGTAATCCAACGCAAGCAAATCAGTACAAGGACCACAACCAAACGAAAGCACTTTAAGTCTGTTTAAATTTTCTACATCTCTCAACACTCGAAATGCATAAATAAGTTCAGACACATACCTGTAAGCATATCTACACACATAAAAATCAGCCATATGTGTACAATCATACTGGCGGGGTGGCGCACCAGCGGCTACCCGGCCAGGAAAGTGAACCAACTCAAGACACTTCCCGCATTTTTTGATGTCCCTCGGGCAAAAACCAGAATAGGTGCAGTTATTACATGAATGACTTCGTTCATGCCGAAAACGTTCATCACAAGAAGAAATAAGCTTATCAATCATCATTGCAGCCCCTATTCATTAAAACAGAAAATATTCCTTGACCGATAGCCGGCTCACCAATATACTCCTGATGAATTTCCATCCAACGACTTGCAAATTTATCACCAGCAAATTTCAAGAATACCAAATCCATTACTGTATCCAGAGCCTCTTCGTCGCTACCCTTGTTGCGACAGTTCCACATTATTGATTCAAGCGACTGTTTTTGCATTCCAAGCTTTTTTATCATGTAAAATCCCTGCAGTATTTTTTATACAGAATTTTTCTATCATCCAATGCATCAAATAAAATCATCATCCATACAAGCAGTAAAAATACATCTAGCTTGTTAATGTTTATCAACAACAGCAAACCCTAACATATTTTCCCAATTATCCAGAACAAAAAACTCTTTCACGGAAACAAAAGCAATTCCTAAAATTGTACGTAACAATCAAATACATCCATTAAAACTGCGAAATATATGCAGGCTTCATCAGCCCTCTTTTTCTTTTATTTACATCTTACTGGACAGTCAGATTCGCCTGATTATTAAACTCGTCCATCTCCAGGACCTCATTATCCGAATCGACTT
>CAZXWN010000012.1:0-78325 GCA_964644695.1 uncultured bacterium
CATTGTTTGAAGAATCAAATAGTAATCTCTATGAATGACGGTCATTCCTGCGGAAGCAGGAATCCAGTATCTTATCTTTATTCTGAGTCATAACAGGGGTGTTGCATCGGTTTCCAACCGGTGGACACCCCTGATTGTTTTTATAGGGGAAGATACTCTCATACTGGTAAAAGTGCCAGGATGTTCTTTGACAATTAAATCGGAATATGAGGTAACGCTATAAACCGCAGATTCGGTTCAGAATGGGATCCATTCCAAATCGAATAGGGTCGGTCACGGGTAGATTAAGCTGGGATGATAGTTGAGTAATCAATGATTCCGCCGTATGTGTATCCAGTCTGCTGGTATTTAAGCTTATTCCTGCCCATTGCACCTGGGGTTGATAAACGACAGTCATCAATTGATAAAGCGTCATCCACTCTTTCATGTGCAACATGGGTAACTCAGGATTTTGATCAATACAAGCCAGCGTCGGGTCATGACACAGGATTAACCAGTGGGGACACGCCCCATGTAATAGTGCCAATGTTAGTGGTGATGCCCCGGGATGAAGTAATGCGCCCTGTCCCTGGACCCAAATCAGTTCGGGTTGGGACTTTGCCAGGTCCTGAACTTCTTTTTCGACACGGCCCGAGAGAAAGTCTCCGGGTACTCGGTCTAATGAAAAACCCGTACCATTTAATAGAATCCCCGTGGTATCTGTTGCTAGGAATTTTGAAGGGATATCCCGTTGGAGTGCGAGATTATATCCTTCATGCGCTGTCAGTAATTTTCCCACCCTGTGATCAGTCCCTACGGTCATAATGGTGGAGGTGGTTAATTGAGCCGCCTGGTGAGTAGCAATCTGGGAGGTTCCATCCCATTCGCGGATATCCATCCACTTATCGCTATTTTCTTCATTTATAAAGTCATCACCAACTAAATCGGAAAACAGTGTGTGTTGATTGTTAATGATGAACAACCCCTGATGATGGGCTTCCATTAAGATGTGCCGATATGAATCTGGAAGAATACCACCGGTCAGGTCTATCCCAACAATGAGACAATCAGGTTGATATGGCAGGATGTCAGAAAAGGAAGAGAAAATGGGTATCTCTGCATGGATTCCCATAGCTGTCTGCAGGGTAGTTCCCGCTCGCATCTTGTCTAAGACAGCAACAATTCGGGTGGTTTGGTATTTCAGGAGAAACCAGGCCGTTCGTGCAAAATAAGGGTCCGTTAATCCTTCAGTTAAAAGGATGGCTCGTTGGTATGGAAATATTCTTGAGGTTTTCTTCATGGTGGATTTTAAGCTACACTAGTTTAGAATTCTTTGATAATACTCTATCATGGACCCGTGATGAAGTGATGGGATGACTGTGCCTGGGAGGCTGTTTTGAAAAACTGGATTGATAAACACCCATCTATATGGATGTGGCTGGCAGGTGCTTTTGCCGGACTTATATATTGGATTTGTTGCCCGACTACGGTGACTTTTGGAGATAGTGGAGATTTTATTACCGCGGCCTGGTGTGGTTGGTTTCCGCATCCTCCCGGATATCCTGCTTATACCATTATTGCCCGGTTGTTTGCCTTGCTTCCATTACCGGGTGAAGTGGCCTGGAAGGTTAATCTTTCCTCTGTTTTGTTTATGGCCTGTACCGTAGGGCTTATGGTACGGTTTTCTATCCGGTTGATTGGTCACCTTTTCCCAGAAGCAAAAGATAATGATTTAGGACGGTTTCTGATTGGACTGACCTCTCTGGGGGGAGCTCTGGTATTTGCTTTTCATAACGCCACATGGTCCCAGGCAATCATTGCCGAAGTCCATGCACTGAATGCCTTTTTGTTGATTGTGATGTTAAATCTGATTTTGGAATACTTTCAGAATCAGGATGATCGTTTATGGTGGGCAGGCAGTTTGATTTGGGGATTTAGTCTCGGAGTTCATCAGTCAGGTGTCTTATACCTTCTTCCTCTAGCACTGGCTTTGTGGCTGAGTGGACATTGGAGAAATGTAACAAAGCCCAGGGTAATGATTACTTCTGTTGCATTGGTTTTATTAGGTTTTACAGTTCATTTGTGGCTCCCTTTAGTAAGTTTGCGGTTGCCCGTTGTGGAGTGGGGCTATGCTAACTATTGGAAGGGTTTTAAGGATATCCTTTTACGAGCGGATTATGCGCCTTTTGTTTGGAGCAGATCTGGGAATGTTTTGTTTAATCAAATCTCCACTGCTGTTTGGATGTGGCTATTTGGCCAGGCTAACACAATTGGAGCTATCCTTTCTGGCATGGCGGGTGGTTTGTTCTTCATTGCTGGAGGATTGATGGTGATGAAGAGAGACCGGGTGGTTGGTTCTCTTTTGATTGGAATGGCATTGTTAGTAGCAGCCTTCTTTATTGCATCCAACAATCATTCCATGGCCCGCCAACTCTCTCTGGAAACCCGTGATGTGTTCTTTATCCCGGCCTATCTGATTTATGGGTTGTGCTGGTCTGTTGGGATTTTTAGTATTGTTTATCTGATTGCAGAGAATTATCAGGAACAAAGTCCTGCCATTAATACGGTGGGATATATTGTGGTATTATTCCTGGTTTTGATTAGCTGCCTGGTTCAATTCCCCCGGCATTATGAAAAGAACAACAGGCTTGCCAGCGAGTTTGGTCAGTTTATACTGGATACGATGGAAAAAGATGCTCTATACGTTGGCGATGATGATTTGCATCTATTTCCGGTGTGGTATCAACAACAAGTATTGGGTTATCGCAAAGATGTTCAAGTATGTTCCCGGACCTCTTTCTATAAGCATTATTACTATCTGGGGTTAAGAAATCGGAATATAAAACTGCCAGCATACAACTCAAAAGATGTCCCTCGTCATGACCCAAAGGCCGGCGACGTTTATTTGAATAAACAGATGTTTAGTCTTCTTAAAATGAACTTGGACCGACATCCAGCCTACTTTTATCAGAAGTATAGTTTTGTGCCGGATACGACAGTCTCTTTGTTTTTGCAGGGGATTTTATATCGCGTAACTACAACACAGGTGTTTGGCCAAGTATCTACATCCGAGGGAAAATACCTTTCGCCTGCCAATTCGGTTACGATTCCAGAAATAGACCCACTCCAGCAGGATCAGTGGGATTTTTGGCAGTCTTGGGCAGTGAAACGGTATGCTGATTATTATCGCCGTGAAGCACAAAGAAAAGTGTATGAAGCTCGTTATGATGAAGCCGAATCTATGTTTAAACAGGCTATAATGTGGGATACTTTAAATAGTCAAAATTATGCGGACTTGGGGCGATTTTACCTGCAACAGAATAAAATGGCACCTGCCTTTGAGTGTTTCAAGCTTGCAAGGCAATACGAAAAGAAGTGAAACTTAAATATTTCCTAACTTATGCGTTGAAAATTCTGGGTTTACCGGTTCATAATTGGGGCACATTACTTCTTCGCTGATTTTACCTGAGCTTTGTTTCGCTGTACCAATTACATAATCATCATCTGTTGAGGGACAGTGAACAAAATTCGGTATCCTTACATAGGCCTGTAAATCATCAATATTATATATGTCATTACCAGTTTTTTTGTTTTCAATAGCATATTGTGCTCTGGCATCTTCAAGAATCCTCAAATTGTTTACACAGGCCTTGGCTGTAGATTGTACACGACTACGAAGATAATAAGGTATAGCGATAACAGCGAGTATCCCAATAATACCCACCACTATCATGATTTCCACTAGAGTAAATCCCTTGGAATTATTCATCACATTTGCCCTTAAAAAAGAATGGCGTCTTAATAAGTTAGTAGTAACTTCTCAAGACGCCATTGAGTTAATCCTAAATTGATTATGGATACTGGTGACCAGAGAATTCCGGATCAGCATCATCCTGATTATCGCATGTAACAGGACCTGCCACAGAGCTAATATCGTAAGCAGTCGCATTTGCTGGGCAACTGAAGGAATTAACTGTGTCTCTCATGTATGGAATGAGATCATCCGAAGTTGGTGTAGAAGTTCCATCTTTCTTGTTTTCCAATGCCCACTGCTGTTTAGCACCATCAATCTGTTTCAGATTGTTGACGCAGGCTTTGGTGGTGGCCTGGATTCTTGCCCGAATGAAATTCGGGATGGCGATAGCTGCCAGAATACCGATAATAGCCACAACGATCATGATTTCTACGAGAGTAAAACCTTTTTTATTCATTTTATATTCCCTCCCTTCCATATTTGTTTTTAATCTTTTTTCACTTTCGACATTTCATATTGAAAGCAAAGATTGTGCCAGGTTGCCTGGCTAATAGAATAATATAAGATAACGCCTTATTTATCAAGTGTTTTGAAAATTATTCTGCAAAGAAAGTTAATACAAATGGGTGTTTGGATGTGTATATGCGTATACATATTGTTTACTTTACTTAACAGAAACGGATGGGATGTGGCTTCTAATAATCCATGAGCTGGTACTTAGTTAATTTATCGTAGAGGCCTTTTCGGCTTAACCCCAATTGCTTAGCGGTTGCCGTACGATTACCATGACAATCCTGAAGAGCTTTCATAATCAATCGTTTTTCTGTCTCAGCAGTCATGTTTGTGATGTGATTTGAAAGGGAAGAGCCTGGTTCAATATCAAGCTCATTGTTTGTTCTTACATTATTTATGGATTGAGTGGGTAACCCTACTGGAAGAAGATCTTCCGTAAGCACATCTGTCGAAGCTAATGCCACAGAGCGTTGTATAAAATTCTCAAATTCGCGGACATTCCCGGGCCATGTATATGTATTTAAAAAATGCATTACTTCAGGAGAAACTCTGGATACAGATTTGTGAAACTTCTTGTTATAGATTTTCAGGAAATGATCCAAAAGAAGAGTAATGTCACCCGGACGTTCCCTTAATGGAGGAATGAAGATGGGGATAACATTTAATCTGAAATAAAGGTCTTCCCTAAAACGCTTTTCATTTACAGCTTTTACGAGGTCTTGATTCGTTGCGGCGACAACTCGGATATCCACCTTAATTGCTTGACGACCACCGACGCGTTCAAATTCTCTTTCCTGTAAGATACGGAGTAGTTTTGCCTGGGTTGACAGAGCCATGTCACCAATTTCATCCAGAAGAATGGTGCCCCCTTGTGCCTGTTCAAATTTCCCCACATGCCTATCTGTTGCACCAGTGAAAGCCCCACGTTCGTGTCCAAATAATTCTGATTCGAGCAGTCCTTCCGGGATGGCAACACAGTTCATTTTAACAAAGGGTTTTTGAGCACGTTTACTGGAAAAATGGATAGCCTGAGATACAAGTTCTTTTCCTGTACCACTTTCACCAACAACAAGAACTGTAACATCCAGTTCTGCGACCTGCTTAATAAGGCGGAACACTTCTTGCATTCGGGGACTCTGTCCCACTAGGTTTGAAAAACTCAATTCTGGACGTTGAAGCGCTTCTAACTCTCTGGTTAATCGGCTTTTTTCAATGGCACGACGTACAACAACTCTCAATTCATTAATATCAAAAGGTTTGTTGAAAAAATCATATGCTCCGGCATTAAGTGCTTGATAAGCTTTTTCACGATTTCCATGGGCGGTGACCATTAAAACAACAGAATTCGTTGATATTTCACGGATTTGCAGTAAGGTTTCCATGCCATCCATCTTAGGCATTTTTAAGTCAAGGATAATGACATCAAAAGGTACCTGCCGGATCTTCTCAAGAGCTTTAAATCCGTTATCAGCTGTATCTATCAGACATTCCTCATGTTTCAGAATCTCTGACAAGGTGAATCGCATATTTTCTTCATCATCAACAATCAGAATTCGCGGCAGAGGCACTGTCAGGCTCCTTTGATGTCACATCATTAATCATCGGCAGGGTGATTCGAAATACTGTGGGCTGGTTTGGTTGGCTTGTCACCTCAATCATTCCGCTGTGGGCAGCAATAATTTGATGTGTGATAGCCAGTCCAAGCCCTGTACCTGCTGTTTTAGTTGTGTAAAATGGGTCAAATATCTGTTCGATTTTATCTGGCGTAATCAATGATCCGGTATTACTGATTTCAATAATAACCCGCCCTTTTGATGTGCTGGGAATTTCACCTGGAATCGATTTGTAAAGGCTTTGTACTGTAATGGTTTGTGGAATATTATCGTTATTTTCCAAAATAGCCTCAACAGCATTTCTCAGCACATTTAAAAAAGCCTGAAACAGTTTACCATGTTCTCCCCAAAACAAGGGTATGTCGGGTGCGAGTTTTTCAATCACTTCAATAGTATCAGGATAATTTTTATCATGTTTAAGAATTTCAATGGCATCTTGGATTGTTTTATTAATAGAACTTTTCGAGTTTCCGCCCTCCGTAACACGAGAAAAGGAAAGTAGTTCTTCAACAATCAGATTAAGACGATCGACTTCTTTAATAATAACCTGGGTGTATTGCCGTTTTGGATCGTCCGGTTGAAAATCTTCTTGTATTAACTGAGTCAGTCCTTTCATAGATCCCAGTGGATTCCTGATTTCGTGGGCTAAGCCTGTTGCCAGAGTACCAATTGCTGCTAAACGGTCAGAGCGTTGGAGTTGTTGATGTATCATCTTGACGCGTGTCAAATCCTTGAATGTGGCAATAATTCCCAGCGTATTTCCACTTTTTTCTTTTAGGAAAGAAATCGATATTCCAATAGGAATTGTTTTTTGATGTTTGGTATGAATGGTCATTTCCTCAGAGGAAAATGTCTGAGAATTTTGCAGTGATAATCGGAAAATTTCTCTAACTCTGTGATTTTCCTTTATATCTGGGAATGTATCGAAAATTGATTTTCCCACCAAATCTTTCTCAGATAATTCCAATGCTGACTCCGCTGTTTTATTGGCAGTCGTAATGATTCCTCTTGTATCCAGGGTTAATACTCCACCTGCCAGACTCTCCAGAATATACTTATTTCTTTCATGGACATACTGCTGAAGACTGCTGAGCATTTGATTGTAACTATCCTGAAGTTTCCCTATTTCTTCATGGACTGGCAGGTCAACTTGGGTTTTGTCAAAAGAGGGTGTATGACTGACTTGTTGCAACATTTCAGTGATTTGTTTGAGTGGTCGGACAATTACATAACTTAATCCCAATCCCGCAAAACCGGCTAATAATGTGGCTATTAGAAGATAAACATATTGAATAAATAAAATATCAGCCTGATTTTCAGGTTTAATTTTCAGGACTTGCAGGTTGTAGTTAAATATTTGGATTAAGATGATTCCGGATAGCAGTACTAACAGACAGGTGAGAATCGGTGCTGCAAACATCAACCGCACCTGCCATTTTTTTCGATGCAGCCCCACATCAGATTGGGTTAGTCTTTTGTTTTGGTCTGGCCCTTTAGGATCTGGGGTATTATTTTTTATTTTGGGATATACCATTTTTTGTTTTTGATGCCATTTCGGCGGTTAAAGCAGATAACCTGCTGTCGGCGGTTTTTGAATGAGGATCTATTTTTAATGCAGATACTTCCTTCCAAACTTGAATGGCGTCAGAAATATTTTGTGTACTTTCCAGTGAAAAGGCTAAATATTCCAGAGTAATTGCACGGTCGCGATCATCCATTTTCATGCAGGTTGATTGTGCAAACAGTTCTTGAGCTTTAGTGAAATCATGAAGTTGATGAAAGTACAGTTTACCCATATCAGAATATAACTCATATTTATCTGGATTTTGGTCAATACCTTCCTGTAAAAATGTGATTGCCGTTGTGGTTTGATCTAACTTTTTGTAAAGCCACCATGACCCCACCTCGTAAGCATTAATAAATTGAGGGTCCAAATCTGTGATGATTCGAATCAAAGGCATAAACTGGGTGGTTGGTTTACGTCTGGAATCTAAAGGTTTTCTGCCTTCAATGTGTTCCGGATGCCCGGGATGAATCAATTCATGCTCTTCAGGCGTGACATTGGCATGGAAATAATCTTCAACTTTCAGCCAAAGAACATTGGCCAGAGTGATTCGGATTTCTCTGAACACTCCGGCCGCAATTGTTTGGGTGTTTAGAGGTTTTAATTGGCTGTGATGATGATGTCCTTCCAGGCCTTCTCTTTGATGACTAATATAGATGGAGAGGGACCAAATAACAGCAATCAGCACAATTACCAGAATCCAAAACCCCCACTTTTGTTTGAGAGGTTTCATGGTTTTTGTTAGGAACACTCTAAGCGTCCTTTATAACCCTTTCGTGATTAATTGTATATTAAAAATCATGGCAATTGAATCTGGACGGTGTTGTTTCTCAGACGGACAGGATATGACTGTATTCCCATATTAGGATACAGAGGTGATTTCCCATCTGTCAGATTAAAACTCCATCCATGCCAGGGACAATGAATCCTACTATCTTGAAGATAACCCTCACTTAAATCCCCTCCTGCATGTGGACAAATGCTATCCAGCGCATAAATGACTCCTGAATAATTAACAAGCAGGATGTCCTTACCGGCAGCGGAAACTTTCAGGATGTTTCCTTCAGGAATATCGTCAATCAAAGCGATTGTAATATACTCACTCATAGATAGTGTCCTGTAATCTAAATTCAATATGAGGAAGCGCAATTTGTTCGGAATGGAAATCGGCCGCATCTTCTGCGGTATGAAGAACTCCAAGACATTGTTCAATATGAATTATAAAATCCTTTATGCAGATATGAAAATAAACAGGAGGATATTCTTTTAACTTCATGTTTCCCGCATCCAATAAAGTGATGGCACCCAGAATATTCTTTTGTTTTAGATGATAGAATCCAACCGCAATCTGTATAAAACCCTGATAAAATCGACGAGGTACTCCCGTTTCTTCAAGCCATAACTTTTCCAAAACTTCGTGAGTCTCGAAGAATAATCCTTCATTGAAGAGTAGTGTCGCTTTCCACACCATATCTTCAGCGGAAGTCAAACCCCTCGAAAATGAAATGGTTTTGAGCTGGTGTAGGACATTCATTCCCGACTGACTGTTTTTCCATAGATAATCAATATCCTCTGAAGTTAACGGTATAGTCTCAAATCCTGAAAAGGGTATTTTCTGAGGTTGATGTCCTGGGGATTCATGCAGGTGTCCTAAATATTCACAGACCTTATTAAAAGCAGGTAAGTTTTCTGGATGTTCTAAGGTGGTGAGAAACAATTCTGCCCAGGCATTGCGGATATCCAGATTCATTGTTTACCATGCTTTCTTGATTCATTAATACAAAATATCTTATCAACTGAACGTACAGAAAGGTATCTAAGTTCCAAGGTGCCCGGTAAATCTGTTTATACACCATCACAGAAGGTAAAATCTAATCTTTATCCCAGTACTTATAGTGTTCTTTGAGGAAGGCCAGCGTTTTGAGGTCCTTCATCCGATCTACATATAAAATCCCTTGAAGATGGTCAATTTCATGTTGTAAAACAACGGCAAAAAATCCTGTTGCCTTAAAATCAACGGCATTTCCTTTTCTATCCAACCCCGTAACTCGGATTTTTTCATATCGGGGGACACTGCCGCGTAAGTCCGGGATGGAGAGACACCCTTCCCATCCTTCTTCTTTTTCCTCAGTCAATGGTTCGTAATGAGGGTTTATTAAAATCGTCAGTGGAATATCACTCCGGCTTTTCTTTCCTGGAGTCACTATCATTTCCATGACGACAATCGATTTTGATTCATAAACTTGGGGGGCGGCTAATCCCACACCCTCATATTCACGCATGGTCTCAACCATGTCATCAATTAATTTCTGTACCTGAGGGGTACGAATTTCCCCTGCAGTTAATGCTCGTGTTTTTTTTCGTAGAACAGGATGACCCATTCGGGTGACTTTTAGAATTGCCATAATACTTATTATTTTAAGCCAAATCAGGTTGTTATCCAAGTTACTTATCTGTCTTCATGCTTCGAATCAGTCACGGAGTTGCTCGGAGCTGGTCCGTGGATGGTTCGGAAGGGATTGGCAGGGAGGGTCAGGTCTATTGTATAGTTAATTTTAAAAATTTGTTGGTGAAACACTGATTTATGACACGGAAAAGTTACCTGATACTGGTCGTGGTGTTGTTTGCCATGTGCAGTTATCTGGGTTTATACAATTTAGGTGGGGTATCTTTTTGGGACGATGAAGCCTATACGGCGAAAATGGCCCGTAATTACCTTAAATATGGATATTTTGCTGCCTGGGATGGGACGAATCTTTATACCTATCGTAATGGGGGGTTGATTCGGAATGATTTGACCGCTAACCCTCAACCGATGGATGTATGGATGTGTGCCGCGGCGTTTAAACTTTTTGGTGAATCCAATTTTTCAGCCCGTATTCTCTTTTGTTTATCCGGCTTGGCTGCTTTCTGGCTTTTCTTTTTGATTCTGGAACAGGAATTTCGTGACCGATGGTGGTTAAAAACCTGGATCATATTGGTATTTGCTTTCTCGATTACCTATCTTTTAAATCTCCGACAAGCCCGGTATTACAGTAGTATCTTATTCTTTAGTTTATGGGCGTTTTATTTCTACCTTCGAACACTTGATAGAAAAGCCTGGTATGATTTCCTCATGGTTGGAGTTGGGGCTGCTCTGGCCTTCTTTGCTCACCCTTCCATGACCGCATCCTTCTTAGTTGCTCTGGGATTATCTCATTTGATGTTTTATCCCAAGGTTTGGGGCCGCCGTGAATGGTTATGGTGTCTGGGCGGAATCGTTCTCTTATTTGCATTAACCCTTCCTGATGCGATTGGCCGAACTATCTGGATCCGCCATGACTTTGATGTGATTTATAACCAGCCACCCCTTATCCGGTTTTTTATCAAACTTTGGCGTAATCCACGAGATTTAAATAGTATGCATGCATATCCGTGGACTCTGTTTTTGGTTACTATCGTTCTTATCTGGAAACAGCGGCCTAAGGATGAAGCCTTTAGAAAGATACGGTTCTGGTTTACTTTTGCAGCCATTAATTGTGTAGGGATTGTCGCGTCTGGACCTCAACCGGTCAATGAACCTGGATTTTCAGATGTTCGGTATTTATTAATGACGGTCGTCTTTCTTTTTGCTTTATTGGGTTGGACTTTTTATATACTTCACCAATATAGCCGTGTTGTTACCTGGATGCTTTTTGGGGTATTCGTTACTTCTTCAGTTTTATCATATGTTCCTCCCAGTTTAATGAAACCCTATCCAGGTTTTAAATGGACATTGCCTGGATTGATTTATGAAATCCACAATGATTATCCAACAGCGTATAGTGAAACTTTGAAATATATGAATGATAATATCCCCGCTGGAAGTACGATTTTTGTTCATCCCGAATATACAAAGGTTCCCTTTTTGTTTTACACCAAAGACAAATATCAATATGTGGGTGGATTAAATCGATATACACATTTAGACCGGTCGGTTATAACTCGTTTGAGTCCGAAATTTTACATTGAAGAAGCCTATCCGGACTGGGTCATACTTGTTGGATTTCCTGAAGATTCCCTGAGTATTATTAATACTGTTTTCAGTGTGCCCCATCTGGAAGGGGATAAGTGGGTGGAATATGGTTATGACTATGTTACGACTATTCCAGTATACTGGGAGCAGACTCAACGGCCAGAACTGTTTTCGCATCGTTTCGGACCTGTTAAAATTAATAAAGACACAATAAAACAGGTTTATATTTTAAAAAGACGAACTGTTTCCATCAATTAAGGGGAATTTATTTGAATCAATGATGAAAATGTTTCAATCAAAGTGTGTGTAAAAAAGTATTGATGTGATCTTAATAAATAATTATTGAAAGGACATTGAACCACCCGGGACTTTTTACGAAACAACCGTTTTGGGTGCATTTAACTTGAGGCAGTCTGAAAGACTTCCTTATAATGGATTATTCTCTTATGTCGATAAAATCTTTTAAAGCATTACTTTTTGGGAAGACCCGAAATCCTCTGGATCCCCATGTATTTCATCAGATCTCATTGATTGCTATTCTTGCCTGGATTGGGTTAGGTGCGGATGGTTTATCCTCTTCAGCTTATGGTCCGGAAGAAGCTTTTTTGGCTTTAGGACCCTACAGACATTTAGCATTATTTCTTGCTATTGGGACTGCTGTTACTATTTTTATTATCTCAGCCAGTTATAACCAGATTGTTGGATTGTTTCCTACTGGGGGTGGTGGATATCTAGTTGCAACAAAACTGCTTGGTCCTTATTCCGGATTGGTAACGGGCTCAGCTTTAGTCGTTGACTATGTTCTGACAATTGCCGTTTCTGTTGTATCAGGAGTGGATGCAATAAGCAGCTTCATTCCATCTCTCATTCCATATAAAGTTTACATAAAAATCTTTATAGTTTTTCTACTGATTCTTATGAACCTAAGAGGAGTCAAAGAATCTGTCGTCGTTTTAACTCCCATATTTGTTACATTTGTGGTTACTCACATATTTCTTATAGGTTTTGCGGTTTTTGGACACTTAGGTCAATTACCCGTTATGTTGCATGACACTGTAAAAGAAACTCACTCGGCGATACAAACGCAAGGGTTTTTTGCCATTTTGTTTATTTTATTAAGAGCTTATTCGCTTGGTGGTGGAACATATACTGGTATTGAGGCAGTATCAAATGGTATGCAAATATTACGGGAGCCCAAGGTACAAACAGCTCGTAGAACCATGTTGTATATGTCTATCTCTCTGGCTGTTTGTGCTGGCGGCATAATATTAGGTTACCTTTTAATGGGGGTGACACCCGAGGCCAATAAGACTTTAAATGCTGTTCTTATTGGTAAGGTGGCCCAAAGTTGGGTGTGGAATGGTATACCCATCGGACAGGTTTTTATTTATGTGACCCTTTTATCTGAAGGGTTACTTTTGTTTGTGGCTGCTCAGAGTGGATTTATTGATGGCCCCCGAGTCCTCGCTAATATGGCTCACGATTCATGGGTACCCAGAAGATTTGCACAGTTGTCTGACCAGCTGGTTATTCAGAATGGCATAGTTCTAATGGGTATTGCTGCTGGACTTATTATATGGGGGACCGGTGGTATTATTCATACACTAGTAGTACTTTATTCCATTAATGTATTTCTTACTTTTACTATGTCACAGATGGGGATGTGTGTGCATTGGTGGTCGGTAAAAAATGAATTTGCAGGTTGGAAAGGTAAATTATTACTTAATGGCGTTGGCATGACAATGACATTATTTGTGTTGATTGTGACAATAGTAATTAAATTCTCTCATGGTGGCTGGATTACTCTAGTTATAACGGGTTCGTTTATTGCTCTTTGTATATTAGTACGTGCCCATTATCATAAGATGACACGAATGCTAAGGAGGTTGGATTATACATTGAAATCCATTCCATTGCCTCCTGCCGCGGATAGTACTCCATTAAAAGATGTAAAGGCAAGGACAGCTGTTTTGATGGTCTCTGGTTATAATGGTATGGGAATGCATTCTTTTCTTGGGATTATAAGAACCTTTGGGAGAGATCATTTTAAAAATATCATTTTTATTTCCGCGGGTGTATTGGATAATAGCCGATTCAAAGGTGTAAATGAAGTGGAAGCATTGAAGCGGTCAACGGAAGAGAACTTGCAACGATATATTGAGTTGGCTACTCGTTTAGGGTACTATTCAGAATTTCGATATGGCATAGGTGTTGATGCTGTGGATGAACTTGAAAAACTAAGCATTGAAGTTAACCAGGATTTTAAAAACACCATCTTTTTTGCAGGGAAGTTGATTTTTAAAGAAGAAAATGTATTGACTAGATTGCTCCATAATCAGATGGCCTTGTCTATTCAGAGCCGATTACTGTACAACGGAGTTCAGGTGGTTGTATTGCCTGTTCGAGCAATATAAATAAAACGAATTTATTCAACCTCCCAGCCTTTATGTCTGGGAGGTTTTTTTTATGGAAATGTGCTAATTTGGGAAATAGAGTTCATACGCTGGAGGGTGTTGCTAATGAAAGCGTTATGTTTTTTTGAACATGGTGGGATTGATAAACTCAGGTTTGGAACAGATATTCCAACGCCGGAACCCAGAGCTGGAGAAGTTCGGGTTCAGATTCAGGCCGCAGCATTAAATCATCTTGATTTCTGGGTGTTATTGGGCAGCCCGGCATACCCTGTGAAACTGCCCCATATCAGCGGCTGCGAAGCCTCTGGTGTGGTCGAATCCGTCGGTGTAGGAGTTAGTCTTTATAAACAGGGTGATGAGGTCATCATCCCTCCAGGGCAACCCTGTGGGACGTGTCGTTTTTGCCGGTTGGGCCTGGATAATTCATGTGAAAATTGGAAGATGTTCGGAGCCCATATACCGGGTGGATTTGCGGAGTATGCTGTTGTTCCGGAAAAATATCTTTTACCAAAACCAGATACAGTCTCTTTTGAAAAAGCGGCTGCGTTTCCGTTATCTTATTTAACCGCCTGGCACTTGTTAATAACACAGGCGCAGTTAAAGGCCGGTGAAACTGTCTTTATTGTTGGTGCTGGTAGTGGGATTGGCGCGGCGGGAATACAGATTGCAAAACATGCTGGTGCTCATGTGATCGCCGGGACTTCTTCTATGGCAAAACAGGCAACCTGTCTTAAGGTTGGGGCAGATGTTGTGGTGGATACTTCCAAACCGGATTTTTCAAATCAAGTCAGGGCATTAACCGGAGGCAGGGGAGTTGATGTTGTCTTTGAACATGTAGGGCCAGTTACCTTTGACCAATCCTTAAAATCACTGGATAAGAATGGTCGATTGGCAATTTGTGGAGTGACAACGGGCCCGGTGACTCCTCTGGATATTCGTTATTTATTTTCAAGGCAGATCCGAGTTATTGGCTCAATGCTGGGAACTCATCAGGAAATGGAACTGGTAACTCGATTGGTTGCTGAAGGAATATTAGACCCTGTGATTTTTGAAATATGGCCATTATCTCGTGGCCGTGAGGCCTTTGCTGTCATGGAACGAAAAGAACATATGGGGAAATTAGTACTCCGTATGGACAGTACAGAAACATTTTAAATGTGAACGAAAAAGAGATGGGGAGGACTTGTGGATGAAAATTGCCGATAAGAAAATACTGGTGACAGGTGCCAGTGGTTTAGTAGGTTCTCAGTTGTGCAGAGAATTGGTGGCTGACAATGATGTTTGGGGATTGGCTTCCTTTCGGAATCCCGAAAAGCGCAGTGAGATTGAAGATTTGGGTGTTAATGTAATTGCCCGGGATGTATCAAAAGAATCCATAGATGATTTACCCACCGATTTTGATATTGTGTTTCATCAGTTGGTTATTCTGTATGAATCTGATGTAGACCCTCAGAAGACTGTGGATGTTAATACCTATTTCACGGGAAGGTTGATTGACCATTGCCGTGACATGGGGCATTTAGTAATGGCATCAACAGGAGGTGTCTATCGAGCTTCTTTGGATTATGATAAGGAAACTGATGCCCCAGGCCCTGTTGGATGGTATGCTACCTCGAAACTGGGAATGGAACATCTGGGGACTTATCTTTGCCAGAAACATGAAATACCTGCCGTTATATTGCGATATTACTGGCCCTATGGAAAAGAACAGGGCCGTGTCACTCGAATGATGAAATCCATTGTTAAAGGTGAAAAGATTCAAATCAGTTCAACACAAGAGGACCGATATCAACCTATTCATATTACGGATTTATCTTATCTGACGATGCGAGCTCTGATGGTTACGTCTCAGGATGTTCCTGTATACAATATGGCTGGTCCTGAAGAAGTGACCTGGAAAGAAATGGCATTGCTTATTGGACAGGAACTAGGTGTTGAACCTCAGTTTGAGGAAAGCTCAGAAGCCAGATTGTCTCACTTGGCAGATTTGTCCAGGTTATATGCCGACATTGGAAAACCCAAGGTTGGAATAAAAGAGGGGATTCACCGCGTACGATTGGATTTAGGCTTTTAAATCAGCTGCCGGTACTTTCATAACGGCGCAAACCCCAATGCCACACAAGAGCACCCGCACCCAGGAATACCAGGGCAACGACGGGAGTGAGTAAGACATATATTTGGAATTCAGGTCGTTTTAGAAACCAGGTGGATGGGTAGAACCCAATGAAGGCAAACGGGATTACCCATGACAGGATAAACCGCAATGGCCTGTTGTATAAAGTGACCGGATATCGGCCAAACTGCATCATATTGTACACGGGAGGGATTAATCCTGCTCGATCCATGAACCAGAAACTCAGACATGCCAAGACGGTAAATACACCAAGATAAATCCCTGTTGAAGAAACTATAAAAACTCCCAACAGGAGAATATCAATTACATGCCATTGAAGATGTAAATGCATGGAAGCGTATATGAGAATCGCTGCTCCCAGGAAGATGTCTGCCAAATCTTCCAGCTCTACGCGTTCTGTGTAGATTTGGAATAATCCATTGACTGGCCTTAATAAGACACGGTCCAGATTTCCATCGACAATGAACTTTTCTGACAGCCAATAGATGTTTGAAAAAAATCCATGAAACAATGCGTAGGGGATAACGGCTAAACCATAAATAAAGAAAATCTCATCACGACTCCATCCCCTTAAATCGGGAATCTTTAAGAAGATGATTTGGATAAAAACCAGATTCACGAAATGCATCAGGAAGTTCGCTGTTAATCCAATCCAGAAGTCTTCTTGATAGGACATTCGGGCCTTTAATGATTGACCCTGTTGATGAACAGCAATCCGTATGTGAAAAAGAAGGTCTTTTATCATAGGTTATCCCCCCTGAATAATTACCTTCCGAGTGAAGTACTGATACAGACCTCGACCAATATAATGCAGGCACAGGATCCATGCAACCTGTACACCGAATCCCACTAATATTTCCTGTGAAGACATTTTCTCAAGATAGATATTAAGCGGAATATACGAAATGCCTCCAAAGGGCAGCCAAGTCAGTACGGGTCTAAGTATCCCCGGCAAAAATTCAAACGGAATCATGAGTCCAGTGAAGAAAAGCAGTAAGTTTCCCTTGGCATACATTAATCCCTCAATATTTCTAAAGGGAATAGCCATCAAGCCAACTATGTAGTTGATTGTGGTAAACAGAAGAAAGGCATTAAAGGTCGCTATCGTAAACAACAGGTAGGTTCCAACATGTTGGGGGAGTGATATTGGATACAGAAGCAAAGCTACCCCAAAAGTGGGAAGCGAAAATAGAAACAGACGGAAGATGGCTTCACCAAAAGTTCTGGAATACTGCATCCATTGAAAATCAACGGGTTTCAGTAAATCCAAGGCCAAATCTCCTTTGACGACTTTCTGGGCTATTTCTGAATCCAGGCGGTTGTAATAAAAACTCCGTGATATCCAGCCTATGGTGATGTAGGTCATCATCTGGTTGAATGAATAGCTCCCCAATTGGGTCCCATGCGCAAAGATGGCTTTCCAGATAAAGTAATTAACGGAGATGTAAATGATATAGGTTGTTATACCGACAAAATAACGGGTTCGGTAGGCCAGCATTGTCAGGAATGAAATCCTGAGATACTCAGAATACTTCTGGATTTTTACTGTCCATGGGGTCATACGGTTTGCCCTGGAAGGGTAATCTTTCCTTCGTAAAATTCCCGGATAACTTCTTCCGTGGAAGCTTCCTGGACTTGAACATCTTTGACCGGTAGTTTGGAAAATAACACTGTGATTGCATCTGCGGCGCTCATGTGTTTCCGTTCAATGATTATTTCGGCCTGATAGGGATTGACCAGAGTCCAAGATACGAGCCCTTTGGATTTATATTCATTGAGAGGTTCAAGTGAGGAAGGGATTTTTAGGTCCAGAGTGATTTTTTGGGTTCGGACACAAGCGTCTAACATGGTATCCAATTGCCCGTCATAGACCTTTTTCCCATGATCAATGAGAATGATACGTGGACATAACTTTTCAATTTCATCTAAATCATGAGTGGTTAATAAAATGGTAGTTTTGTGCTCCTGATTCAAGTATTGGAGAAATTCTTGAATTCGAGCTTTCGCTAATACATCCAACCCAATGGAGGGCTCATCCAGGAATAAAAGAGAAGGATTATGTAGTAATGCTGCAGTGAGATCGCAACGCATCCGTTGTCCAAGGCTTAATTTGCGGACAGGAATATGTAAAAACTCTTGTAGTTCCAATAATTCAGTGTAGATGGAAAGGCGTTCTTTATATTCTTTTTTAGGAACTTGATATGTTTTTGCCAGAAGGTTAAAGGATTCAATTACAGCCAAATCCCACCACAGTTGAGTACGCTGACCAAATACGACACCAATTTTAGTGACATACTTACGCCGTTGTTTCCAAGGTATCAATCCTTCGACTCTGATTTCCCCGGATGTGGGAGCTAAAATACCTGTCAACATCTTAATGGTAGTGGATTTTCCCGCACCATTAGGACCTATATAACCCACAAACTCACCTGATTGAATGGTGAATGAAATATTATCTACAGCATGAATATTCTGGTAATCCCGGTGGAATAAATTATAGACAGCACCAGCGATGCCTTCTCTTCGTTGGAAGGTCCTGAAAGTCTTGTTTAGTTGTTTGACTTGAATCAATGGCTCATTCATAAGGTAGAATATTTATTATAATGTGGTCTCTATTTAAAAGCACTGGAATGTCACGGATCTGTTTTTGGAAATCTGGGTCTTATGTTGCCTGGCGGCTGCATACGGTTTATGGTGTTCCCTATGATCAGGGAATGATATTTGCCATGCGTGCAGTAATAAAAAAGCAGGGCCTGAAACAGACCCTGCTGGATGTCTGGAATTTAAACCGGTGGCTCCGGTCAATTCATCGCACCTTCTAAGCTTATTCTTTAGTAATCAACTGAAGCGGTAATTTCTCAACATTGTCTATCTTCTGACAGAAGTCTACAAACTTTCCATAATCACTTGGTTTAATTCTTAAGTCTGGTACCAGTACTGTTCGCTTCAATATCCATTCATTTGCTTGATTCTTCCACTCTAATTGATAGGAACCAAAGGGTGACAAGCTGGTCATCTGAGATGGGTTTTCAATTAATTGCATACCTTCTGGTAATACGAGTCGGACATTAAAATCACGATGTAATACCGAACCCTTTATCTCATAATCTTGTTCCCGTGTAGGTGAAGGCACCATCCGTGACATATTTAAGGGAAGGGATAATGGTTGCAGGGTCCATCCTTTTTCTCCCTTTAACAGTAGCTGTGAGGATGTTCCTTCGAAAACCAGTCGTAAGGGCGAAGAAAGTTCCTTCACATCAGTCCATTGTGATGTTGATAGTGTGAATCCTGGTATAAGACGGTTCAGTTCTTCATCAGCAATACGTTTTTTTCGGACAGGGTCTTCGATTATTTCCCTTATATAAGTTGCAATATCCCCCTGGTATAGTATTTCACCCTGAACCTGACAATTACCGTCTTTTTCAGGTTGTAGGATTATGTGATGTACCAAGTCGGGTTGGGTGAAGCGGATGTCTGGCAGGGAAATATATTCTTGTCCTGATTGAGTACATACAATAGCGGGTTTTCCCTGAAGGGTGTCTCCCAGTTGTCCAAAAGGTCTATATTTTGAGCTAAAATCAAGATAAACAGGATTATTGTTTGGTATTAATACCCTTAACAAGAAACTATCATAGGTTCCCTGTTTGGGGATCGCTGCATCTTGCATTGAAGGTGGATTATTGTCTGCCAAAACTAGGTCAGCTTTAACTCCTAATTCTCTCAATAACGCTAAGGCCAGTAATGTTTTGTCGGAAGTGTTTCCATTTTTCAGTAAAAGAGTATCAGTTATCATGCCTCCCGAACTGGAGCTGGTAGCGATTTTATCCAATACCCAAGAGTAAACAGTTTGAGCTGTTTTGAGGGGAGAAGATGAATCTTCAGCCAATAAATGTGCCTGTATTTTGATTTCAGGAGTCACAAAGGTTCTCAATGAAATATCATCAATCAGGGATTGGAGCGCAGCAGATTCATTTGGCCATGTGGACCAAAGGACATTAGTCAGTATTCCTTGTTTATCGGGCATCATAGGTTCTTGTTTGATACCTATGGAGCTTTCCCGAGTCCATGTGTAAAAGATTCTATTCCCTTCCTTTTTTATAATGGGCTGGAAAGTTTCAGGCATATTTCGATAATGAAAAGGAAGCTCGGAAGGGAGGCTCAAAGAAAGCCGGGATAAGGCCATGGGGTCTTCTGTTTGTTGGAAGAAAAACAGGCCGTTATCAAATCCCTGATTTGAAAAACGTCGGGCAGGTTTTGACTCAGTATACAAATATTCAATGATGGTGTTTTTGCCAACAGCATACATGGAAAGGGTTTTACCGGAACCCGTTTGTGTGACTTGAGTGGGTTGATAGATTTTCCCATCTGGAGTGATGGTTCGGGCCATAATAACCTGGGCAGATGCTGGAATAGTGACTTCTTCATAGGCTTCCTGGCCTTGCTCATTAAGGATTTTAATGGCTTGATGGGTCATGGTTCGTGTTCCCCCATCGGATTGATATTCCACTGCCATCAGATCCAGAAGATAAATAACCGAAGCTCGGGGATAGTTTACTGCATCAAATCCTGTGGTACTTACTGATTCTAATGACATATCGAAGGGTTCATAAAATGCAGGTGTTCCTGTAAGTCTGCGAACGCGTTCCGTTAATTCTGGATCACTGGGTCGGCAGTTTAATCCTTGCTGGAAAACAGTGATAGCTTTCTGGGTATCGCCGCTCCATAAAAGGTTGTCACCCAGAGCGATATATCCACCAGGTTGATGGGGTGCTGTAAGAGTTGCTTGACTGAAACAATTCAGAGCCTCTTGGGGATGATCCAATTTCATTTGATAGTGTCCGCGGGCAATCCAGTCCATGAAATAGAGGGGTTGACCAGAAAGGAACTGCTCATACATCTGGGATGATTCCCGTTGCTTTCCCTGCCGCTCAAGATTGTTTCGAAGACTGTTTAATACTTCTCTGTTATCTTTTTGAAATCCATATAAATATCGGCGAAGGGGTTCAGCTTCTGAATATAGCCCTCGCTGTTCTTTATAGTCAGCAAGTTTTTGCCACGCATAGGAAAATGCTGGATTAGCCGTTGTGGTTTTTGCAAGCCACGATTCTGATTCGTTGGGCCAACCCTGATCCCATGTCAAAATGGAGTGCATGGCAGGAACTTGCCAGTTAGTGGGATGGTGTTTCTCCATTTGGTGCAGATATTCTGTGGCGTTGTCCCATTGTTTCTTGTTCAGGAATAGTTGAAAGAGTCCTTCTATGGCTGGGCAGGAAACAGGGTCAAGCTCAAGTGTTCTGGTGTAATAACTCTGGGCTTGATTTAATAGTCGAGCAGATGAGCGATTAAACTGATTCACTCTTTCCTGACACAAACTCCCCATGATTTCATTTGGAAGGTACCATGATGGATTTTCTTTTATTAATTGATTTAAGGGTGAAATTACTCTTTCAAACTGTCCGGAATGACCTAGATATTCACAGGCCAATAGCCGGCCGGCAAGTAGATTCCCTTCACAGAGGAATGATGTGTTAGATATATATTCATTAAGCCCCGGATTCAAAAATAAGGGGGATTGAATCGATGAGCCTGGTTCCAGTTCAGGATATTTTATTGTGCATGATTTGCCAATATCTGGGGGCTGTTGAATTTCCAAAGGAGTATAGTTTTTGTCTAGCAGCCGAATTCTGTACTCCATATCCGAGCTAACATTCACCAGCTTTAATACCAAATAGTTTGTTCCCTTTTTTAGTGTTAATGGGACGGCTTCGAAATCTCCGGTGTAAAGGAAGTTGATTGATTTATAGGCTATTGGTTTTCCATTTAACCAAAGCTTAGCTAAATCTGGAGTGTCTAATGCTAGTAGGATATTTCTATCGGATGCCGAATTGACTCGAGTTCCCAGATAGAGAGTTCCTCCAGAGGGATAAACATCCATTTCAGGATAAATCCAGCCGTCATATCCGCCGGGTGTCAGTGGTTGTCGATGGACCTGTTTAATCCAACCGGGATAGGTAGACAGATTTATTTCCTTCTCGGGGTGGGGTTCTGAAAGTTTTTTGGGGATATTAATGGAGTCTATATCAAGTCCCTCATTTTCAAAGGGGCCTAATACAAAGTCCCATTGAACGAGATTCCCGGAATGCGCACTATATTCCCGACATTTATTTCTATCCCCCAGGCTTTGATACATATGCAATAGATAATCACGGACAACAGTAATTAGGTATTCACTCGAAGCGGATGAGAGTAACAGATGTTTTTCCCATTGGGTAAGTGTGTCGGGATATCGTTTTCTGGCAAGAGGAGAAGTCTCTTGCAGTTTTGTTAATCGCCAGACGACAGCTTCATTCAAGGGATGAGTGGGAAGGGTGTTTAACATCTTCTCCAGATGACGATATTCCTCATCAGGTTGGCCCATTCTTCTGCTCAGCAATGAATTCCCATAACAGGCAAAATAAGTATCTTCCTGTGTTGCCTGGGGGGTGCTCCAGAGTGTGGATGTTTTGGCATAATCCTGTTCCGTAGACAGGGTCCAGGCCTGATTTTGCTGGGCTTGAGTATTTACTCCCAGGGGAATGAGCGCTGCTAATATGAGGGTTGATATGTGTTGTATGGTTGTTTTATTCATAAGTTCGTATGCTTTCATACCCACTAAACCTTGTCAAGATAATCGATTTTCCCTTGTTCATTCTATGATTAGTATTTTATTGACGAAAATGGAAACAAGATTCTAAATATAGAAAAAAACAGATTGACAAGAAAATGTCTCCTGAAGAATAATTCATTATCGTTGTAATATGTGTCAATTTTGTTTTTGGGTAAGGAGGTGACAGATAATTATGTCTAAAAAGGGTTTTACGCTTATTGAGTTATTGATTGTTGTGGCGATTATCGCCATCTTGGCGGCCATTGCTATTCCGAACTTCCTGGCTGCTCAAGTACGATCAAAAGTATCAAGGGTAAAGGCAGAATTACGAACTGTATCCACTGGATTGGAATCTTATTATGTTGATAACAATGAATATCCATTGAATACTGGCCTCGCACCGCATACTCCAGAACAAATAGCTTTACGTCCTGCCGTATCGGTTCTTCCTTTGGAACTATCTACCCCCATTGCATATCTATCCAATGTAGATTTTAAAGATCCCTTTAAGAAACCTGGTCAGGCTGCAGATGAGGAGATTTATACATATCAGAATATTGACTTATATAAATCTCAATATGGAACACCCTACTGGGATGTCGCATTGGATTGGTACGGGAAGTATCGCTTATGTTCAATTGGGCCGGATGGAGTCTTTTCGAAAACTGGGAGTGCTGCAACACTTCAGTATGATCCAACGAACGGTACTATATCTGATGGGAATATTTGGTCAGGACAAAAAGGTGCGGAACCGAAGAGTGGCCCAATTTATAACGGACTATAAAAATATCTATAATTGAGTTTAGGTAAAGGCCTTTATCAAAAGGCCTTTATTTTTTACATATCCCAAGGGCGAAGTATATCTTTCCAGCCACGGCCATCATGCCGCCATTTGGGTTTAGCGGCTTCAATCTGTTTTTCTCTATTGCGGATTTGATGCCAGGATGTGGGCTTTTCAACAGGTGGAGGGGGAGGGGGAGTTTCTTTCTTCTCATATTTGTCCAAGACTTCAAAAAGAAGATTCTGGCTGTGTACTGCAAGAATGGTGAAGGACAATATGACTGGACCGACAACAGTGAGAACCGTCAACATGACGACAGATAGTGTGGTTATCCCTGTCAAAAGCGTGGCTCCCAAATTATCCAGAGAAAGTAATATCATTCGGGTGAAGAGCTTTTTAAGGCCGGGATTTTGTTGAACAATCAGAGGGTAAAGATATTGTCCTGATATCAATATAAATATCGCCGCCCAAAAGGTTAAACCTGCCAGAAGTAACCCTGGAGTTCGCATTCCACCTTTTAGCTGTACATAAAAATAAACATTCACAGCCAGCAATGCCAAAACAGCATAGAACACTAAGGTGGAAATCAGCGCTGGTTTCCAGAATAAACGGATACCTTCCCAGTAATGTTTCAAATGAATCTCTCGTTGCTCCACCATTCGTTGAGCCTGGTGATATAAGCCAATCAGCGGGATACTGAACAATGCAGCGGCCAACCCCAGAGAAAATAACAGAAGTAATGGGGGGAGCTTTACGGTGATACAAAATAATAAAACAATAAATGCGGGGATGGATAATAGAAAGGCGACCATATTACCAATGATTGCTTGTCCGAGATTATCGTAGAAATCCCAGAAAAATCCGCCTAATATTCGGCCCAGCATTTAGATAACCGTCCTATTCCTTGACTCGTTGAATGCGGGCACCCAGAGAAGATAATTTCTCCTCCAGTTTTTCATACCCACGATCCAGGTGATAAACACGACTGATAGTCGTTTCACCCTGGGCGACCAGACCTGCCAGTGCCAGTGCGGCGGAGGCTCTTAAATCAGAAGCCATGACCGGTGCACCGGATAAAGAGGCGCAGCCGGTAACAATAGCGCTCTTCTCCTGGATTTGGATATTGGCACCCAGCCGTTGCAATTCACTGCAGTGCATGAATCGATTTTCCCAGATGTTTTCTCTGATAATCGAAGTCCCTTCGGAGACACACATCAGTGACATATATTGGGCCTGTAAATCAGTAGGAAATCCGGGGTAGGGTGATGTGGTGATATTGGATGCATGTAATTTGTTTGGAACGGAAACCAGCAGCCCGCCTACATCTTGTGTGATTCGGACTCCAGCTTCCAGTAGCTTGGTTTGAACAGCGAGCATATGGTCTAATATGGCATTTCTAACCTTTACTTTACCGCCAGTGATGGCGGCGGCCATAATGTAAGTTCCTGCTTCAATTCGGTCGGGGATAACGGTGTAATCAGTTCCGTTGAGATGCTTAACACCCTCAATTTGGATGATAGAGCTGCCGGCTCCGGAAATCTTTGCACCCATCTTTTTGAGGAAATTCGCCAAGTCTTCAATTTCGGGTTCGAGTGCGGCATTTTCTATCAGAGTTTTTCCCGGGGCTAAAACAGCGGCTAACATTACATTGACTGTGGCACCGACACTGGGAAAATCAAGATAGACTTCAGCGCCTCGAAGGCCTTCTCCTGAAGCGTTGACATATCCGCTGTCAATCTGAATATCGCAGCCAAGAGATTGAAAACCCTTCAAGTGAAGATTGATAGGACGAAGGCCAATGGCACACCCACCGGGCATGGAGACACGGGCCTTACGGACTTTACCCAGCAATGACCCCAACACATAAATGGATGCACGCATCTTACGGACTAAATCGTAGGGTGCTTCAAATCCAGCCAGTGTAGTAGGGTCAATCATCAAGGAATGATTGTCATATCGATTTGCTTTGACTCCCAGTGTTTTCATCACCAGCAGCATGTGCTCAACATCCGAGACAATCGGGACATTGTGCAGGAGACACGGAGAATCCGCCAGAATACAGGCGGCCATTAAGGCTAATACTGAATTTTTTGCACCGCTGACAGTGACATCCCCCTGGAGTGGAAAGCCGCCCGTGATGATTATTTTATCCATGGTTTTATAAATCCTTGATGATGGGATCTTTTCTGGCGATGGCAAATCGTATGTTCTTTGCTAAATCACGCAGAATATTAATAGATTTTAACTCATATTGACCTGAGGCATGGAGGAGGTCTCTTAAGACCTCTCCCTGGTCTGAACCAATTTCGAGGAAAAGCCAGCCTCCGGGATTAAGATAATCGGGGGCTTCATGAACGATTTTTTTCAGGATAACTATACCCTTGGGACCGCCATTGAGTGCCAGATGGGGTTCATGATTTTTAACATCCTGGGATAAATGTTCCATGTCTGCGTCGGCGATATAGGGAGGATTTGAAAGAATAAAATCAAAATGTCTTCCCTGTAGTTCAGTAAATAAGTCGGATTGTATGAGTTCCACAGTTTGGGGTGGAGTCAGTATCTTGGTTATATTCTCACGCGCAACATCCAGGGCCGCGGGACTGATGTCCGATGCGGCAACCTTTAAAGAGGGACACATCTGGGCACAGGAAACGGCAATACATCCAGACCCGGTACATAAATCCAGAAGGGTATAATTGCCAGGGATATCCTGAACAAAATCCATCACTCTCTCAACCAGGAGTTCTGTCTCAGGCCGGGGGACCAAAACACTGGAGTTAACTTTGAAAGTCAGTCCCATGAATTCTTTTCGTCCCAGGATATAGGCTACCGGTTCATAGTTTAATCTGCGTTCTATCAATGAGTTGAATGTCCTGCTTTGGTCTTCATGGACAGGCCATTCAGGGTGTACCATCAAATCCACACGGCGACACTTTAACACTTCCGCTAATAGTAACTCAGCGTCCAGTCGGGGACTGTCAATTCCCGCTTGAGTGAGAAGTTGATTCGCTTGGGTGAGTACATCATTGACGGTTGTTGTCAGATTATCAGGCATGATACATGGGGGATTTATTCGATGGGTTCAACTTCATCAGGATGTTCATCTGCCTTGCCTTTTCCCATGGAAAGCATAACCCCTGTGAGAATTAATACACCACCAATGTAGGTTTCCATGTGAGGGACTTGGTTGAATACCAGATAGGCCAGGACGGAAGCAAGCACAGGCTCAACATAAAGCGCTAGCCCTACCTTGTGAGCTGATATATATTTCAGTGACCAGTTGAGTAGCGAATGACCCATTAGTGTGGGGAAGATGACCATCATCGCAAGCCAGAACCAAACAGAGGATGAATAGGGAGCAAATGGATTTCCAGCAATGACCGCCAGTGTTCCCAGGAAAAATGCGGCCGCGCCATAAACGATGGTCATGTAATTATTCAGCTCCACCCGGGGGCGAGTCTTTCGTCCGAAAAGAAAGTATATGGCTGCAAAAAATCCTGAAACAAGTGCCAGCATATCTCCCATGAATTCTTTTCCAGATAACTTCAAGTCACCGCCACTGATAATCACAGCCCCCAGAAAAGCGAGTGCTAACCCGATAATATCCCATTTCTCGACTTTCTCTTTTAAAAATATCCACCCTAGAAAGGTGACAAATAAAGGCTGAGTGTTAACGAGAATGGTGGCACTCGAGATGGTGGTATAACCGAGGCAGGTGATCCATGTGGCAAAGTGAAGCCCTAAAAATAATCCAGCCAAAAGACTGTAGGGAATATCTTCTCTGGGTATTCGCAGCGACAGAGAACGGTTTTTATACCAGGCTCCACCCAGCATAAAGATACCCGCAATGAGGAGTCGGTAAAAACCGATAATAAAAGCGGGCGCAGGGCATAAACGAATCAAGGTCCCGGCACTGGAGCCGGCAATGACGGCGAGTGTCAGGACCATGTAAGGTGCAATATGTGTTGAATTTGTTTTTTTGTTTACCACAGAGGTACCTGGGGATATTTCTTTCTCAAGAAATAGTCTAACCCAAAATACCGACCAGCGGCACTAATCAATAAAACCAGGGACACTAATATGAAAACCAGGTTGATTGTTTCACTGGCTCCACCCTTGTATGCCGATGCAAGATGATAATTCAAATTCATCAATATGGCACCTATGGCAGCAGGGCGAACCAGGAGCCCACCAATAAAAGCCAGCCCGACTAATATTTCTCCAAACACAACCAGGTAAGCAAAAATATCGGCGTTCGGTATAACCATGGTTTCTGTAATCTGGCGGTACCAGGGATACCAACCGGCAGGCATATCGTTCACCCACCCCTGAATGACTCCCCCTAAGGCGCCAGGGTTGAGCATCCCGGGAAACTTGGCAAGCCCGGCTTTCAAAAACATAAGTCCCAGTCCTATCCGCAGGATGGCTAAAGGCCACCCGGAAGTAGAGAGTTTTGCATTTTCTTTTACTAAATCGCATGTATTCATGATGTGTCTCCTTTCACTAAAGGGTCTCTATCTTTTCGTAACCCGAAAAATGATAATTCTGTTCCAAAATTAAAATAAGTCCTGATTTTGAACGAAGCAGAAACGAATCAGCTACGGAGAAGTTCCGAGCAGCTCCGTGGTTGGCTTGTTGCTGAAATTGTGCGAAACTGAGTGAAATGTTCTATTTTTAGTCAAGAGAATGACTATTTTGTGATTCTTTAAACAATTTTGCTTGACGAAAGTCTCCGATTTTTTTATAGTTAAATTCCTGTTTGATTTAAAGTTTGGCCGGGCGGGTAGCTCAGCTGGGAGAGCATCACCCTTACAAGGTGGGGGTCGCAGGTTCGAGCCCTGTCCCGCCCACCAGTTAAACTGATATAAATCTCCCAAAAAACGGGAACATGTGGTAAAATGGTTAAATCAGATTTTTCTGACAAGCCATTACTTACGGAGCGGTAGTTCAGTTGGTTAGAACGCCTGCCTGTCACGCAGGAGGTCGCGGGTTCGAGTCCCGTCCGCTCCGCCATATTACTTCCCTTGATCTAAGTCTGCCACTCCCAAATCATACAGGTTGTTTATTCCAATTGTTTTAATGAAACGATTGGAAAAACCCAAAGAGTTATGAGCGAGGTACTGGAATCTTCCCCTGAAAGTTAAGTAATTTTGGACTTTTAGCTGGTGAAAAATTTTGCACATTGAGTAACAAAGTGTAATAATTTGAGACAGCTTTGATAAAAAAAACTTGACATAACAATCGTTTAGCAGATATAAATGAGTCAACAAGTGGTATAAAACGACCAACGGGGGAGGGCATCGGAAATAGATATGAAATACAAAACCGAGACCTCACAAGAGAGAGAGTTTCATGCCAGATATCATTCCTGAAACCAGTTTTATTGGTATTGACATCGGCAGCAGTTGGGTCAAAGCCGTAGAGCTCAAAAAAGGGTTCGGCGGCTATGCCATCAGCAAAGTTGCCCGGAAGCAAATAGCTACACCGGAAACAGATACTCCTGAGGAACGGCAGAAAGCTAGCATTTCTGCTGTGACTTCTCTTTTACGGGAGAACGGGATGACAGGCCGGAATGTTGTAGTCGGTCTTCCTGGCTATCAAATATTTGTTCGGAAAATGAGAGTTCCTGATGCGGGCGGGGACCGAATTGGTAAGATTGTTCAATATGAAGCTCGCCAGCAGATTCCTTTCCCCTTAGAAAAAATCACACTGGACTTTCATTACAAACCTATCGCTGACAGTAATGAAGTAGAAGTCCTTTTAGTTGGTTCAAAAAAAGAAATTATTGCAGAATACATGGGCTGGTATCGCAAGTCGGGTTTGAAACTGAAATATTTGGATGTTTCTCCCGTCGCCCTGTATAACTTCCAAAAATATATTGATCCCGCCTTAGGTGATGAAGCCACAGCCTTAATTAATATTGGAGCTGCCACGACGGATATTAGTATTGTCCGTGATGGCGAACTTGGGTTTACCCGTACCGCTCCCGTTGGTGGCAACGATATTACCCGTAACATAACAAAGTATCTTGAGACCGACTTTGCCCGGGCTGAAGAACTGAAACTTCAGTTTGGCCGTGTTCCTCTGGATTACGAAGTATCCCTTGGATTAGATGAAGGGGGCTCCGCAGAAGAACAGTCTGTCAGTAAAGCCGTTGTGGCTGGATTAGACCGTATCGTTAATGAAATCCGTCGAACCTTTGATTACTATATTTCTCAACCTGACGGTGTCGCTATTGGTCGTGTGGTTATCAGTGGTGGAACCTCCTTACTCAAGAATATTGAAGGTTTCCTGAGTGAGAAACTGGCTATTCCTGTAACGACTGTTTCATCCATGGAAACGTGGAGCAACCTAAAACAGGCACAGGATAAATTTGCCGAAGATATCCCATGGTGTACGACAGCTATCGGTTTAGCATTACGCAGTGCACCCAAAATTCCGAATATTACTCGAGTAGATTTCCTGCCGCAGGATTTGAAAAACATCCGCAACTTTAATCAAAAGCGATTACAAATATTAATCGCTGCAATATTGATGTTTGTGGTTGTGTATGCCGGGTCGTTGGTGGGTGGTTCCAAAATCTCCCAGTTAACATCCCAGGCGAATGAACTGAAGAGCAAAGCCCAACAGGTTAAATCCGGTAAAACTCAATACGATAGTTTACTGAAAAAGAAAGATGATATGGCTAAGGTCTATACAGGACTTCAGCTCGTTGTCGGTAAACGAGATTACTGGATGAATGCTTTGGCCGAAATAAATCAGAAACTCCCGGCTGACTTGTGGATTACGAAACTTCAGGCCTATCAGGATTATGAACAGAAACAAACAGGTACCGGCGTTACGGGTATGATTTCTAACTTGGTCGGTAGTAGTCCATCTGGGCCGCAGTGGAAAATGGTTATTGAAGGCAAGACGACTCGCCAGGGTGCGGTGACTGATTTGGCGAATAATCTCCAAAGTGCAAAATTCATGTCTTACAACAAAGACGGTAAGCCTGAATTACGAACGACCTTTATTTCTACATCTCCCACTCGAGACTCTCGTTTGGGTGTAGATGTTACATCGTTTACTTTTGAAATTATTTGTAAACCGCCGGCGTTTGCCGATCGGAAAATATAAAGAGGATTGAGACCATGGCAAAAGTGAAAATGGATCCCCAGGATGTTCTTAAGCAGGTTATCAATCATTCTGAATATATTGTGATCGGTTTGTTGGTTTTAGTCCTAGTTGTTATGGTTCTTTTGATGGGACGGTCTTCAAAGCTGGAGTTACCTCCTCCCGGTAAAATTGATACGAATATGACTTTGCCAAAAGATGCTATAACGGATGTGGAACGTGCATTAAATGGATTGGTTCCCATTGAACAAAGCAAATATCAGAAGGAATTGTTAGAACGCAATATGTTTGCCCCGCAAGGACAAGCAGGTAATAATTAATTTCGTGAATGTGGATTTGATTCTGATCAAAAAGAATAAAGTGATGAGAATTAGATAAAACATTCATTTTGAACTGTTAAGAGACGCTTGGTTTATGCTAACATAGGCGCTGTGTGTTTATGTTTTACTATATTGGGTTGGTTTATACCCAAAACAATTGAAGACAAACGAAAGAATAAATGAGAAATCATTTTTTGGAGGAATGTGACTGTGCACACCAAAACAAGAAGATATCTAACGACACTGCTGATGGTCGGGTTCCTGCTAGGTTGTCTCCCGATGGGGTGGGCAGCTGCAGACTCCGATACCCTTCTCGCTGCCTCAACTACTAAGGACAAGGTCACTCTTTACCAAGAGGAGAAATCGGCGGCAATTAATGCCTTCATGAAGGAAGGTAAGGACTTGCTGTCAAAAGGTAAATATGTGGAAGCAAAGGTCAAGTTCGAAAAGGCTTTGAAACTTGATCCTGAAAATGCTGAAGCAAAAACTTACCTCCAAAAGTGTGATGAGGCCGCACAGTCAATTTCTACCAATGTGGTTCCCAGTACTCAGGATAAAAAAGCTGCTGAATTAAAAGCAAAAGAAGAAGCGAAAGCAAAGGCCGAAGCTGAGAAAGCCGCCCGTTTAGCGGCTGAGGCAAAAGCTAAAGCGGATGCTGAAGCCCAAAAAGCCGCCGAACTGGCCGCAAAAAAGGAAGCTGAAGCAAAAGCCAAGGCTGCAGCTGAAGCGCGTAAGGCCGCTGAGTTGAAAGCTAAGGAAGACTCAAAGCTTAAAGCTGAAGCTGATAAAAAAGCCAAATTAGAAGCTGAAGCAAAAGCCAAGGCCGATGCCGAAGCCAAGAAAGCCGCTGAATTAAAAGCAAAAGACGATGCTAAGCTGAAAGCTGAAGCTGCCAAGAAAGCACAGTTGGCTGCTGAGGCAAAAGCTAAAGCAGCTGCAGAAGCTAAGGCAAAACTGGAAGCTGAAGCCAAAAAAGCTGCTGAATTAAAAGCAAAAGAAGATGCCAAACTAAAAGCCGAAGCCGATAAAAAGGCTAAATTAGAAGCTGAAGCAAAAGCCAAGGCTGATGCCGAAGCCAAGAAAGCCGCTGAAAAAGCTAAATTGGAAGCTGAAGCAAAAGCTAAAGCAGCTGCAGAAGCTAAGGCAAAACTTGAAGCTGAAGCTAAAAAAGCTGCTGAATTAAAAGCAAAAGAAGATGCCAAACTAAAAGCTGAAGCCGATAAAAAAGCTAAATTAGAAGCTGAAGCAAAAGCCAAGGCTGATGCCGAAGCTAAGGCTAAAGCGGAAGCTGAATTGAAGAAAGCTGCTGAACTGAAAGCGAAGAAAGATGCCGAAGCAAAAATAGAAGCTGAAAAGCGTGCGAAAGAATTGGAAGCTTTACGGCAACAGCAAATTGAAGCGCAGAAAAAAGCCGAAGCTGCAAAAGCCAAAGCTGAAGCCGATAAACTTGCTGGACAGATTAAGGCCCTCATTGCTGAAGGAAAGTCTCTCTATCAGTCTGGCAAAATTGAAGATTTAGATAAGGCGAAAGATACCTTTGAACAAGTACTGACACTTGATCCAGGGAATAAAGATGCTTCCCGGTACCTTTCACTTATTAATGAAAAAATCAAGAAAGCCCAAGAAGCAGAGGAAGCAGCTAAAGCTGCGCAGCCTCAGGCAAAAATCATTGAAACAAATGTTACCCAAAACGAAGTTGTGCAAACTGCTGCAGACAATAGTGTCTCAACGAATGACCAGGCACGTGCTGAAAGTATAAAAAAAGCAGAAGCTGAAGAAGCCAGATTCCGTGCTGAAAAAGCGCGGGAAGATGCTGCTCGTACCGTTAAATTAGTGGAAGAACACTATAAAGCCGGTATTGCATTCATGAATCAAGGTCAAGTTTTGAAGGCTAATGAAGAATGGAATAAAGCTCTCGAATTAAATCCAGACTATACTCCAGCTCGTACCATGATTACTGAAACTCAGGCCGAGTATCTGAAAGCTCTGGAAGTACAGAGAGGCCAAGAAGAATTAGCCAAAATTGAAACTGAAAATGATGCCCGTATGAAGGAAAAAATCATCACTATTGATGTTACAGATCAGGAAATCGGTGATGTTTTGACTCAGATGGGTGCTGTTGCAGGATTCAATGTTGTAATTGGTGAGGGTGTTAAAGCAAAAGTTAGCGCTTCTTTTGCAAATGTTTCACTGAAAGATGCTTTAGATAATTTATTACCTCAACATGGATTCAAATATGTGCGAAATGGAGATATCATCCAAGTCGCCGTTGATCTTAAAACACGTATATTCCAGTTAACAGATGAACAGGTAAAGCGTCTCCGGTATGCGATGGTCGAAGACAAGATTCTTCAACGTCAGATTTACGGTTCTGATGCCAAACCAAAAGTTGCTGGTCAGGAAATGATTTTCGATGAACGGTCTCATATCCTTACCATAACTGATTCTCAAGCCAATATAACAAAGGTAGATGAATTTTTAAAGAATCTTCCGGCCCCACAGGCTGATGAGTTGATTGTACGTGTCTATACTATTCGGACTGGAAGTGCCGAAGAAGTCAGAAAACTTGTTCAATCAATGGTAGATGCTGGTGCTGCAAATTCTCCTGATGCTGATGAAAGAAAAGTAATTCTTGAACAGAATGGGAATACCCTTGTTGTTAAGGATACTGCTGAAAGCTTAAAGAAAATTGAAGAATTTTTAATCGACCGTAATTTCTTGGATAAGTTAACAAATCAGGAATTATTGGTTAAGGTATTCCATCTTTCTACTGAAGAAAACATCATGACCCCTGAAGCTTTAGCCCGTAAAGCAGAATTAGTAAATAATGTTGGTGAAGTTATTGAGACTATGCTTTATACAGCTCAGGGACGTGAACAGGCCTATGAAGAAGGTCGTCGTATCTATAAAGATGCACGAACTGGAACTATTACCGTAATTGATAACACAGACAATCTTCGGAAAGTTGAAGAGTATATTGCCCAGCTTCCGACAGGTGAAGAACAGCAGATGCTGAGTCGCATTTATACAATTAAGAATGCGGATCCTAATAGTCTGCGAAATGTAATTAACCAGATTCTTCAGGAATCTAGGGGTGGTTCTGGTGGTGGTCAGGCTGGTTCTTATGTGACGGGTGTTATTTCGGTGGGTGCTGGAAATGGCCTAGTATTCATGGATTGTACTGTTGAATTAAACGGTGTCGAAGGTGATACTACTACTCCAAGCGCACGTTTATACATCTACACCCCACTGCGTGATAGAGAAGTTACTCTTGCTAAGAATAACAGTGAACTGGTGGATAACTACCGTATTCGTGTTACTGATGCATGGGTTGATCGGCAGGAAGCTGAAATTGAAATTCGTTTAGCTTCATTTGCTGCAACAAATAACTCAGCCAACCTTTATGGTGGAAATTATGGCACTGATGCTTTCAGCAACAACATGATGGGTCAGGGGTATGGTGCAAATCCCATGTCATTGACCGGAACCACAAACCAAAATACAAAAACAAGCAGAGCTCCATCTCTTCGGGTTGATAATAGTACCAACAACATTATCGTGTTGGCTTATGATCCAAAAGATTTGCAGATGATCGATGAGTGGATCAAAAAACTAGATGTAGCTATCCTCCAGGTTACGATTGAAGCAAAATTTGTCGAAGTCAGTGAGACCAGAGCTAGAAAACTGGCCGTTGATTGGCTTATCCCAAGTCTAAGCAACTGGGGAAGCTTGAAACCTAACAGTGATCCTGTTGGTTTTGGTCGAACAGTTAACGGTTCTGCTGATCCAATTAAGACCGTTTTCAGTTCGGACCCACTCATTAGTGACTTGAGAAATAATAACCTGATGGCAGGTGGAGTTCAAATGAGCTATGAGGCAATCGGTGGACTTCAAGTTGCGTTACAGGCCTTGGAGGCAGATGGCGTTGTTAATGTCATAAACTCTCCAAGAATTACTGCTCTTAATGGGGAAGAAGCTACCCTGACTGTTACCCAGAGTATTCCTTGGATGTCTTATGAAGTTAATTCAACTGCAACAAGTATTACTTGGGAAACGGATTCTGTAATTATCGAGTTAAAGGTTAAGCCAACAATCCACCAGGATGGTTCTGTAATTCTTGATATTGAACCTCGAGTTGACAAGCTTGTAGGTCGGGCTCAAGGTGGTAACTTTAACTTAACTGAAACAACGATTGGTTCGATTATCCCTGGATTGCAGACAATGTATAACACAACCTTCGGTCGCCCAATCATTGATACAAGAAATTTAACAACTCGTGCTAGGGTTTCGGATGGTGGTACCATTGTTCTTGGTGGACTAATCCAGGAAACTGACAAGTCTTCTACTACGAAGGTGCCATTACTTGGTGATGTTCCATTTATCAAGTATCTATTTAGAAGAACGCAGGATGTTAAAGACAAAAACCGGTTATTTATCTTCTTAACAGCTACGATTGTTCCTTAAGTAAGTATTGATTACTCGTCCGCCGGCAATATTGTCGGCGGACGAGTCTTTGCTAAAATAAGTAGTGATAAATTAAGTATCATTTTTTATGTCTGTTGCCCAAATATGATTCTTTCCTAGAAGTCTATTCGACTAGATAGTAAATATTCCCCTTGTTCAATGATTTTATGAACAAAATTCACTAAATAAAAGCAATTCTGCGATTTTATATGTCACCTAAATCATTTTATGTTGTTGATGGCAGTTCTTATTTGTACAGAGCTTTTTATGCTATCCCTGACCTGAAAAGTCCACAGGGGAAGCCGACTAATGTTATATATGGCATGGTTGGTATGCTCCAGAAATTAATTAAGGAAAACAGACCTGACTCTCTATGTGTTTGCTATGACCTTCCTGATCCAACATTTCGACATAAGGAATTTAAAGAATATAAGGCACAACGTAAGCCAACTCCTACAGATTTAGTTGCCCAAATAGAACCTGCAAAACAAGTGATTTCAGCCATGGGAATAGAACAGATGGAACTGAAAGGTTATGAGGCAGATGATTTAATGGCCTCATTAGCACTTGCGGGTTCTAAACAAGGATATGAGGTAATTTTGGCGACAGGCGATAAAGATATTTTGCAGCTCGTGTCAGATACTGTAAAAGTACTTAGAATTAACCCTGTTGGTCAAGAAATATATGATTTTGAAAAAATAAAGGAAAAATATGCTGTTTCACCCGAATGTTTGCCTGATTATCTAGGTTTAACAGGAGATGCTTCTGACAATTTTCCTGGAGTTCCAGGTATAGGTGACAAAACAGCAAAGAATCTTCTTTTGGAGTTCGGTGATTTAGATAATCTCTATGAAAAGATTCATCTTGTAAGAAATAAACGAGTTCGAGATATACTGATTGAAAATAGAGAGTTAGCCTTTTTTTCGCGCTCGTTAGCTACATTGAAAAATGATATTGAAATTACGAAATCAATCGAAGACTTTTCTATAAAAACACCTGATTACGAGAAATTGACGCAATATTTTGTTGAGTATGGGTTTTATAATCTATTAAACGAGTTGAAATCCAATGATGACCATAAATCAGAAGATAGTGAGTATAAACTCGATTTAGATGAAATAATCCCTGTTACTGTTAATACATGTAGCTCATGGTGTGGCGCCTCCAAGATTATTGGAATTGCACAATATGAGGATCTGATAATTGGATATAATGGGGATAGCTTTGCTCAGATAGAAATTGCCAACCTAAGTCAGTTGAAGTGCAGTGATAATAAAGAAAAGATATGGATTTGGAATGCAAAACCATTGTGTAAAAGATTATTATCAGCAAATAAAGAACTGAAATTAATTTTAAATGACTTATCTATTGCCGCTTTGTTAGCAGGACACACTCAAGCTGATTCACTTGGAAAACTAGCATTAGAATTGAACAGGCACAATATGATTGAATCTGCTGAGTCAATTGATAGTGATAAGGTAAAAAGAAATACTGCAATACAGGCTTATGAGACATTTTCCTTAGTTGAAAAGATTGAACAGGAACTTATTGATAAGAACTTGTCTGATTTGTTTATAAATATTGAGAATCCTCTTGTTGTATTGTTAGCCCAATTTGAATTGTCAGGCATAAAGGTAGATGTAACCCTCCTTAGAAAACTACAACAAGAATTACAGCATGAGGTGAATCAACTGGCACTTAAAATAATGAATACGGCTGGGGTCGAGTTTAATATTAATTCCCCAAAGCAATTGGCTGATATTCTTTTTGAGAAGTTGAAGTTACCCACTGCAAAAAAAACGAAAACAGGCTTTTCAACCAATGTTGAAGTATTAGAATCTTTACGCGGTGTACACCCTTTGCCAGGAATGATCTTGGATTACCGGGCCCTGTACAAAATTTTAACAACGTATGTGGAGAGTTATCTCTCATTAACTAAACCTGGACATGATATTATTCATACAAAGTTTGATCAAATGGGGGCGAACACGGGTCGAATTGTTAGTTCTGAACCAAATTTGCAGAACTTGCCGGTTTTTTCAGAGTGGTCTAATCGAATTAGACAGTGTTTTATACCCCGGACCGAAGACGCGTATTTTCTTAGCGCAGACTATTCGCAAATTGAATTGCGGATATTGGCTCATATTAGTCAGGATCCAGGATTAATACATGCATTTAAGAATGACAGAGATATTCATACAGAAACAGCTGTTAATGTTTTCAAGGTAATGAGTGAAATGGTTACCTCAGAAATGCGTAGAGCGGCAAAGGCTATCAATTTTGGCATTGTATATGGAATGAGTGCTTATGGTCTTTCAAAGTCATTAAAGATTAATGTTTCGGAAGCTCAACGTTATATTGATAATTATTTTGAGCAGTATCATGGTGTAAGGGTTTATATGGATAAGGTGATAACCGAGGCCAGAGAAAAGGGTTTTGTCACTACACTAATGGGAAGAAGATGTCCCATATTGGACATTAAAAGTGTAAAAGCTAACATTAGAGAAGCTGCTGAGAGGCAAGCTATTAATGCCCCTATCCAGGGCAGTGCTGCTGATTTGATGAAACTGGCTATTCTGAAAGTCGCTGAAGCACTTACTCGTAATCAGTTAGAATCAAAAATATTGTTAACTATTCATGATGAGCTGATATTAGAAGTTCCCAAAAATGAGATTGAAGTGACAAAAGAATTATTAAAAGAAAATATGGAAAGAATTGTTAAATTATTAGTTCCGGTTCGAGTGGATATATCAATTGGCCGTTCCTGGGCTGAATGTTGATTTTGCAGGTGGTAAATATCATGGATAAAAGATCCATTGTTATTGGTGTGACTGGTGGCACTGGTTGTGGTGTTACGGTTGTATCTCAACTCCTGAAAGAATGGGGGGGGGCTTTAGTTAGTGGAGATCAGTTGGCCCGTGACATTATGCAATCAGGCATGCCCGCGTTTAACGCGGTAGTAGAGGCTTTTGGAGCGTCAATAGTAACACCCTCTGGTCAGCTTGACCGTCGTGGGCTTGGAACTATTGTTTTTAAGGATAAGGAAAAATTAGAACGACTTAACAAGGCCGTTCATCCTTTTTGGATTGCAGCAATCAAGGAGAATATCGCAAAAGCGCGTGAGTCTGGGGTTGATGTAATCATTGTAGATGCTGCAATACTTTTGGAAACTGGGCTCAAAAGTTGTGTGGATAAGATAGTCGTAGTAACGGCCCCCCTGCGTTTACGGAGAGCGCGTATTATGTCTCGGGATGATTTAGATGAAACACAAGCTGACCAAAGAATATTTTCACAGGTCCCTGTATCTGAAAAAATTAGCCAAGCTGATTATGTTATTGAAAATAACGGCACATTGGAGCAAATAAAAACAAAATTAGAGGAAATCAAGGCTGACCTACTGAGTTAGTTTCAGTTTTGCAAAGGAGAGTAATATGGCACGTGCATCTGATGAAAACATGGACGCAAAAGAAATAAAGAATACAGAAGGTAGAACAGCAGAAACTGGACAAGTAACTCCTGCAGCCTCTTCTTCCAGTCGTACGGGGCATCCTCCTGTTCGTAAACGAGTCCCTCGCGCAGAGAAACCTGAGAAACAAGATAAAAAGGTCGTTGAAGTTGACCGGACAACCACATCCCCAGAAGTAAGTGCAAATGTTAATGCCGGTCCAAGTAATGATAAGCCAATTGATACGGGTCTAAATATAGCTGTATTACAGAAAATGACGATTGGCGATCTAAACCAGGTTGCAAATGAAATGGGTATTGAAGGTCATAGTGGACTTCGTAAGCAGGACATGATCTTTAAAATTCTTGAAACCCAGGCAAAAAGAGCTGGCGTATTGTTTGGCGAAGGGGTGCTTGAAATATTGCCCGATGGCTTTGGTTTCCTTCGTTCTCCACAATATAATTACTTGCCTGGTCCCGATGACATTTATGTATCTCCGTCCCAAATTCGCCGATTTGATTTGAGAACGGGTGATACTGTGGCTGGACAGATAAGATCACCCAAAGATAATGAAAGATACTTTGCTCTTTTAAAAGTAGAAGCTATAAACTTTGAAGATCCTGAACGAGCACGCGAGAAGATTCTTTTTGATAACTTAACTCCAATTTACCCAAATCAAAGATTACGCTTAGAAACTGGTCCTGATAATGTTACGGGGCGTGTTTTAGATTTAATTGCCCCTCTTGGCAAAGGACAGCGTGGTTTGATTGTTGCTGCACCCCGGACAGGTAAAACGATGCTTTTGCAGAGTATTGCCAACAGCATTAGCATTAATCACCCCGAAGTATATTTGATTGTATTATTGATTGATGAACGTCCGGAAGAAGTAACAGATATGAAGCGAACGGTTAGGGGGGAAGTAGTTAGTTCAACCTTTGATGAACCACCAGAACGTCATATCCAAGTCGCTGAAATCGTCATTGAGAAAGCCAAACGTTTAACTGAATGTGGTCGTGATGTTGTCATTCTGATGGATTCTTTGACGCGTTTAGCTCGTGCAAACAATAACTTGATCCCTCATTCCGGTAAAATTCTTTCTGGTGGTGTCGATGCTATGGCGCTTGCCAGACCAAAACGTTTCTTTGCTGCGGCTCGAAATATTGAAGAAGGTGGAAGTTTAACAATTATCGCCACTTGTCTTGTTGAAACAGGCAGCCGCATGGATGATGTTATTTTTGAAGAATTTAAAGCGACCGGAAATATGGAAATGCATTTAGACCGGCGTTTAGTCGATCGTAGAATATTCCCGGCTGTTGAAATCTTCAAATCTGGAACTCGTAAGGAAGAATTGTTATTGTCCGAAAAGGAATTACGTCGTGTCTGGCTGTTGCGTAAAGCCCTCTCTGAAATGAATGTTATCGAAATCATGGAAATGCTGGTGGAGCGAATTGGTAAGACCCGGAGTAACAGCGAATTCCTTGATAAAATGAACAATTAGGGCTAAGAAACTAGACAGAAAGTCTTAGACCGGTGTAGAATAAATATCTTACATTGACATTGATGAAGTAATTAAAGAATAGCAAGGAGTTTATTGTGAAAAATGGCATTCATCCGAAATACCACCATGTGATTGCAAAATGTGCTTGTGGTGCTACTTTTGAAACTGGTTCCACCAAACCGGAAATTCATGTTGACCTTTGTTCTGCGTGTCATCCGTTCTTTACTGGCAAACAGAAATTGGTTGATACAGCGGGACGGGTTGATCGGTTCTTAAAACGCTATGCCAAGTATACAGAACACGCCCCAATCGAAAAATAGTTACTTTTTGCCTCTAAAAAATGCAGGACAGTTGTGTTTGTCCTGCATTTTCTATTTACCTTTATACCTAATGAAACCTAGTGAACTGGCTGTTGGTGGACAGGCCGTTTTAGAAGGTGTCATGATGAGAGGGCAAAAAGGCTACTCTATTGCTGTTCGTCGGCCAAATGGCAAAATCGCATCAAAAGATGAACATAAGATTCCATGGACTAAGCAACACAAATTACTTGGAATTCCAGTGTTACGAGGTGTAGTGACTCTTGTTGAGGCTATGATAATCGGATTTAAGGCCCTTGAGTACTCTGCAAATGTTTCTCTGGAAGAAAAAGATGATGAAAATGAATCTGGTGCAAATGCACCAGCAATGAGTAAGACGACAATATTCTTTACCTTTATAGTGTCCATGGCTTTAGCTATGGGGCTTTTTGTGGTCCTTCCGAATGTGATTACCCAATTCATGAGAATCAATGAAGCAACCTCTCCATTTTTATTCCATGTTGTTGCTGGGATAATCAGAATGTTTCTCTTTTTAGCGTACATCATTGGTATCAGCCAGATGAAAGACATCCGACGGGTGTTTGAATATCATGGGGCTGAACATAAAACCATTCGAACCTATGAAGCGGATGAGGGCTTGCAGGTTGTAAATGCAAAAAAACACTCAAGATTCCATCCCCGTTGTGGAACAAGCTTTATTTTAATGGTGATGGTTATAAGTATATTCATATTTGCTTTTGTAACTGGATTTATTGTTCAGTATTGGGCAGGGTTTACTGAATATGCGGTCTGGCTGCAGAAGTTGATTTTGATACCTGCACATATTATTGCCATGTTACCTGTGGCGGGTTTGTCTTATGAAGTAAATCGTAAGTGTTCACGCTGTATTGATTCCCCACTCTCAAAATTGATAGTCAGTCCCGGATTGTGGTTTCAGCGGCTCACGACAAGAGAACCTGATGAAACACAGTTGGAAGTTGCAATTCAAGCGTTAAATCGAACCCTGGAAATGGGAGATGTATAAATCAAATGAATCCATTACTCGTTAAACGTTTAGATGCATTGAATACAGAAAAGGAAGAGTTAGAAAAACAATTATCTGATCCTTCCCTTGTTTCGAAGCGAGATGAATTTGCCCGGGTAAGCAGAAAACACCGGGAAATATCTGATTTGGTTCGAATGTATGACAATTATCAGGATTTATCCGGACAACTGGATGATGCTAAATTGATGTTGGAAGATGCAGATCCTGAAATGGCATCATTGGCCCAATCCGAAATAGAGCCGCTCACTCAGAAGGTGGAGAAGCTCGAACATGAAATTCAAGTAGCATTGCTTCCCAAAGATCCCCTGGATGAAAAAAATATTATTGTTGAAATTCGTGGGGGAACAGGCGGGCAGGAAGCTTCTTTATTTGCGGGTGATTTATTCCGAATGTATTCTAAGTATGCAGAAATCCAGGGTTGGAAGATGGAAATAGTTGATAGTCATCCTTCTGACATGGGTGGCTACAAGGAAATTGTATTTAATTTGGAAGGAACACGAGTCTATAGCCGGCTTAAGTATGAACAAGGGGTTCATCGTGTTCAACGCGTCCCTTTGACCGAGGCCAGTGGAAGAATACATACTTCTACCGCATCCGTAGCTGTTTTACCTGAGGCTGAGGAAGTGGATATTGACATCAGTCCTAATGACATCCGCGTCGATATCTGTTGTTCCAGTGGACCGGGTGGACAGTGTGTCAATACGACGTATTCAGCGGTACAGTTGCTTCATATTCCGACCGGGATTATCGTTCGTTGCCAGGATGAAAGGTCTCAGATAAAAAATAAAGCTAAAGCAATGAAAGTTTTACGTTCCCGATTACTTGAGCAGAAGAGAATGGAAGCCGAAAAGGAATATACAGAAGCCCGGCGGGCTCAAATTGGTTCGGGTGACCGTTCTGAGAAAATCCGTACTTATAACTTTAAGGAAAACCGGATAACAGATCACCGAATTAATGTGAGTTGGTACCAGTTAGAAACAATTCTGGAAGGAAACTTGGATGAGGTCATTGATGCTCTGGTTTCGTATGATACAGAAAGCTTATTGAAACAAATGGGAATGTCAAACACCTGATAGTCCAATACCCATAATTTATCCAGGCTGTAATCATTAAATCTAATGATTACAGCCTTTTATATTATTAGTTTACAGGGATGTAAACTTTTAGCTTGACTTTAATGGTAGTTCTTTATATGGTATAGGCACTATGTTAATTACACCTCAAGCAAGTAAAAAACCCGGGTAGCGAGGAGTGTCATAATGCAAAATAAATGGCTTCCTAATGATGATTTCTTTTTCGAGGCTGATGAGCCTCGGGTTTGGTCCGAAGAGGATTGGGAACAGTACCTCCAGGACCAGGAAAAAAGAGCCACACTAACCACACGCAAGACTCGTGATATTAAGCAGTCCTACCAAGAACACTTCAATGGGGATTTCCCCAGTATCCAATGTGAACATCACTCTCTGAATACGAATGTTCAATCTAATTGGCTGAATCAAAGCCAAACAAGTGACTATCCAACGATATCTCTGGAATCCATGGAGCATTTCCTGGAGCAGGGTGGTCCAAGTATCGATGATGTGCCCATTTATCGGTTGGTACTCATGATGAACCATGATTTCTCTAAATTCATTCTCTCTCATTTACAATCTGGAGAGACCAGCCCAGAGGTTCATCAAATTAATACACATTTCTTCCAAATCCAATCCCACATAGTTGCCGGGCATACCCTGGGTTATGAGGGTGAAGGATTGTCCGGAAACATTGTCCGCTTAAAAAGGGCTTTGAAATGCGCTCAAACATGTATGGATTCTCTTTTGTCCTTAAAGCGTAAGAGGGTCGTTCATGATGATATTATCGAATCACTCATCTGTTATCTGAATAATATTCGTGATCAGTTAATAAGATATATTTTGGATTTAAGAAGCCAACAATATCTGGCTTGAAACATAGATGACAGTTTACAAACCCCGGTTCGTCTGATGATGGACCGGGGTTTTCTATTGTCCTGAGCAAGAAAGGCAATATGATAAAATTGAAAATTAATATGACGAATAAACCAACCGTAGCCGTTGCCATGAGTGGTGGCGTTGACAGCAGTACCACCGCTGCTCTCCTGAAGGAGCAAGGATACCGTGTTATTGGCATCACAATGCGTCTTTACACGGGTTTTTCTACCTGCTGTGGGCTAAGCGATGTTGAGGATGCCCGTAAGGTTGCCGAAGTTATGGGTTTTCCCTTTCATGTGATCAGTTTTGAAAAGGAATTCTCATCTTATGTGATAGACCGCTTTGTCTCCGATTATTTGCATGGCAGGACCCCCAATCCCTGTGTTTTATGTAATCAAAGTTTAAAGTTTGATTATCTTCTTCAAAAGGCCCGGGAACTGGGGGCTGATTATTTAGCAACCGGGCATTATGCGCAAATCACACACGATGACCAAACAGGCCAATACCATCTATGTAAAGCCGTTGATATTCAGAAAGACCAATCTTACTTCCTATTCTCAGTTACACAGCCCCTGTTGGCACGATTAATGTTCCCTCTGGGTGGAATGACAAAAGAGCAGACTCGTGAGCTCTCAAGGCAATTAAAGCTCCCTGTGCACGATAAATCAGAGAGCCAGGACATTTGTTTTGTCTCACAGGGAAGATATCCTGAATTTGTTGAATCCTGGATAAACTATCGTAAAGAATTTAACCAGCAGGATATTCCAACTAAAGGTAATTTTGTTGATATCCAGGGAAAAGTTCTGGGACAGCATAAGGGGATCCACTATTACACGGTTGGGCAGAGAAGTCGTTTGGGTATTGCTCTGGGAAAACCTGTTTATGTGGCTGAAATTAAGGCGGACAAGAATCAGGTTGTTCTTGGCGATGTGGATGACTTGATGCGGTCAGAATGTCGAATCAGTGATGTGAATTGGATTTCTGGAGTCTCTCCCGTTAAACCCTTAGAAGCGGTCGTGAAGATAAGATATCGCCATGAGGGAGCCTTAGCCTGCCTTTATCCAGAAAAAGAGGGGTTAGTTCGTATCGAATTTACCCCCCCCCAGCGAGCTATCACGCCTGGTCAGGCGGCCGTCTTTTATGACGGTGAAATAGTCGTGGGGGGTGGATGGATTTCCGAGGTAATTAAACCTCAGTAATCTGTTATTCTAATTAACTCTTTTTGCTCTTGGTCAGGTCCTTATTCTCCGTAATTTTGGCGCGCTTACGAAGTGCTGTCATCCATTCTTTCACAGCTTGTTCTTTCTTCTGGTTGACTAAAGCTTTGGTCAGTTGTTCACGGGTTTCATTGAATGCGGATTCAGGAGCAGCAACCCGGTCTTTTAACCGGATGATGCAGTACAGAGTGAAACCCTGTCCCATTGAATCCTGAACCTTTATCACATTGCTTGTTTTACCGATGGGCTGATAGAAAGCTGTCTGCATGAGCGGACTGTTCTGTCCCAGGCCAGGGATGTTATCAATTAATGAGTTGGGTCCCATGGTCACGACTTTTAAGCTGTTTTTCGCCGCGATTTGTTCCAGTGTGCTTCCACTCGTTATTTCTTTGCCTGCTTGTAATGCAGCTTTTTCAGCGGCATCCTGGGCTAACTTATAAATCAACCGAGCCTTGACCTGTTCTTTGACTTCTTCGTAGGCAGGAATACGGCTTTCTATTTTATTTAATAACTGAACAATATACAGGCCCTTTTCAGATTGGTATGGGCCAAGGAGAGTACCTACCTGCATTGAAGGTAAGTCAGATAAAAATTCCTTATTGGTATTCAGTATAGGGCTGTTTTTGCCGTTGAACATACCCGATGTTCCATAATTAAGCCCCGACTTGGCGGCGATTTCAGAAAGATTGACCTTTCCTGTGGAAGAACTCATTAATTCCTGACACTTGTCTTCAGCTTTAATCATTGCACTTTGTGTCTTGATTGCTGCAGTAATCTGATCTTTTACTTCACTGACAGGTTTAACGCGGGAGGCTTCATGTTTTACAACTTGGAGAACGGCATAGCCATCTTTGACTCTCAGTCCTGGGGTGGATTGCCCTGGTTTCAGAGAGAAGAGTATTTGTTCAACCTGTTGGCTGACCTTACCTCTTTCAATCCAACCTAAATCACGAATAGTTAATCCCTGAGTTGCTTTTTCAAAAGCTGTCCCTGCCTGAAGTTTTGCAGAAACTTCCTGGATTTTCTGTTGTGCGGCCTGTTGAGCCTGGGCGGGTGCTGTCTCTGGAATGACGATTTCTGCCTGTCGAATACTAATGCGTTCCGGAATGACATACTTGCTCATTTCGGAATTATAGTATTCACTGACCTGCTGATAAGTTACCTGAATCGAGGCTGCCATAGCCGCTGGATCAACAAAAGCATATCCAACTTCATATTGGGGCGGTAATGCATACATCTGTTGAGTTTCAGTGAAGGACTTCTTAACAGCATCTTCGGTGACACTGACTTTGCTTATATAATCTGGTACCCCAAATCGAATTAAATCAAAGGTCAGTTTCTCATTGCGTTTGCGGAATTCCTCGCGAACTTCAGGTTCACTGACTTTCACAAAATCTGTGACCAGCGCAACCATTTTGTTTGAAATTCGTTCGGAACGAAGTTCTGCCTCAAACATTTCCGGTGTCTTACCCTGAGACTGAAGGGCCTGACGATAAGCTTGTGGATTGAACTGTCCGTTGACCTGGAATGCCGGTACGCCCTGGATAATCTGGCGTATTTCCTCATCACTAACTTGGACACCCGCTTTTTTGGCTTCCTGGAGAACGAGTTTCTGACTGATTAATGAATCAACAACGGATGCGGACAGGTTTAACTGTTCTGCCATTTCTTCATTAAAAGCATCACCATAGGTCTCACGGACTTGGTCCATGTATTTCTTGTATTGCGTTTCGTATTCTTGATAACTGATTATTTCGCCATTGACCTTTGCGGCATACCCTAAATCACCTTTACCGTTCCCGGTCAATTGGCTCCAACCATAAAATGCCACAAAAGCAGGAATGATAAGAATCAGGGTCCAGAACATAATGGTTTTGACATATTTTGGATTTCGTAATGTTTGTAACATGTTTAATTTGATCTCCTGGTCGGATTTTATAAAAGCAAATATAAAGAGGTTATTATAACAGAATCACTCAATTAAACCAGTTTACATTATCTTTGTAAAGCCAAGTTTATAAAAAGTCCCGTTTATTCATGATAATTACTGCCTGTGAACACGTTAAATAGTGCTGACAACATACGTTGATGTCACGGACCAGCTCCGTGGATTTATCGTTTATAACAGTGCATCCGCAGACAATATTATCTTGAAGGATAGACTTGAATTTAACCCATCTAAAGTGCCTAAAAGTGTTCCTCCAGCAGGTGTCTCTGATTGAAAACAAACTGCTTATTATGCAAAAAATAAAGAAAGTCCTCAAAAAAAAGTTCTTGCTTATTGTAATTTAATGAGTTAAATGTAGAATATATATCATAAAGTGAAATATTGAGAAGTAATGGGATGAATCAATATGACAATGAAATGTCAGAATGAACCAACAACTTCAAAAAAACAAATTACCTTAAACATGGTTAAAAATATTGACAGCGAGGGCTGTTCCAGTATAATTCAATTTATTGGGATAGTTACATCAATAAATTCAGGCAAACGCCAGACATCGGAGGGTCAGATTCAGTGCTGAAACTTTTTGGTAAAAAAGGTTCTGTATTAGGTGTAGACTTGGGCACCAGTAGTGTCAAAGTCGTTCAAGCCAGTACCTCCGGGAAAAAGGTGGTCATTGAACGGGTCGGTTTTGCTCCGGTCAAATTAGAAGGGAACCGAACAGATCCTTCTGATCAGGCCTTAACCGATGCCCTGAAAGTGGCTCTCGCGGAGTCAGGAGCAACTTCACGCGATGTGTGTTGTTCTATCAGCGGCGATTCAGTGATTGTTCGTTATCTTCAATTCCCGGATATGCCGGATGATGAACTGGGATATGCTCTGCGTTTGCAGGCAGAAGAATTTATCCCCTTCCGGCTGGACGAAGTCAATCTCGATTATTACCGGTTAACTCCCACCACGAAAGACCCCGGCAAGAAAGCGGATCTTATTTTGGTGGCGGCTCGGAAAGACTTAGTGACCCGTCGTGTCGATATCTTGCGTTCTGCAGGATTAAATCCGGTCATTATGGATACTGATTCTTTCGCCGTTTTGAATTGTGTGGAGAGTGTACATACTTTTGGTGGAGATGAAGTGTTAGCCTTGGTTAGTATGGGTGCTACCTATACAAATATCAATATTTTCGAAGGCAATATCTCTCGATTTGCCCGTGATATTACAGCTGGGGGAAATACGATATCTCAAGCTATCTCGTCACGAATGCAACTGTCTTTCAGCGAAGCTGAACGAATTAAATGTGAAGAAGGATTTGTTTCATCACAGGATGTTGTTCAGGAAAGACCTGCATCAACTCCGGGAATCGCAGAAGTCATTAAGGATACCGTTGAGAAAATTACCGGTGAGCCCATGGATGGTGATTCACGAAAGGCAAAATTAAATGGCATTATCCGGGTTCCCGTTCAAAACCTCTTGACCGAAATCCGGCGATCACTGCAGTTTTATGAAAACCAGCCTAACGGCAAACCCATTAATAAAATATTATTAACGGGTGGTGGTGCTATGCTGAAAAACCTGGATCAGTATATGTCAGAGCGATTGGGGCTTCCCGTCACAGTTATCAGCCCTATCGAAAATGCTGAAATCAAGAATCCTTCCCAGGCCGACCGTATTAAGACCATAGCCCCCCGATTAACCGTTGCTATTGGACTGGCACTTAGACAAGTGGGGGATAAGTAAGCCATGATACGAGTTAACTTATTGCCACAATTAGAAAAACAAAAAAGAGCCACCCAAGTCCCACCTTTCTTTCTTTGGGCATTGTTGGCGGCAATTGCTATCGTTGCCTGTACCTACTTCTTTCAACAATTTCGTGTAACCACCGCAAAACGGGATATTAAACGAATGGAGAAAGAATTAAAGGAAATGTCTCCTAAAGTGGCTTCGTACCAGCAGCAACTCAAAGACCTTGAGCAAAAGAAACAAGCTCAAGACGAATTGACCCGTTACAAATTTCTATGGTCTAAGAAGCTAAATGCACTTTCGAACATTTTGCCGGACAATATGAAATTTCAGCAGATTCGGGTGGAAAATAGAGACAGCGAAAAAGTCCTACATATTGAAGGTGTTTCATATTGCCGGTCTGGTGAAGAACGTACCGAGCAAATTGGAAAACTGATTACAGCGCTTAAAACCCCGGACTTCTACAACAAACCAAGTGGAGAGCCCAATTTCGGAGAAATTAAACTCCTGAAAGCAACAAGCACTGAAGAAGGTAAAGACATGGGGCTTCAGGTTTTTGATTTCGCAATTGAAATGGTGATTCTTTAAGGAGATTGGAAGGAATTCTTTATGGCAAATCCGATGACCAAAGAAGAAAAACAATGGGTAGTCGTAACCATCATGTTTGTGGCTGTCATCTTGGTCGCTTTTTATTTCCTTTATTTCAAAAAATCAGTCGGTGAGTATAGTAAAATTGCTAAAACCCGCACTGAACTGAAAGAAGAAGTAAAGTCGATGAAAGATGTCCTTGAAGGGGGCTCTTTGCAGAACCAGATTGCAGACTTGGAAGTTAAGATTGCTCGTTTTGAAGAAAGACTGCCCAGTGAAAAGGATGTTCCAAAATTAATGACATTTTTACGGGAAGCCGCAGACTCTGCAGGTGTTTCCTATAAATCCATCGCCACAATGCCACAAGTTCCTGAAACTTATTATATTGAGATCCCATATAATGTGGAGTTGATTGGGCGTTACCATAATATTGGCCGATTTTTAAATCAAGTTGAGAATCAAACCCGTATTATGAAGGTTGATAGTATGGATTTGACCGCTGCTTCAGGTGAAGAAATTGGTCATAGCGCGAAATTCCGTTTGGTTACCTATATGTATAATCCTGTCGGTGTTGTTTCGGAAGATACTACCTCCGCGGACAAAGACAAGAAGAAGAAAAAGAAGGAGAAATAACCATCATGCGGAAGCTATTTTCTCAACTGATATTGGTCATGTTATTGGCTGCATGTTGCATTCAGTGGGCTAGTGCAATAAGAGTTATTGATGAAGCCCCTGCGGCAGCAGATACAGCCTCTGCAGCTAAACCCGTTCTGAATCCTGCTGTTCCTGATGACGCAGATTTTCCTACTTATCAATACGACAGCAAGGGTAAGAGCGATCCTATGGAAGTGCCGTGGAGGTCTGGTGCACCGTTAGTATCAAAGACTTCTCCAGGTGCTAATGGGAAGGTTGATGTTAAACCCGCGGATTTGGAGATTAATGTTCGTGAAGTCGTGAAATCTCAGCTTACGGGTATTGTTTATAATGAAAGCGTTCCATCAACTTCCAGTGTGATTCTGAATGGGAAGCTGGCTAAGGCCGGTAATACCATTCAGTTAAAAGGTCTGCCTGAGTCTTTAAAACTGACCCGTATAACCAAAAACGAAATTCTGGTGACATACCAGAAAAAATCATATTCCATTAAGTTGAATTAAAAACATGCTAATAAAATGCCAGCAGTTCATTGATGCCATGGGAGGAAATCCACCGATGAGATTCGGAAATGAACACAAAGCCCACACAATTTGGACCCGAGGGATATTAAGTACTATCCTGGTCGTGTCCCTGATATCTGTACCGTTAACACTTGTAACGGCAGATGAACCCAATCCCGCGTATAAAGCAACAAAGGTTAAGAAAGTCAGTGTTAGTGCTGAAGCAGAGAAAGCCATGGCTGCAATCGCCCCCATGGATCGTCTGGTCTCTGCCTCATTTTCACAGGCTGACTTGCCGGATGTAATCCGAGTTTTGTCTGAACAGGCAAAATTGAACATCTATGCTGGCCCGGAGGTTGTTGGTAAAGTGACCCTCCAGGTCCAGAATCGCCCTGTAGGTGAAGTATTAAAATATGTTCTTGATATAAATGGCTTTAACTTTGAGCAAATTGGTGATGATGCTGTACGCGTTTATGCCAAACCTCAACCAGTTAAACCAGAACCTCCTGCCCCCAAGGGTCCAATAACCAAGGTTTTTGCAGTTGATTATTCTGGTGCCGATGAAATTGCAACAGCTATCGAAAAGCTTATCAAAGTGGATGCTATCCAGACGATGAAAGCCCCGGCTCTAAATAAGGGAAGCCGTGGCAATGTTGTCTCTGGTGCAGGTACTATTATTGTTACTGCTAATGATGATGTAATGAAACAAGTTGAACAATTGATCCGTAAATTGGATAAACCCATTCAACAAGTCATGATTGACATTCGGATGGTCAGCATTCAGTTAGAGTCTAATAAGGATTTAGGCTTTGGCTGGGATGGTGCCTTGGGTGGTTCCTGGAATGGTGCTAATGCGGTAGGTGTTGGTTATACTCCTGCCATGGGAAATTTATTTAATACATCGACAACCATTGCAGGATTAATATCAGCACCATTTTCTGCAGGTGGTTTAACTAATGGAAATCTGGGTAATTTTGTCTTCAATCTTTCAACGGATAGCCGCTCCTTGGTGGGTGCTCTCAGAGCGATGATTGAAGAACAAAAGGCTGATTTGTTGGCTAATCCTCGTTTGATTGCTTTAAATAATACTGAGTCAAATTTTGATTTAACGGAAGAACTTCCTTATGTTGAATTTCAGTTAGATCAACAGACAAATACATTGACCGGAACTGCTAAGTTTGATAAAAAAGCAGGAATTCAATTAACTGTCGCTCCACAGATTACTTCTGATGGCAGAATTCTGATGAGGGTTGTTCCTGAACAAACACTACATAAAGGTGATGTCAAAATACAAACCGCAGCAGGTGCACCCATAACAGGAATTCCAATTATTGATATCAGGAAAGTGGATGTGACCGTGATGATGAATAATGGTCAGACTTTAGTGATAGGTGGGTTAAGAAGTAAGAATGAAACTCTCACTGAGAGTAAAATTCCATGGTTGTCTGATATCCCAATGTTAGGAAATCTCTTTAAGATGAAAAGCACGGCTACAACTCGGAGTGAGTTGGTTATCTTAGTGACCCCAACGATAGTTCCGAATGATGTGGCCTTAACTACGGAAGAAAAGATGATGTATGACAAGGTGGATTTCTTTTAAGCTAAATCCATGAAAGTGTTTTCTCCCGCAAAATCAGTTAAAATAGAAGTGCTGGCATTTACTGACAGGCAATCCTGCGTATGCAGGGTTGCCTGTTAATTTAGAAAAGGAATTTGCATGACATTGAAAAAAAAGATAGAAGGACAAGACCTTGCACTTAAAATAGCAGATTTGGCAGAAGACTTAAAAGCCTCTGATGTTATGGTAATGGACTTACGAAAGTTGTCTAATTTCTCAGATTATTTTGTAATTTGTTCGGGTGATTCAGATACGCATGCACGAGCAATTGCCGACCATGTGGTGGATGAGCTGGAAGCTCAGAAAATAAATGTGCTACACCAGGAAGGCAGTGATTGGGGATTATGGGTTCTTTTAGATTATGGCGATGTTGTGGTTCATGTATTTGAAAAGGACACCCGTCAATATTACGATCTGGAGCGGTTATGGGGAGATGCAGACATTGTTCGGGGTGCATTCCCTGTTGAAGAGAAAAAGCTGACGGATTAAAGGCATATTAAAAAATCGGCGAAAAGATTAACCTTTTCGCCGATTTTGTTATTTCATGTTATTAACCTGGATTGTAAGGCATTTCAGGTATTCTGTTTCAGGCACAGACATTAAAATGGGATGATCAAGAGACTGGTTTCCTGTACGAAGTAATCGTAATTGGGATCCACTCTTAGTCGCGGCTTCCTGTACCAGATCTCTGAACTCATCACGGTGGACCAATTGAGAACAGGATGAAGTAATAAGGACTCCCCCAGGTTTAACCAATGACATGGCGAGTCGGTTTAATTTAACGTAACCTTTTCTAGCTGCAGGTAAATGAGGTCTTGATTTAGCAAAAGCAGGAGGGTCACAAATTACTAGGTCATATTGTTTTTTATCGCGGATCCATGCGGGTAATATCTCCATAACATCACCTTTTTGGAACTGACATGAGGTGAAACCATTAGATGCAGCATTCTTTCTCGCTAACTCCAAGGCAGAAGATGAACTATCTATTCCCAGAATATGGCTGGCTCCAAAATTTGCTGCATATAATGCCCATGGACCAACTCCACAAAAAAGGTCAAGAACTTCTTTACCTTTGACCAAGTCTGAGATACTCTGACGATTTATCCTATGATCAAAGAAAAATCCAGTTTTTTGGCCTTCCAAGACATTTACTGTTAATTTAATGCCATCTTGATAAATATCAATAGATTCTGAAGGGGTCCCTGCTAAGACACCTTGAGTTGGCGCTAATCCCTCGTAGTTTCGAATCGTAGCATCGCTACGCTCCAGAATAAAGGATGGGCTGACTAATCTGGTTAGTTGTTCCACAATAGTGTCTTTGCATTTTTCCATTCCAGCGGTCATTATCTGTATGACAAGAGCTTCTCCGTATCGGTCCACGACTAATCCTGGCAGATAGTCTCCCTCAGAATAAATCATTCGATATGAAGTATCTCCCGGATATATAGATTCTCGGTATTGGAGTGCTTTTTGAAAGCGACGGAAAAAGAAGTCTTCGCCAATGTTTTCTTCTTTGCTTCGAGTTAGAATGCGACCGGCTATTAATGAGTGGGGATTGTAATATCCGCGGCCAAGAAAACGCCCCTCATCGGATATAAAATCAACAAGTGTTCCTGGCGCCAGTTTTGGTTGTTTGGTTAACTCATTACTAAATACCCAAAGGTGTCCGGATTGAATCCGTTGAGTATGCTTCTTTTGCACGATTATGTCTGGATAGTTTATCATCATATACCTGTATTATTTAGATGAATCTATTTTATAGTATATTTACTCTCAGATAAGAAAGAGAATTTATGGCCGCTGAATGGGTAACAGGAAAAACACTGTGGATTCGGATGGGAATACTGGTTTGTGTGATTGTTTTTGTATGGATATACTTTTTTCATATACAGCCTCATCCATATCGGAAGGTGTGGATTGGTGTAGTGGCTCCAATGGACAGGCCAAATTCTCAATTCATTGAGTATGGTACTGAAGCTGCTGTTTTTCGCTGGAATCTGAATGGTGGAATATTTAGTTTGATGATTAAAGAAGATAAATGTACTCCCAGAACATTAATCAATGAGGCCCAGATTTTATATGGTTATCAGACAGTTAGAAATCTGTTGGGAGTCATTGTTGCTGCAGATTCTACACATTCTAGAGTCTGGCAATACAAGCAGGGGATACCTATTTTTTATGCAGTCGATTCTGCGGGTGCTGACCAGGCCGTTAATTCATTATTGAAAGCAATTAAGGAAAATTACACGATTAACAGAGAAATAATATATTCTATTGTTTCATCTCAAACAAAACAGTATCCAGTTTCAGAGGTGCCCCATTAAAACAACTTCTTATACGCTTTTTATTTGTGGATTACTGCTTCTAATTGGGATTCCAGTGTTGATCCCTTTCCTTAATCCTCATTATTTTATTCTCACGCATGACCAATACTTTCCTTTGCATCGGTTGATGGCCATGGATCAATGTTTGCAAGAGGGGCAATTTCCTCCTCGATGGGTTGGGTTCTTGGGATTAGGATACGGATATCCTTTATTTAATTATTATGCGCCGTTGGCTTATTACTTAGCCTGGCCCATTTTGAAAGTGACTGGAAATCCTGTTGTTGCAATCCATAGTGTGTTTGTTTTGGGTTTGTCCTTCGGAGGATGGGGTGTTTGGAAATGGTTGAAACGATATGTGACAACTCCAAGAGTTGCTTGGTTAGGTGTGGCATTGTATGTTTATTTCCCCTACCATTGGGTCAATGCCTGTGTAAGAGGCGATATTTCTGAACTATTGGCGTCGTCGTTTTTTTTCTGGGTCTTATGGTCGATAGATATTCTGGGAGACGATTTATCTGATAGGAAATCGATATACTCAGTGGGCCTGTTAGGTAGTTTTTTTTATGCTGCAATATTACTCAGTCATAATATTACTTCCCTAATATTTAGCGGATTTTTGATTATCTATTGCATAGTTCACTTTTACCGTTCAAAGAAATCCTGGCTGCTTGTTACTGTAATGATTTTGGGTGGATTGGGACTGGCTTGTTTTTTTTGGTTGCCTGCTTTTATTGAAAAAAAATACGTGGGCGTTGAATCTTTATTAAGGGATGCGCCTTTCTGGGAACACTATGTCTATCCTCAACAGTTATTTATTCCATCCTATGGGTTTGGGGGCAGTGTTTCAGGCCTATCAGATGGAATGAGTTTCAATGTTGGTTTATTTCATTGGGTGATGGCCGTAGCAGGGTTATATTTATTGATCAAGAGGCGCTGGGCTGGTCCTTTGTATAGGCTGGGTTGGATACACGGTATTGGCTTATGTGTGCTCCTGATTATGATGACCCCCATCAGTTATATGGTATGGAAGATGACACCCTTATTCCCATTTGTTATGTACCCCTGGAGATTATTGTCCCTGGTTGCTATTCCGTTAGTGTTCTTATCTGTAATGTCTTTTGATAAATTATTGTTAGGTAAACCTTCGCAATACATAAATCTGGTGTTGTTATTGTCTATATTGGTTGTTGTTGCTTTGATTTTTCCGTATTGGGGCAGAGCTCGCCACATTCTGTATGATCCTCAGGTTCTAAGTCGGCAGATAGTATGGAACATTGAGCGCCAGACAGGGACATATGGCACAACTATGAGTAATGAGTATTTACCCAAAACTGTTATCCAGATGCCAGAACAACCATCGAGTTATCCTGTCTTGTATGAAAATTTAGAATGGGTCTCTGATCTTCGAATAGAATCACAGAATGGGTCTTATGGTCAGTATCAAATAAACTCTGATATTGAACGAAAAATAATCATAAACCGATTTATGTTCCCTGGTTGGTACGTCAAAGTAAATGGGAATTCAGTCCCGATATCATCCACTAGAAATGGATTGATACAGGTGGTAATACCTGCAGGACAATCCATTATTGAAGTAAGCTGGGGGCGAACACGGACTAGAATGATTGCTGAATGGATTTCCATTGTCTCAATATTGGGTTGGTTGGGATTGGCTTGGAGAAGTGTGAAAATTAAGCCAGAACTTACTTGATTTTGCTTTCCAATTTATCAATGGATTGGAGTATGACAGTGTCTTCTTTAGCAAGATCTCTCATGCGTTGAAGAATCTTTTTTGTTTCTTTAGTATTTTTCTTTGCAATCAATAATCCTGCTATAACATCATATTCCATTAAAGTGTTGGATATATCATTTTCTTTCTCATATTGCTGAACAAGTTTTATGCGAAGAGTCATATCTTGAGAATCAAGCCGGACCATGTTCTGTAGTACCCCGACAATTTCTTTGGTTTTTCCCGTATTGTCAAGATGACTCAGTAAAAGCTTATATATCTTCATTGCCTCTTGTGGCATTTTTTGAATACGGTAGAGTTCAGCTAATAGATGAAGGCCTTCCAGTTGATCTGGATAAAGAGAAGACATTTTTCTGAACATGGCTGTAGCTGCAACATAATCTTTTTTTTGAATAAGCTTACGTCCACCGGCAAGAAAACATTTAACCCCTTCGTCCTGGTTTCCAATTTTATGAAAGATAGTTCCCATCTTTTCATAAATATCTGTTTGTTCTGGATCCAGTTTCAAAATGGTTTGATAAACTGTTGCCGCTTCTTTGAGTTTTTTCTTTTTCAAGAAAGCCTCGGCGAGTTCAGCATAACACTGTATTGCTTGAGGTATCTTGTCTGTCTTCTGATACACCTGAGCCATATGAAGTAATGGATCTGGACTGCCAGGAGAGGCTTCCAGTGCTTTGTTAAAACACGAGACGGCTTTAGCCATCTGTCCACTACCTGCATAAAAGATTCCTGTCTGAGTGTAATACTTTTCAGTTTTAGCTGCATCTTTTGTCTGCGAGCAAGCTAATGCCAATGCCTCTAGAATTTTTATGTTTTTATTATCCAGTTGATAGGCTTTCTCTAAAACAGGAACAGCCATGGCTGGACTATTTTTCTTCAAATACAATGCGGATGCTGTAGTCCATTGATTAATAGCATCCGCTGGTTTGCCAGCAGCTGCCATTAAGTTGCCGATTCGGGTGATGATGCTAGTCTGCGTTTTATCAAGTTTTAGGATATAAGCATAAGTTTTTTGAGCATCTTCAAAATTGTTCTGCTTTACCTGTTCATAAGCTAATCGGCTGTAACAGCCAAGGGCCCTGTTCTTTTGTCCAATTTGCTGATATAGCTCGCCTTGTAACTGGAGTAAGGTCATGCGGCGTTGGTTATATTTAAGGCCTTCTTTGACCAACTTAAGAGCTTCATCCCATCTTTTTTGTTGTTGATATAAAGTAGCCAGACGCAGGAGATGGAATACGAATTGTTCCCATCGGGAATTATGTCTGTAGAATTCGAGTAATCCTTCATGGGCTTGCAGAGAATCCGGATTTAATTCAATGATTGTATTCAAGAACTTGTATGCGGATGAATAATCTTTTCTGGATTGATACCTTTGAGCCAGGTGTAAAAGATTTTGTTCAGCTTCTTCTTTTCTATCGGTCTTAATTAGATAATCTGTATATGACTGAAGGATTTCCTCATTATCTGGTTCTAGACCAAGGATTTTCTTCCAATACTCGGCTGCTTTGTCTGTGTCTTTTTCGTTGAGCGCTTCTAATGCTATTTCCTTATACAACGGAAGCAGCTCAGCCGATTTGCCTGTTTTGATGTATAGCTCTTCCAGTTTACTTTGAATCTGGTGGTCTTCTGGATTGATCTTTGTTAATTTCTCTAATGTTTGCAGTGCGCCTTCGTAATCTTCACTTTTGGTTTGTAGTTGCGCCAGAGCAGGATACTGGTTTTTTAGCAGATCTTTATCGCCATTGTCAGCTTCAATTAGTTGGACATATTTTTGTCTTAATATTAAGGAATCAGGAAGTGCAGTAGTGACATCCTTTAGTAACAAAAGAGCATCTTTAGTTTTCTTTTCACTTAGCAGGAGCTCAACCGTATCAACCGACAGTTGCCCGGCTTGTTCCATCTGATTGTGGAGGCAATATCCACGAATAAGAAGAAGGCGAACCTCAATGTCTCTGGTTTTTGATTTATGGACTTTTTCAAGGAATTGAATGCCACGGCCTTCTTGTCCTTTAATTGTGAGATAGAGTTCTCCCGCTTTCTTCATCATTATGGCAGCGTCAGCGGCCTTGTTATTTGCAATTAACAGGGGAACCTGAAGTTCGTACCAGGCCGGATTGTTGGGGTCATGCTTGGCCATCATTTGATATAAATCCATCAAAAGCAGGTTTTCTTTCAGGACTTGATATCCCGTGATGGCTTTTTTAAGAGATTCCAGAGCTTCTTTCTTCTGGCCCATACCCAATAATGCTTTTCCCGTTAACTCGTGCAGTTTCGGATTATCAGGCTGGATTTTTAATGCTGACTCAAGCAAGGGTAAGGATTCTTGATATTTACCACCTGCTACCAGCTTTTCCAGTGTGCCCGTATCAATAGCCGTCCCGGAAACCTTTTTCTTTTCAATGGGCTTGGCTTTAGTAGGATTGATTTTAGCTATTGGTTTCTCAGTCGTTTCAGCAGGTTGAGTTTCTTCTTCAACAGGTGTTTCAACATTGATATCTTCAAGATCAATTCCTAACTTGGTTGCCCAAAAAATAACCGCATCAAGTCGGGAAATATTCTTTGTTTTTGAATAAAGGTCTAACAGGTCACCACCATTAAATCCAGGACAGTGAGTAAATCCGCATTTGATAGTATTACGCCCAAGAGTAATGGTGAGGCTTCGGAATAATGATTCATTATGGATGGGGCAGAAACAACGTATAGTATTACCATCGTCATGAATAGTATCGGTTCGATATCCGATATCTTCCAAGACGTCATTGGCATTCATTTGCTGATTTAACTGGTCTTCAAACTTTCCCGCACTTTTCATGAATTATAAGGTAATCCCATATACTTATTTTTTCTGAATGATTTGGTTGTTTTCCCCGCAGACAATGATTGTTGGGTGGTAATTGGGGTCATGCTTCATTTGTAAGAAAGTGAAAATAACTAATTTATCGCCTGCCACACCATACCGGGCAGCCGCACCATTCAGGCATACCACACCGGACCCTCGTGCCCCTTTAATTAAATAAGTTTCGAATCGTTCTCCATTGGTGATGTTGGCGACCAGGATTTTCTCATATTCAACCATGTCTGCGGCATCCATTAAGTCCTCATCCAGCATTAAACTGCCTTCATAAGTTAATTGGGTATCTGTCACCCTGCAAGTGTGGACTTTTGATCGCAACATAATTCGTTCTAAGGACATGGGATATGAGACTCCTTTATTTAGGATTTAAGGCTTTATTATATCATTGGCGTGTTTATTTATCAGAATGAGAGTGAAAGTCTTGTTGTTTATCTGAATTGAGTAAAACTATGATTTCCTCATTTATTTGGTGGATAGTTTTCTCATCCGGGGTTTCTGGAGAGTATTGATTCAACAAAGATTCGATTCTGCGTGCACACTGCGCTACAATCTCAAATCCATAAGTAGCGGCAGAACCCGCTAATTTATGTGTTTCCATAATCAGTTTTTTATACAGGTCATCGGATGGTTTTGTTTTGAAGGATTCCCATGTAATTTGTATTTGTTTGAATTTTTCGGGCAGTCGAAGCTTGTAACTATGATGTGCGGCCTGAAGTTTTTCCTGCATGGATGAATCGGGAGATGTTATTTGATTGGATTCCCAGATTTGATGGATTTGTTCCGGAAGAGTCATGGGGTCAAATGGTTTGATTATGACATCCAAGGCTCCCATGTTTCGGTATTCATTCAGTTCTTTGGGGAGTACTTTGGCTGTTAGAAATACTACCGGTGTATATCGTGTTGTATCCAGTTTTCGCAGTGCTGCTAGAGTGGTGGGGCCATCCATATCAGGCATCATTACATCCAGGATGATTATGTCCGGCTTAAACAGGGTGACCTTTTCGAGCGCTTCCAGACCCGAATTACATGTTTCAACGGTAAAGTGACCTACCAGCTCGAGTGACATTCTGATAATGTGTTGAATATCAGCATCGTCTTCTACGCAAAGAATTCGTTTTGGTTTGTTTTTACTTGTCATATAAATAACACCCTGTATTAACTGGTTTGTTTTGTTTCTGCAGAATGGTTGGGATAGGGCAGAATAAAATAGAACTGAGTACCTTTCCCTGGTTCTGATTCATAACCTAATTGACCTTGATGATGGTCAATGATGGCCTTACATATACTCAACCCTAAACCAGTACCCCCTTGCTGTCGAGTATCAGACGAATCCGCCTGTGCAAATTTCGAAAAAATATGGGGACGGAACTCAAGAGGAATACCATTGCCATAATCTTCAACTGTAACTCGGATTCCAACATCTGTTGAATCAACGATAATATTTATGGGTTTCCCAGGGGGTGAAAACTTGGCGGCGTTGGATAGAAGATTGGTCATGACCTGGTGAATCCTCTCTGGATCACCCATCACTGTATCTGAAACCACTCCAAGTTTATTAATGCATTTAAAAGATACCCCATATTTCACAGCTAACGGTTGGTTGTTTTCCAGTGATTGTTTTACCAAGTTTGATAAAGGCATGGGAACAATATGGTACTGCATTTTCCCGGACTCTATTTTTTCTAAATCCAATAAATCATTAATGAGTATCATTAATCGTTCACTGTTTCGACAGGCTCGAAGGAGTAGGTCCTGGGTAGAAGGATTTATGGTGCCTGTAACGCCCCCCATTACTAATTTAAGGCTTCCGATAATAGATGTGAGCGGAGTACGGAGTTCGTGGCTTACGGTCGATATGAATTCATTTTTGAGCCGGTCAATTTTCTTCCGCTCCGTAATGTTTCGGATAATAACCAGAATTTCTTTTCCACTGGATACTACCAGTCGCGCCTCAAAATCAGAAGTTTTATGTCCTTTGGTTTGTTGATATTCAAACACCTGTATCTGGTGGTGGCGAAACGCTTTCAGTATATAGGATTGAATTTGTTCCACGATTGGTTGTGAAAACAAACTTAAGAGATGGTCACCGACATGGTCTTTTTTGTTTGAGGAACCATGCGAACTCTTATAGTCCAGGATGATCCCATCCGAATTAATCCTCAGTATCATATCTGGAATGGCATTTATGAGTGCTCGATTTTTTTCTTCACTGTTCCGCAATGCCTCTTCCATCTGTTTTCGCTCAGTAATGTCCTCACTGATTGCTACGACATGCCGAATCCGGTTCTGATCATCACGAACTGGAGAAATCGAAATGCTCTTCCAGTATGGCTCACCATTTTTTCTTTTCGTCTGGATCTCTCCGTGCCATTCTAAACCTGAATTGAGATTTTGAAGTAATTCAGTTAAATCCGGAAGGGAACTGTTTGTTCTAAAAAACTCAGACTGGGTTCCCACTAATTCGTATGAACTAAATCCTGAGATCTGGCAGAATTTAGGATTTACATATTCCACATAACCCTGTGGATCCGTAATCATGACGGCTGCCGGACTCTGTTGCATGGCAGTGGATAAGGTTTGGATGCTTTCCTCAGTTTTCTTTCGCTCGGTTATATCTAGTGCTGTGCAGATAATGCCGAGTTTCCCGTTAATTTCTATCCGATTGGCGGAGAAATCTACCCAGCGAATCTCACCGGTCTTGGATGAGAACATAAATTCCTGCCGGGGATAGGTGTCGTCGCTATACAGAAGGTCTGTTATTTGTTGTTGTAAAAGTTCCTGATGCTCTGGATGTAGTATGTCATTCAGTGGTTTTCCGATAATATCATCTCGATTGTAACCCGTAATCTGAGTGAAAAAGGGATTCACATAGATGAGTTGATTGCTTTGAATAATGAAGATGGCAACGGAAGCGGTTTCTGCTAACTGCCGGAATTTATTCTCACTTTCAACCAATGCCAGCTGGGCATTTTTGAGTGTCGTAATATCCCGTCCAATACTCTGGTATTCAGCAATGTGTTTATTATCGTCCAGGATAACTCGAGTGCTCCATGACAACCATCGTAATCCCTTCTCATGATGTTGAAGAGCATACTCAACCGTGTCTGTGGGATTTTCGGGAGAAAGTCCTGAATAATGTTGGATTAATTGTTTCCGGCTAGTAGGGTCTAATTCGGGGTGATATCTCTTACCGAGTAAAGATTCTTTTTCTACTCCAAAATATCGACAGAATCCCTCATTTACAAAAGTCAGATCACCACTTGTGTTTATCCGACAAATTAACTCGGTTTGTTCTTCAACGATGGCACGATACTGCTTCTCAGAAATCCGTAACTCAGATTCTATTTTTTGTCGTTGATTAAGTTCGTAGCGGAGCATCTGGTTTGTTTTTTCCAAGACGGTCGTTTGGTCTTCATAACGACGATTTAACTCACTGTGGGCCTGATGTTGAACGGTTTCCAGCCTTTTGTAATGGGTAATATCTTCAAGAATTCCGTCGAAGAGAAGTTGTTCTTCTTCATTATAAAAACTCACCCCTGTCAGTTTCCCCACAAAATTACGGCCCTTCAGGGATACCAATGGAACTTCTTCGTTCTGTATAAATCCCTGTTTTTTTAGCTTCTCGATAATATGGATTCTATCTTTGGGATTTTTATAGATATGGCTGGGGGGGGTGTTTAACAGTTGCTCACGCGTCTCTGCATCAAAAAATTTAAGCATTGCCTGGTTTACTTCCAGAAACTGGCCCGGCTGAGACTGGAGAGTTCTGAATACACCCACACTAAGATTGTTGATTAAAACATGGTAGGGGCCGGCCGGGTCATGGCTGGCAATCGGGCCTACCATAGAATCACTATCCTGGTTTATGTGAATGACCTTGCCAATACGGGTTTGTTGATTCGTTTGGGTAAGACTTATTTTGATATGGGGAGAACACTGGGCTGTTAAGATGAGAGTTTTGAATTCATTAATATTATGGATGGAGAGAAATTCCTGAGATGTACTATCCAGTAAATCTTTTAGAAAGAGCTTCTGACCAGGGTCTGATGTCAGTCCCAATAAAGATTGGGCTACAGAATCCATACATAATATCGAAAGGTCTTCTCCGGTAATAAATACGCCCACAGGAGCTTCGGTTGTAGATGGGTCTGTAGGTATGTTTTTTGCCATCCCAATGAGTACCTGTTTTTCCTTCTGAATTTACCGATTGTGCATCATTAATGAGTCTATCAGTATTTTAGGTCTCCATGAGACGAGGTGCAACTCTATATAAATGAAAAAGAGGAGTTTTAACTCCTCTTTTCTCAGGTATTCGAAGGGTAATGTGATTAGTAGAGCAGGTAGGATTTCCTTTTTTGATTGAATTCGGTTAATCCTTGCTCCCATTGTTCAATGACAGGTGTCATGGAGTGGCTTGAAGAAAATACTAAATCGTATTGATCTGTGCCCACTGCCTGATGGAACATCTTAAGCCGTTCTTCGGACACTTCCATGATTTCCTTGTCTGGATATAGTTTCAAAAGGGTTGAGAAAAGATGGAATCCAACGGCAGTTGGTCTCAGGACTTTTTTATCTGTAATATGGATTTGGACTCCTCCACAAGGTTCCCCGGTGAACTTGAAGAAATAGGGTCTAAATGTTAGCGGGCGGAAAAGTACTCCGGGCAGTTGTAATGCATTCATGGCTTCAGCCAATTCTTCAGCCTGAACAAATGGGGCTCCGACCACTTCAAAGGGAAGTGTGTATCCAACACCGGTTGATAAAGATAATAGTTCTCCAATAAATCCGGTCATTACATAATGCCAACAGATGGATGCTTGCGGAATCATTGGAGAAGTGAGTACCCAGGGAAGACCTGTATCGGAGAACTCCATATCTCGATTCCATCCTTCCATGGGGATTACCGTTAAGTGACAGTTAATATTAAATTCTTTATTGAAGTACATTGCCAGTTCACCTACGGTCAATCCATGGGCAACCGGTATTGGGTAAAGTCCAATGAATGAAGAATATTTCGGATCCAGGATGGGCCCATCAATCATGTTACCTGTTATTGGATTGGGCCGGTCAAGAATAACGAACTCGATTCCTTTTTCACGGGCAGCTTCCATGGCATAGGCCATGGAATAGACGAAAGTATAATAACGCGCTCCGACATCCTGGATATCAAAAAGGAAGACATCAATATTTTCCAGCATTTCTGGAGTCGGGCGGCGGGTTTTACCGTACAGGCTGAAAATAGGAATTCCTGTTTTTTCATCGACGCCAGTTTCGACATGGTCGCCAGCAAAAATGTCTCCGCGAATACCATGCTCTGGACCATATAAGGCTGTAATTTTGATGTCTGGATGTTGATGGAGTAGGTCTGCTGTTGACCGCAGTTGTGAATCTACTCCCGTTGGATTCGTAATTAATCCAATTCTTTTCCCTTTATACTGATGAACATACTTTTCAAGGAACACATCAATCCCCGGTTTTACCAAAGGTTTCATAAAGCCCTCGCTATAATCAGAATTTAGTCCATTGCCATAGATTGTAACTGATTTTACGGAAAAATCCTGCCCTCTTTTGCTGATTGTGTTACGATTTTAATAGATATGTTGGGAATTATTTACTCTGTTTTGCGAGGCTTTTTACATTATGCATCGATTTGAACGAATTGACCGTTTACCCCCCTATGTTTTCAGTATTGTCGACCAGATAAAAATGGAATACCGACATAAAGGTCAAGATATCATTGACTTAGGCATGGGAAACCCAGATATGCCCACTCCCCCTCACATCGTAAAAAAGATGGAAGAAGCCATCCTTAAGGGGAGAAACCATCGTTACTCTGTTTCCCGGGGTATTCATAAACTCCGAGTCGCCATTTGTAACTGGTACAAACGAAATTACGATGTAGATTTGGACCCAGAGACCGAAGCTATTGCAACGATCGGTTCTAAAGAAGGTCTGGCTCACCTGATGCTGGCAATTCTGAATCCTGGCGATTTGGCCATGATTCCTAACCCTTCTTACCCCATTCACCGATATAGTGTGGTCATTGCCGGCGGTAATGTCGTAAATGTTCCCATGACCCTTCATACCGATTTGGCTGAAAATATCATGGCAGCTTATCGGGAAACATGGATACGTCCTAAAGTCCTTCTTTTGAATTTCCCGCATAATCCGACAACAGCGACTGTTGATTTAGCCTTCTATGAAAAGGTCGTAGCCTTTGCCCGTGAAAACAATCTGATTATTGTTCAGGACTTAGCCTATGCTGACTTGTGCTTTGATGGATACAAGGCTCCAAGTATTATGCAGGTTCCTGGTGCTAAGGATGTTGCTGTAGAGTTCTTCACCTTGTCAAAGAGTTATAATATGCCCGGCTGGCGAATGGGTTTCATGGTTGGAAATAAAGAAATCGTGAAAGCACTCACCCGGATGAAAAGTTACCTGGACTATGGAACCTTTACTCCAATCCAAATTGCTGCAACAGTGGCCTTGGATGGACCCCAACAGTGTGTGGATGATATTAGAGCTGTTTACCAGAAACGGCGCGATGTTCTGGTGAATGGTTTGAATAAGATTGGTTGGGAAGTTCCTTCTCCGAAAGCAACGATGTTTGTCTGGGCGAAGATTCCACCCAAATTCCAATCCATGGGTTCACTGGATTTCTGTAAATTCCTAATTAAGGAAGCCAATGTGGCGGTCTCTCCAGGCATTGGATTTGGTGAATTTGGTGATGATTATGTCCGTATGTCACTCGTTGAGAATGAAAAACGGATTCGCCAGGGTCTCCGCAGTATCAAAGAAATCCTTTAATTACTGACGAAAAATGAAAAAGCCGGTTGTATCCTCCCGGGGCCAGAAAAGTGCGACAGTTCACTCTAATCAAGTGAATGAGTCTTTTCTCCGGGAAGTGTACAATCGGCTTTTTACTATTTATGGGCCTCAACATTGGTGGCCCGGTGAAACACCCTTTGAAGTGTGTGTCGGAGTCATACTAACCCAAAATACATCGTGGACCAATGTTGAAAAAGCCATCCATAAAATGAAGTCGGCCCGTTGTTTTAGTATCCAACATCTTATTGATATTCAACAGGATGACTTGGCTGAAATGATTAGGTCTGCTGGATATTTCAACCAAAAGGCCAAAAAGCTTCAAATATTTGCCGGACATATTAAGACGCATTATCAGGGGCATCTCTCGCACCTGTTGCGAAAACCTGGGCCGGAATTAAGGAGCGAGTTGCTGAGTCTCTGGGGAATAGGGGATGAAACGGCCGACTCGATGGTACTCTATGCGGCGGGACATCCTTCATTTGTGGTAGATGCTTATACCCGCCGGATGTTCAGTCGGTTAGGATGTTGTTCTCCTGATGTTTCTTATGCGGATTTACAGTCAATGTTTATGGCCCGGCTGGAACACGATACCCCCTTGTATAATGAATACCATGCTCTGATAGTCCGTTTTGGAAAAGAACAGTGTAAATCTAAACCTATTTGTGGGAATTGCCCTCTGTCAGATATCTGCCGTTTCCGACCTCATTAATCAGTGTATTCCGTCCTCTCTCGTAACGAATCATCCACGGACCTGCTCCGAGCTGCTCCGTGGATTCCTCGAAATAACTCCATAAGAAAACCCCCGAAGGTCCGTTTGACTTTCGGGGGTTGTTTGTTTTTAACTTGTTTTATTTAAGGGCTTTAAGGGGATCCAGTGGAACATTGTTTCGTCGGACTTCAAAATGAAGGTGAGGACCTGTGGATAATCCCGTGCTGCCAATTCCAGCAATCAATTGACCTGCACTGACGGTATCACCTTTAGATACATCAATCCGGGATAAGTGACCATAATAGGAACTGTAACCATTCTCATGCTGAATAATGATAGTATTACCCATCAAACCATACCGCCCTGCAAAAAGAACTTTTCCACTCTTTGTTGCATGAACGGGTGTTCCGGTAGATGCCGCAATATCAACACCACGGTGCATTCGAACACCACCGCCCATTGGGTGTTTTCTGTATCCGAATCGAGACGTTAATTTACCGTTTGCCGGATATTGGAAACCTGATGTTGTAGCGGCGATTCTGGAGTCCGCATCTTCCTCTATCTTGGCGGCATCTTCTTCAGATATCGTGACTTCATCCACAAAAGCCGTAGTCATCTTTATTACAGGTTTATTCTTGGCGGCTGTGGCCTTGGCGAGCATGACCGGTTCAGTTTTTAATGTACGAGTTGCTTTGACACCGGGCAGAAGCAGTTCCTGATTACGGGCTAACCGACTACTTTCCAGATTGTTATATTTCTTGATAGATTCGACGGTTACACCATGTCTTTTCGCGATAGTAAATAAAGTATCACGTCTGGTGACTTTATAAAATATTCCATCAGTCACCGGGATTCGTAAGGTAGAACCGGACTTAAGTTCTGAAGTGTAAACTTTGGGATTGGCGGCTAGTAGAGTTTCCTGTCGGATTTTGTAGCGGCGGGCGACTTTTTCAACGGTATCGCCTCTGCGAGCATGGTAAACCTTAAATACGGTTTTTGTGACAGGTTTTTTCGTGACGGCGGCCTGATCAGCCTCGGGTTTTTCTTCTGTGACAGATTCAGCAGGAGTATCAACCGAAGCGGCCGGCGTATCGAAAGCCAGCATTTCTGGTGCGTTATATTGAAGGGTTTCTTCTGTAGAGACTACAATGTAATCCCCAATCAGCCACCCGGCAATCACAAAAACAAATACAACACCAATAATAAGTGTAATGTATTCATAGGGATCCCAAGAGTGTAGGCCAATGCGGGGTTTAGGTTCTTTTTTTAATGCGAAAACGTATTTTTTTAGAAAACGACGTTCCGCTTTATAGTTGCCTGATTTATTCAATAGTCATCCTCCCGTCATTGTTATCTGACAGTATCGATATTATGGTTCATTATCTTTTACATTGGCGGTCATGTCAACCCTAAAAAATATTTGTTAGATTTTGGGGGTTGGCTTTGTCTGCTTTAATAGATAGCTGAATGGTAGTTTAGCTATCGTATTATTGTTAGAAAAAAATATGAGTGGAAATATATTTAATGCTATACTTACAAAATAAATAGGTGTGCTTGAACACTGAGAGGTCTGTCCAATTTATGTTTTTGGACAAATTAATATTTTATGTTAACTGAATTGATTAAAGAAAGGTTTGGAGAATGAACACTAAAAATAGTCTGAACTCCAATCATGATATAAAGTGTGTTGAAGGGAGACCTGTCATGCCGATGAACAGAAATATTCTTTGGATCGTAATCTCATTGATCTTGTCTTTAATGCTGGCCTCATATTCGAGTGCGGCTGGATATAAAGCCACGGAAGTAAGTGGTATCACCAAGAAATCAGGTGGACAGGCTTCAGCATCTACAGTGAAGATGACTTCGAAATTGCCTGTTGATGCGCATATTTCTGACCAGATTGTTATTGGCTATAAGTCGCAGATTACAAGCGCTGATTCACAAAGTATTGCGGCTACCTATAATGTGAAAATCCTCAAAACCTCTGAATTCAACAATTATCAGTTAGTTCAAATTCCTGAAGGTAAAACAGTTGAGGAAATGACGAAGGTCTTGAGTAAAGACTCTCGAATTGCTTATGCTGAACCTAATTATTTAATGGAAATATATGGATATAATCCCAACGATCCCTATGTCAATGACACAACTTTTATCGAAGGGGTATCCACTGGAATAGATCCTAATGAAATTGTCTGGAATTATTATTATAATGACAGCACAGGTCATTATAGAGAAGTCCATACCTATCAAGATTATTTATATCGCTTAGGTCTTCTTGACTTGCCGGGCGTTGAGTCTCCTTTATTTAATATATATGGAGTTTATTCATTTACTGCTTCTGGTGAATCTTCCGCAGGAACCGCTCATCTCGATATTGATCCTGTATTCTCTGTTTACAGTGTTACCCGGGGTTCAAGCAGCGTAAAGGTTGCTGTGCTTGATAGTGGTATTGATAAAGACCATGAGGATTTAACTGGAAAAATTGAACGAACTTGGAACTATGTGGGTACAGCCAATGATGGAGATGCTCCAGACACAAATGGACATGGAACACAAGTGGCTGGCGTAATTGCCGCCAGTGGAAATAATGGAAAAGGTGTCCATGGAATTGCTCCCAATGTGAGACTTATTGCGCTTAAAGTAATGAGTGGTGATACTGGAAGTACTTATGATATTGCAGAAGCCATTACGGGTGCTGCTGAAAGATGGGGCGCTAACATAATAAATATGAGTTTTGGTGCCACTTTTAGCCAATTTTCTCCTCCCTCGCACATGATTACGGCATTGGAAAAAGCAAAATCTGCCGGATGTCATTTAGTTGCCGCCATGGGAAATGACTCTCGTGATTTCTCTGCACCAACATCTGGAAATATCCCTAATGGCCCATGGGTTTTCCCTGCCATGTACCCCGGTGTTATTGGTGTTGGTTCCTGGAATATGAGATATAACTATTCCAATGATACAGTTTATGAACCTATTATCCCAAGCTATACCAATAAGGGTTGGAGATATGTGACTCCTTCTTATGCCTTAATGTCTGCTTACACCTATGGTTATGATTCAGTTACTTGGGGAATGTATACATCAACTAATAATAGATTGTTTAATTATGGACTCTTGTCAGTTTCTGGGAGCATAAAATTTGATGCTGGAGATATTTTAGGCACTGATGTAATGGCCCCCGGTGGCGATGCGGATGACCACTTAATCGTAAGTACTTATCCATATGAAGCTGCTGCTTCAACGGCTACCAGTGACCGTTATGAAGGAATGCAAAGTACATCAATGGCCGCTGCGCAAGTTTCCGGGATGCTTGGATTACTTTTGTCGGCCAAAGGAACGAACTTAAGTCGAGATTATGTTCGAAATGTTTTATATCAATCTTCTTTAAATCCTTATAGTATGGTCAGTAACAGACCTGTTACCTTTGGTGATTACACGACGATTACCGGGTATGGTTTGCCTGTACCTGCTAGGATGATGGAAAATAGAGTTCTTGTTGTAGATTATATTATTAACGATGCTCCTTCTGTCGATGGCCGCGTTGGTAATGGTGATGGGTTACTGAATTCTTCTGAAACGGTTGATATTCAACTCGGAGTCTATAATGCAATAGGTGCAGATTTAATTGGGACCTATGGTGTTCTTTCTTCTAATGATGCTAATGTGACTGTCATCCAGGCTACAGGTCAATATGGAACGATAACCTCTGGATCTCTTGCTTATAATACAACTGGTTATAGAATCTCTCTAGCTAGTGTTTCTGACCCCTATACAGCAAAGATGACTCTTTACCTGCACTATATGGCTGGGGGCGATGAGCGCATTATGGCAGTCCCCGTTGAAATCCCCGTTTCCTTCAATGCCGGAGTGAGCAATCTCAGATTACAATCGGTTGAAATAATTGATGACTCGTATCGGGGAGCTGTTGGTAATGGTGATGGTCGCGCAGAGCCAGGTGAGACAGTCTTAGTTAAGTTAAATGTCCTTAATTATGGGGCTCCAGTGAGTAATGCCTATGCTGAGTTATCAACTGTTCATCCTCAGGCTAATGTGTATTATTCACCCGCAGGGCTTTTCTCTAATGGAAGTACAACTATTCCATTAAATGCCTACGCTGAAAACTCACCCTATTTCCAATTAAAATTTAATAACTATACCTATACAACTAAACAAGATGTCACACTTTATATCACTATCTATAGTGAAAGCAGCGCTGTAACCTACTCGTTCACATTTACCCTATACCCCAAAGTTGGTGGCATTTATCATCAGCTCCAGACAGAGAAAGTAAATGTGGAACAGCTGAGTCGGTGGAACTATGGTGTTAATGGATATTTGGGTGATTATAAGACTATTTTGTCACCTTCTATATATGACAATTTAGATCAAAATTTAACCTTAAGTAATCCATTGATTAATAACACGGGATTTATCCTCACGAAGGCAAGTGGGGCTCCACTTACTTCTGAATTATATGTTCACAGTGCATTACCTCATAATATTGTGTATGATTCACACTATACCGGTAAATTAGATGCAATAAAAATCTATGGACCTCAAACTGAATATTACTCTGGATACTATATAAGTAGCACTTACTCAAATGCTACGATTTATGGTATGGCGAGCCTTTCTGCCAATGGGGGATACACAATTTTTGATGATACAACTTACCGAACTACATACGACAGAATAACTTCAGCAAAAGATGATGAAGGGGTTCTGATATCAAGAGATGTCATTGGGCAGTCTTATACCTATGCCATGATGGAAACCCTCATCACTGCAACCGCCGTACAGGGTTTTTATGGTAATGAAGTTTATACACCAACGGGTGGCGTTCCTATTACTAAGAAAGAATGGCTTGATCGTTTCCCCATAGTGTTTGCACATGAAACGTCGTTATCTTTAGATCATTTCGAAATATATGACTATCGCGAGAGCGGTATTTCCAATGGTTTAATCGAACCCGGTGATTCTGTTAAGTTGAAACCGTTTATTAGGAATAACGCACCTTGGGGATTAGCCTATTCTTACATGCTGGCTGGTGATACTACAGCTGATCCACCAACAGAAGATGAAGTGATTGATTATCCCTTGATGGCTAGGCTGGTAGTGGACGATCCCTATATCACTGTATCCGTTCCCACTGTTATGTTTGATCCAACCAATGTTTATAATCCCAGTAAACAGACTTTTGTGACTGATGGGGGTGCCTTTGAGTTTACTGTATCACCTGGCATGCCTCAGAACCATAAAATCTATTTTGAAGTTCAGGTTTTGGGTATAATTGACACTTCTATTCCATACCCGTACTTGGTCACGGACACAACTAATACAGATATTTTGAAAGCAGTGAGTGAATATACAACCTTCTACTGCCCTGGCTGGTTAGAGAGTGGTCAGCTGGTTGTATATGATGGAACAACATCGCAGGCTGGTACCAGCTTGACAGATCCTCTTCAGTTTGTAGATAGAATGGTATCCAGAACTTATTGGACGAATAGTAATTTTGGACCTAATCCTAAGCATTTATTGAGCTGGAATGATGGTATCGCCAAGAATACTACGTATCTTGCGTACACAACAGCTATTTACAATAATGGTGATGGACTCATAAATCCGGGAGAGAATATTAGTTTGAATTTCTCTGTTTGGAACCGTAACTTTAATGATGAGGTCAATGGTATTACTGCATATTTAAGTACTACCGATGATGGTGTTTACATTACTGACAGTACTGTCCGGGTGGGTAGCTTATCTGGAAGAGAAATTGTTCGAGTGAATGATGCTTTTGGATTCTATACGCATTTGGATTTTCTGAAGCCATCAATCAAATTCCATATTACATTTAAAGATACTCAGGGACGGAGTTACGATAACAGCATTGATGTTCCGGTGAAAAAATCTTATCCTCCACAATTACCTGGTTTCCCTGTCGCTTTAGACCAGAGGATAACATCTTCTCCAACCATTGCGGATTTTGATTCTGATGGTATTGTAGAGGCCATTATTGGTCAACAGTCTGGTAAAGTATCTGCTTACAAAATTACTTTCCCGAAATTTGAGATGGCAAATGATTCGACCTACAGTATGGTGCCCAACCCTGTTTGGCAAGTATCCTGTGGCATCCCGGTAAACATTTCTCCAGCTGTGGGTGATATTGATGGTAGCGGATCTAAAGCTGTTGTTGTTGTTGCCAGTGATGGTAACCTTTATGCGTGGAGTACCACAGGGCAAAGCTATGGAAACTCTACAGGTCTTTTGGTTAACCTGCGTCAGAGTGGAAATACTTTATGGACACCTCCTGTCCTTGTTGATTTAGATTCCAGTAAGCCAGGTTTAGAGATTGTTGCTGGTGGAACTTATAGTGATGGCGCTACTATCAAGGGGCAGATCTTCGCTTTCAGTTCGGATGGGCAGCCTATCGGATTCTTTGGTTCCCAGTGGTCCAGAGATGGTCTGCTAAATGGACCTGTTTATGTGGCACCCGCAATTATCGAGGATGACCCTGCTGATCCCAAAGTGGTCGTTGCTTCCAGATTAGGTGAAGTGATTATCTACGGCAAGAATGGGTTGATGCAGCACCAGTACAATATCCCTGGTAATATTACTATTAATGCACCACCAGTAATTGTTGATATTGATCAAGATGGTTCTAGTGATGTCGTTGTAAAATGTAGCGATGGTAATATTTGGGCTATCAGTGGTGATGGGACATTGAAGAATGGTTTCCCCGTTATGACAGGTGGTAGTGTTGCAACACCTCTGGCTGTTTATGATAGTAACTTCGATGGTTTCCCAGAGATTATCTGCGGTGGTACAGATGCCGTTTCATATGTATATTATGATGCTTTGAGTACACTTGCTTATTCGAACGAAATGCCAATTTATGGGTTTGGAAAGACTAATATTGTTGCCCAGCCAGCTATGGTAGATATGGATCGTGATGAATATACGGAAATGGCTGTTACTGATGCCGAAGGCGCCCTGCAAGCATACCAAGTCGCTGTATCGGCAGACCCTGACAATGCAGGGCTTGTTAATTCCATTCTGAATAACATTTATGCAACACCGACTTCCTTTGGTTTTATGAATAATTCTCCAGCTGTTGTGCGACTTGCAAACCCATACTCCCCGTCCATTGGTGGTGATCCAATGAACCATGTTGTTGTTGTGAATGGAAACAAGGGGAACGTTGGTTCTGTGTATGCATTCTTGGTGCAGTACGATTCAGACACAGCCAATTACTTCTGGCCACAGTTCCGCCGTGATGAACGTCATACAGGATTGTATATGGCTCCTTCCGTTCCATTGTCTAATCCGAATCTTCAGGTTATCCGTACTGATGTTGGATTGAATGTTTCCGGCGATGCCTTCTCGACTGGTGTTAAATCGAAAACATTGGTCCCGGGTGACACTGTCGATCTTTATGTTCTCTTGAGCAACTTGGGTCTTGGTAATGCGAAGTCCGTCGAAGGTGTTTTAAGCTGTAGTAATTCAGATATCACAATTACAAAGAATTCTTCAGCGTATGGCGATGTGGCTCCGGGTGCAATTGTGAAAAACCAGGAAGGATTCCGGGTAACCCTGAATTCCAACATGGCCATTCCTTCTTCCGGCAAAGTCATATTCAAACTGGCGGTTACCTTTGTCAATGATAAAGGTCAGGCTGATTCACTTTCTCTGAATGTTGTGGTGCCCGTGAGCTCGCAGCGTACTGATGAAACACCCGTGAAGAACTGGGAGCTTTACTAAAACTGTTCTATGAATAACTGATTCTTTACCCCGGTTGGCATAAGTCAGCCGGGGTTTTGTTTTATAATGAAAATGATTATGATGAATTGTAATTTCGCTTAGTTATTATCGTAAGGTGGATTTATGTATCAAACTCAAGTATTGATTATCGGCAGTGGTATTGGTGGGTGTTCTGCAGCCATTCATTTAGCACGTGCGGGAATCAAAGTTATCATAGTGACGCCTGCTAAAGATATAAATGAATCTTCAACCTGGCACGCGCAGGGAGGAATTGTCACCTTAGGGGAAGACGATTCAACGGAACTTTTATTTGATGATATTGTCCGGGCAGGGGACGGCCTTTGTAATCCAGAAGCTGTTCAAATCTTATCCGAATGGGGACCCCGATACGTTGAGAATTTCCTAATTAAGGATATAGGTGTTCCCTTTACTCCTGCAAATCACGGGAAACCTGGATTTGATATTACGATGGAGGCCGCGCATTCCAGACGCCGGATACTTCATGTGGTGGATGCCACAGGAAAAGCCATTGAAGAGCACTTGATGGATGCAGTTCGTAAGGAATCCAATATTACGGTTAAGTCTGAGTGTACTGCCGTTGACTTGATTACTCGAACTCACCATTCCGATAATCCCTTGGCTGTCTATGACGATTTGCGGGTAGGTGGGGCCTATGTCCTCAATAATAAAACCCGTAGCATTGAAATGATTCTCGCGACCAAAGTTATATTGGCAACCGGTGGACTTGGTCATATCTATCTTCATTCTACGAATCCCCAAGGTATCCGTGGCGATGGTCTTGCCATGGCATATCGGGCCGGTGCCCAACTCATCAACATGGAATATATTCAATTCCATCCAACAGCGTTTTATCACCGGGACAGTCGCCGTTTTCTTATTTCCGAATCCGTTCGCGGTGAAGGTGCCTTATTAATGAACCGTGCTGGTAAATATTTCATGGATGAATACGACCCCGTTATGAAAGATCTTGCTCCACGCGATGTGGTTGCCAGATCTATCCATGAAGAGATGTTGAAGCAGTCAGATGACCATGTCTATCTTGATTTATCTCCCATCCAGAAAAAGGGAATAGATATTGCCAAAAGATTCCCAACCATATATAACTGGTTACAGCAATATGGAATTGACATCACCCGGGAACCTATCCCAGTGGTTCCAGCCGCTCATTATTTCTGTGGCGGCGTAAAAGTGAATGGCTGGGGAGAAACTACCTTGGCTGGCCTCTATGCGGTGGGTGAAGTGAGTTGTACCGGCTTACATGGCGCCAACCGTCTGGCAAGTACTTCCCTGCTGGAGGGTCTGGTCTGGGGAATTCGTTCGGCAAAACATATCTATGAAAAATGTGGAAATGATTTTGATTTGCCTGAATGGGTAAAGACTGAAATTCCGCCATGGAAAGACCAGGGTTTGATGGAAGAAACGGATACCGCTCTGATTGTTCAGGACTGGATGACGCTTCGAACTACGATGTGGAATTATGCCGGTATAGTCAGAACTACCAAGCGGCTGGAACGCGCGCAATCTGACCTGGAATACCTGTTCCATCGGGTGGACCGCTTTTATAAGACAACCAAGCTAACGGATAATCTGGTGGGATTGCGTAATGCCATCCAGGTGGGTATTCAAGTTATTCGGTCGGCCTATCGAAATCCCGTATCACGGGGATGTCACTTCCGAAAATATTAAACAACCAGGGGCTGTCTTCCCCATGGGATAAACACCCCTTAGAATAAAGTAGTATAAATATCAACACTGATAGGAGCAGGTACCTCTGATATGGCTGAAAAAAAGAAGAAAACAGCTCAACCGATAGAGGAAAAACTCGCCCCGTTGCGGGAAGAAATTAATAATATTGATGAACAGATTCTGGAGGCCTTGGCCCGCAGAGCAGAATATGTCCTCAAGGTAGCGGAAGTTAAAAAGAATAACCGGGGTGCCTATTATGCTCCTCATCGGGAAAAGCAGATATATGCCCGCTTGTCGAAAATGAATAAAGGGAAATTCCCTGATGAAGCAGTCCATGCCATTTTCCGGGAAATTATGTCTGCTTCCATTGCCATGGAAAAGCCTCAAAAAATCGCCTACCTTGGACCAGAAGCCTCCTATACTCACATGGCCAGTTTACATAAGTTTGGGTCGCAGATGGAATTTGTGGCGATGGATTCTATTGAGGCTGTATTTACGGAAGTCGGCAAGGGGTGGGCGGATTATGGTGTCGTTCCCATTGAAAACTCAACGGAAGGTGTCATCAGTAATACCCTTGATATGTTTATTGATTCCGAAATGAAAATCTGTTCTGAAATAGTGATGCCTATTTCCCATAATCTTATTTCTTTGGAATCTGACTTTAAGAAAATCAAAAAGGTATATTCCCGTGACAGTGCCCTGGCACAGTGTCATCAGTGGTTGGCTAACAATCTTCCCAATGCGGAGCTGGTTGCTGTCTCCAGCACTACGAGAGGCGTCCAGATGGCGAAACGGTCCAACAAGTCAGCGGCAATTTCCAGTGAACTGGCATCTTCCCTTTACAAAGTTCCCATTCAGGCAAAAGGCATCGAGGATATGACGGGGAACCGAACACGATTTCTGGTTATCAGCCTGAAAGAAAGCGAACGATCTGGCGATGACAAAACCTCCCTCTTATTTTCCATAAAAGATAAAGTCGGTGCCCTGTATAATGCGTTGCGGCCTTTTTACAAATTAGGGATTAACATGACGCGGATTGAGTCTCGGCCCTCCCGAAGGAAGGCTTGGGATTATGTCTTCTTTGTTGATATCCTGGGTTATAAAGATGATCCAAAATTAGCAAAGGCTCTCAGTGAGGTTTCCGAGCATTGTGCGTTCCTCAAAGTTCTTGGTTCTTACCCCATCAGTACCGAATAAATAGGGTCAAATAACCCCATCTAAATATTAAATGGGGTCTGAATACCCCATATAATAACCAAAAGCCCTTCCGATTTAAGGAAGGGCTTTTTTATTAAAACATTGATTATATTGACGATACAGAAATTATTGCTTTATTCCAATGGTTGGCACGAATATTGCTCTATATATAAGTAACATTTCACGGAGCAGTGTCCGTCCCCCCTTCGGATACCTGCTCCTTTTTCTTTTACCCCTATTTTGAGCACTCTCCCCTGACTCCCTAATCAATCCTCTACCACTACCTTTTACAACTCCATTTCGTTCCTCAAAACCGACGATGAAGAAACGAAGAGGGTAGGTCCAAAAATCATTGATTGATATTGTTATGATTCACCGGGTTAATCTCCTCCATTGCGCTCCTATTGCACCAGGCATCCTTGACAAGGTGTAGTATAATCTCGAATGAGTGCAGAAAAGCAAAATTACTTCAAATAAAACTTGAAGATAATACCGATAGGGATTCTACTTGGGTATCATGGAGGATGTAATTAATGGAGTATTATTTTCTGGAAAATGGGGAAGAAATTCCAGCAAAAACCGGGGATATGATGATGCACAACGATAAATACTGCTGTTGGATCATATTAATCCCAGCCTCTGAAAATTATATATGTGAGGATAGTGTATATATGTTTTGGTTTGATATAAAAACAAAGAAAATGGTTCTGCTGGAATATTGTAATGACCCTGAGTATTTTATGGAATCGTGTATAAAATTATTGGATGCTTCTCATCCAGACAATATTTGGAATCAATACTGGACGGGGTGGGAAAATTGTCTTTGAGATATCAAAATGGACTGGAAGTTATGGAAGGTGATTTGGTGACGGTGGATTTTCAAGATTGTTGCTGGGTTAGATACTTCAATGACGACACCATAACCGTTTATAAGTATGGGCCAACTGGAAGAACGATGGAGCCCTTCAGAAGAATGAAAGATACACAAGGTTTGTATATGTGTAAACGGGCAGATGACTACGATAATCCTTTTCAGGAATGGTTAACAAATAAAGAATGGCTGCCTGATGAATAAAAGCTACTGATGATAATTGCTCTGAGGGAAAAAAGCAATAATGACATTTCAATGTTAAAAAACAAAAGGTAATGCCGACATGTCTTTCCCCCGGCATGGGCATTGCCTACTATGGAAACAAGGAAATCGATGCCATAAAAAATCAAATCTATAGGCATCAAAGTAGATGATATACCCTTGAAATGAGAAGTCCTGTTTTAGATTGTTAATCCCATCACTACAAGAAAGTACTGATAAATTAGGGGTAAATGTAAGTAATGAAAAAAGTCATAAAAAGGTAGAAGAAAGTAGTTGAGGTTGGGAGTGGAAGCAGTA
>CAZXWN010000013.1:0-72933 GCA_964644695.1 uncultured bacterium
GCCTATAACCCGTAAGGGATTATCTTCTTATATATAGATTGGGGTATATGTATGGATAATCGTTTTGGTGGTGAATGGTCTAATATTAAACTTAATATCGTTGAAAAGTATCTAAATTTTTATACACAAGCTTTAGGTAAACAGCCTTATAGATTAATTTATATTGACGCATTTGCAGGAAGTGGTAAACAACAAGTCTGTGATGTAAGCGCTGCCGACCTTTTTCCTGAATATGAAACCAATTCTACAATTGACGGTTCAGTATTGCGAGCTTTAAGGAATCCAAGACCTTTTGATAAATACTATTTCATTGATAATGATAAGGAAAAATGTGATGAATTATTAAAGCTAAACGAACGATTTCCAGCGCTTGATATCTCAGTTAAGTGCGGAGATGCAAATAGCTTACTACAAAACATCTGTGCTAACTTAAATTCATATAAAGATAGATGTGTTGCTTTTTTAGATCCCTTTGGACTTGATATACCACTAGACACTCTAAAATGTATTTCTGCTACAAAAGTTGTCGATGTGTGGTTTCTTTTTCCCATTGGGGTTGGTGTCAACAGGCTGATACCTAATGATGGGAATAAATTACTACAATGGCAAATCGACAAATTAAATTGTATATTTGGTTCATCTGACTGGATAGATATATTTTATTCGAAGGAATCTTCAGATACTTTACTTTTTCCAGAAGATGCAGATTCTTCGCTAAAAAATAGTTTTATAAAAAATGTAAATATAGAGGGGATAAATAATTACTATCTTTCCAAGTTGCGAGGAGTCTTTCCCGCAGTAACAGATAAACCAAAACCTTTAATAAACAGCACAAATGTTACTTTATTTTATCTATATTTTGCAATAAGTAATGAGAAGCCAAAGGCTATAAATTTAGCAATGAAAGTTGCGAACGACATAATTGAGAGGTCTAATGTTATCTAAAACCAGTATTGAATGGACAGAGTACAGTTGGAACCCAGTAACAGGATGTAACAAAATCAGTCCTGGTTGCCAGCATTGTTACGCAGATAGAATGTCCAAACGACTAAAAGCGATGAGAAATCCAAATTATGTAAATGGGTTTGACCTTACCATCCATGAACATATGTTGGAAATTCCACTACATATAAAAAAACCCTCCATTATATTTGTAAATTCAATGAGTGATTTATTTCATAAAGATGTTCCTTTGAGCTTTATTAAAGATGTCTTTGCGGTTATGAATAAAGCAAATCATCATATATATCAAGTTTTAACAAAAAGATCTGAACGTTTACTAAAATTGAATTCAAAACTAACTTGGAATGAAAATATATGGATGGGCGTCAGTGTTGAAAACAACGATTACACCTATCGAATCCATGATTTAGTTCAAACAGATGCTTTTGTAAAATTTATATCTTTTGAACCATTATTAGGTCCGGTTTATAAGCTCAACTTAAAAGGTATAGATTGGGTTATCGTTGGAGGAGAGTCAGGACCAGGAGCACGAAAACTAGATATAGAATGGGTAAGACCTGTCAGGGATTACTGTATAAAAAAAAGTATACCCTTCTTTTTTAAACAATGGGGTGGAACAAACAAAAAGAAAAATGGTCGTTTACTTGACGGTAAGATATGGTCTGGATTCCCGCAAAGATAACCACACAAAATATTACCGAATCCTTTTATATTTAGAGCAGATTTAAATAGTGAACGACGGGTTTACGGAGGAGTTCACGGGGATGGGGTGCCGGGTAGAAATTCAAAGTAATCACCTGAAACAGGATGACCATGTGAGGGTCGTACCCGATTCGTATCTGGTTCGTTTCAGGAAACGGAGTGGACACTCATGTCAAGATGTGAGGGTGGGGGATAGGTCCAATAGGTCTTATAGGTCCTATGAGTCCGATAGGAATAGGCCAGGAAAGATGTCCGGGATTGGAAGGGCTAACCACCCCCCGGCTTCGCCGGACCCCTCCTTGAAAAGGCGGGGAGCCTAAGAGCAGACCAAGGGCAAGGTAAGGACTAAGTGGGGGGAGAGTAAGAACAGAGCAAGGGCAAGGGAAGGGCAACGAGACTCATGGGACTTATGGGACCCATAGGTCATATAGGACCTATAACTAACCACACTTTATACCACTCCTATCGTAGATTAACTTCGAGCTGGTTTGAAACTCCCCGCCTTTTCAAGGCGGGGGGGACCATGAAATGGTGGGGCGGTTAGCTTTTGACCTTTTCCCTTGACCTTGAGTAAAGCGTATCAGTGCTGTTGCGGAAGATCAAGAACTAACCACCCCCCGGCTTCGCCGGACCCCTCCTTGAAAAGTAGGGGAGCCAAGTACAAGACCAAGGGCAACGAGATTCATAGGACTTATGGGACCCATAGGTCATAGAGGACCTATAAAAATATTGGAGTTGTCCTATAATGTTTACCATATGTTAAATCATGATGATACTCGGATATCCCCACCACACGCCGTTTGCAGTCACTGCGGGAGTACCTTGTTACCAGATTCCCATTACTGCAGCCTGTGCGGGGAAACCGTCAAATCTATCGAAGAACCCCCGGTTACCGTATCCGTGAGTACACCTCCGGTCATTGAAGAATCCCTCCCGGAACCTCCCGACGAATCCACTCCTGACTGGGAAGAAACAGAGGTTGATGACCCGATCGATGAGACACCGGAACCGATAGACACAAATAGACTTTCCAAGTTGGCAAAGATGCCTCTGATTTTTGGTATAAACATGTCCACAGCAGCTATGTTTCTTTTATTTGTGACTATTTCCAACGATGCGCTCCCCCCTCAAGAATTGGTGCTTGTATGGACTCTTATGGGGTTGTTGCCGATTGTCCTTGGAGTCATTTCCCTGCATCGAATCAAAAAAGGCCGGTCTTCTCTCAAAGGAAAGAAGTTCGCTGTTGCCGGCATCATCCTGGGTACACTGGCTATCATCACAGGATATTGTAACTACCTCAAATTGATTTCACTCATTTACTAATTATTATGGAGCTCGTAAAAATGAATCTTGAGATACGAAAACTGACCCCCGACTTATTGGAAGATTATCTACACTTTTTTGAGACAGACGCGCATGCCGATAATAAAGAGGAAGACCGTTGTTATTGCGTGTGCTGGTGCCGTGAGGACCATCGGGTGGGGACAGACTTTTCCTCTCCGGAAAAAAGGAGAGATTTAGCCGCACTCTATATCAACCGGGGTACCTTGCAGGGCTATCTGGCATATTATGAGGGGAAGGTCGTGGGGTGGTGTAATACAAATACAAAATCCGACTGTCTGAATTGTATCAGCTGGCTGCGTTTCATGACTTCCGTAAAAACAACCCCGGATATAAAAGTAAAATCCATTTATTGCTTCACGATTGCGCCCACCCTGAAAAGAAAGGGTATCGCCACCGCATTATTAGCGCGTGTTTGTAAGGACGCCGCCGATGAGGGGTTTGATATTGTTGAGGCTTATCCGAACAAGGAGTTCATTAATCCCTTCCGGGATTTCATGGGACCTCTGGAAATGTACAAAAGAAATGGTTTTATCGTGCAGGAGGAAATGGAAAATATCTTCGTCGTACGGAAACCCTTGAAGGTATAAAAGGGATTTCATCCGTGTTGTGTCCGGAAACGAAATGAGTCAGGAGGTCAGTTGATTTTCTGAAGTGAGAAAAAGTGTCTTATAATGGTAGTATTATGCCGAATCAAGATGATGCTCAGATAAATCCGTCACCCTCCATTTGTATCAAGTGTGGAAGTACCTTATTACCGGATTCCCATTACTGCAGCCTGTGCGGGGAACCTGTGAAACCTTTGGCGGAAGTACCTCTCACATCCCCCGTCACTGAAAAACCAGTGATGGAAGAGTCATCCCCTTCGGCATCCACTGAATCCACCCCTGAACCCATACAACCTGTGACTCAAAACCAGGGATATGTCCCGCCGCCTCCGGTGTATAAAAGTGAACCCTCCACAATGGCAAAGGCGGCCCTCATCACCGGGATAGTTTCCCTGTTTTGTTGTGTAGTCCCTGGGATATTACCGGTTATTTTGGGAATTGTAGAACTGCAGCAAATCGACAAAGGACATTCCTCCCCTGCGGGGAAATCTTACGCCCTCACTGGAATTGTCCTGGGTGTCGTATCTATCATTATGCATTTTGCCTCTTACTTTTTTTTAATGAGTTTGCCGCATGTGTTGGAAAACCTGTTCAAACACTCTCCTGTTCATCCACCGTCTAACTGGGTATAGACAGGGTTATTCGTAAGTGGTCGTTCCCGAAACTAATTGTTGATTTACCTCATCCCAGGCCCAGGATATCTTATATCCCGCCAGGTAAACGCCACCGCGCCAGGTATCCACACCGTTTAAGCGGTGAACTCCATATTCACCTTTGAGGATGTCCCGTCCAAGATTGGTCAAATCAACCCGCATTTTCCAAAATTCCGGGTCGTTCGGCCGCCACTGGGATTCCGGTCCAGAGATAGTGAGTGGAGGATGGGGAAGCCTTGCCAAGTCAATCAAGACAGTTGCCCAGGCCGTATCCCCCCAGAATACATAGCGTTCACGACTGGAGGACCGCATGAATAATTCATGGACCGTCAGTCCCGGATGTTCCCCTGCTTCCTCCATCAGGAACCGCTGCGACATGCTGAGTCCGTCTTCTATCCCGGGAAATTCCTGTAAATGCCGAAGAACCGCCTCATCCAGATAGGGCAAACAATGAGTATCCTCATTCATGAGTTTTACCCAATCACTCGGGTCCGGGTTAGTAAAGGCCTCCCAGGCCCTCCGGCCCAAATCCAGCTGGGCATCCGTCACCGGATCTCGTTCTTCGTATAAATCAAGGGTCTGTTCCTTATTCAACTGACCCAACCCGCGGAAATTGGAGATATCCGGATGATGACCGATACATATTAAGGATAATTTTCCCGGACGATTCTCCGGACTTGAGAAGAAATGTAATAATCGAATCAACATCAACTGGTCATATAAGTCATGTTCAAACCACATAATGACTTCATCATCCTGGGCGGCTTCACTCAGTCGTGCTTCAAACCCCAACATATCAAATTTGATGTTTTCATAAGACCCCAACCCGGCCCGCGCCATCCATGTGGCCCGTGCCATCGCCAGGTCATAAGTACTCCCGGTCCATTGTATGGGTCCAATATTTAAGACCTCCCGATATACCAGAATTTCTCCTGGCAATCCCGTCTCACCCAATACATTGGCAAAACTATCACCATTTACAATATGAAGCATGACTAAACCCTCGCTCTTTAGATATTGTGTGCCCATATAACGTAGTTTGGGCTATCTTAACATATTCTTTCAACAGAAAAACAACATCTTACTCAAAGAATTGTTTCGGGGCTCCGTGACTCCCGTTATAATGGAAAGATTCTATAAAAAGGACTTCAACATGACTTCAAATCAGATAAAAACCTTGTGTGTTTATTGTTCGTCTTCGGATGCGGTTGCTCCCGATTATTTCCAGGTGGCAACGGAATTAGGGACTCAGATGGGACAGCAGGGGTTCCGTCTGGTTTATGGGGGAGCCCGGATTGGACTCATGGGAACTGTCGCCCGGGCTGTGACCGAATCTGGAGGGTCCGTGACCGGGATTATGCCGGAGAAGATCCACCAGTTCGGGATATCCTATGAACCGGCGGATGAGTTCCTGGTGACTCCCGATATGAGACATCGAAAGGCGGAAATGGAACGGCGGGCGGATGCTTTTATCGCATTGCCCGGAGGATTCGGGACTTTGGAAGAAATTATGGAAGTCCTTACCCTCAAACAGCTCCGCTATCATGCTAAACCTATTATCTTCCTGAATACGAATGGGTTCTATGATAAATTGTACGATTTTATGGAACATATCTACTCCGAGAAATTCGCCAAATCGGAGTACCGGAACCTTTATTATTCAGCGGCGGATGTCCCGTCTGTGTTTGCCTATCTGGAGAATTATGACCCCACCCCCGTTGCGGATAAATGGTTTAAGTAATAAGACAGAATCGATAAACCATCGGGGCTGTTTCGAGTTATTATCTATTATTGATTTTTTACTGTGTAAGGAGATTCCGATATGAAACGAATAACAGGATATTTGCTGGCTGGAGTATTGCTGGCCACCGTTGCTACGGCCGGCCCAACTACCGAAGCCCGAAAAGGGGAAGAACGATATAAGAATGATCCCTATGCCATGCGGGCACTAAACACCAATTTTGAAGAATTCCCGGATTCCTCCCTCGTGGATTTCAGTTATCTGTTGGACCCGCCTGCCGGAAAATATGGAAAAGTGTATGTGGGCCAGGACGGACATTTCTATTTCACGAAAAACCGGCAGCGGACACGATTCTGGGGTGTGACGGTCGCCGCCTCCAATGTCGATGTTCCGAAATCTCGAATCAAAGAAGCTGTCGATGCCATGAGCCGTGCCGGATGTAATCTTCTTCGGCTGCATGAGCTGGATAATCGCGGCGGAGAACAATACAATCTCGTCCGCCGGAACATCATTGATGAAGCCTATCCGAACAACACTAACTCCCGAGCCTTTGATGCCGAATACCGGGACCGGGTGGATTACTGGATCAAGTGTGCGCAGGACCGCGGGATGTATGTTTATCTCGTCGTTCGGGGATACAGGACATTCCGTGAAGGAGATGGTGTACCCAATGCGGATAAACTCGGTCGGTCCGCCAAACCCTATGCCTTCTTTAATCGCCGCTTAATCGACCTTCAGAAAGAGTATGCGGATGAGTGGCTCATTAAACATGTGAATCCCTACACAAAACAACCCAATGGACTAAATCCTGCCGTCGCTCTTATTGAGATTGAGAATGAGGACTCCCTGTTTTTTGATGCGGCGGAGTGGAATAATCTTGTCGAACCCTATAAAACGGAGTTTCAGGGATTATGGAATGACTGGTTACTCAAGAAATACAAAACCACCGAGGCTCTGAAACAAGCCTGGACGAATGACAAGGGACAGTGTGCCTTATCCGCTGAAGAATCTCTCGAGAAAAAGAATATCCTCCTTCCGGAAATGCCCCAGCGTCAGCCGGAGAATGTTATCCTTGCCGATTACAGCGACCCGAAAAAATCTCCAGTCCGATGTAATGATGGAGCTCGGTTTGGTGTGGATATCCAGCGCGCTTATTTCAAAGAGATGCGGGACTTCATCCGGTCCAAGGGATGTACCGTCCCAATGACGGCCGTTGTAAATGCGGGGATTACTCCGGACACCTGGTCTGTTGCCAAGGAACTGGATTTTGTCGGTGAAAATGCTTATCAAGACCATCCGGCATTTGAACCCGGTTCCACCTGGGTGGGAGTGTCCATGTTCTCCAATAAAAACTATCTGGCGGAAGTGGGCAACTGGTCAATGATGAACCACATGACAGGATACAAGTGGGCAAATGTCCCCCTGGTCTGTCGGGAGTGGGCGACCTGCTGGCCCAATAAATTCCGGGTATCCAGCGTGCTCGATATTGCCGCTTACAGCAGCTTAAACGATTATGATGGATTGATTTATTTCTGTTATGACACCTTCGGAAATAATAAAATCAGTGAGACTTTCGGATTACAGGCGGACCCGCTCCGCTGGGGCATCATGGGTTATGGAGCCAAGCTGTTCCTCCAGGGCGATATTAAACCCGGTAAGACTTTAGTCGAGCTGGCTTATACCGAAGATGACCTTTACACCTGGGGCAGTTACTATAACTCCCTGAAGTCGCTGGCCTGGACACACAGAGTACAGAATGCTCTTGTGGACCCGGAGAACCCTTCGAAAGCAGAAATCCAGATCCCCATGATGCGTGCGGATACGGCGAAGAAGGGACGCTGGGCAAAATCCTATGAGGATGTTATGAAAGAAGTCCGCAGTGTGGATTCAACGGGAATCCTCAAAGCTGAAGGCGGCCAGTTGTTCAAAGATACAAAAAATGGATATGCGCTCATCAACACCTCCACTTTTCAGGCTGTTCAGGGTGAGCTGACACCTTATCAACCTTACAAATGTAACAACCTGCAGGTTATTTCCTCTTCGTCAGTAGCGGCGGTCATTGCTGCTTCTCTGGATGGAAAACCCCTGGCCGATTCCCGGCATTTCTCGGTGAAGATGGCGACCGTTGCTGTGAACCGTGGGGAACGGTTGGATGCCATGACCACCGGGAATAGTATTGGTAAATATGCCCTGGTCAATCTCGGTGCGCCTCCCGTCCAAACCCTCGGTGTTCCAGCAGAAAAACCAACCCAGATTATCCTCCATGGGCAAGTCCTGGCGGAAGTGTTCATGACTAATGGAACCTGGGAACTGGAATTCGATGCCGATAAACAGGAAGTGAAAGTGTTCTGTGATACTCAGAATACGAAAATGAAACTTCCCTTTGTCACCGCCGCCGGATGGACCATGCAGCCGATACCCTATGAATATTCACCGGCAAAGCCCACCGACCTCAAAGGCCCCGATTTTGTGTATCCGGGATTTGCCAAATATGTCCTGCTGAAGGACCATCGGAAAGTCGAAAAGAAAAAAGAACCTAAGAAATAGTCCCAACATCCAGAAACAAAAAACCGGCAAGTTCACATCGAACCTGCCGGTTTTCTTTTTATCAATTATTGCTTTGTGAACCAGAATCCATCCAGTGCTAATCGGGGTTTGATACGAAGAGCCACCGGTTCCAATCCCCTGTTGGTTGAGGCATCCCCGATGACCAGTAAGGATTGGCTGTAAGGGATTTCCTGGTAATTCTGGAATTTGATTTGATAGACAAAATCATCCTCCGGAAAATCCATCTGAATTGTCCAGACGGGAAGTCCATTAACTCCCCGGAGGGATACTGTCGGTGCCGGATGTTCACCATCCCGTTTATACACTAATAAAGATAATCCTTTTGGCAAGGGGAATGTTTTCTCTGGCCCATGATTGTGTAACAGGGCCGGAGTCCCTGTAAATGGGCCTCGGACATACTCGGACGGCAATTCAATCAACCGGCCGGACATCTTCTTCACATAGAAATAACGGAAACCGCCGCCAATCAATCCAATGACCAAACATACACCGAGCAGAAATAAAAGGAACCGGCCTCCTTTACGAGGCCGGCGGATTTTCTGTTCGTTTAAATAAGGGTTTGGATAATTATTCTTCATGGTGCCGGGTGTTCAGTAATATTAATATAATTATAACGGGTTTGGTCTAAAACACCTTCTAATAATAAACGAAGACTATACACAATTTTGAAGTCCAGGCGGTAATCGGGGGGTGGCACATCAAAGACGTCCCAGCCTATTAATTCACCGGAAGCCATGTCTATCACAGCCTCCACCTGTTCGTCCCGATAGATGATTCGGCGTGATGCGGGATGTATCTCCAGGTAATATTCAGCCCCTTTGATTCGTCCCCAGATTTGACGGCATCCCTCCGAATAAGTATCTTCAGCATAAAAACCATCCCGGTTCTTATACAGCAGGAAGGTGTCTAAACTGGAATAGAATGCCGGGTACTTGATCCAGGGTTGTGAATAATCCGCCTTCCAGGCTGGACACAATCGGCATTCATTACACAGGTCTGCGAAATTCCCAACCTGTGGAATATCCTCAATAATCAACTCATCCACATGATCCAATATCAGCCGTTCTCCTTCAATCCGGTACACGGGACATTCCCGGTCTGCCGGAAGAAGTGGCAGAAGGAAGTTCGCTCCAAATGGACAACTGGGAATCGCCGGCGGGGTTTCAACCACATTCTCCGTCACGGTTGATTTCAGTTGCGCGCACAGGCGCTGAAGTGTTCTTTTGGCAGCATCGCCGGGATCAACATCTCCCGCACCACTCGATTTGCGGATATATTCTCGGACTGTTTTGGAGTGAGATTCCAACATCCCCGTCTCCAGGTTTTTCAGATACACATGCAGTCGAGAATATCCACCCGGCCGCAGGATGTCCGTACAGACTGACACCGGAACAAATCCACAGGTAACAGTTTCCGTAAAGTTATCCGCATCCACTCCGGCAGAAATCCCCATCGGGTATTGGGCACCAAAAGTTTCACGCACCTTCGCCGCCAGCCGGAGAGCCACCGGACGGAGGGCTTTTCCGGTAACAAACACTGCCGGTTCTCCGGGAAATTCCGGACGGTGATTCTCTACTAACAGGCCGCGGCAGGATTTGAATCCCAAACTTAATTGAGTGTGTTCTTTGACGGGTTCCATCTTTTCCATTAATCGCATGAAACCATGCCAATGCGAATCATCCACTCCCAAAGATGGATGGATCTTCAAATCAGGCATGCCGGCACAATCCGCCAGGATAGATTCCAGTTCCGACTTACCCAGAAGCATCGGGTCCAGTTTCAGGGAGATGTTCAGTTCCAACTCCTGCATCAGGAATCGGGCCATCTTGATCGTCTCATCAATTGGGCAAAATGGAGGAATGTTCAAGGTGGCAGAATCCGCGATCCGCGTTCGGAAAAGCATATCCTTATAACCAGACAACTCACGAGGCAGCTCCCGGCGGAATTGTTCCACCAGTTCATGGGCATCCCGTAAGGTTCGGACAAATTTCACAAGTTGGGCATCCTGAAGACTGGACGGCATACACTCTATCGTTAAATCAAATACGGTGTCATATCGAGAGGGAGGGATTTTATCTCCCAGGAATCGGGCATGCCGGAACAGGTCCATAATCATGGAAGCCTTAACACATTCCTGTAAATATAAATCCAGTGGGAGTTCCTGCGGTTGTTCCTGAAGGAAAAGACTTCCCCGGTCAAAGTAGATTCCGGGTTGACGGGTCATATCCACCGCGGCGGAACGGACTGTCTTTAGGGCAAAGATTCGGGCACCGCCCAGCCATCCTAAAATCATCCCCTGCGCCATCTGAGTATGGGGACCTGAACTGATTCCCAGGGGAGACGATACTCGGTGCTCATGAAAATCAACACCCGTATCAATCCTTAAGTCAGGCCAGTAAAAGTCTGTTTCCGGCATGTCATATATCTGCCGGTCTCGATGCCATTCTAAATAGGCCCTGCGAGCCAGAGTCCTGAAAGGTATAGGGTAAAGTTCAGCCATTTTCCTGCACTTCCCTCCGAGTATGGGCTTCTAATCAAAGACTAGCACATCTTCTAACCAATTTACGCTACATTATTTCCATCCCATATAATCTGTATCTCCCTGTCATTTTACACACTTATCCCGCCCAGTCAAAATAATGTGACACTTCAATAAAACAGCTTAAGTGGATATTGATCTAAGGGAGTCTAATTCAAATTTGTAGAGTTACGAATGGGAAGATTCCGTGGGTGGTTGAAATTCCCACGTCTGTTCCTGATGGAATACGCCCTCATCTCCCGGTTTCCCCAACGACATAAAAATGGAATACAGGCAGGCGTGATAATCATACGCGGTCTCGTCAGCAATCGGTTCCCGGTAAATCCCACAGGATAACAGATACTTTCCCTGCTGAAGATTAAACTGCGGATAACTCACCTTCAACTCACCTTCACCGGGAGAGATTCTTTCCACCACTTCATGCCGCAACCGGGTATTGGACCCATTAAGATAGTGCCCATTTTCATCCGCCCATCCAATCCCAAAAATGGGATTCTCAATCGTCTGATGAGCTTTATATTTGATTCGAATCTCCAGAGGTTCTCCGGGAGTAAAGATATACTTTTCCTCACCTGTCCCACCAAAAATATGAACCTCCGTAATCTCAATCTCACGAGACCCTGTACGGAATCCCGACTTGGCAGTCGGTATCACCTGGACATCACTGAACTGACGCGCCAGTTCCATCCGACGGTTCATGATGCGTTCATAATAGATTTTTACTACTTCCCGGGCATCACCGTCTTTTTCGATGTGACCATGATTCAGAAGGATTGCCCGGTGGCTGACTTTTTCAATCATCCCCAAATCGTGGGAGACAATAACGATAGTCTTTCCTTCCTGCTGGAATCGGCGAATCTTATCCACACATTTTGCCTGGAAGGCTCCATCCCCTACCGCCAGAACTTCGTCCACTAACAAAACTTCCGGATCGGTATGAATGGCAATCGAAAATCCCAGTCTGACATACATCCCGGAAGAATAATGTTTGATGGGGCTGTCGATGAAATCCCGTAACTCCGCAAACTCAATAATATCTTCCATCCGCTCATTCAGGACCTTCTCCGAAATCCCAAGGATGGACCCATTCAAATAAATATTCTCTCTGCCGGTCAAATCAGGATGAAACCCTGCGCCCAGCTCCAGTAATGCGGCAATCTTCCCGTTGACATGGAGTAACCCCGATGTCGGAGGCGTAATCCCCAGAAGCAGTTTCAGAAGGGTACTCTTCCCGGCTCCATTATCTCCGATAATCCCCAGCGTCTGGCCTCGGGGAACCGTAAAAGAAATATCCTTCAAGGCCGTGAAGTCCTGTGCCGGTGTCCATTTCCAAAACATCAATGTATTCAGAAATAATTCCCGGATAGAACCCATTTTCTCCAGGCGGAGCTTGAAACTCTTTGTCAACGATTCAACTTTAATAGCCGGTGTAGTCATGTCAACTATTATAAGGTGAACCGAAGACACTCTGATACTCTTTCACACGATTTCTTATTTTCTTTCATTTCATCCCCCGAATAATTCTTGTCCTCCTCCCCACCAGATTCCTCCAGGAGACCTTTCCCCACTGTAAATGTCGTTTGCCACCAACGAAGCAGAAACGAATCGGGTCCCTTCCACACAAGTACAATTCTTGTGGGACTTTGGTATTACTGGACATCTGGGACAGGGTGATGGAAAATGATAAGCGGTATTGATATCCCTCGACTGGAGGCCGTCATGGATAAAACATTTACTTATATTGAGTCTAATAAGGACCGATACTTACAGGAATTAAAAGAGTTCTTATCATTTGCTTCTGTAAGTAAACACTCCCAGAGAAAACAAGACACTCGCAACTGTGCCCTCTGGCTGAAAGAACATCTGACCAAACTGGGAATGAAAACCCAATTACTGGAAACGGATAACCATCCCATTGTAAAAGCGGAACTCGCCGGACAATCCGCAAAACGGTTGATGGTCTATGGCCATTATGATGTCCAACCGGCTGAACCCCTTGAGTTATGGGAAACACCCCCTTTTGAAGCCACCTTCAAAGATGGTTTCATTATCGCCCGGGGTGCCACAGATGATAAGGGCCAGCTGTTCTGTCATGTAAAAGCTGTGGAGGCCCTTCTGGCCACTCAGGGTTCACTTCCCTGTTCCCTCCTTTTCCTGATTGAAGGGGAAGAAGAGGGCGGAGGAGACGGACTGAAACAATATGTCCAGAAAGCCAAATCCGAATTAGGATGTGAGGCAATCATCGTTTCTGACGGTTCCATGTATGGAGAAAATACACCCGCTATCTGTTATGGCCTGCGTGGCATTGTCTCCCTGGAAATAATTATCCACGGTCCTAAACAGGACCTTCACTCCGGTACTTTTGGTGGGGCGGTTGCAAACCCGGCATTGGTTTTATCCCGGATTCTCGCCAAATGTATGGATGAGTCCGGACGTATCAGCATCCCCGGTATCTATGACCAGGTCCGTCAGGTCGAACCATGGGAAAAAGACAATCTCAAAAAACTGAATTTCGATGATACCCGGTTCAAACAACAGCTTGGCATCAAGGAAACCTTCGGAGAACCTTACTTCAGTACACCCGAACGGACTTGGGCTCGCCCGACCTTTGAAGTCAATGGCATTTATGGTGGATACGCCGGGGAAGGCGGAAAGACCATCATTCCATCCTATGCCGGAGCTAAAATTACCCTCCGTCTGGTGCCGGATATGCAGGCAGAGACGGTCTGTAAATTAGTCGGTGATTACCTCCGGAGTCTCGTCCCACCCACTGTCACCCTTGAGATGAGAGGACCCTCTGGCTCTAACCCAATGATTGTGGATGTGGACCAACCCATTATAAAAGCAGGGATGGAAGCACTTAAAGCCGGCTTTGGAAAAGACCCGGTCTTCATCCGTGAAGGGGGTTCAATTCCTGTCATCAAGACCATGTGGGAAAACCTTCATGTCCCCGTTCTCCTTATGGGTTTGGGTTGTGACAGTGATGGGGCCCATGCTCCCAATGAACGATTTGCTATCGACAGTTTCATTAAGGGTATTAAGTCATCGGCTGCCCTTCTGGGGCGATATAAATAATATAGGAGTTTTACCGAATTTGTAAGGGAGATTGTAACGATGTTAAAAAAGTTTTTTTATAGTCTGCTGTTCCTGCTTCCAGTCCTGAGTCTGGCCATTCCGGTGGCGCAGACACCCCAGGTAACATGGGCTCAGGGAAGTACTCGAATCACCATTGCCATTGATGACATGAATAAAAATGTCCGCATCTCTAAACTCATGTCTCAGAAAAATACCGTCTTCTTTGATGTCTATGGCATCAATGCCAAACGGGCCCGAATGATTGTTTATCCTCAGAACACTTTTGCCACCAAGGTCGTTGTATCCCAGTTCTCCAGTGATAGTGTTCCCATAGTCCGGGTTGTTCTGTTTCATCAGGGTGGTTTGAAAAAAGCTCGTTATCTTCTCACCCCCGAACTGACCAGTAACGGTATCCTCATTGATTATAATGACCCCCGGCTGCCTAGTGGTGAAATCCCGATTCCAGCATCGGTCACCACTAAAAATGAAACACCGGTTCCTCCTCCGACCCCTAAACCGGTCAAGGAAAAACCCATCATCAAAAAAGAAGAACCCAAGCCGGTCACCCCAACAGTAAATACCACAATTCCGGCCCCCAAACCAACACCCGTTCCAGAACCTGATGTATTGAAACCCATGGTCCTTGAACCAAAAAAGCCGGAAGTAAAAAAGGAAGAACCTAAACCTCTCAAGATTTCTAAAGAAGGAGTTTCCGCTCCTCCTATCCAAAGACGCGTCACTGCCAAATTTACCGATGCAGACCTGTATAGTGTCGTCCGAGCGCTCTCCTCTCAGGCCGGATTAAATATTTATTCCGGACTGAAACTCGAGGGAAAAGTCACTCGGGAAATCAAGGATGAACCGGTCGGCGAGATCCTCCGGGTCATCTTGGAAGAAAATAAATACAAAATGGATATCATCAATCCGGAATCCATCAAAATCACAGAAATCTCCAAGAAACCAGATCCGATTGCCGCATCAACCAAGCCGGAAATCAAAGTATTCACCCTGTCGCTCAAGGAATTTGATATGTTAAGAGCCCGGATGAATGTCCTCTTGAATGAAAGAGTCCGCGAAGGGCAAACAAAACCGGAAGTAAATGCCGCCACAGTGACCTTTGTGGTGACAGCCACTCCCGACACCTTGAATGCGCTGGATGAACTAATCAAAACCCAAAAAGAAACAAATCCCTGATCTATTTCAAACGCCGCACCCTTTATAATAAGTCATTTAAATACCCCAATACCTTTCACTAAATGGTATTGGGGTATTTTTTATGAGATTCCGTTTTCCGTATAGCAACTCTACTTATGTTTACTCAAATATGCACCAATGCACGCCAAACTTATCAATAAGACAAAAACAATGTTTACTATAACCCGAATCTCCTATTGGCTCGTGTGGTGATGCCCCTTCTTTCAAAACCTCATATATCTTGTACACCTTGTCTGCGTTCCCCATGCCAAGATGCAAACATAATTGCATTGTGTTTCCGGGATTAGGCTCTTTTGAATTTAATTCAGATAAAGCAAGGATTTGCCCATATACATCAAGTTCTGCATGCATATAAGTGCCATCCTCTTGTGGATAAGCACAGACAAGTTTTGCATCAAATGCTTTTTGATAGAACTCCAGTGCTTTATCACTTCCGACAACATTAACTTGAAACAGCGACCTTAACATAACTTTGCCCCTCTTTTTACGCTCGGTTTGTTGGTTACAGCGTATCTCGCATTATGATACCACCAGCATCACGGAATCTTATGAAACATACTTATATCCCACAAGGAAAAAGCATCCCACACATAACCATGAGATGCCTTTTCTAAAAGATATATTTATAAAACATACTATTTGACGAACTTCTTTATAGACGGGTAAAGGTTTTTTGCCATACGGTCCATCCCCAAATCATTGAAGTGGACACCATCCACTGTACCTTCACCATCTGAGCCAATCAAATCCTTTGCGGATACAAGGTATAAATATTTAACACCCTGCTTCTTCAATGATTGAACGGAGTTCTCCTGTTTAATACTGGTGCTTGTCGGATGAGCATCCGGGCGGATTGATGTTCGGCCAACAAACACAATGGGCGTTTTAGGATGGGTCTTGCGGATGCTGGTTACCAGATTGTTGATGCGCTCATCATATTCCTTCTGAGAAATGTCTCCGACATTGGCCAGACAATCAATCACATAAACGGCTGGGTCTAATTGAGCATATATCTCACCAATCCCCAGATCCATTCTGCCGGAACCAGAGAACCCAAGGTTGATAATAGGACGGTCAAGTTGTCTGCTGAGAATCGAAGTCCATGCCATACCCGGACGGGATGCACATCCCCCCTGAGTAATTGAAGTCCCATAGATTGCAATAGGCTGCCGCTTATTCGCAGGTCGCGGTGCCGGCTTATCAAGTTTTGCGCTCTGTGGAACGCCAATTTCCAGTAACTTGATTCCATTGTATAACGGCAAATACAGTAAGCATTCTTTAGTGCCCTTGAAGGAATTAGGGAACTCAAAGGTAACATCATTCCCTTCCACTTTAGTGGGTCTGCCATTGGCAATAAAGGTCCACACTCCCTTGGCGGAGCGTGCGTATAAATCAACACCACTGACACCCGTTGCGGGCATGTGTGGCATAGCAAGCATGTCATTATTCAGGTCCCATCGAACTTCAACCATTGGAGCATTGGTTGTAAAACGAATGCTGATTCCAGCAGAATTCTTACTTAACCCCCAGGCTGATGTATTAATAATGGCCTGAGCTTCATCCGGTAAACGGTCAAACGGTCCTGAAGTGTTTGTCCATCCCTTTCCCTCAACTTCCAGGGTTGTTGCATTACACCATTTTATTTCCTCTGCAGTCACACCGCCTGACTGAAGCAAAAGGACTGCAAATATGAACATCAATACCCAGCTGGCGGATATTTGGTTTGATGGCTTTGATGGTTTCTTGGACGGCTTTGTGTTTTGGGAGGTTGTTTTCTTCAAGGGACTCACCTTATAAATAGATTTTGTTCCATAACATTTTCGTTAATACTTGAAATTTTACCACTATTAGAACAAAGGTATGTCCCGGGAATTTTTGTAGCTCTACTATTTCATCCTTCAACTATCCAGTTTGGGAAGATTCTTTTCAGCCATCAAAACTTCGCTTAATCGCTCTCGTAGCTGTTGATACTGCTTCTCTGCTCTCTGAAGTTCCGCTTTGATATTCTCGTATTCCCGACGCACAGGTTCATATACCATCACCTGCCAACTGTATAATCGCCGTTGATGAAGTGTTTTTGAATATCGACGGATACCATATAACACCCCAATGGATAACATCAAAGCACCCACTAATGTTACTAAATGTATTAACGCCAACATTAAGTGATGACTGACATTTTTCCCGTCAGCAATCATTTGATAATGGTCCAGGAAAGACTTGATATTTCCACTCGGTAAAAAGATAAGATAAAGAACCAGCATCGCACCTGTCAATCCATAAAATATGCCCCGTAAATTGTATTCTATGTTCCGTGCCTTTTCTTGATGATGGTGTTCTTCAAAAGTCAGACTTTCCAACTCATGCCCTTTGTGTTTTTCTTTTTCCTGTAGAGATTCCAGTTGGTTTTCCACTTGTTGGCATTTTGCTGTCAGTTTATCCACCAGACGAAGCTTCTTTAATAAGAGTCCGGAAAGTGCCGCCGACTGTGTCGCATGCTCGCAGCTGTTGATTCCCAGTAAATGTCGAGCTTGTTCGACTTGTTGGTGAAGAAAAGTTGAAAAACCTGCATTGGAGGGCGAACTATTTCCCGGCAGGTCGAGAAACTTCTCCAATTCTTCTTCGGCCTGCTTTAATTGTTGTCGAGCTTGATAGATGGTTGTGGTGACCAGCTCCTCATAATCACTGACGAGTCTCTCCTGAATAAGTTTCCAGTCAGGATCCAATATGGCACGAATATACCACCCGGGTTGTACTTTCCCTAACTCATCAAGCCGCTTCTTATACTCGACCTCAAAACCACCCAAAAACAAGTAGGTCGCCAGCCGATACAATGCTCTCGGCCTCATCTCTGGAGTCGAAACCTCCACAGCCTTTTTTTGTATTTCCATGGCTCGAATATAATTCTGGTTTGCATAATATGACCGTGCCCACACCTCATATGCACGGGTTCGGTCATTTATATCTTTATGCGGCAGAGAATCAAACATCAGTTTGAAGTAGTTCTCCGCATTTGTCGGCCGATTGAGATGTAGAAAAGTAAATGCCATCCAGGTAAGAGCATGTGTGTCGGATGGATTAATGAATAAGATGGATTCAAAGTTCTCCCGGGCCTTATCTAAACGGTTAGCCATTAAGTTCTCAACCCCGGACAACAACTTGTTTTTTCCCTTCGTGAGACTGGCATCCGTCCCAAGCATTGGTTTCCCTGCCCCGGGATAAAGGACTTCCAGCATTTGCATGGTCTCCAACATTTCGTTTCCCATCAAATCCTGAAGATACCGGATAAGCGGATATATCCCTTCTGTTTCTGGTTGGGGCATTCGGCTTTTCAATGATTCGATCCAAAGGGTACATTCCTGCTGAGTCATTGGATAATCCGCCCATTTCAGAATACTTTCCTTCAGATAGGCTTCCATGGCGCTCAGTTGTTTCTGGGCCAGTTCATTGTATTGGATTCGAAGTTCCCACGCCTCGGGTATCTTCTCATCCTCATGGACCAGCAGTGTATTCCAGGGTATGTCATACCCTCCAGAGATAAAACGATTGATTAGTGTTCGGCCTGGCATAGATTCCGCCGTTCCCTCTCTTTCACCCAGATTCCAGTACGCCCGTCCCAACAACGGGTACTACCCCTTTTACCCATTATAAGACATTTTATCCAGAAATATAGTTTGGAATTCGAATATAAAAAACCGGAGCAGAAAATTGTCCTGCTCCGGCCCATTACTCTTGTGATTAATTTGTTTTTATACCTGTTTAACAAAGGCTTCCAACACTTCTGCCTCATCAGACTCACCCGTGATATCCGCAAATATCCAGGAGGATAAATACCGCTCCGCCATCGATGGAATAATGACAACGATGAGTTTCCCGGCATTCTCCGGACGGGCACCCACCTGCAACGCCGCCCATACCGCCGCACCGGAGGATATCCCTATCGGCACACCTTCCGTTTTTGCGACAGTCTTTGATATCAATGCCGCATCATCATCTTTCACGGTGATAATTTCATCAATAATAGAAGTATCCAGAATCTTCGGAATAAATCCCGCACCGATACCCGCCAACTTGTGAGGTCCTGGCTGGCCTCCCGATAAGACGGGACTGGTCGCAGGTTCCACAGCGATGGCTTTGAATTCAGGCTTTTTCTCCTTTAGTGCCTGGGCAATACCCGTGATGGTTCCACCTGTCCCGACACCAGCCACAATGAAATCAGCTTTCCCATCTGTATCCCGCCAAATCTCTTCCGCAGTAGTTTTTCGATGGATTGCCGGATTTGCCGGATTTTCAAATTGCTGGGGAATAAATGAATCTGCAATTTTCTCAGATAACTCAATCGCTTTCGCAACAGCACCCCCCATGCCCTTAGAGCCCTCGGTCAGAACAACCTTTGCACCAAGAACCTTCAATAACTTTTTCCGCTCGAGGCTCATCGTCTCAGGCATTGTAAGTATCAGCGTATATCCTTTGGCCGCCGCCGCAAAAGCCAACCCGATTCCAGTGTTTCCGGATGTCGGTTCGATGAGAACTGTTTTGCCCGGTGTGATTTTTCCGGACTTCTCTGCTTCCTCCAGCATCGCAACACCGATGCGATCTTTTATGGAACTCAGTGGATTAAAAAACTCCAGCTTTAACACAATATCCGCCACCACATTGTATTGCTTGGGCAGACGGTTCAATCGTACTAACGGTGTATTCCCTACCGTTTGTGTAATGTTGTCGTATATAGCCATCATGGCCTCCTGTAACTGTTTTTATTATTCAAGTGCCTGATCCAAATCCGCAATCAGGTCATCAATATGCTCTATTCCAACTGACAACCGAATCAGGTTGTCTTTGATTCCTCGTAAAGCCCGTTCCTGAGGACTTAATGAACCATGGGTCATTGCCGGAGGATAACAGGCTAACGATTCTACGCCGCCCAAACTCTCCGCCAAAATAAACACTTTGATTCGCTTAAAAAATCGCTCCGCAGCTTTCTTGCCGCCTTTTATTTCAAAACTTACCATACCGCCAAATCCGCTCATTTGTTTCTTCGCTAAATGATAATCTGGCGATTTCTTCAAACCAGGATAATAAACCTGTTCCACTTTGGGATGGCTTTCCAAAAATTCGGCGACCTCTTTGGCATTCCGGCAATGCTCTCTCATTCGCACGGACAGCGTCTTGATTCCCCGCAAGGTCAGCCAGCAATCCCACGGTGCAGGAACAGAACCTGCCGCATTTTGCAGAAACTTCACTTTCTTGTAAATGTCTTCATTATTCGTTAAAACAGCTCCGCCGATTACATCACTGTGCCCAGCCAGATATTTTGTCGTACTGTGAACCACAATATCCGCACCCAGTGATAACGGACTCTGTAAATAGGGCGTGGCAAAAGTATTGTCCACCACGACCGGAATTTTATGTTTTTGGGCAATAACAGAAATCTTCTCAATATCAGCGATTTTCAATAATGGATTGGTCGGAGTCTCCAGCCAGATGAGGCCGGTATCCTTCCTGATTTTTTTCTCAAGGGTCTTTACATCTCCTGCATATTCCGTATTCACACCCCACGGACGATACACCTGTTCTAATAATCGGAAAGTACCGCCATATAAATCGTCCCAGCAAACCACATGAGCCCCCGGTTTCAAAGTCCTTATGACCACATCGATCGCAGCCATCCCGGAAGCAAAGGCTAATCCATACTCTGCCCCTTCCAGTGAAGCCAGGGCATCTTCCAAAGCCTTCCGGGTTGGATTCCCTGTCCGTGAATATTCAAACCCACGGTCTTTCCCTATCCCATCCTGCTCATAGGTTGATGTCTGATAAACGGGGACAATCACTGCCCCTGTTCTGGGGTCTGACGGTTGCCCCTTATGAATTGCTCGGGTTTCAAACTTCATAAGATATGGACTCCTTATCTATAACTTGATAATTGATTAAATCCATCCGGGTAACAATTCCGCTGGGAATCCCGGCCTTTAATACAATAATACCCGAGTGGCCGGATAATAGCACCCGATATGCTTCAGAAACATCTACGGATTCATCCAGTACCGGAAGGGGTTTTCCCATGACGGCCTGTACCTGTTGATTCTTGAAGTCCAGTCCATTATATAACCCTTGCATTAAGGAGGACTCTGTCAACGACCCTACTGGAACATTCTTATCCAATACCGGGATTTGTGAAATACTGAAATCATGCATCAGTTTCACGGCTTTTTTCAGTCGGTCCTGTGGATGAACAGCGATTAAAGTCTGTACCCCTGTCCGTTTATCTAAGATGGTTTTCAACGGGATTTCGGGATGTTCCGTATCTTCCCAAAAACCATTTTCCCGCATCCATTTATCATTAAAGATTTTGCCCAGGTAATTCCTTCCAGTATCCGGCAAAATAACCACAATGTACTTGGGACTGGTCAGTCTTCGTGCATACTTGATGGCCGCCGCCACCGCCGTGCCAGATGAACCTCCCGCCAGAATACCTTCCTTACGAGCAAGCTGTCGGGCCATTTGAAAGGATTCCTTATCACTGACCCTGACCATGTCATCTACTAACTGACGATTGAATGTCCGCGGTATGAAATCCTCCCCGATTCCTTCCACCTTATAAGAACGAGGCGAATCTCCCGAAAGTATCGACCCTTCCGGATCCGCACCAACAACAATCAAATTCGGATTTTTCTCCTTCAGGTATTGAGCCGTCCCTGAAATAGTTCCGCCCGTTCCCATGCCTGCCACCAACACCTCCACCTGTCCATTAGATGCCTCCCATATCTCCGGACCTGTCGTTCGGTAATGGACCTTTGGATTGTTTGGATTGAAGAACTGATTGGGACGGAAAGCTCCTGGGATTTCACGCGCCAGCCTGTCAGCCACCCCGTTATAACTTTCTGGGGAATCGGGAGCCACCGAGGTCGGAGTAATGACCACTTCCGCGCCATAGGCTTTCAAAAGATTGACCTTATCACTGCTCATTTTATCCGGCATCACAAAGATACACCGATACCCTTTGACTGCGGCAGCCTGGGCCAATCCTACTCCTGTATTCCCTGCGGTGGCTTCGATGATTGTACTTCCCGGCCAGAGTAGTCCTTCCATCTCAGCCGCCTCTATCATGGCAAGGCCGACCCGGTCTTTACTACTTCCCCCGGGATTGAGGGATTCCACTTTGGCATATATCTGAGAACTGACACCTTCCCCGACTTTTTGTAACTGGACCAGCGGGGTGTTGCCAATCGCTTCTAATATGGTGGTGATTGCTTTACTCATTTTTTATCCTTATTGAAAGTTGAGAGACTGTCAGATGAGACAGTCTCCCAATTCACAGTTGGACTTAGGAGATGGCCGTCTGTAAGGCCTGATCTAAATCCGCTTTGATGTCTTCTATACTTTCCAACCCGATGGAGAGCCGGATGTAATCCGGAGTAACTCCTGTACGGGCCTGCTCTTCCTCAGTCAGCTGAGCGTGGGTAGTGGATGCCGGATGAATCACCAGACTCTTGGCATCACCGATATTGGCAAGGTGAGAGAAAAGTTTTACATTGTTGATGAATTTCTTCCCTGCCTCTAAACCACCCTTGATCCCAAATCCAACCAATCCACCAAAACCGCCGTGGAGATACTGTTTCGCTGTCTCATGGGAGGGATGATTATCCAATCCGGGATAATTGACCCAGGCAACTGCGGGATGGACCGACAGGAATCGGGCGACCGCTAAAGCATTTTCCGAATGTCTCTGTATCCGCAACGGCAATGTCTCTAATCCCTGTAAGAGCTGCCATGAAGCAAACGGCGAGGGAGAGAAACCAACATCCCGTAACCATTGCACCCGAAGCTTGAAGATAAAGGCTACATTTCCTAATCCCGGAAAATCTTTGAAGGTATCCCAGAACTTTAATCCATGGTAGCTCGGGTCTGGTTCTGTAAATTCGGGGAAATTGCCGTTACCCCAGTTAAACTTTCCGCCATCGACGACCGCACCACCAACCACGGTCCCATGTCCACCCACGTACTTGGTCGCCGACAACACTACGATGTCCGCACCATGTTTGATGGGTTGTACCAGTCCGACTCCGACCGTATTGTCCACCACAAAAGGAATCTTGTGAGCATGGGCAATATCCGCAATGGTTTCAAAGTCGGGGATATCCAGTTTGGGATTACCTACGGTCTCCGCATAAAATGCTCTGGTCTTGGGAGTGATGGCTTTTCGGAAAGACTCTGGATTGGTTGAGTCAACAAAGATGACCTTACGCCCCAGTTTCGGGAAGGTGTAGTGGAATAACTGATACGACCCGCCGTATAAATTGTTGGCAGAGACGATTTCATCTCCCGGTTGAGTGATATTTAAGAGTGCGAAGGTAACCGCCGCTGCACCTGAGGAAACACCCAAGGCTCCTGTGCCCCCCTCAATGGCTGCAATGCGCTGTTCAAACACATCGGTGGTGGGGTTCATTATCCTGGAGTAGATATATCCAAGTTCTTTTAGTCCAAACAAATTGGCGGCATGTTCTGTATTTTTGAAGACATAACTGCTGGTCAGATAAACCGGTACTCCACGACTTCCGGTGGCGGGGTCAACTTGTTGACCGGCATGTAATGAAATGGTTTCGAATCCTTGATTTGACATGTTCTTTTCTCCTTAGGGTCTTAGGTTGATTTTTGATTAGAATTTGTATTGAGCACTCAGAACGAAACCGTCGCCCAATCCGACCTTACTCGTTGACTTCTCATCACCGGCATTCACATAGGCGGCAATGATGGATAAATTATTGTTCGGGAAAAACACTACATGCGCATCCCAGTAGTCCGCATCTTTATAACTGCCAAAGTCTGCCCCCTGTTTATATTCTGCACCAATCGCGACTTTCGGGTGCAACACAACATCCACATTACCGAAAAGGGTCACATCCCGATCATCATCGTAACCAAACACACCCGTGGCCCGTGCATCCGTAGATAAAACACCTCCTGATATCACGACCGGTTTCGGAGTTTGTGTGATGAGTTTGGTAGCCACCAGGTAAAAGTCTGAACCTGTATCATCAACACCAGCGCCAGTGTCAGAGGTTTTCTTCAAAATGGCACCAACGGAAACGGCCGGTACAAACGGACTGTCCCATTCATTTTCTTTTATCAATAACAGTTTGGCACCGAAATTGTCCTTATTAATGCTGGGACCATAGGCCGGAGAGATAACTTCATGGCCGTATGACAGTTCTAATCGTTTAAACAGGGTTTCCGAAACACCAAACGCTGTCCAGTTTACATCCACATCCCCAAGGTTTACATACCAGGCACCAAACTGTGGTTTAGAGAAAATGTTTTCGGGTTTAAAAATCTCATCGGTTGAGGTTTTATCCGTATTCCAGGCGTTTCCGGAGGGATAGGCCAGGGGGTTAAATGCGGCACCGCCTACACCTTGAAGATTGTTAAAGGGCAAGTCGGCCTGAGCAATCCCTGCCAGAAGTAATGCCGTGGTGACAAAAAGTCCTGCTATTTTTATGTTTAAGGTTTTCATGTTATTTTTTCCTCTCTTTTTTGGGTACCGGATATCCATTCCGGTATAGGTTGTTTTTTAAGAGAGGGAACACCCTGATGATTCTCTGGTCCTGGGAACCTCATCCCGTCTGGTATTATTCTGTAACAGTCGGGAGTGGCTGTTTGATTCCCTGAAAGAAGGGTTATTTTTCGAATAGGCTTCTTTCCTGGACTGGGGTTCCGTCTCTATCTAGTGATAGGGTTTGGAATCCTTTGAGTTTCCCTGTTTTCTTGTTTATCCCCGGAAACTCTTCTGAATCTGATGACCCGCGGCAGTTAGATGTAGTACATTGGGGCGCTGGCGGGGGGTATGGAGGGTGCGCTGATCGGCGTGACATCGGCGAGATTCGTTGTTTCGAGGATCCCGGCCACGGCGTCCCGCACCCGTCTCATTACCATCTGGAATCTACACATGGATTCCTCGGGACACGGGATATACTGACCTACGCTGACACAACCGAGTGGTGCCAGGGAGCCCTCGAACAAACGTATTACTTCACCAAAGGTGATTTTCTCCGGAGAACGGGATAAACGATATCCCCCATGAATTCCGGAGCGAGAAACGACTACGCCACCATTTTTTAAATCACGTAAAATCTGTTCCAGAAACTTTTCCGGAATACGGTGGCGGGATGCGATTTCACGAGTCTGGACCAGACGGACATTATAGTTCTCTGCCAAGTCGGTCAATGCTCGTAAGGCGTAATCACTCTTCGCGGATAATCGCATCCTTGTTTCTCCTTTCTTCAGTTTTCGGTAATACTATCAATCGCCGATAGGATTAGTATACTTTAACTCCGAATCACTTTGCAACCCCTTTTTTTACTCTTTTTTGAAAAATTTTTACAAATCACAATAAACCATTGAAAAAATGTGACTTAGCCTGCAAATATCCCCCTTTTCACCTCCCCCTCGCAAACGAACCATATACGAAGGGGAAACGACCACCCCATAATTTACCCCATCCCCAAATCAAACAGACCCTTGTCTCCACAATTTTGAAATAGAGTTTTAATAGATAACCCTGACAAAATTATTATTTGCGCCTGTATCAGAATGATGTCAACACATTTTCATGAATAGATGTACTATCTAAATAGTGGGTTTTACTTATCACAATTCATAAATGATTGGGGTAATAACAAATGCGTCTCAAAATCCTGTATTCCCTCAGTGTCATTATTCTTTTTGCTTTTCATTCATCCTGGGCAGCCACAAAAGAGGAGCTGTTTATCGAGGTAAACAACGGACAAACAGCCAATTTGGGCCTGATTAAGGATGGTCAGGGCACGGTAACGGAAGAAACAATACCAACCGATTCATCCAAGCCCTCTGTGTCTAAACAGTTTGCCTGGACACTGGTCGGTGACAAGGGAAAGTTAAAAATGAATTATAAGTACCAGTTGAAAGACAAAATCCTGAGTCAGGGCAATTCCATTCAAATATGGAATCCAGAGTTTAAGGTAAATAATGTCGATAATGATGTTGTCGAGATTGATAATCCTTCCAACGATACCCACTGGCTGACGTTTAAGCCTTTGGGATATGGCGTATCTTTCGCAGGAATGACACTCACCGAATTTGAGACTTTCTTGTTCTCAAATGCCGGCTCCATTGAATCAATCAAAGAAGAAATGACCAATGGAAAAAGAATGATTGTTCTTACCCGGGTGATGTCAGATTCAAACTATATGACCTTCTGGATTGACCCAGCCCAAGGATACTGTATTGTAAAAGAAGAAGCTCGGTTTAATGAAGACCCACCTTATTTAACAGGTGAGTACACCTATAAGAAATATCCTGTTGCCGGCACTTCACAGGCGATTTGGTATCCAACCGTCCTTAAAACAACCTCTTTTGATGAAAAAAGAAATATAACCGAAACAATGACACGCCTTTTCACTAATACCCGATTCAATCTTTCCCTGCCTGAATCAGAAGCTGACGAAAAATGGAAACCAGGTGCTATGCTCAAAGACTCAAGAACTAACCCTCCCAATGTCTATACCATCAAAAACCCTGCCACCACCGCTGAGATCCTGAATGGCCAGGAAGCCAAAGTCGCATTAACCCCTGGAAAGGATAGTATTACAGTTACCACCCTTCCCAATGGACAAACAGTTATAACCAAAGGGATCCCTGATACCCAGAATACAAAAACGAAGAACAATAATACCCTATTTTGGATAATTGGGGGCGTTCTAGTTATTAGTGGCCTGCTGGGTGGGTTTATATTAAGAAAACGTAAAAAAACGGCTTAACTTTTAGACTGTAAACTGTTTTCAAAACCACTGACTCTACAAAGAGTCGGTGGTTTTCTTATTCATTTAGCTATTAATACAATTCATTACTAGATTTATGTGTGATTCATAGTAAAAAGAGCTACATTTCAAACATTGACCCAAGAGCCTTGATGGGGGATAATTTGGAACAGATTACCCTTAATAATTAGCGGGATGGAGTATATAAATGCGTTCAAAATGGATGACTTTGTTATTTGCAGTACTGTGTTTAACCTCAATTGTCTCACTGGCTTCCGCCAGTAATTCTTCCTATGTGGCCGATAATATGCAGGCCATCAGTCAGGCCCCCGGGAGTGGCAACTGTGCCGCTTTCAGTGATGGTTATGTCTGGTTGGGCCATGAGTCAGGATTAATGGTCTTTGATACCGACCCTATTACCAGTACCCATATTGTTAAAAACCACATCCTTCAGGCTCCCGTCAAAGGACTGGCTATCAGCGGCAACACTTTATTGATTGCGACCGATGGCGATGGCCTTCACCTTTGGGATATCACCAACAATGAGGCCCCGGTGGTGAAGGGCCGGTTTGTTATTTCGGGCAGTGAGGCCGGCCGGCGGTACATCGGTGTCAAAGTATTGGGGAATTATGCCTATCTACTCAATAACAATAACCAGGTGGTCATTGTAAATATCTCTACCCCAACCAATCCCGTCTATGTAGATACTGTTTCCTCTGCCAATATGACCCGTTTTGATATTGATACGGCGCGGGCTATCCTGGCCGGGACAAATAATAAGACTCTCCAAATATACAATCTTGCATCTCCTACAGTCCCCACCTTCACCTATCAGACGACTCTCTCCAATAACCTTTATGATGTCATCTTTAAGGGCAACTACCTGTATGTCGGCGGGGATACTCAGGGTTTAATGGCGTGGAACCTGACCAACCTGAACACCCCCAGTATTGCCACCAGTTATAAGACTCCGGCCAATGCGCGCCTCATCTGTCTGGCCATGGGAACCAGTTTATTTGTCACCGGGAACTATTCGACCCCCTCAGTCCAACGCTTCAATATCCAGGGTTCATCTATCGCCAAACTTGGGCCTGGGATTGAGATACCCGAGGGTCCCCAATCAGGTCTTTATGCCAATCAATCCGGTTTTCTCTTCCTGGCGCAGCAGGGAAAAGGCAATACCGTCATTGTCCCTAATAATGTTTACAAAATCTCCGGCTCCATCTGGGCTCCCTTCTCTGTCGTAACCATCTTACGGATGGCAGGGACCCCAAGCGCTGTGGCAGTCAGTGGGGATTATGGATTCAGTAACGATGTTGATTATGGTGTGGATCCCGTAAACTTCACCGTACTATCTGTCCCCCAGCCGGGAACACAATACAAAAACAATCATCCGGGTCTCGATTTAGCCAACTATGGGGCTTACCTCTATCAAACCAATACGGCCAAGCAGCTTCAGGTTTACGGTATCAGTGACCCCATGTCACCGTCTTCGGGTACTTCCCTGACTCTGACCAGCCCGGGGACCCGAATCAAAGTAAAAGACTCCTGGTTATATGTGGCCCTGAAAGAAGGATTGAAGACATATAATCTATCCAGTCCTTCCAATCCCTCCGCTTCCGGAACCTATACCGACTCACGCAACACCACGGCGCGTGCTCTGGCGGTCACAGATTCTTTTGCCTATCTAGCCAATGAAAATAATGACCTGGTCATCGTTGATATTACTCAAAAGAATAATCCCTATGAACGGTGGCGGTATTCTTTTGGGTCCAATATGATTCGTGCGGCGGCTGGCCTGGGTGAATGGGTCTATCTGAAACAAGACCCCAACAAGCTCGTCATAGGACGATTTAATCCTTCGGTGGGCTTCAGTATCCTGACTTCTGTAACTGTGAATGGATGGACTTCCGGTCCCGCAGACTTCAACTTCTATAATAATATACTCATCACCGCAGCGGATATGGATGGACTTCGGGCCTTCTCTTTAGGTCAGGACTCTGCCAGTCCGGTCCAAATCGCAGCTTATCAGCAGGAAAAAGGCTTCGACCGAGTCGTTGTAGCAAACAACCGATTCTATGCTTCCCGGGGGAATTCGGGGATAACCGTCATTGAACCCCTGGGACCTGATGCCGACTTCACCGCTCAAACATATCTTAATCAGAGTGGACAAGCCGAACTGCGTTTCCTGCCCTTACAAAAAGGGTTTGGTGTTCCCACTACTTACGTTTGGGATACGGGTTCTGGTTATAATGTTACCGAATCCACTCCGACCCTGAATAAGACCTTCTCGTATTATGAATCGATTGGTCTGATAGCCAAAACCACTCTTGGGGATGCCACGGTCCGTAAACAGGTTTATTGGAGTCGGAATCCTTTCCATGCCCCCAACCTTAAGATGTTTTTGGGGACAGGTTATTCTAACGCTTTCAACCTGAATCTATATCTGACTGAGAACCATCCCGGGTCTAACTGGACAGTGTTGCAGAACTTTAATAATTTGGCTTCCGTTGACCCGGAAACCGGTATTGTTTCCCAGCAGGCATACAGTCAACCCACATCAGGATTGAATCTGTTCTCCACTGTAGTCTCCACAGATACCAAGATAGAAGCCACCTTATACTCCAGTTATTTCAAGTATGCTTCTACCTTAATGGAACAACTTCCGACTTACGGATTTAATTCCGGAGTACCTTTCCTGGTGGACCTGCGGCAGTATGTCAAAGATTCCAGCGGTCTGGTGAATCCCGGCAGTTTTACATCTGAAGAGTCTCTCCTCAGACCCGGGGGAGCCGGTTATGACAATTACACCTGCCGGTGGGTTTCTCCGGGGGTCGTCGAGGTAACCGCTACCGATAAGTATTCTCACGAAATCAGACTAGTGGCTTCTAAGGATAGTACTGCACCCTTTGAAGACCAGGACCAGGAATCTTTTTATATCTCCCCGAATCTGTTACCGGGGGGGCAGTGTTTAAGTTATACCCAGATTACGGCTACCTGGGCAACCGAAGGTATGGCGGGACTGACAATTCCCACCGTCGGGTATGAACCAGATTACTCAGACAGCACCGGCGATGTCCGGACGAACTCCATGTCCTTCGTGTTCAGTGGAGAACAGCAGGGCGCCAAACTCACCTCCCGATTTGATCAGATGATCCCCGGAGCCGCCAGTCAGTGGTTCAAACTTCGGGCTGAAGTGTGTGCAATCAGACCCCATAACACTTGGGAATTCCAACTGTATCACTATAATGAAACCTCAGAGGGTGATTACCGGATGGATATTTCCACAAACATTCTGTTTGGGGTGTCCACCATCTGGAGCACCGTTGAAATACCCTTATATGCCAATTCCTCTGGAAGAATATATCCTCAGATCATCATTAAGAATAACGGACAGTCAGGCACTCTATTAGTCCGGAATATCCAGGTGATTAAGTACCTGCCCAATACCATGTGGGATCGGTACAACCCCCGATATGGATATGGGTATGGAGTGTTCACAACCTTTGGGTCAGGCATTCCCGGCTGGGCCACGGATTTACCGGATTCCAGTGTTGTCGGATTACCCGCCATCACCTTGGACACGAATAATAAACAAGCGACTTTAGGGTTTACCGGAGTCTCATCCGGCGTAACCTCTAAAGGAATCAAAGCAACCGCAAACAATGCTGCCCCCGGGACCGTCTGGACTCCTGCAGGGATTTCAGGCCGTGAAGTAGGTGTCGTACTGGACTTTGACCTGAATGGTTCTTTCAATACTTTTGGGTCCCTGATGCTGCTGGCAGTGTATGGCGTACAAAATCCAGGTCAATTTGATTTTGTGACCCCTCCGGGTCAGTTAATGGCTCTGGCGCAATTCGGTAAACTGATTGAGGGTCCTCAGTACCTGTTAGCACCGGGACGAAATCCCTATTATCAGACGCAATGGATTGTTAAGTCCGATGTCCCCGGTGATGTGGTTCTGAAAAAGGCAGACTTCATCCGTGAACCAGACCCGCTGCATTTTGGAGACGCATTCTATATGACACTGGACTAATCTTTTTAGACAAGAGATTACTCATAAAGCCCTCTCCAAATGGGGAGGGCTTTTGTTTTATTTGCTCTTTCGGGGCAATGCCCGTAAAATGACAGGCAGGAAAGGTACCCGGAGGAGAAGATACATGAACAGATGGACCTTGTGTTTCGTTGTGATGTTGTTGGTTGTGACTGGAGCGGTGGCGGAACCCCGGATCAAACTGGGGGTGGATATGTTACAGGTGAATGGCGGGGATTTATTAAAGGGGAAACGAGTGGGATTGATAACCAATCTATCCGGGGTTAATTCCAAACTGGAATCCACGATAGATGTGATCAATTCGTTTTCGGGAGTTACATTGACCTGCCTGTTTGGTCCGGAGCATGGAATACGGGGTTCGGTTTATGCCGGAGAGAAAGTAAAGACCATGCTGGATGAGAGAACCGGGATTCCTGTTTATAGTTTGTATGGAAATATAAAGGCTCCCGATGCGGCGATGATGAAACGCCTGGATGTTTTAGTATTTGATATTCAGGACATAGGGTCGCGGACCTATACCTATGTGTGGACGATGACAGAATGTATGAAAGCGGCCAAAAAATATAATAAAACATTTGTCGTATTGGACCGCCCCAATCCAATTAATGGACTGGTGGTTGAGGGAAATACAGTTGAAAAAGGATTTGAATCCTCCATCGGCCGGTATCCTGTGGCTTATTGCCATGGGATGACGGTGGGTGAACTGGCATTATTCTGTAATACGGAATATGAGATTGGATGTGACTTAAGAGTTGTTCAGATGGAGGGATGGCAACGGTGGATGACCTGGAGTGATACCGGACTGGCCTGGACCCCGACATCACCCCATATCCCTGAAGATGACTCCTCATGGTATTATCCAACGACGGGGATTTTCGGGGAGTTAAAGGTTATTAATCATGGGATTGGGTACACCCTGCCTTTTAAGGTGGTAGGTTCTACAACCTTCAGGGCATATGACCTGGCTTCCACCTTAAACAGTAAGAAGTTACCGGGGGTTTACTTCCAACCGTTCTGGTACACACCTTTCTATGGAAAACAGATAAATATCCCGATGGAAGGGGTAAAAATCGTCATCACAGATACAAAAGTCTATCAACCGGTGAACACCGGATACCATATTATGGCGGTGATTCAGAAAATGTATCCGGCGGCGTATGAATGGAATACCAACAAAAGAGTCAAGAGTTTCGCCCTGGCAAACGGAACCGATAATATAAGGAAGATGTTGATAGCAGGGAAGTCAGCCGAGGAAATCATCGGCAGTTGGCAAAAGGATTTGGAGAAGTTCAAGGAAAAACGCGCCCAATACCTGATTTATCCCTAAAAATAAGATAAAAGAATGATTAAAGACCTGTCTTTGGGGACAGGTCTTTTTTTGTTGGATTGACATTTAGGGGAATCTGGAAGGAAGTAACCCACCCGATTCGTATCTGCTTCGTTCCCTCAAAGGTGTCCACCGATAGGACAAAACGACAGCACCCCCTACCCGGTCAAACGTCAGAAGATGGATATACCCAACCGGGAAGAAAGGAGGTGATATGGAATGGTCCCAATGGAAGTGATACTTAACCGGGTGTTAAGTCGTGTAACCGGATTGAAAGAGAAACCCTTACGGTTCCGGGTGTGGTTTGACCTGGTAAAGGAAACCATCGAAGCCGTTGAAGATTTATCCCAACAGTGGGTAGAACTGGAGTCGGAAGAGAAGAAGAAACTGGCCCAGGATACTGTGGAATGGATATACCGAAAGGTTGGCCTGGATGTTCCGAAAGTGCCGCAATGGTTAGAAATCTGGCTGCTCCGAACCCTGACGGGGGTTCTGGTGGACGGGCTGGTAAGCCTCTACAATGAAAAGGGGTGGTTTACCAAGACCCCAAAAGCCGCCTGATGAGTCTTCCCGGGCTGAATATTCAAATTCAGTCCGGGACTCTTTTACAGACAATTCATGCCTAATTCTGTTATTATATCGAAATCAATTATTTTAGTGCGGAGGCTATACCTTATGAATGTTTTAATCACTGGAATCACCGGATTTGTCGGCAGTCATCTGGCTGAATATCTATTAAGCCGGGGTGATTGTACAGTATATGGCATGATGCGGTGGCGGTCCAAAACCGATAACATTGAACACATTAAAAACAAAATTAACTTTATTGAATGTGACATGCGGGATTCAAGTTCCGTCGAAAAAGCCTTAGAAACCTGCAAACCCGAGAAAATATTCCACCTAGCGGCTCAGTCTTTTGTGCCGACTTCGTGGCATGCTCCCCAGGAGACCCTGACGACGAACATCGTAGGACAGTTGAATATTTTTGAAGCCTGCCGCTCTTTAGGTATTAATCCCTGGATACAGATTGCCTGTTCTTCTGAAGAATATGGAATGGTCCATTCGGATGAAGTTCCCATCAAGGAAACGAATCCCTTACGCCCCCTGTCTCCGTATGCGGTTTCCAAAGTCGGCCAGGATTTCTTAGGTTATCAATATTTCGCCTCCTACGGCCTGAAGATTGTCCGTACTCGCGGATTCAATCATACAGGACCCCGTCGTGGTGATGTCTTTGTCGAATCCACTTTTGCCAAACAGATTGCAGAGATTGAAAAGGGCAAGAAGGAACCTGTGATTGACCATGGTAATCTGGATGCCATCCGTGATTATACCGATGCCCGGGATATGGTCCGTGGGTATTGGCTGGCAACCGAGAAATGTGAGCCGGGTGAAGTGTACAATATTTGTACCGGCTGTGCCTGGAAGATTCAGGATTTACTGAATTATCTGTTAAGCAAGTCCACCGTAAAAGTGACCTTACGGGAAGATCCCAAACGGATGCGTCCGTCTGATGTCCCGGTCCTGATTGGCGATAACAGCAAGTTTGTCGCCGCCACTGGGTGGCAGCCAGAAATCAAGTTTGAACAGACTTTAGATGATTTACTGGAATACTGGCGCGCACGGGTCTAGTAACTGACGAATTTTATCGAGAGGCCCGGGTAATATTCGGGCCTCTTTTTTATTGGAGATTATGAACCGTCTATTGAACAGATTAATGCCCTATCGATATGTTATCCTGGCTGTCCTGCTGGGAGTGGGAGTTTTTTATAATCAGGGCGTGATTCCTCTGGATGGGGAGGAACACCGCCGGGCTTTCGTTGCGATTGAAATGATGTATCGAAATAACTGGATCGTTCCAACGATGATTGGAGATATCTATCGGGCAAAACCGCCATTGTTTGAATGGGTCTTGATGGGTGCGTATCAGTTGTTTGGGAGTATGGAAGAATGGGTAGTCCGCATCCCCTCCAATGCAGCATTACTGGTTCTGGCGGGATTAACCGGATGGTGGTATCGCCGCCATGTGGGGACCCGGATGGCATATTGGGCGGCGTTGATGGTGCCCACCAGTGTGGGGATTTTTTATAACTATTCTTTCCGTGGTGGAGAGATTGATTTCTTTTTCTCGATGTTGATGTTTGGGGCCATGGGTGGACTGTTTTATTTTGGTGAGCGCAAGCAATGGGGATTATTTTATCTCGTTCCTTTTACGCTGACGGCGTTGGCCTTTTTAGCCAAAGGTTTTCCTGCCCCTATTCATTTATATCTGACTCTGGCGGTATATATCTGGATGAAAGGTGATTGGAAACGGTTGTTTTCCGTTTGGCATTTTGTCGGGATGGCAGTGCTGCTGGGAATCACGGGAGGATATTTTTACATTTACAGCCAGCAGGCACCGGTCATGGATTATCTGCGGGTGTTATGGGGAGAATCGAGCTCCAGAACAGTAGTTTCACACAATCCTTTTGGGCCTTTTTTCGATAATTTTTTGAAATTCCCGATACGGATACTTGTGGAAGTATTACCGTGGTCCCTGATGGGATTGTGGTTTTTCAAGAAATCGGTTCGGGAAATGGTATGGAATCATCCCGCGTTGAAATATAGTGTTTTAGTCTTAGCCATTAACCTACCCATTTACTGGATATCTCCGGGAACCTTGGCCAGAGTCCGTTATTTCTATCCGTTTTTGCCGTTTGCCATGGTCCTCATGGCCAGCTTATTAGAGAAACCTGAATCGTTACCTGAATGTGATGTGTGGTTGAAACGGGCGACTTTCGTTATGAGTCTGACCGGAGTGATAGCGGGTGTTGGGCTGGCAGGATTTGGAATTGTTCATCATCAAGTTATTGGCGGGGTTGGATTGGTGGTGGCATTAACCGCCGCTATCGTCAGTCTCGGAGCCGGCTGGTATTATTACCGAACCCGGGTCAGCAGCATCTTCCTGATGATGTTGATCTTAGTCACCCTGAGGTTTTCCATGGACAGTGTATATCTTCCTTACCGGGCAACCCACGGTGCGGATGTTCGAGTTAAGAGACTTGCTGCTCGTATCTTGGAATTGGATCATGGCCGGCCACTGAGATATTGGGGTGGGACTATTGAGAAGCGGTATCCCAATTTAAGCCTGTTTTATTATCTGGAGAAACAAACCGGAAAAGTCGTTTACCGTGAGACCACACTGCGTCCTGGGGTGTTATATTTCAGCCATGAACTGGATGTCCCGAAACTCCCTATCCGAATATTAGAGACGATGACCTTGAAATATCGAACCATCGTTGTGTTTGAAGCCCTCTCCGAAAAAGAATCTGCAAATAATTAAAGATTCTTTTACCCAACATAAAATAGATGTGGGAGAATAATTTGACTTGTTGCGAATGACTCAATTTATTCCGACAAGTACAACTTATTCAGAGGTCAAAGACAATGGAAAACATCAAAGTCGGTGTCATTGGAACTGGTTTTATCGGACCAGTCCATGTTGAAGCACTCCGACGAGTTCCCGGTGTAGAAGTGGTTGCCATAGCCGCTGCTACTCCCGCGGAAGCCGAGACCGCCGCTAAGAAATTATCTATCCCGAAAGCCCACAAGTGCTGGGAAGATTTAGTGGCAGATCCAGAAATCCAAGTCGTTCATAACTGCACTCCCAATGTCCTTCATTATCCGATTAATATGGCGGTCATTGCGGCAGGAAAACATCTAGTCTCCGAGAAGCCCCTGGGGATGAATGAGACTGAATCCAAGACCATGTATGATGCGGCCCAAAAAGCCGGCATCATCAATGCCATTAACTACAACTACCGGATGTATCCGCTGGTGCGGCAGGCGGTGGAGAATGTCTCTACGGGTGATATCGGAAATGTCTTGCTGGTGCATGGCTCCTACCTTCAGGACTGGTTATTATTTGAGACTGACTACAACTGGAGAGTCGAGCCTGAATGTGGCGGTGCCCTGCGGGCTATCGGTGATATCGGTTCACACTGGTGTGACCTTGCCCAGTACATTACAGGAAGCCCCATCGTGGAAGTATGCGCTGACTTACAGACTTTCCATAAGACCCGCATGAGACCGGAATCCGGTTCCAACGAAACCTTTACCAATGAAAAGAAGTCAGGGACTCCAGTTGAGATAAAGACTGAAGATGCCGCCACCGTTCTTATCCGGTTTGCCAATGGTGCCCGGGGAAGTTTCTTAGTATCCCAGGTATCGGCAGGCCGCAAAAATCGGTTATGGATGGAAGTGGACGGGACCAAAAAGTCCATGGTGTGGAATCAGGAAGACCCCAATAATTTATGGATTGGCCGTCGGGAAACCCCATCACAAACATTGCCTAAAGATGCGAGCCTGATGAGTCGTGAAGCGGCTCAGCTGGCACATTATCCAGGTGGTCATCCAGAAGGATATCCTGATGTCGTCAAGAATCTGTTTACCCGGGTTTATGATGATATCCGGAATGGAACTCGAAAGGGTGGGTATCCCACTTTTGCCGATGGGTACAGAGCAGAGAGGGTGAACGCGGCGATATTGAAGTCCCATCAAACCCAAGCCTGGGTAAAGGTAGAACAAGAATAAATAAGGACTTTTGTCCTAACAAAAGATAAGGAGTAAGACCATGTATTTAGGATTTTTAACTGTCTGTTTACCAGAGGTACCGTTTGATGAATTAGTGAAGTGGGCGGCGGAAAAGGGCTTCAAAGGATTAGAAGTCGGCTGCTGGCCCCAGAAATCCGATAGGGATTACAAAGGTTCCTGCTTTGATGTTACCAAGATGACAACCAAGTCTGCCAAGGAAACCCGGAAGCTGGTGGATGACAATGGAATCACTATTTCATCTCTAGCCTATTATGACAACAATCTTCATCCTGATAAGAAGAATCGGGCCTACATCCATAATCATTTATACAAAGTGATTGATGCGGCGGCCCTCCTGGGCGTTGAATCCGTTGGGACTTTTATTGGAAATAATCCTGCCCTCAAAGTTGAGGATGCATTGAAAGAAGCCCAGGGAATCTTCAAGAAACATCTGCAATATGCCCGGAAGAAAAAAGTAAAACTGATGATTGAGAATTGCCCCATGGAAGGCTGGCAGCAGGAAAATGTCCCAGGCAATCTCATGTATTCGCCGGAACTGTGGGAGAAAGTATTCAACTTGTTACCGGATGAAAACTTCGGTTTAAATATTGACCCTTCCCATCTGTACTGGCTGGGTTGTGATTATGTGGATTGTATCCAAGACTTCAAAGACCGGATATTCCACGCCCATGCCAAAGACACAGAGATTTTGGAAGGGAAAATGGCTGTCAAGAGTATCTATAGCAAGGGTTGGTGGAGATACAGGATGCCGGGATTGGGTGAAGTGGACTGGCGGCGTTTCACTTGTGCCTTACAGGAAGCAGGGTACAAGGGTGTGATGTCGATTGAACACGAAGACCCGATTTATCATGGTTCTGAAGAGAAAACTAAACAGGGCCTGATACTTGGACACAGATATCTGTCCAACTACATTATCTAAGCGATTTAATTGTCATTCTGAAGGGCGGCATCTAACGATGCCGTCCTTTTTTATTTAGGAATAGTTCCAAAAGGTCCATGTCTTGGGAATGGATAATCAGTAAATTACGGATAAATCAATGGTTTATCAAATCGGCACAAGATTTGCGAGATAAATGAAAGTAGTAGAGCAATACTTAAAGAAGGAACCATATTAAGAGAGGTGACGATATATGAAACGCACAAACATGAAAAAGGTGGTCATCGCAGGGTTACTGCTCGTGATGCTGGGATTGGTTGGTTGTGACACGGTTGGATATTACATCCACGATGATCATGACCGGTATCATCACCACCGTCCAGGCGATAGAGACAGAGATTGGGATCATCGAGATCCGTATCGGCCTCCACCGCCACCCCCGGGTGGTTATCACCGGTGATTTAGCTGGATAATCTGCTCATTAGCTCAGGTTTATGATATGTTTGAAGGGAAGGCGACCTTCGGGTTTCCTTCCTTTTGAGCATATTAGAAGCGAGAGGTAATGATCATGAAAGAACTCTCTTTACGAAAGTTATGTGTATTAGGAATTGTGGTTATAGTCAGTTTGAGTTTATCGGGATGTATTACACACCGAGGGACAACCCGGATATCAAGAGTGGGGGGAATGGGTGGTGGATATTATCGTTCCATACCTGTAAAACCCATACTTGAACCTGTTCCAGAACGGCCGGCCGGCGATAACTACATTCACGGGACATGGCAATGGGACGGAAAGAGTTGGAAATTCGTCCGCGGCCACTGGGAATAAATCACCGATGACACCGGAACCCAAAACGGCCTCCATTCTGGTTGTGGATGATGAACCGAAGTTATTGGAGTTATTCCAGATTGCCCTCGAAAAAGACGGATACCAGGTCGTCACCGCTGAAAATGGCGCCAATGCCATCAGCATCATGAAGAACTCCCCGGCCTTTGATTTGATATTCACAGATTTGAGAATGCCGGGTGTTGACGGAATGGAGCTATTTCGCTGGATTGCTAAAAACAACCCTGAGACACCGGTCGTGATTGTGACAGCATACGGTACCGTTGATACAGCGGTTGAATCTCTCAAGGCCGGCGCATACGACTATCTCATTAAACCGGTCAAGCTGGATGAATTACGGCAGGTTGCTCGTCGTGTGTTAGAACATCATCGGGTCAGTGAAGAGAATCGTGAGTTAAAACAAACGCTCCGGAAACAATCTGCACCGGCGCTGGGTATTGTCGGGACCTCTGCGTCTATGCAGGAGGTTTACCACAGGATTGAAAAAGTAGCACCGTCTGCGGCAACGGTATTGATATTGGGAGAGTCTGGCACAGGGAAGGAATTGGTTGCGCGCGCGATACATGAAATGTCTCCCCGAAAAGAACAGCCGTTTGTGAAGGCTGTTTGTGCTGCGCTTCCGGAAGGCCTGTTGGAATCAGAATTGTTTGGTCATGTAAAAGGGGCTTTTACGGGTGCGATAGCGAATCGTATCGGGAGGTTTGAAGCGGCACATAATGGAACTATTTTCCTGGATGAAATAGGAGATATTCCTTTATCCATCCAGATTAAACTTTTACGGGTGTTACAGGAACGACAGTTTGAGCGTGTGGGTGATACAGAAACACAGACCGTGGATGTCCGTGTCATTGCGGCTACAAATCGGAATCTGGAAGCGGCCATTGCCGATAAAAGTTTTAGAGAAGATTTATATTACCGGTTGAATGTTGTGAGTGTGTATTTACCGCCGCTGCGTTCACGTCGAGACGATATTCCTTCACTGGTAGAACATTTCCTGGATACCATTGCAGCAAGTCAACACTTGCCGCGTCCAAAGATGGCACCTGAAACATTGAAGTTACTGATGGGATACCCATGGCCGGGGAATATCCGAGAGTTGGAAAACGCTATTGAACATGCCATGGTCATGGGGAACAGAGAAGTTATTTTGCCCGAGGATTTACCATTACCCATTCAGTCTGGATTGCCCCGATCGACAGGGTCTCTCACACCTCAGACGGCAGCGGGAACGCTCTCTCTGGAGGATATGGAAAAACAAATGCTTATTGAAGCTCTAAATCAAACTGGACACAATCAATCCCGCGCTGCAGAAGTGTTGGGAATCACCCGAAGAACGCTTGGATATCGGATGAAGAAATACGGTATTGAGTAATCATCATAGATAATGAAAAAGCCCGCTGTTTAATGACAGCGGGCTTTTTATTTTTCAAATCAAAGTGATTAAATAGGATGAACTTCAGGCCATTCCAGAGTAATCCCTAATTGGGTAAGGTTTTCCTGGTAAGTTTTGAGAAGTTGTTCCTTCTCACGGACTGCCTGAGGCGGCACTTCATATTGGAGACAGAAGGACGCCAACGCACCTGCAGATTCACCGATATTCCATTCAACAGGGTGAAGACGATAGGACCCGTTAGTAATATGCGTTGTACCGATGTTCTTACAAGCCGGGATAAGGTTCGTGATTCGCTGAGGAATCAAAGCACCCAGGGGAATTTGGAAGGGACAACATCCAATATCAATATATGGATTGCCATTGGAAGCAGGGTGAAGGTCAATTCGGTATAGTCCGATACCTACAGAGTCTTTGAACACTTCTGCTTTGCCATCAGGTCGAAGCGCAGAGGCCACATGCTGTTCAGTTACACGGAAGATGGGTTTAATTCGACGCGACTCCCGAATGTAGGGGTACTGACATAATCCATCGGCCGTATCGGTCATATCTGGGCGAAGTCTCAATTCCGGATATCCAATGCCACCATCAGGACGGGGAGCCTCAGTCTGCATCCAGTACAACAGTGAGCGAGACAAATTCTTTGCCCGTTTAATTAATAACTCCTGTGTTGCTTCATCTTTGTCGATGAGATTGCCTTCCATGAAATCATTATGGGGCCAGTTCACCAGACAAACATCACTGGGGAAACAGTCTTCTTCGAAATTAGTTTTATCAATAACTCGACGATATTTCCAGAGGGGATATCCATCACCATCAAGACTATCAAATAGACAATACTTACGGGGCTGTAATGTTACAGGATGAGGATGCACCCATTGCAGCGGCTGTGCTTTTTTGAAATGGTCATATTCATCAGGCTTATCAATGACCCAGTTTTCATGGGGCCGATAATCCATAAAGAAGCAGACGGTGAAAGACTGAACAATTTCAGGGTCCGCTGTCGGAAGCGCATGAGGCTCACCGGTATCCGCCTGGGATTCAGACCCGGATACATATTCTGTCCCTGTGAGAGGAAGCAGGTCACCCAGTTCTGTGGCATCTAAAACAAACTCCGCAGAAACAGTCTGGGTTTTCCCATCGCGCAGGTCCAGGAAAGAGACGGACTCAACTTTATCTCCCTTTACTGTTGCTGAAACAGGCTTATGCTGGGTAAGAATAGTCAACTGTCCACTGGATACAAAAGGAGCCAGCATTTGTTCAATCACGGCCAACCCCACACGAGGCTCATGACATACTTTCGATACATGGCCATTACCTGGATTTAGCCGAGACTTCAATCTCGCATCACTGACCAAAGGATAATGAAGACGATAATACTGGCGGATACCATTCCGGAGACGACAATATGTTTCTGTTCCACCGAAGGATTCAATCCAAGGCTGTTCATCCGGGGCAGAAACTCCCTGAGAAGTCAGCTGACCACCGATCCATCGGCATTGCTCCGTTATAATAACAGTCTGACCCAGCCGGCAGGCAGATAATGCAGCGGCAACTCCACCCAGACTGCCCCCAGCGACCAGAACATCACAGTTTAATTCGCGTTTCATCTTTAAATCTCCTCTCGGAAAATCAGTATAACAAAACCCTCCGTTCTGGGGTAGGTAATTAGTCCCATATTCAAGAACAGGATGCCTGAACTGACTCAAACATAGTACTGTGTTATATTAAAAATCATTCACTGCGAGGATTGGCAAGGAGCCTTTATTATTATGGAAAAGCATTTAGAAGTTGCCTTAGAAGTAGCCCGTGAAGCCGGGAAAATCCAGATGAAGAATCTAGGTAAGGTCATCAAAATTGGATATAAGGGTGACGGAAAAACCAATGTTGTCACGGAAGTTGATAAGAAATGTGAAGCCTATATTGTGAAGCAACTCAAGAAGGCTTTCCCTGACTATGCTTTTTTGGCTGAGGAAGGTACCGAGATTGATTCCAAGACACCCTATAAGTGGGTGATAGACCCTCTGGATGCAACTGTAAATTATTCCCATGCTCATCCAGTGTTTGCTGTTTCCATTGGTTTGGAATATAAGGGGCAGGTTATTGCGGGTGCGTGTTATGGCCCGATGCTGGACGAGATGTATTGGGCAGAAAAAGGCAAAGGCGCCAAACTCAATGGGAAAAAGATATCTGTTTCAGGCACAAAGGAATTAGAAACCTCTCTTTTATGTACAGGTTTTGCGTATGACATCCAGACCAGCCAGTGCAATAATCTGGATAACTTCAACCGACTCATGATGGAAGCCCAGGCCGTACGAAGAGATGGGTCGGCTGTATTGGACTTATGTTATGTTGCCTGTGGCCGATATGACGGTTTCTGGGAAATTATATTGCAACCGTGGGATGTTGCGGCGGCAACACTCATAGTACAGGAAGCTGGAGGAAAGGTTACCCGGTTTGACGGGTCCAAGTATTCCATCTATAAGACTCAGACGTTAGCCAGTAACGGGAAAATCCATAAACAAATTATGCGTGTTTTAAAGGATGTTGCGGATGGTCACTAAACGAAGTCTATTTGAAAGACACCCTGAATTATATGATGCCATGGTTCCATGGCCAAACCGACTGGCCCGGGAGATCCCTTTTCTAAAGAAGCAGCTGGAAGCTGTAGAAGCTCATCGGATATTGGATGCCGGCTGTGGTCCAGGCCGCCATATCATTGAGCTGGCTCAAGAGGGATATGAAGTCATTGGGTTAGACATCAGTACGCCGATGGTGAAAATAGCCAAAGAGAATGCCAAACAATCGGGCGTTTCAGCGACATTCAAGTCAGCGGATTTATTAAACCTTCATCAGGCCATCAAAAAGAATGTGGATGCGGTGTTTGTTTTGGGAAACACTCTTTCGTCTCTTCCAGACCCGTCTTCTGTATCCGTGTTTTTCCAACGAGCGGCATCTGTTTTGAATCCCGGCGGAATCCTAGTCGTTCAGGTATTAAATCATGACCGATGGAAACCCCAGGGAATATTTGATTACCCACCGAGACAGTTCACATGGCAGGATTACACCGGATATCTTCTTCGGCATTTCGAATGGCTCACTAACAAGGTAGAGATGACCACAGCCCTGATGTATCAGAAAGATGGGGAATGGTCTCAAGAATTTAATCGACATTATCAACTGGCCCTGAATACAAAGTTACTGGAAGCAATGTTGAAAACAGCAGGTTATTCCTCTGTTAAATTCATGGGTGGAATGGATGCGTCTAAGTTCAATCCAAAGACATCCAACGATTTAGTTCTTATTGCACAGAAGTAAAACCTTACTTATCTCCTGACATAAAAAAACCGGGATTGCGGAAGTGACTCGACAATCCCGGGAAAAAGGAGAACGACTTTGTTAGTCGTTTTCAGGGGTTGGGGGCGGAGTGGGGGGATTGCCTCTCTGTCCTTTAAGTCCCTGTTTGTTGCCCATGCCTTTACCGGCATTGGGATTCATTGCGTTTCTCCAAAGGGGTTTACCTTCGTCGTCGCGAAGCTTATAAACTTTACCGTTTGCTTTCACATCTTTAGCGATGAAAATTTCCATCCCACTGCGTCTAGCTTCAATCTTGGCAGCGGTTACTTGAATCTTATCGCCTTTTTTCAGATCCAGACCGATTTTATCCAGATACTTATCCGGACCGAGAGCAACTCTCGCATCACCCTTAGCCGTTTTCAGTACCATGTGCATCGTGTCCATGGGACCCATCATACCGGGGCGCTGCCCCATACGGCCGTTCATCATACCAGGCTGATTATTATCTTTGTCTTGAGTACGGCCTTTCATATTTCGGCCCGGTTGACCTTGTTCCTTACCAGGTCTTTGCATGTCCTGGGGATTAAATTCTTTGACTTCAACCACAGTACCTTTTAAGGAAACCAGGTTTTCCTTATTAAAACTTTTTGCCATTCTTTTCTGCATTTCCTGCATGCGTTGTCCACGCAGGCCCTGCCCCCTGCCATCAGCCCCTTCGGGTCCGGGACCTGGTTGAGCGAACACACTGCTGGTCAATGCCATTGTGGCAACCAGTAAGGTGGTGATTAAAACGTTATTCTTTTTCATGGTGACCCTCCGTCTTGTCATTTATTTTCGACTTTTGAGACTCTTTTGAGTCTTTGATTGACTTTAGAACCTTGAGAGAATCCCGGGAGATCCTCAAGGGTGATAGCAAACTTATTTCTTGGTGTCAGCTTTTTTGACTTTTAATGTGTCTTCAGAAAACTGTTTGCATTCAGCTTTCTTAAAGCCTTTTTTGGCACCTTTTGCTTTAGCTTTGGGGCAGACAGCTTTATTGGCACATTTGGCTTTACCGCAGCAATTTGCTGTAGTGGATGCAGACTGAGCAAAAGCGCTGCCTGCAAACATTAAGGACATAGAAAGCATTGTGATTACCAATAAATTTGTTTTTTTCATTTTTTTCGTTCCTTTTCTCGTCGTACTCTACGAAACAATAGGTTTTGTGGTTCACTAGCCTCCAGTGGCGCCCGGGACGTCATTCGGGGTTAACTGAATCATTTGAGCGTCACAATTAAATGTGTCGCTTCAATAAAATATGACGACCCCATGTTTCAGTTTGTTCCCAATTATTATTCACAGGGAACTAACTTTATTCATATCAACAAATTAATAAGACAAAATCCAGGTCTGGTAAAATGAATAACAGGATCAATGAGGAAATTTCCATGAATCAGAATAAAGATATTATTCAACAGAAACATACTCGACTTAAAAGCCTGCTTCAAGAGATGGGGAGTTGTTTGATTGCCTTGTCAGGTGGGGTAGATTCCGTATTTTTGATGCGGGTAGCTCATGAAGTGTTGGGACAGAAGGCTGTTGGTGTGACGTGTGATTCGCCATCCATGCCCCGGGAAGAGTTGGAGCTGGCTATCCAGTTATCCAAAGAGATTGGATTTCGCCATCGAATCGTAGAAACCCATGAAATTGAGCAGGAAGATTATGCGGCAAATCCATCCAATCGGTGTTATTTCTGCCGTCAGGTCATGTTTCATACTCTCAAAAAGATAGCTTTAGAAGAGAATTGTCCGGTGATATGTGATGGGTATAATTATTCTGACCAGGGAGATTATCGTCCAGGCCGTCAAGCCGCAAAGGAACACGATGTCCGGTCGCCGTTATATGAGGCCGAATTAACCAAGGCTGAAGTTCGGGTATTGTCCCATGAATACGGTCTTCCGAACTGGGACCGGCCGGCGGCAGCCTGTTTATCCTCCCGGATACCGTATGGCTCGCGGGTAACAGTGGATAAGCTCCGGCAAATCGAGGAATCCGAGACCTATCTACGGTCTTTAGGGTTGAGACAGGTTCGCGTACGGCATCATGGGCAAGTTGCTCGAATTGAGACAGACCCAAAAGAGTTTTCCGTATTATTAACAGGAGAGAATCCAGAGAAGATTACCTCTCGGCTGAAAGAGATTGGTTTTTTATTTGTGACATTGGATTTATTGGGATATAGGACAGGGTCATTAAACGAGGAACTGTAATATCGATAGGTCCAATGGGTCTTATAGGTCCTATGGGTCCGATAGGAATGGGATAAGAAGGATTGAAGGGGTTGGAAGAACTAACCACCCCGGCTGAGGAACGCCACCCCTCCTTGAAAAGGCGGGGAGCTTAAGAACAGAGCAAGGACAGGAAAAGGGCAAAGACTGAAGAGAGGGGGGAATAGGTCTAATGGGTCTTATAGGTCCTATGGGTCCGATAGGAATGGGATAAGAAAGATTAGGGGGATTAGAAAGGGCTAACCACCCCCCGGCTTCGCCGGACCCCTCCTTGAAAAGGCGGGGAGCTTAAGAACAGGGTAAGGAGTGAATCAGGGGGACTAAGGGCAGGGAAAAGAAAAAGAGGCGCCGCGGACGCCTCCAACAATCACTTTTCACCGACCAGGGTTAGGCCATATTCGGTGGGGTCGTGATACTCGTGGGTTCAGTTCCTGCGTGACCCTTCATGTATTCCACATAAGCGCCGACATACAGGTTGTACCCGGACTGTTTCAGCTCGTTATCTGCACAGTATTGATTCCAGCCATCTTTGGTGGTCTGGTTTTGCTGTTTCCAGGACGCGACCGCCATTTGGAAATAACTGCGGACGGTCGTCTGGAGTGCAGTAGGTGCAATCGTAGATTTCACATACTTACGAGCGACATCTACACCTTTCCACCGATAAAAGACAATAGAACTGCCAAACTTACCACTGGCTGCTATTGAAAACAGGGGATTTTGTACAACTGCCATTCTACATTCCTCCTTTCTCCGGAGAGGATTTATCCGACTGTCGCGACAGCTTCGATCAGGGCCTCCGGTTGCCTGATGAATCTATCATCCCCCATTCTCAGAGACCGGAGTGTCCACACGTTGGGTCAAATAAACAACACCCCCACGACATCAAGATGTGTTGTGGGGGTGAGTGAAACTTTTCTATTAACTATTACTTGATAAATAGTGAATAATACAAATCTAAGTTATTGGAATTGGAAATCAATCGTGGATCAGTATAGTCTTTTCGCTTAAACGAAGAATTCATCACAGATAGTGTCTTATGATTCTGCTTATTGAATAAATAATGCATGAACCCCACATAGTATCCTTGGAATTTTCCGCTAAAATCCTCGTGTGACGGCACAATATATTCTTGATTGAGTTTCTTTTCATAAATCCAAATATATAATTCCGGGTTAAATACTCTTATGGTTTCAATCAGAATATAATCAACAGGATGAACTATTAATTTATTGTCCTTAATAAATAACGCTATGTTTATCGAAAGGGTATTAAGGAAGCGTTTTACATCACGATAATTATTAAATAGTGGTCCTATGAGACGCATAGACTCTCCTAAAACTTCTGGGGGTAATTCTGAGGATATTCCATGTTTCTCAAATATGTTCTTAATATTATTTTCTAAATATTTGTGAATGATAGTCGTGTTAGCCATGGGGACATCAAAAGGAATCTGTATAATTTTATTCAGATAGGATTGCCCATTTATATTTTCACCGGGGATTTCCAGTGCTTTTTCAACGATGTCTTTCTGGAACATTAATAAATATACAAACTTCGGAAAATCAGCATTTGCTTTGATCAGTTGAAACATCATTCGGATTTGGTCCGGAGGAAGCCGGTCAATATCATCAATAATGATGAGATATTTTTCTCTATCCTTTAATGAGGCTTTTATTTCATTCTTTATATCGTTTAAACTTTTATTGCTTTCTTGGTTATCAGATAATTCCGCACCGGCTTCTAGAGCCCGAGCAATATTTTCTGTTCCTGTTGAAACGCTATCCAATATTGTGCCAGTGCCTGGAGCAACCCATTGAGAGAGTGGTGCAATTGCTTTCATACAGGATGAGCTAAAGGTAAGTACTTTGCCATATAATTTAAATTTCTTAGAAAGTGGTTCATTCTGTTCTTCGAAACCAATACCAATCTCTCTGAAGAAGGCTTCCATTAATTCTTTTTGACCGGACCAATACCAGGGATTAAATTCAATGGGAACAACAGTCTTGTTATCTTGGGACTTAATAGATTCAACAACCATGTTTTTAATGGAGGTTTTCCCGGATCCCCATTCCCCATATAAAGCAATAACCAAGCTATCAGAACCATCCCAGTAACCAATCGCTTTTGCAAGATTTTCTGCAAACTCGCTACGATGCAATGAATCTTCATTGATATGTTCTATTGGTCTATCAATATTGTAAAAAGTATTTGTGGATGAATCGGTCATTAAGGTGCCCTGCCTTTTTATTTATCCCCTGAATTATAAATCTTTTAGGAAGAGAAGGATTCTTTTTTTATCTTCATTTTCTTTATCCGATTTAAAATATATTTCAAGAAAGATGACCTTGAGGCTCTGGGGGCAATAGGCATAGATAATACGGATGCCACTTTTCACACCTTTTCCAGGCAACGATTTACAGGCAAACTTTTTAAGCTTGAAGATTTGGATATTTTGGGTGGTCAGGTGAGGAATTTCAAAGACGCTCTGGTTATCTATGTTGTGAATGTGATACAGTTCAATGGCATTTTTTCGAGCTGTTATTAAATCATCTTCCAGAGTTGGGAATCGTTTCAGGAGTTTCTTCAGGTCCTTATCAAATTCAGGTATGTTTTGATAATGAATTGGATTCATTAATCTTCCTTATAACTCCTGACGGAAGTCGCTGATGTCCGATAGAAGACAGCTTCATAGTCGATTTTATGTCCATCTTCAGCGGTAATCCATGGAACATCTTCATGGGAAATACTACTGAGTTCCTTGGCACTTTTGTCCCCGAATCGTTCCAAGACTTCGTCGATATGTTTTATTTCCTGAGCGGATAGCACAGATAAATCAGGTTCACGAAGGGGAAGGTATTTTTTTTGGTCATACCCAAAATGTTTATTTTTAATTTCAGTTATTTCTTCCTTCTGAATCATTTTGTCGACAAAATATTTAAATTCCCGGGGAGTAGGTCCGTGATGGTTTTTGATATACTGAATCCCCATGATTTGTTCTTCATATTTCTCATAATAATCAAAGTCGATGAAGTATAAGAGTTTATATAAAACAGTTTGACCTACATTGGGTTTAGCACCGACTTTGTTAAGAATATAGAGGAGAACTTCATTGAATTTCTTCTGATTTTTCTGGGGGACACTGATACGCAGGATAGGGGCAGGATTGGAATCCTTTTTTCTATCTGATTCAATGATGATTTGAGGAGTGCTTTTTTTTCCATCAAGAAGTTCACTAATGGTAATTCCATATATTTCTGCCAAAATGCCAGCATGAGAAAGAGTTATTTCACTTTCTCCTTTTTCAATAGCATCATAGGTCGGCCTGGAAACTGCAAGTTTCTTTGCAATATCTGCCTGTGAATATTTATTTTCGATTCTTAAACTTTTGATAAATTCACCTCGGAACATATCAACCCCACCTTCCTTCCATTTAATATCAGTATATTATATGTAAATAAATATTACAAGTTATATGTAAACATTATTTACAATCTGGATATAAGACAGGTTGGTTTACAGGAGGGGAGAAAGTGGGGTGAGGGAGGGACCCGATTCGTATATGGTTCGTTTGTGGGGAAAGAAAAAGACGGGAATGGGTCCCGTCTTTTTCAGTTTAAAGTTGTAGGATTTTCGTTAGAACCGGCAAGCCGCACAAGTTTGGAGACCCCCGGTCAAGTTTTTGGCATTGTATCCATTTTCCCGGAGGATACGGACAGCGACATTGGACCTTTGCCCGACTCCACAATGACACCAGATTTCTTTATCTTTGGGGATTTCATCCAACCGATTCCGGAGTTGTCCCAAGGGGATATTCATGGCCTGTGGCAAATGAGCTGCGGCAAATTCCATCGGTTCCCGGACATCGACAATGACGGCTTCCGTCCCGGCCACATTTTCCCACCAGACTAAGGGAGAATCTCCCCGGAGGTCATTTGCGGCCACCATTCCGGCAATATTGACAGGGTCTTTTGCGGACCCGTACTGAGGGGCATAACACAGTTCGGCGTCTTCCATGTCATAGACAGTCCCTTGTTTTTGAATCAGGGCAGCAATCACATCTATCCGTTTATCAACACCTTCAGACCCTACGGCCTGAGCTCCCAGAATAAGCCCGGTTTCCGGAGCATAGAGGAGTTTTAAATGGATGGGTTTAGCTCCAGGATAGTAGGCAGTGTGATGGCCAGGATGGATATAGACTTTGCGGTAGGGGATGTCCAGTCGTTTTAATGTTCTTTCACTGGCCCCCGTCGTTGCCACCGTCATTTCAAAGATGCCACAGACAGCAGTTCCCTGAGTTCCCCGGAAGGCCCGGAGTTGACCCGGTTTACCACAACAAGTGATGGCGATATTATCGGCAGCAATCCGTCCCTGCCGATTCGCCGGTCCGGCCATCGGAATTTGGGTGGGCTGTCCCGTTACATAATCTTTGACTTCGACCGCATCTCCGATTGCCCAGATATCAGGGTCAGAGGTCTGCATAAATTCATTGACGACAATCCCTCCCCGTGCCCCGAGTGTCAGTCCGGCGGCTTTCGCCAAATCCGATTCAGGTTTCACCCCAATCCCCATAATGACCATATCCGTGGTGATACTATTCCCGGACTGTAAATCAACTCGCAAACGGGGTCCCTGGATTTCCTCGAAACCTTTGACCTGTTCGGAAAGTTTCAGGTCGATACCTGCCCCAGTGAGGTATTGTTCGACATAGACAGCCATTTCGGGATCCATGATCGGCATCACCTGGGGCTGCATCTCCACGACGGTTACTTTCAGTCCTAATCGGAAGAGGTTTTCAAGCATTTCCAAGCCGATAAATCCAGCCCCGACAATGACCACACTTTCCGTTTTCCGGGATTTCATCCAATTTTTGATAGCTTCACTGTCCGGGATGTTCCGTAATGTAAAAATACCGGGTAAATCAATCCCCGGAAGTGGTGGTTTAATGGGAGAGGCTCCGGGAGATAATACGAGGGCATCATATTTTTCCTGATATTCTTTTCCAGAGGTCAAATCTTTAACGGTAATTTCTTTTTTATCTCTATCAATGGCAGTGACATCGGTTTTTACTTTGACCTCAATATTGAACCGATTTTTGAATAATTCGGGGGTTGCCAGCAACAGCTGGCTTTCGTCTTTAATGACATTGCCGACATAATACGGTAACCCACAGTTGGCAAAGGAGACATGCGGTCCCCGGTCATAGATGATGATGTCGGCTGATTCATTCATTCGGCGTAACCGGGCAGCACAGGAGGCCCCGCCGGCAACTCCACCGACCACTAACACTCTTTTTCTGGACATATATAAACTCCCATCTGGATTTTAATCGTAAAGGTGATTCCTTATATTAACCAAAATTGGGGTGGAATGATTCCCTAAATTCTATTTTCTTTCAAAGTATTGAGGCTCTGATTTATACTGATGGTATGCCGGAATTTTATTGTGATTGTTGTGGTCAACAAATTACACCCAAAGACCAGCGATACCTGGTCCGTCTGGAGATGTGGGCAGCCCCGGACCCCCTCGTAGTCAGTGCGGATGACTTGAAGAGGGATTTTAAGAAGGAAATGGAAGAATTAATCCGGCAGATGGAAAAACAGGACGCCACAGAATTAACCCATCAGGTGTGGGTCCGATATGATTTTGATTTATGCCCCCGCTGCCGACAAACTTATTATGAACTTCTCCAGAGACCCCGCCCTCTCGCTCCCCAAAAAGACTTGGAAATCCTGCGTTAAAAATATATAAATAAAATCCCTTTAATCTCTTTTCAAAATTCCGTTATAGTAATGGAACATCTTGATTTTTTCTGGAGAAAAGAAAATGAATCACAAAAGGTTATCGGTATCGTTCGTATTAGTATTATCCACAGTTTTAACCCTGAGTTGTTATGCTGCGGACAACAATGCTGGAAAGTCAATCGTCCCGAAAGAAGGCACTGTCATAACGGGACCCCGGACCGTCGAATTGAACAATCTATTCACGGACCGGATGGTCTTTCAACGGGAAACAACCATCCCCCTGTGGGGAACGGCCAAACCCGGTGAGAAGATTTCGGCGACTATGTCGAAAGAATGGGTCAGCACCCAGGCAGATAATGCAGGAAAATGGCGGATTGTCCTGCCAGAAAAACCGGTGGGTGGTCCTTATGAGGTCATTGTTAAGGGTGAACAGGGTGAACCTATCGTCCTTAAAGATATCTTAGTAGGTGATGTTTTCCTTTGTTCCGGCCAGTCTAATATGAATATGACCTTGAAAGCGTGTCTGGATGCGGAAAAGGAAATCGCCAGAGCATACAATCCGCAAGTTCGTCTCCTGCGGGCATATATTCAGATGAATCATGGTCCTTATGACCGGTTAGACCTTCAACCGTCAGGGTCATGGCAATATTGCGGTGATTCCAGTACTCCAAACTTTTCGGGAGTAGGTTATTATTTCGGCAAAGAGTTAAATAAAGCCAAGAAAGTCCCCGTTGGACTTGTTCAGGCCTCTGTCGGTGGAACTCCGATTGAGACATGGATTTCCTATGAATCATTACTCAAATTTGCACCGCTCCGGACAAAATTAGAAAAGATGGGGAATAAAGCCATCGATATGCCGGCCTCGATAGCAAAATTCAATCAAGACAAGATCAAATGGTTTGCAAGTTTCAGCCGGTATGAAGCCAATCAACTGGGGTATCAGTTACCAACATATAATGATTCAACCTGGAGAACGGATATTCTCCCCAGTAAATGCCCTGAACTAGATAACATGGATGGGTCATGGTGGTATAGGAAAGTGGTTGATATCCCTGCCGCATGGTCTGGGAAAAACCTGGTATTGGATTTGGGTACGATTGATGAAATTGATGATGTCTGGTTCAATGGCGCATATGTTAATGGGCGTTCCGTTGCCAGTACTGTTCGGTCATATACAATATCCAGTACTCTCGTAAAACCTGGGAAGAATCTAATTGCCCTGCGCGTCATTGACCTCAATTACAGCGGCGGATTCACAGGAGCCCCAGCAGACCTGAAACTGTCTTGTGGAACAGTAGGCCGTATTTCTCTGGCAGGAGACTGGAAGAGTCATGCCGGTACCAACCTAAAAAACTTTACTCCTTATCCAGAGAATCCCTTTTCCTACAATCGAGAATCGGGTTTTTATAATGGAATGATCAATCCGTTAGTTGGTTTGCCCATTCGTGGCGTCCTCTGGTATCAAGGTGAATCCAATGCCCAGAGAGCTTCACAATATGAAGAACTGTTACGGTTATGGATAGCAGACTGGCGCGCCAAGTTTGGTCCAGTTCCCTTCTTTATCGTCCAGCTACCGAATTTTGATACCCCGGCAAATGTGTCCACCCATGAACAGTGGGTCCAAATCATGGAAGCACAGGCCAAAGTTGTCGCTTCGACAGACTCCACAGCCCTTATAGTTACTAATGATGTGGGAATGCTGGATGATATTCATCCGACCCATAAGGAACCGGTGGGTAAGAGACTTGCGCTGGCAGCTCAGAAGCTGATTTATGGTGATAATGTGGCAGGATATAGCCCGTCATTCAAATCCATGACCAAAGAAGGTTCGAAATTGAAGGTTTCCTTTAATAATATTGGTTCCGGATTGAAGGTTACAGGTAAGGGACCTATTAAAGGATTTGAAGTTTGTGGTGCGGATGGTAAGTTTGTTCCAGCCACAGCTGTTTTAGATAAAGATATGGTCGTTGTTTCCAATGCAAAGATAAAAGATCCTCAGCAGGTCCGATATAATTGGACCGATAAACCGACGGTGAATTTATTCAGCAAAGAAGGCTTACCTATCGGGCCTTTCCGTACCGATAATTTCTAATTCAATGAGGGCTGGATAAAACCTTAATTTATCCAGCCCTTTTTAACTTTTCATTTCATCCTCTCCTGTATTTCCGTTATAGTAATGGGACATCTTGATAAATCTCAGGAGAGAGAAAAATGAATCATTTAAAAGTTTCGTTATGTATTGTCTGCGTGCTGTCCATTATTCTGATGACAGGCTGTTCCGCCATGGACAGATTAACAGACAATCCCACCCTGAAAAAGGAAATCATCAAACTGGTTTCCAACCGGGTCTTGAATCCGAAAGGAACCCCCGGTCCCCGAACGGTCCAACCCGCCAATATCTTCACTGACCGAATGGTTCTTCAGAGAGATGCTGCAATTCCATTATGGGGGACAGCTCAACCCGGCGAATGGGTTTCCGCCGCCATTGGAAATGATTATGCCGTCACACAAGCTGACAGCACGGGACATTGGAAACTCTTTCTCTCAAAACATAACGCCGGCGGACCTTATAAACTGGTTATCCGGGGAGACCAGGGTGAACCCCTGATATTAACGGACATTCTTATTGGAGATGTTTTTCTGTGTTCAGGTCAATCCAATATGAATATGGCCCTTCAGATGTGTAAAGGTGCCCCGGAAGAAATCAAGAAATCCAATTATCCTCAAATTCGGCTTCTGCGCGCATGGACCCAGATGAATTATGGACCCTATGACCGGTTGGATTTGAGACCTGCAGGGTCATGGCAGTATTGCAATTCATCCACTACACCGACCTTTTCGGGGGTCGCCTATTATTTTGGTCGAGACCTTCATAAAGCCAAGAATATTCCCATCGGAATTATACAGTCTTCAGTTGGTGGAACTCCCATTGAGACATGGATTTCCCGGGAATCTCTGCTCAAATATGAGCCTCTCCGGGAAAAAGTAAAAGCGATGTCGCATACTCCTATTGATATCAGAGCTGCGATAGACCAGTACCATCTGGACACTGTTAAGTGGATGGCGGCTGTGAATCAATATGAATCCACAACACTCCGGTATCATGAGCCCGGTTATGATGATTCAGGCTGGAGAGCAGACATTCTTCCCGGTGTGTGCCCTGACCTGAACAGTACCGATGGAAGTTGGTGGTATCGGAAAATTATCAATATTCCATCTTCGTGGGTTGGCCAGAATCTTAAACTGGATTTAGGTCCGATTGATGATATGGATGATACCTGGTTTAATGGTGTTTTTGTGGGAGGTCGAAATGGAGCTTCCTATTTCAGGTCCTATGTTATTTCCAGTACTTTGGTGAAACCCGGGAAAAATGTTATTGCTGTCCGGGTTATTGACATCAATTTCCGCGGCGGATTATACGGAACACCGGAAAATCTTAAACTATCCTGTGGGACCACAGAATCCATTACCCTTGCGGGTGCATGGAAAAGCCATTCCGGTACGAATTTGAGTCAATTACCTAAACTGCCGACAAATCCCTTTACATATTACCGGGAATCAGGGTTTTACAATGGGATGATCCATCCACTGGTTGGGTTGCCCATTCGTGGAGTCCTCTGGTATCAAGGGGAAGCCAATGCCCGGCGGTCCGCACAATATGAGGAATTGTTACGGTTGTGGATAGCAGATTGGCGGGGCAAGTTCGGCCCAGTCCCCTTCTTCATAGTCCAGTTACCGAATTATGATACCCCGACGAATGTGTCCACCCATGAGGGTTGGGTACAAATCATGGAAGCGCAGGCCAAAGTTGTTTCATCGACGGATTCTACCGCCCTGGTGGTTATTAATGATGTGGGAACACTGAATAATATCCACCCTACTAATAAGGAACCGGTGGGTAAGAGGCTTGCTTTGGCAGCGCAGAAGCTGATTTATGGGGATAAAGTGGTAGGGTATAGCCCGTCATTCAACTCCATGACCAAAGAGGGTGCGAAACTCCGGATTTCCTTCAAGGATTTGGGCTCCGGATTAAAAGTAACTGATAATGGACCTATCAAAGGGTTTGAAGTCTGCGGTGCGGATGGAAAATATGTTCCGGCCACGGCTGTTTTGGATAAGAATACGGTGGTTGTTTCTAACCCGGCAATCCCAGACCCCCAGCAGGTCCGGTTCAACTGGACAGACACTCCGACCGTGAATTTGTACAATCGGGAAGGGTTCCCTGTTGCCCCATTCCGTACCGATAATTTTTAAATGCGTGGGGTTGGGTAAAATCTTGTTTTTATCCAACCCCATATTCATGTTATTTTATAGATATTATGATAAAACTCATTGTCTCCGGGGCACTCGGAAAAATGGGGCAGCGGATTATTGCCAACGCCGTTGCTTCCGGGAAATTTCAACTTGTTGGCGCCATCGAATATGCAGCCCATCCTTTAATGGGAAAAGATGCAGGTGAAGCCTGTGGATTGGGTAAATCTCTAGGGGTAAATATCAGTAACGATTTAGAATCTGTTTTACCCTCGGCAGATGTACTGATTGAATTTACCAATCCTGAAACCACACTTGAACATTTGGGGATAGCAGCTCAATTTGGAAAGCCGGTTGTCATTGGGACAACAGGTCTGACTGAACAAGATAAAATCCAGGTAAAGCAAGCCTCCGCGCAAATTCCGGTGATGCTTTCCCCTAATATGAGTCTGGGAGTCAATCTCCTGTTCAAGCTGGCGGCGGAAGCGGCCAAGTTGTTAGGCGAAGAATATGATATTGAGATTGTGGAAACCCACCATCGGATGAAGAAGGATGCTCCTTCGGGTACCGCCATGAAATTGGCCGAAACCGTGGCGGAAGCCGTTAATCGTGACCTTAAGGAAGTAGGATGTTATGGCCGACAGGGTATCACGGGTGAACGAGATCGGAAGACCATTGGGGTCATGACCCTTCGGGGTGGTGACATAGTAGGTGATCATACGGTCATGTTCCTGGGTACGGGCGAAAAGCTGGAAATTTCGCATCGCGCCACAAGCCGCGACACCTTTGTCCCTGGTTCATTACGAGCCGCAGAATGGCTGGTTCGGAAACCCGCAGGCCTTTATGATATGCAGGACGTTCTGGGTCTCAAGGACAAATAATATTTCTGTCTGATTATGGAAATATTGAAAATACTGACTCGGGTTTATACCAGAGACATCAAGGTTACCCTTGAGTTTTATGAAAAGCTGACGGGTAAAACGACAGAACTTCGATTCAAGTATGACCAGATGGGATTGGAATTAGCTCAGGTGGGTGATTTTCTGATTCTGGCGGGAACTGAATCGGCACTGGCACCCTTTCGGGAAACGGTCCTGACGGTATTAGTCCGTAACTTGGATGAAGTCCGGTCTCTTTTGACAGGATTAAACAGTCAGATTATCCGAGACATCCGGGAAGTTCCCACGGGACGAAATATGACTCTTCGGCATCCCGATGGGCTGATAGTAGAGTATGTAGAGCACAATCGGCCATATCCACTGGCCGGCACATAAATTGAATCATGACAGGAAATGGTGAGTAATGGCTGACAAAATTTTAATTAAGAACGGGACACTGGTGGACCCGGTAAAGCTCGAATCCCAGGTAACAGACTTGTTGATAGAGAATGGACGAGTTGCCAAAATCGGAATGAACCTGGAATCTGCCGGTGCAGAAATTATTGATGCCAAGGGTTGGCTGGTTTCTCCCGGATTGATTGATATGCACGTTCATCTTCGTGAACCGGGTCGTGAGGATGAGGAGACCATTGCAAACGGTACCCGGACAGCAGCTCTTGGTGGAGTCACTACCGTGGCCTGTATGCCGAATACTCAACCTCCTATTGATAACAGGGCGGGAGTCTCTCTTATTCTGGCCAAAGCCCAGCAGGAAGGTGCTGTTAATGTTTTTCCCATTGCCGCGATTACCAAGAATATGGCAGGGGAAGAACTCACAGAATTTGGTGATTTGAAGGCCGCCGGAGCGGTAGCCGTCTCTGATGATGGTGTGGTAGTCATGAATTCGGAAGTTATGCGGCGGGCGTTGGAATACTCTATCGCCTTTGATTTGCCGGTGATTCAACATGCCGAAGATAAAATCCTGGCCGGTGACGGTGTCATGAATGAAGGATACTGGTCCACACTTCTTGGATTACGTGGCATTCCTTCTGTGGCGGAGACATCCATTGTGGCTCGTGACATTATGCTGGCGGAAATGACCGAAGCCCGATATCATGTGGCACATCTCAGTTGTCAGCATTCTGTTGAACTGGTACGCAATGCCAAACATAAAAAAATTAAAGTAACCTGTGAAGCAACCCCCCATCATTTCACTCTGACAGACGAAGCAGTCCAGTCCTTTGATTCCAATACTAAAATGAATCCTCCTCTCCGTTCTGAACAGGACCGGAAGGCTGTCATTGGGGGATTACAAGATGGAACGATTGATGTTATTGCCTCTGACCATGCCCCCCATTCCCCGGAAGAAAAGGAACAGGAATATGATCGGGCACCTTTTGGAATTATAGGATTACAAACCCTGTTGCCCCTGACCTTTACAGAGCTGGTACATAAGAAGGTTCTCTCTCCTGAACAGGCTCTTGCTAAACTCACTATCAATCCAGCCAGGATTTTGGGAATTGACCGGGGCTATCTCGCAGAAGGTGCAGTTGCTGACATCACTATTATTGACCCGGATAAAACCTTCATGGTGACTAAAGACTGGCTTCATGGCTTCTGTAAGAACACCCCCTTTATTGGGATGCAGCTCCATGGGCAGGCTGTCTATACGATTGTTGCCGGGAAAATCGTAATGCGGGAAGGTGAGCTGCTCGTTTAATCCCTTTTTGACTTGATTAGCCAATAAAACCCACCCCGATTATATTCAGGGTGGGTTTTATTATGTCCTACAAATTATCGCCATCGGCTTTTAACTCGTAAAAAATAGTGTTGATATTTTCCAATTAGTGATATTATTCAACAAAACACTAGCCGGTGGTTTTATATGCAGAAAAAACGAATGGGATTACTGTGTGTACTGATATTTTTCCTGATGGGTACAGCCTTTTATACAATTCATGCGCACCCATTAGGGAAACCCTTGCAAACACTCACTAAAAACGGGGCATTCAGGGAATTGAATATTCCCTATCCTCAGGCATATCAATGCTTGGTTCCCACTATTTGCCCGGGACTCTATTCCGTGAGTGACGGAAGTGATTTTCCTGAATGCAGGTTCAGAGAAGAAACTCTCCCGCGGGAAACAAATATGGAGCTGGCCGCAGAGGAAAGGTCTTAATTATTGAGTCTTGCCTGTCTCAACATATTCACACATAAATACCCTCTGAAAACAAAAAAGGACGAGGTCGGATAACCTCGTCCTTTATGAAGATTTCGCTATTGTTAGAACAGAATATCATACCAGTCGATATTCAGATTCGGCTCATCCATATCCCGAATGTAATCGACTTCATAGACTTTTATTTTTCCGGCACTACTGTTTTTGGTCATATACTGAACCTGCTGCCAGGGACGACGGACCGGAGCCACCAGGTAATGCCATCCGTTACTAATATCACCAAACTGGGCGGAGGCAATCAACTGACCTCCTGCACTCCAGAAATCAGCTCCACCATTGCTTGCGACACCGTAACAAGCCATCAACAAAATGGCATCGTAAGAATTAAATGTACCCGACATCTTCTCCACATTCATTTTCATGCCGGCCTGATAGTTTGGGTTGGCAGCCGCCGTGTAAATCCCTCCTGCGGCTGTCTTGGCTGTCACCTTTGAACCACGCTGATTATTTCCAGTGGCAGCTCCCGCATAATCCAGGGTTAATGCTCCCCCATCAAAACCAAAGGCCACACCCGCAGGTGTCTCAGCCCCGTAGATTTCACTGGTTGCCCAGCCTGTGGTTAACTGGCCGATAGTGGACGGTTCCGAATAGGCATAGTTAGAATCAATATTGCCTACGGCACTCATTATTTGGGGTGGAGCACTGAAATATTGTACAGATTGTAGATAAATCGTTCCGGGGGCACTGGCTTTCAGGATGATCTGCGGATAACCTCTTCCGGTAGAAGTTGTATAAATTGGAATATCTATCCAGGACCAGGTGGTCGGCACACCGAAAAGAATATTTGCACCCAAATCTACTGTACTGTCACCCGGAATAATACCGCGGAAATTATACAGCTGCGCTTCCATGGTATTCCCCGGAGTGGGGCTACAAACACGGATCCGGGCTGTGTACCAGGTGGTGGAAACACAATTCACCATATTGCTGATTTGCGGTGTCAATTTGATTCCCTGTGAACTCCCTGTGAATCCAAAACTAATAATCCCGGGGAGGGATCGGCCGGTTAAATCAGAAACGGTACTCACATAACTATGGCTCGGCAGCGTCAGGCCGCCGATAGCTTCAATACCGAAGTTTGCCTCAAAAGCACTGCTGGAACTGAAAGTGCCGCCTTTCTGCAAATCGGGATATACCGTAAAGGGTTCTGTTGTGATGTCTGTTGCAGTCGTAACATCTGCTATGGTGGCCAAGTCTTTGGGGGACGCATTTACATAGAAGGTCATACTGGAAGCTGTAAACCCACTATATGTGGCCAACCGGATAGAAGAAGGTGATGAAAAAATGCCATCAATCAAAGATGAAACCGTACTGGTCGAGAACACCCACCATGCATCACCAAAGGAGGCGGGAATCGCTTTCCCATTGATGTCATACGCATAATCTATCGGATAAAAATCTTCAGAGCTGTTGGGTCTCATGGCAATATAGGGCATTTTCTTCATCTGGTAGGTTGAATACCTGACAAGACTGTAACTGGAAGAGGTCCCTCCACCATTGGTCATGGTGAAATAGGTTCTCCCAGAAGTGGGGGTTGAATACCCGGCTTGAGATACAGTGCTTCCGGATAAAGAAGTGTTCCCTAAAAAGTTGGTGGAAATGTTGTAACTGGTGGCCGGTTCTCCGAGATTATAATCAGCCAAAGCAAACAAGTTAGAGGTTAAACTGGCATTCTTAAACATTTTGATATCTGGCAAAAATCCGAATGACGGCGGTGTGATTGTGGCTGCACTGGCGGTTGAAGTCACGGCATAAGCCTTGATGCAAACATTACTGATTGCAATATCGGAATCACTGCTATTTTTCAAGTCTGTCCAGGAAGACCCTGCGGAACTCATCCAACTTTCACCGGCATTGGATGCCGTAGTACAAAAATCAACACCACTGTTTGCTTCAGTAACAGGGTATTCGACTGGAATAGGATACTTATAACCTGGTGTCATATATCGGAAAACGACTGAAAACTTTTGGGATGCAGGAACAAAAACCGTCGAACTCAGGGTGATGGTCGAGAATCCAGAGGTAGCAACCGATCCGGTGGACTGGTAAACCAGTGTCCCGGTTCTGGGGCCTGTGCTGGATACATTCTTATATATATACAATTCATAGGAGGCGTTGGGAACCAGAAAATAAGTACCCACAGCCATAATCGTGTCATTGGACTGTGCCGTGAAGACATTGGCACCCCAGGCTGTTGCTCGCGAATATCCTAAATCATTGGTATTCCCCATCGGGTCATATTGATAAATGTGATTAAATACGGTGGTCGATTGCGGAGGTAAATATAAAGTGGCTTCAGATGGACCGGTCTGGTCATAATAAGAAAGATAGAAATAACCACTCTGACCCCAACTGGAACCCCAGCTGTTTCGGATGATCCAGGCACCATTCCCCGGAGGCGTTTGGGCGAACTTGGTAGAACTGAAAGAATCATCCCATCCGACAACACTGACTTCATGGTTTGTATATTGAGTGGAGTCATTACAATAATAGGCTTTATTGGTGGAGTTGTAACAGGTATCCTCCCAATACAGACTCACGGCAACCGCCCCATGATTCATGATGGACTTTTTTAATTCATTTGAAGAAAACAGCCAATGCACATTCTGAGTATGTTTTACGACCGTGAGGTTTGAGGGTGAATTATTATAGTCAACGGTACTGTAAGGATCCGCTGTTTCCAGAACCGGACCGGACCACCGGAGCAGATAAGCCGCCCCCATTGTGTCATTTCCACCATCACAGGGGGTCCATAAAAAACCATGGGTATTTTTCATGTTGTTCTCTGAAAAATCCCATGTTTCACCCGGTAACAACCCTGATTCCAAAGAAGCAAGAGTTCCAAATGTCCAACAAGACCCACAGCCCCCTTGATTACGAACGGCTGTCAGACGTGCGGTGGTTCTTAAATCATAAGAACTTGGGAATAAGGCTGATGCTTCAGAATCTTTATCAGGAGCAACGGCGCGATTTTTGAGATAACTCCTGTTAATGGGATTGGGGATTTTCCCCAAAGTGTACCAGTCTTTGGTAATCGACTGGGCTTTACCCGTTTTTATTTTTTTCACATACTCTGTAAAAGCGGGATTAAGTGGCGCTTTCTTTAATGCTGGTTCCGTTGTTTCAGCATAGACATTGAGTGCAAACAAACTAAATAGTAAAAGAGATACTGCCAGCATCTTAACTTTGAACATCATCAGGACACCCCATTGTTTTATATATTTTTCACTTATTATTTTTTTGATTAATATGTAGATTGTATACTATCTTGCTTAAAAAGCGAGTTATTTATTAACTTTAAGCGAATACGCCTGGTTATTTTACAAATTAAAAAGGGTAAGGCTGATTAGCCCTACCCTTTGTTTGTAACTATTAGAAATTTATTTGCTCATAAAGAAGTAGCTGTGCCAGTCACGGTACAAATTGGGCTCATCCATATCCCGGATGAAATCCGTCTCCATGACTTTGATTTTCCCTGTACTGCTGTTTTTGGTCATATACTGAACCTGTTGCCAGGGCCGGCGCACGGGAGCAACCAGGTAATGCCATCCATTACTGATATCTCCAAACTGGGCGGAGGCAATCAACTGTCCACCGGGACTCCAGAAATCGGCTCCCCCGTTACTCTCTACACCATAACAGGCCAACAACAGGATGGCATCATAGGAATTGAAACTCCCGGACATCTTTTCAACATTCATCTTTATGCCGGCCTGATACCCCTGATTAGATGGGGCGGTATAAATGCCGCCGGCTGGAGTCTTGGCTGTTACCTTGGACCCTCTCTGGTTATTTCCAGTGGCGGCTCCAGTGTAATCCAGTGTTAAGGTTCCCCCATCAAAACCAAAGGTTACACCAACAGGTGTTTCTGTTCCATAGATTTCTCCCGTGGCCCAGCCTGAAGTTAACTGACTGTAAGAGGCTGGTTTCGAATAAGCATAATGGGCATCTTTATTTCCATGAGTTTCCATCAGCTGGGGATTTCCAGTGAAATACTGCACCGATTGGAGATAAGTTGTACCGATAGAACTGGATTTCAAGATGATTTGAGGATACCCTTTCCCTGTATTTGTTGTACGAATGGGAATATCAATCCATGTCCAGGTGGTTGGCACCCCAAATAAAATGTTGGCACCTAAATCCACCGTACTGTCTGCCGGAATAATACCGCGGAAGTTATACAGTTGGGCTTCCATGGAGTTCCCGGGATTGGGGCTAAAAACACGGATTCGGGCTGTGTACCAGGTATCTGATAAACAATCCACCATATTACTGACACTCGGAGTCAGTTTAACGCCTTGGGAAGTGCCATTGAACGCAAAGGCAATGACACCGGGGAGGGACCGGCCACCCAAATCAGATACGGTCGCTTGGTAAGACCGGGTAGGTAATGATAACCCTGAAATTTCTTCAATACCATAATTGGCGGCAAACTGGGTATTGGAACTGAAAGTACCCCCCGCCAGTAAATCAGGATACACTTTCAAAGGTTCGATAACAATATCCCGTGCGGTTGATACCGCGGCAAGACTCGTCATATCAACGGGGGAAGCACTCACATATAAGGTGGCCTCATTTGAATTAAACCCGCTATAAGTGGTCAGCCGAATGTAAGAAGTGTTTGGCCATGTACCGCTGATAAGAGTTAGGGTCACAGTGTCCATCGAGAATAAACCCCATGAATCACCGAAGGAGGCGGGGATAGCCTTACCCGCACTGTCATAAGCATAGTCGCTGATATAGAAGTTCTCTGAGCTGTTCGGACGCATGGCAAGATAGGGAAGTTTCTTTATATTGTAGGTGGAATACCGGATATTATTGCCGGCCATTCCAAATCCTGCAGTATTCGTAATGCGGAAAAGATTTGAACCCACCGTCGCACTGGCATATCCTGCTTGTGATACGGTACTTCCGGATAATGAAGTTAAGTTCATAAAGTTTTGGGTCAGACTATAGGTGGTTCCGACACTCCCGGTATTAAAATCTTCCAAGTTAACCAGATTTGAAACAGCAGCGCTCCCCTTAAACAGTTTGAAGTCAGGGAAGGTACTTACATTGGGCGCAACGATTACCGGAGCGGTACTGGTCATGGCATAAGCTTTGATACAGATATTGGCGGAAGCAAAATCACCTCCGGCGTTCTTTAAATCTGTCCAGCCTGCTCCGTTTTGGCTGATCCAGCTTTCCCCCGCATTGGAATTGGTGGTGCAATATCCACTTACGGGATATTCTGTCGGGAGGGGATATCCATACCCCGGGGTGATGTATTTCATCACGACTGAGAATTTCTGGGAGGCAGGGACAAAAACCGAAGAGGCCAGGCTGATAGTTGAATAACCGGCGGTGGCAATGGAACCGGTGGATTGATAAACCAGCGTCCCGGAAAGAGGACTGGTAGAACTGTTTACACCTCTATATATGTAGAGACTGTAGGAACTGTTTGGAGAGGCAAAATAAGTCCCAACTGCTTTTATCGTATCATCGGACTGGGCGGTAAAGATGTTGGCGCCCCAGGCTGTGATATTTGAATATCCAATATCGTTGGTTTCTCCAAAGGGGTCATATTGGTAAATATGATGATAATTACTGGTGGTTTGTGCCGAGGTATAGATGGCGGCACGGACAGGAGCAACCGCATCATAATACGAAAGATAGAAATACCCCTCCTGACCCCAGACATTGCCCCAGTTATTTCGGACAATATACGCACCGTTACCCGGCGCATTGGGTGTAAATTTGGTGGAACTGAAATTGTCATCCCATCCTACCAGGGCGACGGCATGATTCGTCGAGGTAGGCGTTTGATAATAATAACTGGCCCAGGCGGGGTTATATCCAACATTGGTAGGATTCCAGAACATACTGACATGCACGGCGCCGTGGCTCATGATAGCTTGTTTAAGACTGGGCGGTGTCGCTGGTATCCAATAGATGTTCTGGACATGTTTGGCAGGATTAAAAAACAGTGAATCACTCACATCTGATGGATTATAGGGATCGTCTGATTCCAGGACTGGACCGGACCATCGGAGCAGGTAAGCCGCTGCCATGGTCTTATTTCCCCCGAAGCACGGAGAATATAAATATCCATGAGTATTTTTCATATTGTTCTCAGAAAAATCCCAGGACTCACCGGGCAACATCCCTGACTCTAAACTGGCAAGGGATGCAAAGGTCCAGCAGGACCCGCAGGAACCCTGATTACGCACTTCAGGAAGACGGTTGGTTGTTCGTAAATCATAAGAAGAAGGTAGTGCGTCCGCTGAAGAAGAATCCTTCTCGGAGGCCGCATAAAGTTTATCCAGGTAGGACCGGTCTATGGGTTCGGGTATTTCACCTAATCCATTCCATTCTTTCGTAAGTGATTCTGTTTTCCCCATTTTTACTTGTTTCTGAAATTGTGTAAAGGCGGGATTGGGGGGAGCGCTGCTTAATGCGGGCTCCTTTGTTTCAGCATGAACCTGTATCCCAATAAAGCTTAATAATAATAGTGCTACAAATAGTTTTACCTTACGCATTCCTTTGTACCCCACATTCTTTTGGCTATATATTTAACGCTCGTTGGATTGTATCCCAAATAAACATTTACCATTATATAACTTTTTTTCTTATTCCCCACATATTCCCTACTCTTTTCCTGCTCTTACTTTACTCCTTGCCTTATTCCTATTGGACTCATAGGACCTATAAGACCCATTGGACCTATCACTCATCCTCACATCTTGACATGCGTGTCCACTCCGCTTCCTGAAACGAACCAGATACGAATCGGGTACGACCCTCACATGGTCATCCTGTTTCAGGTGATTACTTTGAATTTCTATCCGGCACCCCACCCCCGTGAACTTCTCCGTAAACCCGTCGTTCACCCTGTATATTTGCCCTGTTCTTCAACGCCCTGGGCTTTATACCTGTTCGATTTCAGCGTAAAATTAATACCGTACTTACTTTTACAGGAGCCCCCATGGAACGAAAGCTCACCTTTAATGAAATCCCGGAGTTATATGAAGCCTACCGACCGACTTACCCGCCGGCAATGATTGAGGATATTCTCCGTATCTCCGGCATTCCCTCGGAAGGTGAAATTCTGGAGATTGGCTGCGGTACCGGCCAAGCTACTGTCAGCTTCGCCAAGCGGGGTTATTCCATGACCTGTCTGGATATTGGGGATAAAACCATAGACTTTATCCGGGAAAAGATGAAAGATTTCCCTAAACTCCAATTCATAAATGGAGATTTTGAAACCTGGGATTTCAACAATGCCACTTATGACTTGATTATTTCTGGCAGCGCTTTCCACTGGATAGACCCCGTGGTTGGATATCCAAAAGTCGCCAGCTTATTAAAGCAAAAAGGGTACTTTGCCTTCTTTTGGAATATGCACTACTCCCCAGAAACACTGTTATATCAAGACATTCAGAGTGTCTATCAACGAGTGGCCCCAGAGATGTCCAGGAACCGGCCCACCGGCTCCTGTGAAGAACGCACCACCAAACGCCTCCAACAAATCGATGAAAGTAGATGCTACAAACCTGTCCATGTGTTGGAATATCCCTGGGAACAAGAATACAGCGCCGATGATTATGTGAAACTCCTGGATACCTTTTCTGACCATCGCATCATGGACCCGACAACGAAAGAGATTTTATTTCGGGACATCATTGAAGTCATAGAAGATCACGGGGGATTCATCACCCGACCCTATCGGACGACATGTTACATTGCCTGCCGCAGATAGAGAGATAGTCCTATGGCGTAATCGGTGATGCAGGCGGCACCAATTCATAAAGCCTGCACCCGCCTGAATCCATCATCAGTGTGAGATAGCCGGCCGCTATCATTTCCGGGATTTGCAGTTGAGTCAGGATAGGATGATTATCTTCATTGGGAATATACAGGTAGTGCCGGATTCCCTTATCCCAGAGAGCCTGATATTTTTCCGCCAAATCAGTCTTCTTATAAAGTGGAATAATATCCCAGTCATCCAGATGACGGAACGTGATTCCGTCTGAAAATAAATGATATCGATTCTCATGGGTCAGTAATGTGGTGTTGGGATATTCCTTATTGATGAAATCAATGACAAAGAAATACTCTCCCAGTTTGGCCAGATAAAACGACGATTGATTCATACCCGGCCGGGCAAACGCCCGTAAATCCGGCGACATCAGTTTCGGCCCCATCAGACTCATGGACACCCCCGGAATCAACGCCACCGCAAACACAATCCCCACCGTGGAATATCTCCAGTACCGGGCTGTCCCCTTCAGGTCATACATCAAAAACGCCGGCACCAAAGCCATCGCCGGAAACATAAACAACACCTGATAAATATAAAGGTTGGAAATAATAATGTGATATCCCAGTCCAAGGAAAGCAACCCCCAGAGCAACCGGAGCAAATTCACGCCGGACTCGATTCTCTTTTTCCCATAGAGAAGTTCCTACCAGAAGATAAATCACCGCGGGAATAAACAGCCCCATCACAAACGGGCTTACCTGCCAAATCCGCGCCAGCCACATCGGAGCATTCACCAGCCGCTGTCCCATCGTATCCCCGGGAACGCCTATCCCATTGGCGTACCATTCATGGAAACAGGATTTCAGAACGTCCATATCAATATGTTTCCCGCCAAAGATTTCCGGATAGAACGCATAGACCGGATTCCCTGTAACAATCAGATTCCGGAAATACCAGGGAAGACCTATTGCCAGATAGATAACGACTGACCACGCCAGCCACCGGAGATAAGAAGATTTATTCTCCACTTTTGCTTTGCCCCAAACGGCCAGATACAACAGAACCGGCACCATGATACAACCCAGATAATTGATATTCGACAGGGAGGCCGCAAAAACGGCCGTGATCACCAGCCACAAGGGGTGCCGGGTACGAATGAAACAGGCGGAACTGTATAACAGAGCCGCGGTAAACATCATCACCAGGCTGTAATCCGTCGCATAGGTAAAATACACATTCACCAATGGAATTGACCGAAATAATAAGGCCGTCAGAACCCCTGCCCGTCTGGAACGAAAGATAACCAAGACCGTTTGATAAATTAAAATCGTCGCCACTAATCCGGCCATGGGACTCATCAACTGGCCGACTAAATCAGAATAATGACTGAAAGCCGTCACGGGAATAGCACAGAGTAAATGGTACATGTGGGGGTAATTTGCGCCCAGGCCAAGACCCACCTGTCCGGAATATAAGACGGGGAATCCGTGCTGCTGCCAGGTCATTTTACCGTAATGTAGATAATAAATGAGCGAATCCCAGTAAGATTCGGGATATAAAAGCGCATGATAAAAAGACAAGAAGATGATTATCCCTAAAACCGAAGCGGCAACATAAAATAATCCATCTTTCTCATCGGAGATCCGGAACATTTTCTTTTCCGGAGAATCTTCCGGTTTAGCCCGATACAAAACCCACCCGGCACCCCCCATAATAATGAGTACACCCAACCAGACCGTAACCGGATAGAGTCTTTTAAAAATGGCGGGAAATAAAAATACCAGATAAGTTGCTAAACATCCCAGAGGTAAATACATCCATCGACTCACCTGGTACGGAAACCGAGTATATCTTCGAATCAATGTCCAGGAAAGATATCCCGCTGTCCCATACAAAACCAGGGCAGCCATTCCCGTGGATATTCCACCCAAAAACCCCTTCGGAACAGAAAACTCATACTGGTTCCCCACAAAAATGGCGAATAAGTTCCGAAATACTAAAAACTGGTCTCTATACGCTGACCAAAAAAGATACACCGACCCTGTTCCCATGATGAGAAACAGAATCACACCGAATAAATCTCGAATATTGATTTTCTTTAGCATTAGTCAATATTATACCCAACTGGCCTTTGTCCACAATACACAGGGGGTTATCCACAGATTGGGGACAACCCGGCTATTTATATATTGGTAATGGGATAAATCCTTGATATTTCGCGGGTTTAACTGCCTGTGGATAACTCTGGGGATATGTGGACAACTTTTATGAAATTCAGGTAACACTCGAAGCCTTAAAACTCGCATCAAATCAGGACTTTGAACTTTTCTTGCCGTATTGGCAAAACATTAACTCTAATATTATCAACAATCTTATCCACTTATCCACAGTAACAGGATTCCTCAGTGGATGAATCAACAGGGGTTTTGAGGGGGTGTCAAGGAACCTGTGGAAAGCGGGGATAAGTGGATAAGTTATCCCCAGAGACCAAAGTGAATATTCGCTTTGAAAATTGGGGATTAATCGACTTATACACATATCCCCCGGTTATAACAACATTACTAAAATAAAGACATAAAACCCATGGGGATAAACCAGTAATAAGGATTGCTCTGTGGAAAAGTTATTTTGTGGATAAAGGGTTTCTGGGGGTTCGGGGGATTTATCCCCCGGAAAGATTTTAAACTTTGTTTAAAGGGATTATAATTTCTAATTAGAAATAAATAATTAATGATTAGAGGAATATCATGATATTAGAACCTAATGATTTAATTTTGTTCCAGGGTGATTCGATTACTGATGCATGTCGGAATTATGAAGATATTAATGACTTAAGTCGGGGATACGCCTTTATTACTGCGGCAACATTATTATCGTCTTATCCGGAGTTGAATTTAAGATTTATTAATAAAGGAGTCAGTGGGGACAGGGCAGTACAGCTTCAGGAACGCTGGAAGAAGGATTGTCTGGATTTGAAGCCACAAGTGTTGTCCTTATTAATAGGTGTGAATGATACCTGGAGACGATTTGATCGAGATCTTTATACCAGTGCGGAGGATTATGCAGTGTCTGTCCGCGATATTTTGAATCAGGCAAAAGATAATGGAGTAAGAGATATTGTGATGATTGAACCCTTCCTGATTGAAATTGGGGAAGATCGGTGGAAATGGCGGGAAGATTTGAATGAGAAGATCTATCGTTATCGGGAGATAGCGCGTGAGTTTGGTGCTTATTATGTCCCGATGGATGGTATATTTGCTCAGGCGTGTACCCGTCAAAGCGGACAGTATTGGTCACTGGATGGAGTCCATCCCACTCCGGCAGGTCATTCGTTAATGGCACAGGCCTGGTTGGATACAGTAGGACTTTAATTTAGATATAAAATATAGATAAGGAATAAAGCCTCCGGGTATTCTTCGGGGGCTTTTATTTTTGTGATGAATATAAAAGCCTTTATAATAAGGATATAATTTATATAACTTTAATAATATCAATATTCTGTATTTAATTTATTAAGTATTTACCTTTTATCCCCTACTCTCCTGAAATATAAGATAGATTATTGTAATTATTAAACTTATAACGATTGTTCCACGTGAAACATGGATATTATTTATCCTCTAAATTGTTCCACGTGAAACATAAAACGGGAATATAATAGTAAATTATGATATTCAAGGAATATTAAGGTGTGATATTCTAAAACCGTTTTAAGGATTAAAATCACAATAAAACAGATGGAAAAAGAGACTATGGCCCTGATTTATTCGATAGCGAACCAGAAAGGCGGCGTTGGAAAGACAACGACGGCCGTGAACCTGGCTGCCGGTCTTGCGGCGGCGAAGAAGAAGGTCTTATTAGTAGATATAGACCCTCAGGGAAATGCCACTTCAGGTGTTGGAGTAGATAAAAATGAAGTGGAATATACAATATATGATTTATTAATGGGGAATGCGGGCCTCGACCAGGTGAAACAGACCACCTGTGTACCGGGATTAGATGTCGTTCCCGCCAACAGTTCACTTTCGGGAGCGCAGGTCGAGTTAGTTGAGATGGAAGACCGGGATACCCGGTTAAAATCTGTTTTAGCCCCTGCTCTATCCCAATACGACTATATATTTATAGACACTCCGCCGTCTCTCGGATTATTAACCTTAAACTCTCTGGTTTCGGCCAACCGCCTAGTGGTTCCCCTGCAGTGCGAATATTATGCATTAGAGGGTCTGGGTCAGTTAGTAGAGACAATCAATCTGATCAAAGAGTCAATCAATTCGGGTTTAGAGATGGCCGGGGTCATATTAACAATGTATGACGGCCGGATGAACCTCACCAGTCAGGTAGAGAAGGAAGTAAGGGACTTTTTCCCGGGGAAAGTCTTTGAGACGGTTATTCCGAGGAATATCCGGTTGGCGGAAGCCCCCAGTTATGGTCAGCCGATATTTTTATATGATTTTAAATCAGCAGGTTCTCAGGCCTACATCGCCTTAGTTCAAGAATTCATTAATCGGGAAGAGCAAGTTGCTGTGGCTCCGGAAGATTTAGCTCCGGCTTTAGAAGAGACCCCGGAACCGGCTGTCATTGAAGAAGAAAAGACCGAAAACGCTGTTGCAGTGGAGGATAATCCCCAATGAACGCCAAAAAACCCGCTTTAGGAAAGGGATTAGGTGCCCTAATCCAGAAAAATAGTGCCAAACCGGCTCCAAAACCGGCCGTTTCCGTCCATAAACCCGAAGAAATCACCAAAGAGACCCCTGGAGTGAAGGACATAGCGCTGGACCAGATCAAACCGAACCGATACCAGCCCCGCCGGGAATTTGCTGCCGAAGCATTAAAGGACCTGACCGCTTCCATTAAAGAAAAGGGAGTCATCACTCCCATATTAGTTCGGAAGGCGCAACGGGGTTATGAAATCATTGCCGGTGAACGGCGTTTTCGGGCCTCCCAACTGGCAGGGTTAACGGTTATACCGGCCCTTGTCCGTGAAGTAACCGATGAAGAAGCCCTGGAGCTGGCCATCATAGAAAACATTCAGCGGGAGAACCTGAACCCGATAGAAGAGGCCAAAGCCTACCGCCAACTCACTTTTGAATTTGAACTGACCCATGATGAAATTTCTCAGAAAGTGGGTAAGGAACGGTCCACGGTTTCGAATATGATGCGATTATTGGAATTACCCGATGCGGTTCAGAAAATGGTAATTTCCAATCAAATTTCGATGGGTCATGCCCGATGTTTATTAGGTTTGGCGACGCAGCCTCAAATGGAAGAAGTTGCTAACTCTATTATTAACAAAGGTTTAAGTGTAAGACTCACGGAAGAAATCGTCCGAAAGCTGAAGGAACCCCGGAAGGCTAAGGAATTAAAACCGGCCGATCCCAATCTGATGGATTTAGAGAACAAGCTCCGTCAGGGTTTGGGAACGCGGGTGAAACTGGTCGCAAAAGGTAAGGGTGGCCAAATCATCATTGATTTTGGATCCCATGAAGAATTTCAGAGATTGTACATGGCGTTGACCCGCCAGCAGGGGTGATTGAACGATGGTTGTAAGAGATAACTTATTTGTACCCAACAAGATGAATTATGCCAAAGGGAATCGTCCGCAGGTAGAATGTATTTTGTGCGCCATATTAGATGGCAATCCGGATGTTAAAACCCTATTAGTTCATCGGAGTTCACATTTTGCGGTTACGATGAATCTATATCCCTATAATGCCGGACATTTAATGATATTTCCCACCCGGCACATAAAGGACCCGAGGGAGTTTAATACAGAGGAAGTATTGGAATTAAACGAGTTACAGAACATATCCCTTGACATATTGGAAGAACTGTACACACCATACGGGTTTAATATAGGGTGTAATCTGGGGAAGGCCTCAGGCCAGAGTATCCCTCATATCCATTTCCACATTGTTCCCCGGTATCCGACGGAAGTCGGGTTCATTGATATTATTGGGGGCGCAAAGATCATCGTGGAAGATCCTCATGTGTCCCAACAGAAAATAAAGAAGGCTTTTGAGGAGTACTTTGCGAAACACCAGAAGACAGACAGCCCATAGAGTTAGTTCATATAGAATTCAAAAGGGTCGCCGGTTGAGAAACCGACGGCCCTTTATATTTTATAACTCTAATATTATCAGTTATCTATATGTATCCTGATTATTCGGCGAGGTGTTTATCATGGAAGGGTAGAACAGGGGGTTATTTGCAATCCAGCGCCAGGTATGGAATAGCCAGAGGA
>CAZXWN010000014.1:0-72238 GCA_964644695.1 uncultured bacterium
GGTGATGGTTGCTTCTGTATTTTGTGCCAGAACCATTGTTTGAAAGCCTGTACCACAGCCTAAATCAGCAATCTTTGTTTTGTTTGAAAGATTTCTTCCAATAAAACCTAGCGCCCTGATGGTTTCTTCGGAACTACCAGGTCCCTGCCGTTCAAGTTCAGTAAAAAATTCATTAATGCGAGCGAAATCTAATTCGTGAATTGATATTTCTTCCATTATTCATACTCCTTATCTTCTAATTAAACCTTTTGTTTTACTCCTTTATTTCCGTGGGCAGAGTTCCTTTCTATAAACTGCTCAATGTAAGCCGCTAATAAATTAGTGGCCTCTTTCTTGTCGGGTATTGTATCTGAGATACTTAGTAACAAATAAAATGGCGAGTAAAACTCAAGTGCAAGCTGTTTCGGGTTGTTTTTGTTCCAAATACCTTCTTCCATCATTTCACGGAATAAATCTTCCATATAACTAACAGGTCCGCTTACAAGGCATTTTTGATACAGTTCCGCCATTTCTGGATTTCTGTATTGCTCCAAAATCAACATTTTACGGAAATTACTAGCAAATTCATCTTCCGCCCAAAACTGAAACTGCGCCTCAGTAAAAACCTTAATTTTACCCACAGTAGTATTGCGGTAGGCCAACGGTGATTTATCAAATGTTTCCTCCGGCACTTCATGCTTCTTCGCTCTTTCAACATCTATCTGATACATACGCTCCACAATACTGTCGAATATATCCCTCTTATTTTTATAATGTTTGTATAAGGCCCCTTTTGTAATACCAAGCTCGCCGGCAATATCGCTAACTGAAGCAGCCTCATATCCATTCCGCGCAAACAAACGAAGCGCAGTATGTAAAATGTTTTCTTTAGTGCCTTCCATCTAAAAACCCTCTCCATAAAGTAAACTACCGTTTACCCTTATTATAGTAAACAATCGTTTACTTATCAATTTCCTTCATAAAAACGGAATTGCAAATTAAACGAATACTTTGATCATTCGCCAATCTGCAAACAGGAAAAGTTTGCAGATTTTAAAGACTTCCCTTGCAGCCCAAACCATAGATTACTTATTGGAGCAAACATATGTTTTTTGTGACCCAAATGAAGTATTTCTTTCCTTCCTATCCATGTTATGCAGGAATGGCAAACCAGTGCAATAAGGTAAATGATTACCGGGTAAAATTGTGGTTTTGGACCGACCCGATTCATTTCTGCTTCGTCAGTGAGAACGAAGAATCCACGGAGTTAGTCCGAGCTGGTCCGTGGATGATTCGGAGGGTGGGTAAGGAAAAAAGGAAGTTATTTTACCGGGACAGGGTATCCGAATCAAGGATAATCGCTGTAAACTATTTGAGATTATGTATAAAGAGTTATCTCATAAACTTTTCATAAAAGTAATTCTAGCCTTCATGGTTTTGGTTTCCATTTGGAATATTGTCACGAATGGATTTATCCAGAGCATTGCCAGTCAGGGCGTTGATTTTATTGTTTATTACAACTTCTCTCTGAACCCTGACCCCAGAGTCGCTCACACTGATCATCCCTGGTTTTTATATTTCCCGTCATGGTCCATCTTTTTCCGGCCCTTCCTCCTGTTCAGTTTCCCCGTTGCCAAAAACATCTGGGTATTGATAAATGGTTTGATTATCACTGGATTCATCTGTTGTGCGGGGTATCTGGTTCCCGGAGAGGGTAAATCTTCGAAATGGTTCTGGATGACCATTGGATGTTTATTGGCGCTGAATTTTCCACCACTCTGGGTCACCGTCCAAAATGGTCAAATCAATTTACTGGTTTTAGGATTAGTGACCGCCTCCTTCCTCGCCCGCCAAAAGGGATGGATACGAACTGCCGGCATCTGTCTGGGATTAGCCATCACCACTCGGTACACTCCCGCCTTTTTATTACTCTACTGGTTCATCAGTAAAGAATATCGGGTCATTTTCTGGAGTTTACTGACGGTTGGAGTCCAGGTCATCCTGTCGGTGATGGTCCTGGGATGGCAGGTCCATATTGATTATTTCTTACTGGGTCAACACTATTCCCGATATGTTTTATCTCACCCAAACTATTTTGGAAATGTATCCTTTTATTCCCTTATGTGTAACCTGCGTGAATGGGGTTATCTCCCCATGAAGTTTCCAGTCCTCCCTGTTCACTATCTCTGGGCATTATTTGTCGCCACTATGACAGGAACGGTTGCCAACCTCTCCCAAAAGAATAAAACTTCACCCCAACAAAATACTTTCGGGTTATTCATGGTAGCCCTCCCCCTGTTATCTTTCTTTGGAGAAACTCATCAATACACCATCACCCTGCCCGGCCTGCTTTACCTGGCCTATATCTCCATAAAAAGACAACATCCTCTGGCCATCGTCGCATCTGTTGTCAGTCTGGTGGGAACCATCATTGCCTATTATGTCCCTTTCATCATCCGGACCAACTGGTTTACTCATCCTGAGATTTTCAGTTATTTCGATGGCATGGGAATGGTGATAACCTGGGGGATTTATTGTTACCTGATTTATACCCAGGCCGACTTGGAGAAACAACCCAAACCAGAAGGGAGTCCCTGTTGAACCCACAAACCCCTTTCTATCAAAAACCCTTGTTTATATGGATGTTAGGTCTGGTTACTCTCATCAATTTTGGATATAACGGGATATGGGGAACCATCAATAATATCAGTATTGATTTCGGGATTTATTACGGCTGGGCGCAGCACATCCGAGACGGATATCCCTATATTATGAATGTAAAAAACGCCCACCACATGTCGTTTTATTATCCGCCCTTCTGGGGATTGATATTACAACCCTTTCTCTGGCTCCCCAATTTCAACTGGGCCCGGATGGTTTGGTTAATCATTAATCTGGGATTTATGGGACTCACCGTTGCCATGTTCCAATCCTGGTTAAAAACCAGTCCCCTCTATCAGTATCCCTGGTATAGATGGGGACTCCTGTTAATGTTATTGAATTTCAGCCCCATGTTTGATTCTCTTATTCGTGGACAGGCCAATTTCATTACCCTGTTTCTTCTGGTATCAATGGCGTGGTTTTACTCCCGGAACCGTTACTGGGAAACAGGCCTTGCCCTGTCACTGGCCATCATGATCAAACTATTGCCCCTGGTCTTTATTATTTACTGGATATGGAAGAAAGAAACCAGAGTCTGGGTATCCACCCTCCTCGGCACTTTGGGATTAGCCCTGATATCATGGATAGCTTTGGGGACTCAGGCACACTTGAAATTTTTAACGGACACCCGGCTTTATGTCGAGTTTGTTAAAATCCACTGGATGCATCAGGGAAACATTTCCCTCTATGCCCTGCTCCGGGAAGGACAGGCCCAACATGTCATTCCCAGTTTCATATCCACTTATGGAATGGCTATTGGAGTTGCTGTGGGGATCGCCCTCCTGATGGCTGTGAAGGTCTCCCGGAAACCTGTCGCCTTGAAACAAACCCTGTTAGAAAATGGACTTCTGGCAACCAGTACTTTTCTGGCAGTCGCTTACTGTGAACATCATCAATTTTTACTGGCGTTTCTTGGTTATGCCGTTATCTGGAAATACTGGGACTCTATTGATTCTGTCTGGCCCAAAATCAGCCTGGCCTTGTCATGGATACTTATTTCATCTGGATTTCAAATGGATAATTTAGATATTCCAGACCGGGTTTTTAATAACTATTTCCTTTCCATCTTTACTTCTTTATATGGTGTTTTGGTTCTGTGGACAGGTCTGGCTGTTGCTTTGTGGTTCCATCCCAAAACTTCCAAGGAAAAGGACCTGTAATATTATGCTGTCCCCGGTCATCGCAGGGTGGATCATTTGGATTGCCTGGTATCTGGGGGATGTCACACTGGGACTTTGGGGACTCCGTCAACCGGGGAGTTATCGAGGCCCTGTTATTTCGATTACTCTGGGATTCTGGGAAATATGTCTGACTGTTTTTGGATTGGGGTACCTCCATCTTTTGTATCCCGTCGTATTATGGGGATTCTCCGGTTTAATCACCCTGACCGCCATACCCCGATTTTCTGCGGGGAAAGCTCAACTTTACGCCTTCATTAAAACGGTAAGGACTCATTTTTCAACCCGGTCTTTTCATATTCCCGCCATTTTCCTGTTCACCACAATTTTCCTGAATCTGCTTTCTACCCTGACACCGGAACTTCGGCAGGATGCCCTTCAATACCATGTTACCGTTCCCCATATTTACCTGCTGCATGGGATCATCTTCGACATTCCAAACCTGATGTATCATTTCTATTCCATGAATCAGGAGATGTTATATCTCCTGGCACAGGCTTTAGATGGGGATTATACGGCAAAGATACTTCACGCCTTTATGTCCATACTGTCTGCCTGGGCCGTTTATGGAATAACTCGTGAAAGTTTCCCCAAACCTTCACGAACACCCTGGCTGGCAGCGTCTGTCTTTTTCATGCTGCCACAGGTGGCGTGGATGTCGATGACTACTTACCATGAGAATGGTTGGATGCTCGCGGGAATGTCGAGTATCCTGGCATGGTTTTCCTGGCGAGAGTCTCAGGACATTCGATATCTGGGGTTGGCTGGATTATTGGCGGGTATGGGTATCGCCATCAAAATAATCTCCGTGATATATGCCCCCTTCATTCTGGGGCTGGCAACAATTATTGTCCTGTTCAAAAACAGGAGTTCACTTAAAACATGGGTCGGCTCTCTTTCTCTATACAGTCTTTGTGTCATCCTCCCATTGCTCCCCTGGTTGATTCGTCACTGGATATATACTCGAAATCCAATATTTCCATTATTCGGTGATAAATTACCCCTTTATCCGGATTACCAGGCCGCTGCTAATGGATTTTCATCACTTCGGCACATGAATCCCCTGATGAGTATTCCTGACTTTATCAACCACAGTATAACGGTGTTTTCGGGAATCGCAATCAATGGTAATTATATGTTGATGTTGTTTGCCGGTAGTGTTCTGGCAGTACCTTTTCTCTGGAAACATGTGGGTTCCAAAGTTCGGTTTTTAATGTTTTTCAGTATCACGGCCTGGATATTGTATTTGTACATGGAAGGAGGATTGGATGGCCGATTCATCTATCCCATTTATCCGGTCATGGCGGCAGCCTCCATCTCCATTCTTTCGGCAGGAATCCGAAAGCCGCAATTATCCAGTTTAAAAATCAATCATTATGCCGACTGGTTTTGTTTAGTGTTATTCAGTTTATTCCTGTTTGGAAAATGGGGCGTTCATCAGGATATGCACGATAGTTTATATCCCCTCCTGACTCAGAATTCCATTAAAAGGGAACTGAAATCCGAACTTCCCCTGTATCCAGCCATGGAATATATCAATCAGAATACACCGAGGGATTCTATGGTACTCATGCCCACTAATTATTCTGCCCGGTACCTTGATCGGCCTTTCTATTCGGGAAGTGAATTTGAACCTTCCCCCATGCAGTTATTACTTTCTAAAAACCAAAAGGCTGAGGACCTCCAGACAAAATTAGAAGAATGGCAAATCAACTATATAGTTGTCCGGAAAATGGACCCCGATCAGAATAAATCTACTGTATGGATACAATGGCTTAAATTACATGGTAAAATCGTGCACAGTGACAACCAGTATTGGGTTGTTCAGATTATCTCTTCAACTTAAACCAGGAGTGAAATCATGAAGTTTCGAGTTCTATTGTTCCTTCTACTATGTGTCATAACAAATGGGTTATGGGCCAATGAGGCTACATTAGACTGGCAAACTACGGCCTATGGGAAGTTTGCACTGGTCTATATGAAACAGGCTCCTTTTCCACATGAAAGCCGTAAAAATGGTTTCACTGTCAATTCAACCGTTTATTCATTTGAAGAACATTACAACAACAGTACTGTTGCGATTATTATTCCGAAGGGATATGTTCCCCGAAATGATGCTAATGTAATCGTTTATATTCATGGGAATATGGCTTGTCTCGACCGCGTCTTATCCGTACATCAGTTGGGTGAACAGTTAGACGCCAGTAAGAAACAGGCTATTCTGATTATCCCTCAGGGTCCTTATAAAGCACCCGATTCCACGGATGGAAAACTGGATGACCCGGATGGGGCAAAGAAGCTTATTGATGAAGCACTGAGTCTGCTTCAATCGGATTCTTCAGTATCACTGAATAAAAAGCCACTTAAACTAAAGAAGGTTATTATCATGGGACATTCCGGAGCCTATTACACTTTGGGCAGTATCGTCAATAAGGGTGGAGTGAATGTCAGTGAGGCCTATTTGCTGGATGCTACTTATGGTCAATTATCCTGCTTTGCCACCTGGGCCCCAAAATCCAACCATCGACTGATATCCATTTTTACGCAACATCTGGCCTGGAGAAATACGGAATTAATGGCTCTTCTGAGCAAGACCCGGACCCCTTTTAAGATATGTGTTGATAATGAAGCTGACCCGTCCATCTTCAAAAATAACCGGATACTCTTTATTCCAACAGCCCTTACTCATGTGCAGGTTCCTTATGAATCCAAGCTGGTGGAACGCGCTCTAAAGACTTCGAAACTACCTGATATTCGGTAGGAATCAGTGTTTTTTGCGGCCGGAAACAACAGCGACGACCAACACAAATAATACAGCGCCCATCAGTGACCATAGGAGCGGAAAGTTCTTTCCTGCAATTTGCAGGGGGAAAGGTTCCGGCAACCCTAGTTTCATACTTAACAGGGTGCCCAGGAGTGAACCCAACCAACCAATCCCGACGGTAACAAGACAACCGCTGCGGCTCAATCCAACAATTTCCTTAGCCACTGAGCCGACAGCAAAAGCAATCAGCATTAATAATAGAAATCCGGTAATTGTCATTATTTACTACCTCAAAGAATGAATAAAATAAAAAAGCCCTCAAATCCTTGAGGGCTTTTTTTCATTAAGCAATCTTAGTTACGATTTCGTTCATCACCATACCAGTTGTTCACATCATCCACATCAGTACCTGCCAGAGTCGTTAAACCTGTCTTGGCATTTTTCCCTTTACTGTAAATCTGGAAGGTATAGGGATTATAGTATTGCTCTGCAGCTAAGGCAGAGGGTGGATTAGGATTAAGGGTTCCATCGCTGCCTGCATAATCCGAGGCTCTCACATATTGATAAGGATTACCCCATGGATCCAATAATTGATAGGTCGTACCGGATACTTCAATCCGGTCTTCACGCACCTGGATATAAGGACCTTTCCAAGTCACTGTGCCCGTACTGTAAAGCAAGGCTTTCGTGGCATTTTCAATCCCAGATGGAGGATATTCCCCAATGTCATTTTTATAGGATTCTACGGCTGTCGAAAACATATTGATATCGGCTAAAGCCTGGGTATATTTTGCATCTGTCACTCGGCCGGTCACCACCGGAATCAACACACTGGCCAGAATTCCGACAATCAACAGCACGACGGTCAATTCAACAATGGTGAAGCCATCCACTCGGGATAGTAATTTTGGGCTATTGGGTTTCCTCATCATAATGTCACATCCAGTCCGTCATATTTGCTGTATTAATTGAATGAATAGAATAAATCATCATCAGTATTGCCTGTGGAATCTTTTCCCCAGCTCACAATGGCATATCGGCCAATGGTACTGATGGAGAATCCGGTACCACCCACGGTACCCCGTGAATCAATTTCCCGACCATCTTTGCTCAGGAACCGATACGGGCCACCCCATGGGTCTGTGGGAATATCTGCACCCAAGACTCCATCGTTATACTTTCGGCCTGCCTGATATTCCAAATAGGGGCCTTTCCACCGGCCACTAAAGATTGTATCTGTGCTCAAAGTTGAGCGACCGGCCAGCATATCCCGGATATTCCGTACAGCATCAAGGTCCGGATTTGCACCTGTCGCTGGGTCAACAATAAGGAAGTTGGCATGATCACCAATAACATCCGCATTAGATACGGATGCCGGAGCAACCGGCAAGTCATCCAATACGGTCAGTGGTACAAAGTACCCATACTGGATCTCAACCTGTTTCTCTGCATCAGCAATCTGACGCATTTCATGTAACGCCGCTGTTTTCTTGGCCTCATCATTCCGCTTACTGAAAGTAGCGGTCACGATAAAGGTCAGGATACTCAGGATGACGATGACCGCAATTAACTCGATCATTGTGAAACCACGGCGGTCATGTCTTATACTTAGATTCATCATCATCACCATCCTGTAGGTTTAAAATCTGTAAATAATGTCGTCACCCTGGCCAGGTAATGTGCCACGGTCACCCGGGGAACCATCACGACCATAACTGACAATGGCATACCGGTCGAGGATATTGCTGTAATCTGTTTCGCCCGGAACGGGGTTAGATAACTGTGTAGGTGTAAAAAGTTTCCAAGGTCGGCCCCAAGGATCTAGAGGACTTCCATAACTGCCAATAGACACATCAGAACCCGTAGTATCAACACTTTGATAATTGATATAAGGTCCCTTCCAGTTTCGTGTATCAATTCGCTGGTAATACCAGTTGCCAAGGGTATCAAAAGCATACGGTGCCGGTTCATCACCGATACGATACTGTTTCAAACCATTGGTTTCAGTGATTACAGAACCGCTTCCCGGATAATCATCCAGAGCACGAAGTGTGACAAACCATCCTGTATCAATTTCAGCCTGTCGCATTCCGTCGGCAATAGCCTTTGCTTCAGCTCGGGCCGCGTTTGACCGGGCATCCTCGCTTCGTTCCGTATAACGATTTACGGCAATCAAACTGATAATACTGAGAACAGTCAGAGCTATCAGTAATTCCAACAGCGAGAAACCCGCTTTTTTGTTGTGTGTTGATTTAAAGGTCATGGACACAGCCTCCACATCAGATCTTGTCAATTCGTTTTTATCGCTCATAAAGGATATCATCACCCTGGGCAGGACCCCACGGCATACTGGTTGTAGAATCAAATCGTAAATTGGGTCCAGCACTCCATACCCGGATCTTTGAACCCGATTCAGTTTCACTGGACAACGAAGTCAAAGTAACCGGTCCATAGAATATATAGCGCTGTTTCCAAGGATCAAGGGGCCAATAGGAACTTTCTTCCAGTAATTCTGATCTTTGGAATGTCAGATAAGGGCCCTTCCAGTTTTGAACGGTATTAATCACAAATCCCGTTCCAACTTCCGGGTCAATATTCTTTCCATTGTCCCGCCAGTTATAGAAATCCCAAGTAGTAACAATATTAAAACCAAGGCGCTCATTCCCAACTAAGTTACCTAAATGGAAGTATTGACCTGCCTGGGCGTAGGCATAAGCTTCTGCATCCGCTATTCTTGCCATTTCTTCTTTTGCGCGAGAAATGCGGGCTTCTTCAGTATGGCTCCAGAACTTGGGAATAGCAATTAAGGAGAGAATTGCAATGATAGCTACAACAGTAATGATTTCCGCTGCTGTAAAACCTCGGTTATCCAGATTCATTGATAGGTGTCGGTTCATTAGAGTTTCATCCTTCAACCGTTAAAATTTGTAATATAAATCATCAGAGTCTTTTTCATCTACATAGAGCCAGAACTGATTTTTCTTCTGCGTTAACGAGACACTATTATTCAAAGCATGACCGGGCTGTCTGTCCCGACCATAACTGACGACCATGGCAAGGTCAGGCCGGTCAGAGGGTCCATAGTTGACAGGGTCCATCAGTGTTGTGGTTCCTGACTGTACTTTTAATAAGGCAATCATGTAACGATTACCATAAACATCAATGGGATAACCTTCACTATCTACTTTACGGGAATTGTCCGGAGCCCGGGAGTTTTGTAAAGTCACATAGGGCCCTTTCCAAAGGGAGGTATTTACTTCAAAGGAGGATCCTGCAGGGACATTAATCGGTCTGCCATAAACATCTATGGTTGGCATTGTGGAAAACTGTAAGTCTTGCAGACGCCAGACGACACCTGTATCACCTTTGGCAATAGACAACATATTTCCATATTGTCTCATTTCCGCCAACACCGCAGAATCTTTGGACCTGTCAATCAAGTTTTTGAAATTGATTAAACCCAAAGATGACATCAATGCAATAATACTGACAACAATCAGGATTTCAATAAGCGTAAAACCTGAATCGCTGTTTGACCTTTCCAGATTATTGATGGTTTTCATGTTCTGCATATTTAATTCCTTTAACATCAGTCACCTGAAATATATTACGTCCTTAAGACACTGTCAACAATCATTTTCAAACTACCTGCTTGTTATTATGACACCACCACTTAAAACACCATCTTGCGGATCGTAAGAACTGCCAAGAACATCTTTACTGTTTTTTGATATTGCTGTACCCGGGATTCCCGGTTCAGAACTAAATTGAAAGGCTAAAGGAGTCTGTAGTATCGGTTTAATCGGCCGCCAGTTAATTTCAGCTAAATCGCCACCGAGATAAACACCATCCTTTAATCCCTTCAACATAAATCGAATCAAGCCTTTGTTACTGTCCACATAATTAAATATTATCTGGATTCCAGGAAATCTTTTTGGATCAATTAATGACTTAATATTAACACCTGATTGACCTGGATACACATCTGCAACTTTCAAATAACGCGGATCAAACTTAATTAAAATGTCTACTGTATCCAGTGTAACACCCCTTGGATTGTCTAATACAATCTTTTGGGTAGCAGTAGATGACCCTGCCAAAGTTCTTAAAGTCAGAGGATCAAATCGTAATGTTATATTACCAAAATATTGACTTCCACCAGAACCTACACTTGTGGGTGATACTGGTTTTGCAACTTCAGTTGTTACTGGTTTAGTAATTGTAGTGGTCTTCTTATTATCACCAGAAACAGGTTTTGGCTTTACCTTTGAAACACCTGTCGGCTTAGCTGGTTTATTATAGCCCGTTTCTTCTTTTATACCGGCAGATAAGCCCTGATAATGGAAAAACAACATTACCACAACCACCAAATAAACCTGTTTAACTCTTAAATAATTCATTGATTTTGTATTGTCTTAAAGATTCTTGCACGAACCTTGTCCCCTTGACTAGGGGAGAAGTTCCTTTTCATAAATTGTTTCCGGTTTAGAACCTACCATCGAAATGAGTGATTGAACCGTTTTTTCAGCAATAATTTTATTTTGATGGGTCAATTTCGCATGAGAGGTAATCGTAAAATTATAAGACCTTACCGTGACCCAATTCGCAATATGAGTGAAATTTGCAAGATATAATTCCAATTCACCCTGGTTAGAATCTGATTCTGTTGAAACAGCTATGGGAATCGTCATACCGGGCACTTTTAATAAATCAGCGGTTGTTTTGAATGAACCATATTTCTGTCGATAGGTCACAATAGCTTTGGCCAGGTCCTGCGTCATGTAGGGTAAACCAATCAATACTTCCATAGGGGCAGTGTTGATGTTTATGGAACCCTTATTTTCTACCTCACCATTTACTTTAAGACAATCTAAGATACGACCATAACTAATTCCTGCGGATTTATCCCAGCTAACGACGGCCCACGCTGTAGAGGGAGTTGCCAAGCTGACATATCCGATATCCCCAATCGACTTAAATGAAGCATCCGCCACTCGGGTCAGGTTTTCTTCATCGACTGTTTTCATAGGAGGTGCGTAAACTTTATTTTTGGCATAGGGGCTTCCATTATTGACAGCCCAGACTCGGTCAACACGGGGATCATTACGTTCCCATGCTTTATTCTGGCTACTTACCCCATATTTGAAGATATCCACCAGATTCTCTTCATCATCATACAACTTAATCGTGTCCCCTTTTTTTGACAAGATTAACTGGTCATCTTCTACCAAATGACTGGCGGGGACATTTCCAAACAATAACCGGTATGATTGACGTTTTCCATCAGATTCATCCCAGTCAGAGTCCGGATTATAATGGTCCGTAACCATCAGATAACCTTCAGAAGGAATGGCTCCAGATAAGACAACAGATCCAAATCGTCCTTCCAATTTCCATCCTTCCACCGAGATTTCCATGGGGTACGGATTATATAGCTCAATATAATTACCATCCTGTCTTGATGATTCCGAATCAGTAAATCCAGGACAGGGCATCACTTCATTGATAACTGGATTAATTTCAACACCTCGGTACATTACATTATCAATCACTAAAACCGTTGGTATGGAGTCTGCATCCCGGTAATCCACCAGATTTACTGCAAGCTGAGCCGCCAACCCCTTGGGCATTTCCTGTAACAAAACTGAATATAAATCCTTTGCAGCCGCCTGATTCACATTTACCCGAGGAGTTTCCTCAGAATTTTTATTTGCGTCAAAGGAATAAAATGTAATGTAGTTGGAAAGAATATCTGCCTGTCTTTTTCCAATAATAACTTCAAGGTCTTCAATGCTGCGAAGGACATCATTTTTACGGGCCTGAGACATCTTCATGATAGCAGAAGTTGCATCCGCATAACTTAGGCCTGCTTTTTCAAAATGATAAACAACAAATCCGCCCAAGTTCAGCCCGGGCCAGCGACCGCGTGAATTATAGTCGAGGGCAGCACCCAGGTTAAATTTACCCTCTTCATCCTGAACATTTACTTCGGGTTTATCATTACCCACTTGTGTATTGTTCACGGATGCCGCTTTTACAGTTTCATAACCCGTATATTGCACCAGCTGGTCCAGTTTATCATAACGACTGGCTTCCAGGTTACTAACAGCCTGTGCAATCCCATTACGAGCTAACCGGGAGGCTTTGTATCCACTCAAAAAATTCCCCGCCGCCTTTTCCTCAGTTCGCATCACATAGACAAAGGATAATCCAATCAAAGTCAAAACAGATAATACCGCCAGCACCATAATCAGGGTAAATCCTGATTCGGACTGCGGACCTATTTTCTGACTTGTACGGATGTTATTCAACATGCCATCATTATCCTTAATTGAGTGTCACCAATGTCGTAAAGACTCTTGGGTTTTGAACACCTTTATTATCTTGCAGCTTTATTTCAATATAGACCGACTTCGGTATACTGCCATTATTCCATTGAACTTTCCAATGTCCGGTACCACTGTTACCATTTGGGTCCCAAAATAAATATCGGATATTACGGACCCCAAAGGCCAAAGGCTCCTCAGTACCAAGATTGTTTGCCGTCGTCAAACTACTCAGCATTAAATAATGAGTTACCGTATCTAATGTATATTTATAAGTCATTGGTCCTGATCTAAATTCCAGAGTAAACGGGTCTGGGTCAGTGATACTATAGAAAGTACGCGCCGCTGTTGATAAGTCAGTAAAGACAGGGAAGTCAGAAGAATATAAACTCATATTTTGTGCAGAAGCATTCAGTGAAAAGGGCGAGTCATTTAATCTCTCAGTAATATCTCTTAGAGCAACCCGGGCATTTTCCGCCATATCAACAGAAGCCTGGCCTTTTTCATAAGAAGTCCATACGGTACGATAGGTTGAAAAAACCGTCAAAGTAATAATGCTGACCAAGGCCAGCACTACCACCAGTTCCGGTATAGTAAAACCTTTATTTCGGCTGAATTGATTCATCATCAATGCCACACCATATCCTGTTCAAGATAAAGAGTATTATCTTTATAAATCGTGACATGCACCTGACGGTTCATTCCCTGGGAGGTTACAGCAGTTGTAGCCCAACGGAAGTTTGGTTCAATAAAATAGACACCGCTACGGGCAGGAGTACCCACACTCCAGTCTTCCCGTTTAATATCTTCACTGACCATTTGATACAGGAGCGTAGTAACCGTCATATCCTGAGCTCGTTGCCCAGCTCTCATTCCCTGTGGGAATAAAGTACCTAAAGCCAAAATACCAATCAACAACAAGGTCAGGCTGACAACCACTTCAATAAGAGTGAAGCCCTTAGAAGATTTCATCTTCATGCAGACACCTCACTATAAGTAATCACTTTAGCTCTGCCCGTAGATTGATATAATTGAACACCGGCCCGTTCATTTGGATTGGCAATAATTTCTATCATTTCGGAACGGCTGGCTGATCCATCAGGATAGAACTCAATCACCGCCGGGAGTGTCCTGAAAAGAACACCATCGGGCAGGTAATGAACACCGGTAATCTGGTTAATCACGGTTGTATTTACATCCGTCGAATCAAGGATATTTCGAACTTCCAATTTCTGGCTCATCCATATATTGGGTCTGGTGATACCACCCGAATGATCATTTGAAAAATAGACCAAAGTAGAAATAACCTGTTTTCTATATCCAGAAACGGATACGGGGTCGTAGTTGGTACGATTGACACTGATATCCCGTGCCTGAGAAAGGACAGCAACGGTATTTCTTGCCGCACGTTCTGCTGAAACAGATTTCAGGAACCGACCATAACTAAAAACGAAAGCAGATAATAAAACAGAAATAATCAATAAAACAACGGCCAACTCCACTAATGAAAAACCCGAAACCCAGGGTTGATTAAGAGTGGAATTTTTTTTTGTTTTATTCATTAACATCATTTATTCAGTCCGCTCACACGCTCAGTTCGTGATAATTTCACCAGGACAACCATATTTTACTTAATATTTTGCCAGTAAAGTGGTTACTCACCCAATGGAAATATAGTCCTTGGATGCCTCATCGTCAACTATTTCAATAATTTTCAAGGAAAACAAAGCAGATGGCAAGCATTTTCTCAAGCCACTCTGGCCCGTCTTTCCCAAAGGGTACTTTTTTATTGCATTATTTCGTATGGCACTCTGATAAGATTTGATTTCCATAATCTTACAGTTACCTACTATACTATCATGTTTTAGCCTAAAATCAGTGAGTTGCTCCTCGTGTTTTTAAGCTCAATAATCAGTCTTTTTTTTGAATTGCCAGACAGTGTTTATCAAAGAAAAATCGACCGTAATCTTTCAAGCTCCAGTTTAGTTTCTTTCCAAATTAAAACACGCAACAACTTGTTTGACAGCTATATAACATTTTCATCTCATCAAAACCTGCAATACAGACCCTATTAGATATCAATAGTATAAATATGTCAATATTTTTGATATAAAAATGATATTTTCAGAGGATATCGGGCTAAACATCTGATTCTGGAGTTTTTCAACAGTAAAAATATTTTATTGGGACAAAAATGTAGGAGAGTCCCCCTTCGTTTCTGCTTCGTCAGAGACTCGATGCTCAAACCATTTTTGTATGAATAAAAAAACCGGCAGGAATCAAATCCCTGCCGGTTTTCTGGATATGCCATTTATTTAATCGCATTACCGATGTTGAACATGGGTAAATAGAGCGCCACAACGATAAAACCAACGATGGCACCCAACATAACGATAAGCAAAGGTTCAATAAGTGAAGTCAAACCTTTTACGGTATCATCTACTTCCGCTTCATAGGTTTCCGCTACCTTAACCAGCATCTGATCCAGAGCACCTGTTTCTTCACCAACGGCGATCATGTGAACGACCAACGGCGGGAATACCGGGAATTTGGATAATGGTTCATGAATCGTTTCACCTTCACGGATAGATTCATAAACTTTCTTCATGGCCTGGGCAACCACTTCATTACCAGAAGATTCACGAACAATTTCCAGCGCCTGCAAAATAGGTACACCTGAGGTAATGAGGGTCGCCAGAGTACTGGAAAATCTCGCGATAGCAATTTTGTTAACGAGTTGACCAAAGATCGGAAGACGCAGCTTAACAGAGTCAATATAGAGCTTCGAAGCTGAGTACCGATTTGCATATTTATAGCCCACGACAAGAGCAATTAGCACAACGGCCAATACAGATAATTGGACAGGGTCGGTTAACATGTGAGACATATTAATTAATAACAGGGTCGGAGCGGGTAAGGTTGCACCCATTTCCGCATAAATAGCAGCGAACTTCGGGATAACAAAGATCAAGATGAAGGATACAATCGCCGTACAAAGGACAACGACCATAACCGGATACATTAGTGCGGATTTCACCTTGGATCGCAAGGCTCTGCTATTTTCAAGGAACTGAGCGATTCGCTTCAAAACGGCTTCCATAACACCGCCGATTTCACCGGCACGCACCATGTTGATATATAACTTATTGAAAATCTTTGGATAACGGGACATTCCCTCAGAAAGGGTTCCCCCGTTTTCAATGCAGGAGTACATATCCTTAATAATTACTTTAAATGTACCAGATTCGGTTTGGTCATGAAGAATGGCCAATGAACGCAAAAGGGGAAGACCTGCCTCAATTAGAGTGGCCAACTGTCGGGTAAAAGTAGAGACATGCCGAAGTTTAACACGACCAAAAAGCCATCTTAATCCGGGGATACTGCCCAAATCAATTTTACCCACGGCAGCTTTGCTTTTCGTAATCCGAGTCGGATAATATCCAAGACCTTTTAGACGCTCCAGTACGGTTTCTTCCGATTCCGCCTCGATGGCCCCGCGAACGGGTTTTCCGCCCTTATCCAGGGCTTCATAAGCATAACTCGGCATAATATCTCACCTGTCTATTAAGGTTTACGAATCACCCTTAAGGGCATTCGTTTAGTAACTAATCTAACTATAAGTATACGCTAAACGCGTTCCGCTTCTTCCCCGGTTCCTTCAGAATTTGCAGATGGTATTTTATTATCCACAAAATCAGCATCTTCCGGCCCAACCACAGAACCCTTTTTCGGTGCGGTTTCCTTTTCAGGGGTTTCAGTGACCGGTTTAGTCAATTCATCGGATGTAGCGGGGGAAACATCTTCAACACCATAGGTAACTCTTAAGACTTCATCAATGGTTGTAATACCGGCTTGGATTTTAATCATGCCATCTTGCCGCATGGTCATCATCCCTTCAGCTCGGGCCAGACGAGCTAATTCAACCGTTGTTGCTTTTTGGAGAACTAACTCTCGAACGGCTTCCGTGATAATCATCAGCTCATAGATACCAATTCGGCCTTTATAACCAGTATAATTACAGTCATCACAACCATGGCCTCGGAAATAAGTATATTGCCGAGCCTCTTCGGGATCCATACCCATTTCGCGGAATAATTCTTCATGGGGGGTATATTCTTCGCGGCAATTTGGACAAATAGTACGAACCAAACGCTGAGCAATAACACCTTCAATCGTTGAAGCAATCAAGAAGGGTTCAACATTCATATCAATTAAACGGGTTACTGTTGAAGGGGCATCATTGGTATGTAAAGTTGAAAGTACCAAGTGACCTGTCAAAGCCGCCTGAACAGAAATCTGGGCGGTCTCTTCATCACGGATTTCACCGACCATGATAACATCCGGGTCCTGACGAAGAATAGAACGGAGGCACGATGCAAAAGTTAATCCTACTGCTTCACGGATATTAACCTGTACAACACCTTCCATTTCATATTCAACGGGGTCTTCGGTGGTAATAACTTTAAGTTCAGGGGTATAAATTTCATTTAATGCGGCATAGAGGGTGGTTGTTTTACCACAACCCGTGGGTCCTGTTACCAGGATAATTCCATTGGGTTTATCAATCAAACTCCGCATTTTCTCATTGACTTCCGGCAACAGACCAATTTGTTCCAAACCCATCATCATCATGGATTTGTCCAAAATACGCATAACGATACTTTCACCCCATACGGTTGGAAGTGAGCTAACACGAAGATCGATTTGCCGGCCGGCAAGGTTTAACTTAATACGACCATCCTGTGGGATTCGCCGTTCAGCGATATCCATACCTGCCATAACTTTTAAACGAGACTGAATACCAACATGGAGTTTTTGGGGAGGGGATTGAACCTCGCGTAACACACCGTCAACACGGTATCTAATACGCATCATATCTTCAAAGGGTTCAATATGCAAATCTGATGCCCGGTCTTTAATTGCCTGCAATAACAATAAGTTCACAAATTTAATAACGGGGGCATCCGCCGCTATCTGGTCAATATTTGTTAAATCAATCTGGTCGGAATTATTTACGATATTTTCTTCGACATTTTCTTCGTGTAAACGATCAACCATCAAATCCAGGTTTTCATCTCCGATACCATAATGCATGGCAATAGCATCTTTGATGTCACCCTCATTTGCAATGGCACCTTTGACAGGTTTGTCAAGCATTAACCGAAGATCATCGAGAATCTTAACATTCATCGGATCAGAAAGCGCAAATAAAACAGTACCATCTTCTTCTCGTCGCAGGGGGAATATCTTATAAGTGTCACAAATATGGAAGGGGACTTCCTTAATCAGTTCGGTATCAATACTAAAATGGAGTAAATCCACATAGGGCATACCCGTCTGTTCAGAAAGAAGTTTCAGTGTATCCAGTTCCGAAACTGAAGGAAAAGCCGTTTGAGGCATTGCTTGATTCAGAGTCTGAGCAGCCTCATCGGGTGAAAAGATCTGTTGACCGCTACCTGGCTCATTGGGTCGTGCAGCATCACCGACTGGATTTTGTTGATTGATATTTTTCAGGTTCGGATTGGTATCCGCCATCTACCAGTTCTCCTCGCTTTTCGCTCTTTCCTTTTATTCTTGGGTCACCACTGCAGTACCCATCAGTTTCTGCCGTGTATCTTCAGGATCCTGGGCACGTTCAAGAGCCACTTCTGCAGAAATATCACCGCGTTGGAACAAGTTAATCAGGAACTGGTCCATGGTAATCATACCCAGCTTCTGACCGGTCTGAATTGAAGACAGAATTCGGTTTGTTTTGTGTTCACGAATCAAGTTAGCAATAGCTGGAGTATTAACTAATATTTCATAAGCAGCGACACGACCACGACCCGTAATACGAGGACACAAGGTTTGACATAATATGGCAACAATGGACATCGAAAGCTGCATACGGATCTGTTCCTGCTGAGTTGTCGGGAAAACGTCGATAACACGTTCCACCGTCTGAGAAGCTGAAATAGTGTGTAAGGTTGCAAAAACCAAGTGACCCGTTTCTGCAGCTGTAATAGCTGCTTCCATAGTTTCCAAGTCTCGCATTTCACCGACCAGAATAACATCCGGGTCCTGTCGTAAAGCATGTTTCAAAGCCGCCGCGAAAGACGGCGTATCTACGCCCAATTCACGGTGAGTTACGATTCCTTTTTTATGCGGGTGATAATATTCAATTGGATCTTCAATTGTAATAATGTGTGCATATCTATTTTCATTAATCCAATCGATCATCGTTGCCAATGTCGTAGTTTTACCGGATCCAGTAGGCCCCGTAATCATGATTAGTCCACGAGGACGACATAATAATTCTTTAATAAACGCGGCAGGCAACCCTAATTGATCAAAGGTTAATATTTTGTAGGGGATCAAACGGAGAACAATACCAATTTCTCCACGGGCACGGAAAGCACTAACACGGAAACGAGCAATATCTAGAAATGAAAATCCAAAGTCGGCGCAACCAGCTTCCATAATTGCCTGTTGATGCCGAGTGGGTGTAATTTCTTCCATCAGACGCTCAGTATCTTTTGGCGTAAGAACCTGCATACCAACTTTTTCTAATCGACCATCCATTCGAAGAGTTGGAGGGCGACCTACTGATATATGAATATCTGATGCATTTTTTTCCACGCAAAGTTTCATCATATCTTGCATGGTTATATTTTCGCCTGGAGCTCGGGGTGACTCAATTGCCATAACTGTCCTCTTTGATATCGTTACTATTTCTCAATAAACCAAGAAATAATCTATTTAGTTTAATCAGAATCCATCTGAGTAATCCGCATAATTTCTTCAACCGTGGTTTCACCAAGCACGGCTTTTTCGAAACCATCTTCTCTCAAAGTTCTCATTCCATATTGGCGAGCAACCTTTTTAATACGCATTGCAGGCTCACGATTTAAAACCATACTTCGTATCTGTTCATTCAATACCAGCATTTCATGAATAGCTGTTCGGCCTTTATAACCAGAGAAACTACACTTTTCACATCCATGCCCACGAGTTAATTGCAATCCAACAACCTGTTCTGCGGGCAAGGCTAGCAAATCAAGTTCTTCTTGTGTAGGGGTGTATTTTTCTTTACATGCACTACAAACTCGTCGGACCAAACGCTGGGCCACAACACACTGTACAGAAGATGCCACAAGGAAGGGTTTAATACCCATATCAATCAAACGTACCGTAGCTGAAGCAGCATCATTAGTGTGAAGAGTAGAAAAAACCAAGTGACCGGTCAATGCAGCACGAACTGCAATTTCAGCGGTTTCCGTATCACGAATTTCACCAACCAGAATAACATCTGGAGACTGACGCAACATAGCACGCAACCCAATCGAGAAGGTCAAACCTACTTCCGTATTTACCTGTACCTGATTTATACCTTTAACCATATATTCAACAGGGTTTTCAACGGTAATAAGTTTCTTATCCGGGGTATTGATAGCCGAAAGAGCCGCATACAACGTCGTTGATTTACCAGACCCAGTAGGTCCAGTCATCAACAAAACACCATTGGGCTTTTTAATCTGCTGTTCAAACAGTTTAATGTGATAGGGAGAAAAACCAACATCTTCAAGACCATACATAACAGAGGTCTGGTCCAAAATACGCATAACAAAGCTTTCACCATATAATGCTGGCAAAGCAGATACACGAACATCCAGTTTTCTACCATCAATATCAAGTTTAATACGGCCATCCTGAGGAATTCGACGCTCGGCCATATCCATACCACTCATTAGTTTTAACCGAGACAGAATGGCATTCTGGGCGCGTTTAGGAGGCGGCGCCATTTCATGACAGACACCGTCAATACGAAACCGTACTTTTAGCTGCCGAGCAAAGGGCTCGACATGAATATCTGACGCTCTATCATGAATGGCTTGTCGGAACATGATATTAACAAATTTAACGATAGAAGCATCATCGGCTGTTACATCTTCTTTATCTATCTTCTTCAAATCCATGCCATCAAGGCTTTCATCGAGTTTCAGCTCCTGCTGTTCCTCGATGAATTTTTCTACCATCTGTTCAACAATATGGCTTTCATAATACTTTTTGATAGCTCGATCTATGGCGTCTTCTTTAGCAATAACCAGTTGAAGATCCATATTTAGTATTATTTTCAAATCATCTTGTGTCTGTAAATTATATGGGTCAGAAATGGCAAGAGTAATGGTATTAGTATCTTTATTTAGTTTGAGTGGAAATACCCGGTAATATTTAACTATTTTTTCGGATAACAATTCTTTTTGAGAAGGATCAAACTTCATCTGATCCAAATCAATTATTTCCATACCCATCTGTTCTGCAGTGGCCTTAATAATATCGTCTTCAGATACTTGGCCTGTTTGAATCAGGGTATCACGCAATGATTGGCCAGCTTCATCAGCGACCAACATTGCTTTGTTCAGAGTATCAGGAGAAACCAGTTGGGCTTCTTCTAATGCCCGAACAAGACCATCTTTATTGTTATCTGCAGGCATTAAGGGAACCCCCGCTATGGATAATACCGACTATTTGCATATTTATCTTTACGCTTGCTATAAGTCTATCCCTGCCCCCTTAGCCTGTCAAGAAATTAGTAGGAACAGGTTAGCCTTATATAACAAGCATCCTTTTACAGATCACCACATTAATTAGTATTTTAGTTTCACCCGACCTCGATTGGAATAATGCTCTACCGGGTTTTCTATATTGTTAATATTTTATCAACCTTTTCAATAAAATGGCCAAGTTTTTACTTTTACAAATTATAATTTAGTGAAACAACTTTAACCTGAGTGAATTAAGTACAACGGAAATAGATGAAAAAGCCATTGCAACAGCCGCAAACATTGGATTAAGAACATTCATAGCCGCCATTGGCAAACAAATAATGTTATAGATGAAAGCCCAGAACAAATTCAAGCGAATAGTCCAAATAACCTGTCGAGACAAAGAAAATGCTTTAGGAATAGTCTCTAAAGTGTCGCGAACCAGGGTAATATCCGCTGTTTCCATCGCAATATCTGTTCCCGAACCCATTGCAATGCTAACATCAGCACAAGCTAGGGCTGGTGCATCGTTAATTCCATCACCCACCATAGCAACGTTTCGCCCCTCCTGTTGTAACCGCTTGATTTCATCTGATTTATGGACAGGTAATAGTTCATACAATACTCTAGAGATACCCAGTTGTGAAGCAATAGCCTGAGCAGAGACTTTGTTATCTCCTGTTAAGAGGATAACTTCCTTGCCCATGGATTTTAAAACATTAATAGCTTCTACAGCATCATCTTTTATTGTGTCTGCCACAGCAATGAGTCCAGCCGGCAAACGATTTACACTCACAAAAAGCACGGTTTTACTTTCTTTCGCCAAGGGTTCAGCTAAGACTTCAAGGTTTATCAGGTCAATATTTGATCCTTTAAGGAAAAGAGCATTCCCAATCATTATCATTTGCCCTTTCAAAACCGCCTTAATGCCCTGACCTGGCACCACAGAAACAGAGTCTGGTGTACTTAACCTAAGGCCCTCATCCATGGCGGCAGATACTATAGAATCCCCAATAGGATGTTCTGACATACGCTCCACAGAAGCAACTAATTGAAGAAGTTGATTTTTATCCATACAAGCCAAGGGGATAACATCTGTCACATTAGGCTTGCCACGGGTCAAAGTACCTGTTTTATCAAAAATAACCGTATCCACCTTGTACAATTTTTCAAGACTGGTTACATTTTTTATCAGAATGCCCATGGATGCACCTTGCCCTGTGCCAACCATTATAGCCGTCGGCGTAGCAAGTCCTAATGAACAAGGGCATGCGACAATTAGCACAGTCACAAAAGCTGACAGCGCCTTTGTATATTGTGGAGTTGCCGGCAACCATATCCAGGCAATCAATGAAAGGAAAGCTATACCCACAACAATCGGAACAAAAATACCGGCCAATTTATCAGCCAACCTTTGTATGGGAGCCTTTGTACTTTGCGCTTTCTCAACTAATTCAATAATTTTAGCCAGGATAGTTTCATTACCCACACGAACAGCCTGAATGGTTAATACTCCAGTTTTATTGACAGTTCCAGAGGATACATCGCACCCCAATACTTTTTCAACAGGCAAAGCTTCGCCTGTCAGCATGGATTCATCTACTGTAGACGAACCCCTTTTTACAATCCCATCAACGGGGATGCGTTCTCCAACACGAACAAGAACGATATCACCAGAAACCAAATCTTCGACAGGAACATCTACTTCCTGCCCAGCACGAACAACTCTTGCTATTCTAGGCTGCAAGCCCATTAACAGTCGTATTTGCGATGAAGTTTTTTCTTTCGCCCGATGCTCCAGATATCGGCCTAATGTAATAAAAATAATAATCATCACTGTCGTATCAAAAAATACATTAGAACTATCAATACCTATGGAAGCGAAATAGTTGGGGAATATTGTAAGAAGCGTACTATAAATAAAGGAGGCACCGGTACCTAAAGCAATCAGGGAGTTCATATCTAGATATCGGTGACGAAGACTTTTCCAAGCGCCTACAAAAAAATGCCCACCCGTAAAAACAATAACCGTTAAGGATAATACTAATAAAATATAATTCAGTATATTCGATGGGATATGACTCATCCCGAACAAATGCATCTGCATATTACCCACAATAACTGGGATACTGACAATTAAACCAAATACCAGTCGTCTTAAAAAATATTTTTGTTCTGCATAATTACCCTCTGGAAGTGGAGATCCCGAAGACTTATCCAGAATGACATGGTAATTACCAGCACCTTCAATGGCCTTAACCAGAATATTTACATCAGACAGTGCTGGGAGGTACTCAACAGTGGCTTTTCCAGTCCCCAAATTCACAGAGGCAGACAAAACATCCGGGACATTCAACAATGCTTTTTCAATATGACTGACACAAGCAGCGCAATTCATCCCTACAACAGTCAATACTTCTTGTTTACCTGCCACATGAAAACCAAGACTCTCCACAGTATGACAAATATCACGAACTGAATATCGAGAGGGTTCCCACCTTACTGATAATTGTGAAACTGCATAATTTACCGTTGCATTGATCACACCCGGTTCTTTTTTTAGGGTATTTTCAATCCGATTTGCACAAGATGCACAGTGCATCCCATTTATTGTAAAAAGGCCTTCTTTATATTCTTTACCTGAATTTGATTCAATCTGTTGCGCGGACTTTCTATCTTCTATGAGATTATCTTTAATGGATTTGCTTTCTTGAGTATCGGATACTTCTGGACGGTCTGAACCTTCCAACTCAACCAGCTTCCGAATAGCGGCTTTAAGTTCTGACTGTGGATCACATGAATCAGAATGAACAAATTCCTCAGGATTCGCTGTAAATACATCCCGGCAATGTTTTCCGCAAAAATAAAACACCTGTCCCTGATGTTCTGCTTCAGGAGGCGAATTATCCAGATTTACTTTCATACCACAAACAGGATCAACAGGATTCTGTTGCATAAAACACCTCAATCAATCTACCTCATTATAACGGATAGTGCTTGGGGTTAAAGGTATGCTTCATATGAGTTATTGATACAAAGGATAATAATTATCCAGAGTAAACGTACCCGTAGCATTGTTGGATACCAGTATCTGACCATACAAATACGGCTGATTTGCCTGATGGTAGAAAGCCACATTACCAGAATCAGAAGCAGGATTTATTTGATACGAAGCGATACCCGATAATTCGCTAAAGCTTGTACTCCCTGAGGATGGGGCGCCAAAATCCACCATAATCAGGAAGAAGTTATTCATCACTCCTGAATAACTGGCTTTTCCTGCAAATCCTGCCGTTTTTCCCACAGAAACAGGAATAGTGTATGTGCTCGTCGGACCATTAGACATCGTCAGTTTAATACCCTGGTTTCCAGAAAAATCCCCTTGGAAATATCCGTTTTGTATTGACCAGGGAACTATGGCCATGCCCGACGCAGTAGGTTCGACAGCCCAGTAAGTCGTATCTGAAACGGGGCTGAAATCACCTCCAGGGAAAGTACCCTGGCTCAAGGAAGGAGGATTTTCCTGGGTAATTCGGACATAATCCAGATATAAACTACTCGACCCACTGGAGTTTTGGAAAACCAATTGTGGATACATATTCGTAGTACCACCATTGCCCCGGAAATAGAAGGTCATTGTTGTCCATGTAGAAGGAACTGCCATTAAAACCTGAGTCCCTAACTCAAAAGCACTCGGTGGAACACCTTGGAATCCATAAAGTGCAGCCACCAGATTATTGGGAGATGTGCTGCCACAAACCCGTATTTCATATTTATACCAGGCCTTCGGGGTAGCGTTTAACCACTGGTTTACATTCAAAGTTAATTTGATACCCTGAGTGCCACTGGTGAAATTGTATGTAGCCAATCCTGTTGCACCACTATATACAGAGGTCCAGCTTCGCGCAGGAAGACTGGCTTTCCCATCAACTAATTCTTCAGCAAAGAGCGAGGTATCTGAAGCAACCGCATAATTGCAGTAGAACAATGAGGGAATTACATGGATATATTGGTTTTTTGTTACCGTCGCAGCGCCATAGGATAAATTTACGATTTGCTGCACAGTGAACCAGGATTCTGTTGTTACTGAATACACATATACGGGGTTCTTCGCTGTACTGGTGCCCCCATTCCCAAAGTTCCACGACCAGGATTGCCCATCGGTGGACTGGTCATAGAAATTCACTATCAGAGGAGAGTATCCGCTGACAGGGGATGCCGTAAATGAAGCGCCCGGAAGACCCTTAAAAACACGGACTTCATCCAGATAAACAGTTCCTGCACCCGTTAAGGTCAATTGGACATCACGGTATCCGGCAGAGTTACTGCCAAAAGTGTTCGTTATATAGTAATGTTTCCACGTACCACCCGCCGGGACGTTAACGTTAGTTGAGCCCTTTGTATTGGGTGAATAGGACCCGACCCACCCCAAATTACAGGAGGAATTACTGAACCCATTTTGATAGGCCCATGCGGACAGAGTCCATGTATCCCCTAGAGCGACTCTTCCATCCGTCTGATAAAAAGAAAGTCCAGTTCCGCCCGATTGAGTCAGAGATAAGGCGCTGCTGCCTGATTGTGGAGTAGGTTTACCCACAGAGAGATTTGATGAACTGTATTCCCAGTTCACCCAATTTGAGCGAGTGTTTTCAAACTCACCATTTTTTATTCCCTGAGGATCACTGGTGATATTCCAGAATTTTGTTGACAGCATATCCCAGTTATCATTACGAGGATAATCATAGGAGTGGGCCCAATACCCTACCCCTCCAATGCCCAGGTTATTGATTAAATCATATTTATATCCCAGGGATTCGGCACTTTCCTGCCAAATCTGACGGTAGGTCGTTGGGGTATCTTGATAATAATACCAGGGTGTTTGTGATGCTGTATCCCAGGCATTCGTCGTGGTATTGGCGACATAAAAAATGTTGCTGATAACAGAGGTATAACTACCACTTATGACTGAAGCGTGAGCCGAGGCTGAATTAGTGCGCCAGGATAATCCATATAACGGGAACCCCATCACCAGCTTAGATTTATTAACACCCGCCGGTTGTATATATGAATTTATTTTGCTCAACAATGAACAACTGGAAGAATAATATCCGCCTCGAGATAAGGGGGCATTCGGACCCGTTGAGCCGCTTCCGGAATAATAGAAGTTGTACCACATGACAAAAACCACATCCAGATTATTCGTCAGCACATTGTAATCATAATTTGAATTTAACGGCTCTGTGGCAATGGCTGACTGATAACTGGCACCTATCGTCTTCATCGTAGAAGCCACTGAAATCATATAACTGCTTAATCGAGCCTTATTCGCTGAGCTGGCAGTCATCCCTTCCAAATCCAGAGAAACACCATCAAACCCATATTTGATGACAACAGCTTTCATGGCCGTTAATGAAGTATAGGTGGCCGTTGGGTCACTAAGTAACACTTCCGGTTCATTAGCTCCATTATCAAAACAGGTCAAACTTAAAATAGCTTTCACATTATTTTGATGTGCTTTTTGAATAAGGTATTGTGTATTATTACTTCCCACACTACCCAAAGTGAGCTTACCTGTCGTCTGAATACCTACGGAATGCCAACACACATGGGTCAAATATTTCCACTGTAACCAGTTGACTTTGGCTGTAGTACATTCCCAGGAAGGAATATAGCTAAAGACAATCCGACCTAGAGATGCTGCCTGATTCGAGGAAATCTTCGCTGACTGCAGGGCCTGAGTTTTGGCAAATTCATCCTTAATGACCCAGTCAGGAACTGGTTCCGGGACGATATCCCCAAACTCCTGGGTTTGTAATTGATGAATCCCCGGACGGGAACTAACATACTCAATAGATTCATCGGCCCAATTTTCAGAACTCCAACTGACAGAAATCAGGCACAAAAATATTATCAACAAGCTGAATAATCGTTCTCTCATGTTTCCACCATATAATTTAAGTTTATCTCATTTGTCAGATATTACTGGCTTATAGTAACTATTATCATAGTAAAAAACAAGGGGTGGAGGAGTAATCTGTTGCTATAAGTCAATCAACTTCACCTCTTTATTTTCACTGGAGAAGAAACGAAGAAGAATCGAACAAGATGACTATTGTTCGATTCTATGTTGGTTAAGCGACTGTAAAACAATCACTTAAATACCATACCACTGAATACTGGAGAACATCCAAAATAAGGGTTATCCATTGATTTCATTGGGTTTACAAGTTTAATACTTATCCAGGTAAAGCAGCCGGTTTCTGGACATATTCCAACTTTCCTTTGGCAAGCTTTCTTGCGAGATAGTTTTGAATTTCAAATTATGAGTTCCAACATAAGCCATCCAGGATACATAACTCAATCCTGCATAATCCATGCCTTTGGGTGATATTTCTTTATAAGGCCATTTCATCGTCTCTGAACGGTACGGGGCAAGAAACTCAACGGCTTTGGGCAAACTTCGACCCTCTGGCGTTACATAGTTCCACAAATCCACATTGATATTGTGTGCAATTTCAGCCAATTGGCTATATGCCGATAAATTGTAAATCGAATACGAAAAAGCCTTCGTCCGTTTCAGCTCAAGAGGCTGGCTTCCATCTGGCTCAATTTGTGAGGCAATGAGAATCTTTCCTTTTTCGATGGCTCTACGGGCAATCTCCTTATCCCCGGTATAAAGCGCAACACCCGCCAGTTGCACCTGATACCAGGTGCCGATATTGTTCTTCAATTCAGCGGCTTTTTTACCATTGGGGCTGTCTGTAAGCCAGGTTAGATATTGCCGCATCCATTGGGTCATTTCTCTTTTATACCCGGCTTTCCCATCGGGATAATATGTAGTCCACCCGGAAAACCCCTCCATTAAAACCAGACTGTCGCATACTCTGGCCATGGGGGAAACACTGATTGTACCCACAGCGGTTCCGCTATTCTTTCCAGGGACCCATTGGGCATATTGAGCATTTGGATTCATTCTTGTTTTAGGATTCAAAAACCAGGTAGAAATAAGTTCCGCCGCCTTCCGACCATACCGCTCATCATTTGTGAAATACCAGGCAAGCGACACTGTCTCTAATTCGCTGCGGAATAATCCCCAAGTCTTTCCATCCGTACCTTTATCATTATCAGGATTGGATACTCCATCCCTGCTGGTATAAGTCGTTTTACCGGAGGCTGTTATTGCCGGCCAAATGTATGGACCTATTGAAATAAAATCATGTTTATCCCCAGATGGGGGAAGAATGGTTTTACTGGTAACCGTATAAGGATTGTTCTTCAGAGTTTTCTCGGCTGAACGGAGCAATAATCCCATGGGAACTTTGAAATCAGGGGTTCCCTTCTGGATTTTGGCTTTGATTTGTTCCATATCATCACCCCTGAGGGTAATCAGTCGAGGGGTTCCATGAACAAAGGCAGGGAGTAATAAAACAATAAACAAACATTTCACAATCAGTGATTTAACGAACATAAAAACCTCATATATATCAAAACAAATTATGCCGATTTCAAAATAGATTCAACCAAAAGGGATATTTCTTGAGTTGTCTCAGCAATAGGGACCCGGGCTGCTTGAAGTGCTGCCACTTTGGCCTGCGCGGTTCCTTTACCACCGGAAATGATGGCACCTGCATGCCCCATTCGTTTACCGGGAGGGGCAGTCCGACCCGAAATAAAACTGACAACCGGTTTAGTCATCGTGGGGATATATTCTGCAGCTATTTCCTCATCAGAGCCACCAATCTCCCCAATCATAACCACCAAATCCGTATCAGGATCTTTATCAAATAAAGGAAGAATGTCGATAAAGGTTGACCCAAGGATTGGATCTCCTCCGATACCGATAATCGTTGACTGACCAATACCTAATCGACTCAAATCATTAACCACTTCATAAGTGAGGGTTCCTGACCGGGATACCACTCCAACCTTTCCTAAAGCAGCAATGTTCCCGGGGGTAATTCCCATTTTGGCTTGACCGGGGGTCAATAATCCAGGACAGTTAGGTCCAATTAATCGGGTTTTGGAGTGTCGGATATACTGTGTGACTCGTAACATATCCTGAATCGGAATTCCTTCAGTAATACAGACGACTAATTCTAAACCGCCATCGACAGCCTCTAAAATGGCATCCGAAGCAAAAGCCGCAGGCACAAAGATAACTGAGGCCGTAGCTCCAGTCACACTGACCGCCTGTTGAACAGTATCAAAAACGGGAATACCCAGAACAGAAACGCCACCTCTTCCGGGAGTGACTCCTCCTACCAGGCGGGTCCCATATTGAAGCATCTGTTCCGCATGAAAACTGCCTTCTCGTCCTGTAATACCCTGAACGATAACTTTAGTCTCGTTATTAAGCAGAATGGCCATAGGCGGCCTCCAAAATAAGTTGTGCAGCATCTTGCATTGAATCAGCAGAAAGGAGACGACCACTTTGTAACAAAGCTCGACCTTCTTCTGCACGAGTTCCGGTTAAACGAACAACAATGGGAATTTGAACTCTTACTTGTCCAATCGCTAATAATATTCCCTTAGCAACCTCATCACATCGGGTAATACCACCAAACACATTAAACAAAATTCCTTTGATATTGGGGTCCATTAAAACTGTTTCCAGGGCAGCTTTCACATGTTCAGCCGTTGCACCACCACCAATATCAAGGAAATTGGCTGGGTTACCCCCTGCCCGTTTCACCTCATCTAAAGTGGCCATGACTAACCCCGCGCCATTCCCTATAATCCCAATATCACCCTGTAACCGAACATACTGTAAGCCTTTTTGATGAGCAACCGCTTCTATAGGATCCTCTTCAGAGGATTCCTTCCATTCCGTCAGTGTTGCCTGGCGATACAGAGCATTGTCATCAATATTGATTTTTCCATCCGCGGCCATAATAGTCCCATCGTGGGTAACGACCAGGGGATTTATCTCGGCCAACGTGGCATCATACTTCACATAAACCTGATATAACTGTCGAATAATTCGGGAGATATCAGAAATCTGGTTTCTGGGAAGATTGGAAGAATAAAGAAGAGTCCGAATCCCCGGATCAGTGAGTCCCAGAAGTGGATCAATACCTATCTTATGTATTTTTTCTGGATGTGTGATTGCAACTTCTTCAATATCCATTCCACCCATAAGACTGAACATGATGATATTTCGTTGGGAGTCCCTATCCAGTACAATACCCAGATAATATTCCTTCTGAATAGCCAGGACTTTTTCTACCAAAACTTTCTCAACAGGAAGACCCTTTATTTTCATCTCCAGGATTTGCGCTGTCAGTGTCCCCGCTTCTTTAGCGCTGTGAGCAACCTTTATTCCCCCCGCTTTGCCTCTTCCTCCAACATGTACCTGAGCTTTAATGACAACATGACTGGGAATCCTGAAAGCAATAGCTTGAGCCTGTTCAGGATTGGAGGCAACTTCACCCTCTGGAATGGGTATTCCAGCTTTATGCATTAATTCCTTGGCCTGATACTCATGTATCTTCATGATCGGAATAACTCCTCTTATCGTGAGAGGTTAAATATACCCTTGTTTTACCCAATATTGATACAGTTGTCAAATCAAACACAAACGAAAACAATAAAAAACAGCGGAACTGTTAACAGTTCCGCTGTGCGTATTCCGATTAATAGCTGTTATTTTTCTAATTTAGCGATAATTGCATCTGCCATTTGTGATGTTCCAACAGCTGTGGGGTCGTTTCGGTCTTGCTTCATATCGTAAGTAACATTTTTCCCTTCAGCAATAACTTCAGCAATGGCTTTGTCCAGGCGATTTGCCGCATCATGTTCTTTCAGGTAATCCAACATAAGCTTACCGGAAAGAATCATGGCCGTAGGATTAACCTTATTCATCCCTTTATATTTTGGTGCGGATCCATGAGTCGGCTCAAAGACAGCGCCATCCATTCCAATATTGGCACCTGGGGCCATGCCTAATCCACCCACTAAGCCAGCACACAGATCTGACAAAATATCACCATAGAGATTGGGTAGAAGCAGTACATCATATAATTCTGGCTTCTGAACTAACTGCATGCACATATTGTCAACTAACACCGTTTCAAAGGCAATATTGTTAGTGTAATCTTTAGACACTTCTTCAGAAACGCGGAAGAATAATCCATCAGTATATTTCATAATGTTGGCCTTAGCGACGGCAGACACTTTCTTACGACCGTTATCCACGGCATAATCAAAAGCGTATTTTGCAATTCGCTGAGTTCCAGAAACAGAGATAGGCTTGATGCTGATGGCACTGTCAGACTTTATCCGACCCTTGCTCATCTCAATAAGTGCTTTCTGCTCATCAGAGTCGATATCATATTCAATACCGGCATACAGGTCCTCTGTATTTTCCCGGACAATCACCAAATCGACATTGGAATACCGTGACCGTACACCCACATAGGATTTGCAGGGACGAACACAGGCAAATAACTGCAGTTCCTGCCGCAAGGCTACATTCACACTCCGGAACCCCTTACCAATAGGTGTCGTGATAGGACCTTTTAAGGCAACTTTATTTTTCTTAATGCTATCTAATACATGGGACGGAAGTGGTGTCCCATATTTATCCATAACATCAGAGCCTGCTTCTTGAATGTCCCAGTTAAATTTAACTCCGGTAGCCTCTAATACACGCCGGGTCGCTTCCGCAAGTTCGGGTCCGGTTCCATCACCGGGGATAAGTGTTACATCATAAGACATCGTGTGGTTCTCCTCTTTAGAATCAATACTGAGTTTTTTCTCTTGTGTAGTTTAATAATCCACCGGCATATATGACATCCATCTCCCGCGGAGACAAATCATGCTTAACTGTAAAAGTAAATCCTTGTGTTACATTTTTGACAGTTATCTTGCCAGATTTTAATTCGGCAAATATATCCATAAACTCCAATGCATCTCCCTGGTTTATCCGGTCATAATCAACTGGATTTTCAAAAATCAGAGGAAGCAGGCCAAAATTAACCAGGTTTGACCGGTGGATACGGGCAAAGGATTTTACCAAAACAGCTTTAATACCCAAATACATGGGAGCTAATGCCGCATGTTCGCGGCTGGATCCTTGTCCATAGTTTTCTCCACCTACGATAAAACCACCATTTTTCTCTTTTGCTCTTTTACTGAATTCAGGATCAATTCGGGTAAACACATATTCGGAAATACCCGGAATATTTGAACGAAGGGGAAGTATTTTGGCACCTGCAGGCATAATATGGTCAGTTGTGATGTTATCTCCGACCTTTAATAACACTTCACCCGTTATAGATTTAGCAAGCGGCTTATTGATAGGAAGAGGTTTAATATTGGGGCCACGAATTACTTCCACCGGGCTGCCAGCTTCAGCAGGAGCAATAACCATACTGTCATCAACAAGGAACTCCAGAGGCATATCTACTGAAGGATAATCACCCAGTTTCCGTGGATCTGTTATGACGCCAAAGATAGCACAGGCAACACAGGTCTCAGGACTGGCCAAATAAACCTGAGCATCAGCGGTCCCTGAACGACCCTCAAAATTACGGTTAAAAGACCGGATTGATACAGCTTTTGAAGAAGGGGCTTGCCCCATTCCAATACAGGGGCCACACGCGGATTCTAATAAACGAACACCCGCCGCAATATAATCAGCTAACACCCCGTTCCGGGCTATCATCTCTAAAACTTGCTTCGAGCCAGGAGTGGCAACCATACTGACAGAGGGATTAACATGACGACCTCTAAGAAGCAGTCCTACCCGCATCAAATCAGTAAAAGATGAGTTAGTACAAGAGCCAACGGCCACCTGTTGCACTGGAGTGCCTGCCACCTCACTGACACGAACAACTTTGTCAGGGCTATGAGGACAAGCAATCATAGGCTCCAAGGTATTTAAATCAATTACGACCGTCTCATCGTAAGTTGCATCAACATCAGCAGCCAAAGGTTGGAAATCTTTATGCCGTTTCTGTGCTTTCAGGTAGTTTTCTGTTTGTGTATCACTTGGGAAAATTGATGTAGTGGCACCCAGTTCAGCTCCCATATTAGTTATGGTGGCACGTTCCGGAACAGTTAAGGAGGCAACACCTTCTCCACTGTATTCAAAAACTCGACCCACACCACCTTTTACAGTAAGCTTACGCAGTAATTCAAGAATAATATCTTTGGCACTGACCCACGGTTGAAGTTTGCCTTTAAGCTCGACGTTGACTACTTTAGGCATTTTAGTGAAGAATGCTCCCCCACCCATTGCCACAGCAACATCAAGACCTCCTACACCAATGGCCAGGGCACCAATGCCACCGGCAGTTGGGGTATGGCTGTCAGAACCTAATTGAGTCGCACCGGGAACGGCAAACCGTTCAAGATGGACCTGATGGCAAATGCCATTACCAGGCCGTGAAAAATAAATCCCATGCTTTGAGGCAACAGTTTGCAAATAGATATGGTCATCTGCGTTTTCAAAACCGGTCTGGAGCATATTATGATCGACATAACTAACCGATAATTTTGTCTTAACACGAGGGATTCCCATGGCCTCAAACTGTAAGTATGCCATAGTTCCAGTAGCATCCTGAGTTATTGTCTGGTCAATTTTCAATCCAATTTCACTGCCGGGTATCATTTCACCGGAGACGAGATGTTCTTTGATGATCTTCTGGGTAAGATTTAATCCCATTAGAGGTCTCCTTTCATGGTATAAAAATGAGGGATTACTCTATAAATTATAACGGATTTACAGCCTTTCTTCCTTAACACATGAATGTTTCACAATAAAAAAAGGACTGTCTTAATCCAGAAGACAGTCCTTTTCATGCTAACCTTCATTGGGTTCAGTCCAGATAAGGCCGTTTAGCAAAGCAAAAATGATTCGTCCATGTTGGTGAATATAATGGATCCTTGGGATCAAAAGAACTGACCTGAACTTCTGGTGGAGAGGCATGTAAGAACCGCTTTCCACCGATAGAAATTCCTGTGTGTACAACTCTACCAAGATCATCTATAAAATAGACTAAATCTCCCGGTTTCAAATAATCCATGTTCCAGGGAGTACCTACTAACTGCCCGGAGATTATTTGCTGGCGGGCATCACGTCCCATGAGTATCCCTTGCGACTGATAAGCTGTACCCGTAAGTCCGGAACAATCAACTCCAAACCGGCTTTTTCCTCCATACACATAGGGAACGGTTCTATATTCCAAAGCAGATTGTGCCGCCTTAAGTCCAGTTTCTCCATTCGTGGGTAAAAAATTGACCAGCGATTTCGATATAGTAACTTGAGACTGATTTTGGGTTGAACGGAATCCTCTGGGAAGCCTGATTGTTACCGTGGAATCACTAGAAGAAACTATTGGATGGGCAGAACCTGCGGGAATCCGCAAAACATCAATTAACACATCGCTTTTTATTACAACCCTATCCGCAAACGCCCATTCTTTGAATTCATCCATTGTCAAAGGAAGAACTCCTTCATATCGAACCCAACCAATATATCCATCCTGTCCGTGCACTAAATAAAAAGTGCTGTCATCGGAAATATCTAAAAGATGAAGACGGTCACCCATCCATATCTGGGATTGAACATTTGCACCTTCACGGGGTTCACCCCAAGTGAGAGATTCAGGAATCGGACAAATGCCCATTATCGTTTCACCCAGCTTATCTTTATCGGGAAGCAAGCGAATATTGTTTTTCACAAGTTTTATGCCCAAATGATTTAATATCTTTTCTGGAGTTTCTTTTAATTGCGGAAGATTGACTGCCCCATTTAGTAGCCACTCTTTCCCATCTTTCTGGGCATCTACTCGACAGTAGAATAGTGTTCGATCAGTTAATATCTTCTCGCGGTAATTATTCAAAATCCAATTAACTTCTTTCTCTGTCTTGGGCGGCGTATTAAAAGGCCAGAGGTTTTGTGCTAGTGCAGGTAAATCGGGATGACGGTTCTCTACCTGTCGAGCACTCATCCGGCTGAAATACTCCAGCTCTTCCGAATTTCGTATTGTGGTTAATCCATAATACTTTTTACGAAAATCTTCTAATTCTTTACGGTGTGTAGCCCACATTCGGACAACACCATTATATACAGCCTGAGCTTCAATGCGGTGAACACCAGGTTGATTTACCCATTCATCAAATTCAGCATTTGAAAGAAATCCAAACTCAATACCAATGGAGGGAATATCTGCGTAAGTCACAAGCGGGTGTTTTGCAATCCACAAGTCGAACTTTTCAGTATGCGGAAGCATTTTATCAACTTCATATCGCATTATTTCAGCAAACTGTGTTTCCAATTCCTGGGGATTTCCTGTGGAATCGGTAGGGTAGGCCAATATCATGACACCATTAGCAGTGGTGCGAACTGACGCATTATGGTGAAGAGACAAAAACAAATGTGATCGACCATCCACAGCTTTTTGGACTCTGGCACCTAGTTCAGTGGAACGGTCCGAGGCTCCCGGAGTAACCTTCCGGTCATCACTTCGTGTCATATAAACCCGGGCACCCGCATCATGCAGATAGTGCCGAAGCTCAGCCGCGACTAACATGTTCAGATATTCTTCATCAACGTTGGATTTCACTCCCCTGGCTGAACCGATATACCCTTCCGCATGGGACAATCCTCCATGCCCCGGGTCTATAGTAATGACCAAACCCTGCAAGGGTCTTCCTTGGGGTTTAAAGGGAATCTCATCAGGAACAGGGAGTGGCTGAGTCTGGGCAAATAGTGATACTGAACAGAAAAACAGAAAAACCATTAAAACATTTTTCATAAATAGTTTCCTATCCACTTAAACATTATAGTTAGCACCATCATACTGAAATAATTAGATATCTGACAATAGAGTACTCCTGTTTACTTTGCAAAATCCATCAGGAAAGGAAACCATTCTGTTACTTTATTTGTAATTAATGTAAACCGATTTAATAAAATCAGAACACCAATCAAAACCAAAAGAATTCCTGACAAGATTTCAATCAGACGGAAATGCTTCTTAATCCGGTTAAACAACTGAATGAACCTGTTCAACGCCAGGGCGGTTGCAAGGAAGGGTATACCTAAACCAAGGGAGTAAGCCGAGAGGAGCAAAACACCTCTTGTGAGTGTTTCAGAATCCGCTGCTAATGCAAGTATTCCCCCAAGGATAGGACCGATACAAGGAGTCCATCCAAAGGCAAAAGAAAGTCCCAGCGCAAAGGCACCAATGAATGAAGCTGCTTTCTGTGGACCCTCAAACTTTTTCACATTCATCAGGAAAGCAATCCGCAAAACTCCAATCAAATGAAGCCCAAAAACAATTACAATAACTCCAGCAATTTGCGTAAATAAGGGAAGATATCGCAATAAAGCCTGTCCCAGCCAGGTAGCCGTGGCTCCCAGTAAAACAAACACAACAGAAAAACCTAAAACAAAAAACAAGGAATTCACAAAGGCCTTGCTGGTATGACTTGAAGTACCATCCTCCTTACGCAATTCCTCCAGGGATACGCCTGTAATAAAGGAAATATAGGCAGGGACTAAGGGAAGAACACAAGGAGAAATGAAAGAAATTATACCGGCGATAAAAGCGCTGACAATTCCAATATCAGTCAAAATTAAGTCCTCCTAAAGAAACAGTTATCTTCAATTGGTAACTTCAGATGAAAGATATTTGTTCCCTCCATCTATTCAGACCGAGATTGGTTATTATCAGATTTCTCAGAAGTTTTTACTTCAGTCTCTTCTGTCTCTAAAACAGGTTCAGGAACAACAGCCTTATCAAAACTGGCAAGGAGAACACAAGCGCTATCCTGTGTTTCTTCGACCCGGGATGTAGGAACAGTGTAATTTCCACACATCATAGAGAAAGCCCAGGTATCTGCATTTCGAGTTTGAACATACCCTGATAAGCAACGGGTATGCATAATATAGCCCGTTTTGGCACGAACAATACCTTCGGCTGGAGTCCCTTTGATTCGTCTTGATAAAGTTCCATCCACTCCCGCAACAGGCAGGGATACCCAATACGCTTCTTTCAAGTTAGGATTGTTATACATATATCGAAGAAGCTGAACGGTGTGCGCGGGTTGAACACGATTCAAAGAAGACAACCCTGAACCATCCACAATATGTATCTTTTCCAAATTAATACCCACCTGATTTTCCAGGAACATATCAACGGCTTCACTGCCTTTAGATGTTGATCCAATTCCCCTAACCTTTTTGCCTATTACTTTTTCTAACTGCTCAGCAAAGTAGTTTTGACTATATTTATTGGTTATTCGTACAATCTCTGACAGAGGGGGGGACACATAAGATAAATAAGTTATTGTATTTCGGCTGTACAGATATTGCGATTCACTAAAAGAAAAATCATCAATATCTCTCGGTTGGCCTTCTACTCTAATGCCTGCAGCAGTAATTCTTTCATACAGTACCGTAGCAAAATACATTGTTGGATTATGGATTGAGCCCCAGAATCGTGTAGTTCCGGTACCCAGGGGAAGTTGTCCTTCAAGGGTTACCTTATTAGTGTTAAATTCACGGTCATAATCTAAAGTATTGGGAATCTCGGCAGCGACAGTAGTGGCTTGATTAATGACCTGAATATAACCCGTGGGAAGTTTTAATTCCCATTTCACAGGGTCTCCAACCTTCATCCCCGGGATAACCATTAAATCATAAGTATTATCATTTAAGTTCAGGGCAGACTGTTCGGCAGAAAATCCACTGGGACTATATCCCCAAGTCCAGGACCCCGGCATATATTGGTCATCTAATTCATTATCATCCCCAATCACATCGCCAAGGATTTTGCTAACACCCTGTTTTTGTAACTTACGAATCCAGTTCTGCAACAGGTCTTCTGTCACCGTTGTTCCGGGCTTATATCGACCAGAAAATGTGGGATCCCCAGTACCCTTTATAATCAAATCTCCGTCTAATACCCCACGTCTCTGGAGCTGCCCCCCAAATACCTGAGTAGTAAATGTAGATTGAGGACCTAAATAATAGAGAGCTGCCGCCGTAGTATAAAGTTTTGTATTGGATGCCGGCGTTAATCTCTTTTCATTATTGTGTCCATATATCAACTCACCCGTTTGAACATCTCGAATCTCCACACCCCAAAAAGCATCTGAATACACAGGGTTATTAAATAAATCGTCTAACTGTTTCTGAAGATTCTGAAGTGCAGTTATTTTCACAGGTTGCGGTTTAACTTCAGCCTCTTTGTTGTGAGGAGTCAGCGTAGCACAACCTGTTAAAGCGACTAAGACAAGCGCTAACAATAAGATAATCTGTTTTATCATAATGGCCTCATTGTATCCAAAACAAAGACTTACAACAAGTTACCTAATGTGCACCTAGCTTTATAACACATAGTGAACTCTGTTTTGGTGAATTATTTTATGTCTAATCTATATAATTGCCTATCAATATTTGATTAATCCTTTGGTGTTATATAAAATCCGTTTTATTATTATATTGTCCTTAATACTCTCACAGTTATATAGAGTTACTTTGGGATATTATTTCTTACTAAAGAGGAAAATAATGATTGAACGTTTTTTTGTTACGGGTGGAGCAGGTTTCATAGGAAGTCATTTGGTTTCCAAACTCTTATCTGAGGGACATGCAGTTACTGTTTTTGACAACTTAAGTTCCGGAAAAAACGAGTTTATCCTCGACTTTAAGGAAAACAATGATTTCAAGTTCATTAAAGGTGATTTGTTGGACCTCCCGTTATTGAATAAATCCATTCAAGGCCATGATATGGTCTTTCATCTTGCAGCTAATCCAGACATTAGATATGGAATTGAATATACTGATACAGATTTAAAGCAAGGAACAATCGCTACCTATAATGTATTAGAAGCAATGAGACTTAATAACATTAAAAAACTAGGATTTTCATCTAGTTCTGTTATTTATGGTGAACCAAAACTAATGCCTACACCTGAGAATTATGGTCCTTTATTCCCAATATCTCTATATGGAGCAAGCAAACTGGCATCAGAAGCCTTAATATCAAGCTTTTGTCATACTTTTAATATGCAGGGTTGGATTTATCGGTTTGCAAATATTACAGGATCACATAGCACCCATGGGATTATCTTTGATTTTTTCAAAAAGCTACAAAAAACTCCCCATGAACTAGAAGTGTTAGGAAATGGAAAGCAACGCAAATCCTATCTGTTAGTCGAAGATTGCGTTGATGCCATGCTTTATGTTTACAGAAACTCCAAGAAACCCTTAAATGTATATAATCTTGGATGTTCAGACCAAATTGAGATTTCCAGAATAGCGGAGATGTTTCTCGAAGAGCAAAACTTACAAAATAAAGTCAAAATAAAATATACGGGCTCTGAACGCGGCTGGGCCGGGGATGTAATTGAGATGAAGCTTGATGTGAGTCAGTTAAATAATCTGGGATGGAAATCATCTTTGTCATCTGAACAAGTCGTACAAAAAACCATCCATGTTCTGATGGAAGATTATAAGAAAAAAGGAATATTATAGAAATGGTAAAGCAGGTAGTAGTGATGGCTGGGGGTATGGGAACACGTCTTAGGCCATTAACTTACGATATACCAAAACCAATGGTTCCAGTAAAAGACAAACCATTTCTGGAGCATCTGGTCTTATTGTTGAAAAACAACGGATTTTCCGACTTTTTGTTCTGTACTGGATACTTATCTAAGCATATTGAACAATATTTTCTGGATGGCAGCAAATGGGGAATTAATATTCAATATTCAGTTGAACCGTCAGCATCGGGAACAGGTGGAGCATTAAAATTGGCGGAACCATTATTAAAAGATGAATTTCTTCTTTTAAATGGAGATACTCTTTTAGATATTAATTACGGTGATTTAGTTGAATCTTTTGATAAAGACAACTCAGAAGCATATATAGTTGCTTATACCAATGAAGAGAATATAACCGCCAACAATATTCGTGTTGACAAAGATAATTGGGTCATTGAATACAATAAAAAACATCCTGAGAACAAAACATGTGTCGATGCTGGAGTTCAAATATTCAGAAAAAGCATCTTAGATAAAATCCCAACTCAGAAAGTCGTTTCACTTGAAGAAGAAATATTTCCTGTTTTAATAAAAAACCATCAATTAAAAGCGTATATGACAAATAAACGTTTTTTTGATATGGGTACCCCAGAACGATTGTTCATCATAGAAAAGGTATTATCATGATAATTTCAAAGACACCTCTCCGAATTAGTTTTGCAGGTGGAGGAACCGACTTTAAAGGTTTTTATTCCGAGGAACCTGGTGCCGTTCTAAGCACTACAATCAATAAATACATTTACATCACTGTAAATAAGAAATTTGATAATCATATTCGAGTTAGCTATTCAAAAACTGAACTGGTCGAATCGGTAGACGAAATTCAACATGATCTCATCCGTGAATCCATGAAAATGACCGGTGTTACATCAGGGATTGAAATTACATCCATTGCTGACATTCCTTCAAAGGGAACAGGCTTGGGTTCTTCAAGTAGTTTTACTGTAGGTTTACTTAATGCCTTATATGCATATAAGGGCGAGTTTGCATCAGCAAAACGGCTGGCAGAAGAAGCCTGCCGTATTGAGATTGATATTATTGGGGAACCCATTGGCAAACAGGACCAATTTATAGCTGCTTATGGTGGGTTTAACTTTATTGAATTTCATAATAATGAAGATGTTTATGTAGATCCCATTATCTTTAAAAAGGATATCAAGAAAAAGCTGAATGAACACTTGCTGCTTTTCTATACAGGCATTACTCGGAAGGCAAATTCAATTTTAACCGAACAATCCAATAAAGTAACAATTAATCGGTTAGTATTGTCGGCCATGTATCAACAGGCTGTAAATTTAAGGGAAATACTAATAAAAGGGGATAAACTTCATGAAGTAGGTGAACTCCTGCATGAAGCTTGGGAACTGAAGAAAAAAATGGCCAGCAAAATCAGCAATCCTGAGATTGATGAGTTGTATGAAAGTGCCCGTAAAGCGGGGGCTATTGGTGGTAAAATATTGGGGGCCGGAGGTGGAGGCTTCTTACTCTTGTATTGTCCGGTGGCCCGAAAAGAACATGTGAGGAAAGCACTAAGTAAATTACACGAAACAGCGTTTGAATTCGAACCGCAAGGGAGCAAAATAATTTATGTCGAAGAATGACAACAAAGTTGCTGAGTTTACTTTAGACTATTTCAACCAGTTAAAAAGTGTTTTAGATAATCTTCCATTAGATAAGTTAGAAGAAATAATCAATGTATTAATGAAAGCCTACCAAGAGGAAAAAACTATTTACGTCATGGGAAATGGTGGAAGTGCAGCAAATGCCTCACATATTGTGAATGATATTTCAAAAGGCACTGTAAATGAAGGCAAGAAGAGGATCAGAATAGTAAGTTTATGTGATAACATCCCGCTTATTTTGGCTTATGCCAATGATTGTGGCTATGAAAACATATTCGTAGAACAATTAAAGAACCTGCTCCAAGAAGGCGATGTCGTTATAGCTATCAGTGGCAGTGGGAATTCACCTAATATCTTGAAAGCTGTTGAATATGCCACATCAATAAAAGCAATTACGATTGGCTTAACCGGATATGATGGGGGCAAATTAAACAAAACAGCTGACATTTCCTTGATTGTCCCCAGTTTTAGTATGCAACGAGTAGAAGATGTTCATCTGATTGTTGGACATATATTTATGTGTTATTTCAATAGTGTATATGGAACATCCTGTTCTTATAAATGTTAAAACCATAACTTGTTTTTGTGATGAATTGAAATAAATCATCAATGGTTAATAAAACATTGATGATTGTTATGTTTTTTATATGTAGTGTATATATTTAATGAATGGATAAAAAATGACTGTTTTGATTTTGTCACCTTTTTTCTCGCCTAATGTGGGTGGGGTTGAAGCTCATCTTAATAAATTAATCAGTTGCTTACGGAAACGTGACATAAAAGTTATCGTTTTAACATATCAACCACTGACCACACCCGTAAAAGGTCTCCCTGTAGAGAAAAGGGATGGCGTAGAGATCAGACGAATCAACTGGTTTGGAATTGGTCTATTCCATAAATTAGAGCCCTACCCAATCATTGAATTACTTTATTTAATCCCCGGCCTTTTAATAAATTGTATAGGGTTTTTCTTAACCCGAAGAAATGAGATTGATGTAATACATGCCCATGGATTTGTCTGCTCATTGATTACCCGCCTGTTAAAACCTATTCATCGAAAAAGAATGGTCGTCAGTACCCACGCAATTTATCACTTAGAGGATCGTTTTTTAATGCGTACCTTTGTACGGTGGATTTTAAAGCCTTTCGACAAAATTTTAGCAGTAGGCACTCCTTCCAAAAAAGAGTTAATTGCAATTGGATTGGATAAAAATAAAATTGACATCCATCCTAACTGGATCGATTTAGATGCAATCAAGCCATTTGACTCACAAATGATGCGTAAAGAGTTAAATCTTCCTGAGGGTTTTATTGTTTTATTCCTTAGCAGAATGATTGATAAAAAAGGGGTTACAGTCCTTCTGGAAGCAGCAAAGCAACTCTCGCCTTCAATTTCATGGGTGTTTGTTGGTGATGGACCAATGGCCCCGGTCATTCAGGAAGAAGCAAAAGAGCATAAAAACATTATTTTTGTAGGTCGTATCCCTAACAATGAATCAGATAAGATTCCAAAATATTATTCTGCCGCAAGTCTATTTGCCTTACCTTCACAATACGAGGAAGGTTTTGCTGGGGCTCCTTTGGAAGCATTGGCGTGTGGAACGCCTGTTTTAGGTAGTAATAAAGGCTGTTTCCCTGTCGATATTTTAGATGAAACGGTTGGAGTAATGGTCGAACCTGATGTATCACACGTTACAGCTGCTATAAAAGACCTTTATGATCATCCGGATAAATTGGCTAATCTCCGGAAGAATTGCCGAGAATATGCACTGAGAAAATTCAGTGAGAAAAATGTAGAAGTAATTGTTGCCAGTTATCATATAGAAAGTTAAATAGAATAAATTGTTTTAATGTAATAATAAACACAAAAGTTCATATGAATGGATTCTTGACAGTGATGACAGATGAAAAAAATAAACCGGTATCTTCATCCTTATATGATGAAGATTATTATAAGGAAAAATGTCGAGGGTTTGAGCAATTCGATAAAGGTGACATACATCCAGCAATAAAATATGCTTTAGATTTAATACAGGAAAAACCAGGAGTAGTCTTGGATCTTGGGTGTGGACGTGGAGACTTAGTATATGCAGCAGCAATGGCAGGGCATCAAGTCTATGGGATTGACTATTCAGAAGCTGCAATCGGAATAGCAAAAAAAAGACTCGAAATATGTTCTCCGGAAATACAGAAGAGAGTTACATTAGCAGCAATGGATGCGAAAAACTTACAGTTTCCTGACAACACCTTTGATTACATCTTTGCATTAGATATAGTTGAACATTTGCATCAATGGGAACTAGTTATTGCGTATCAAAATCTTTTCAGAGTGTTAAAACATGACGGGAAATTGATTGTACATACAAGTCCCAATAAAACAGCGATGATACCAGCATATACAGCCATGAAACTATTTGGTATGAACTGGGGCAGTCAAGAATATCATGTAAATGAGCAAACATATCAAAGCCTAAAAAAAGACCTTGAACAACAACATTTTTCATTCAAAATATGGATTCTAAAAGATAGGCATTTTTGGACAAATTGTATTAAACATAGAAACTCATCTATATTTAACTTCTTTGCAAAAATCTATGATTTTTTGTTAGACAATCCTGTATCAGAGATACTTATCACCAAAACCAGTCTAATTAGATTGTTTGGTAATGACATATGGGCCATTATTACTAAAGAGGATAAACCATGAAAATCCTACTAATGACACCCGCTATTGTTGGTATAAATCCCGGGTTAACCGGCGGTGAAATGCGCTTTATTGAAATCATGCGAGGCTGGCTGGATGCTGGTCATGAAGTCCATATGTACACATCATTGGGTGGAAAGAATTTATGTGAAAGTTTAGGGATTCAAGGAGTCACCTATCACATTATCTCCGAGTCAGCTCGTGAAAATCGATGGGCCTTTATTCTCAGAACACTTAAAATATTATTTTCGAGAGCTAAGGAATTAGAAAAAATAAAATTTGATATTGTCTATTCACCCTCGGAACAGATGTACGATGTCATTCCCGCATGGCGCTTGAAACGACGATGGGGTTCCCAATTAAAATGGGCTACCGTCGTTCACTGGCTGCCCCCATTTCCGCCATGGAAGAGACAATCATCCAATATAATTAATTCCACACTGTTTTTCATCAGTGAGCGAATCGGAGTCAATCTGGCCCGCAAGAGTGGCGATGTTTTACTTCCCGTATCCACAAGCACATTAAAACAACTGCAGGATGTTTTTGGGGAAAACCCAAAATTTCAACCGGTCGATTGTGGTGTCGACCTGAAGCAAATAGATGGAATAGTACAAAAAGTCACAACAAAACAATATGATGCTGTTTTTATGAAACGGCTGCAGGCAGTAAAAGGTATCTTTGATTTAATCAAGATTTGGGAGAAAGTCGTCGCACATAAACCTGATGCCAAACTGGCAATTATTGGTTCTGGAATTGACGGAGAAAAGGCCCGCCAAATAGTTAAAGAGATGGGACTGGATAAAAACATTGAGTTCAAAGGTGTCATTTATGACATGAAAGAAAAGTTCTCCATTATTGCTCAGTCCAAACTCTTTGTACTGCCTACCTATGAAGAAAACTGGGCTATTGTAATTGGAGAGGCAATGGCAGCGGGTGTGCCTGTCATATCATATGGATTAGCGGAACTGGTTGAAGTGTGGAAAACCCATTTTGTTCCAATCCCGGTAGGAGATATTGATGCCTTTGCGCAGGCCATTATTGATCACCTGGATAATCCAGAAAAATGTCATACTCTCAGCAAATCCGCACTGGCCTTCATGGAAAGATATGATTGGTCAAGAATAGCAACAAGCGAGTTGGAAATTATTAAAAAATCATAGAAACACATTTTGGATTTTATTTATTAAGGTGGTGTATGTTCATAAAAAAGGCACCTCCTTAAACAACACATAAGTAAAACTACGGTGTCACCAGAGACATCGTTCCAAATAGAAGGAACCCGAATCAAACCAAATTTATCGGTATTCTTCCAAGGTATTACCGCAATTGGGGCAGCCGATATAATAAAATGCGGAACCTGTTTCAGCGGAACACCGGAAACTCAAAACCATGTGTTCATGCTGACAGGAAGTGCAAGTCATATCTTCCATGCGGGCATCTAAATCTACCAAAAATGCGACCGCATCCAGTGATTCCCGGGTGATCGGATAAACGGCATCACAATCCCTGCAAACAACAATGGGATAGTCGCCTTTCACCAGCTTTAAGCTTCGGGATTCACAATTAGGACAGATCTTTCCGGTAAGACTTTGGGTTAATGTTTCCAACCCATTATCATTATCAGTTTTGCGAGAAATTGAGTACATTTAGTACAACCTCAACCAATAAAATATGAAATACAATCATGCATTCCGGTTTGAATTTTACCACGATTAATATGGCTTGCAAGACCTTTTTTAAGTCTGCGAATTAACACTCTGATTCTCTGAATCTTATCTTTTGCAACATTTTACCAGCCATACAATCCAACGCTGTCAATGAATTTACTCTATCCAGGAAAACCCCTTGACTTTTCCCCCGGCTCCAGCTCCGGTTCCGAAGGAGAAACGAATCGGGTACGGACTTGTTCCGAGCAGCTCCGTTACGGCTTCGTCGCAAAACTTTCGACTAACGCCCAGTGAGTAGCTCCATGTCCTGCCCAGGATAGTGGAATGAGTGGATATGGATAATTAGGAATTGAGAGGCAGGCATCAAATACAGGCCATTGGGTAGGAATTAAGAATAAGTTTTCATGATGAGGGATTTGACCATATCCGGGTAACACCATTCCCTGACTGGAAGGTGCTGCATCACAGAAATCTTTCTGAGGATAAGGATTTTCTTTGGCAATTTGAAGTATCACTTTAACACCTTGAGATAATAAGGGTTCTACAACTGTATCAGGATAATAGTTATAATCCAGAAGAATCTGCAGGTCGCAAGATGACAGACTGTTCGCCGTCAGGAATGATTCCGGTGTAAATTGATTATACGGAAGATTCATTGCCCAATGTCCTGCCACCGTTTCATTAACAAATCGGCCGGAGTTCCGAACATCATTAATTACATGAGCAGCTTTTTCAATATGTTCATTAGAAATAAATCCAATATTTTTCAGAAATAATTCAGATAACTGGTCCCATAATTCCAAAGGATGTGCAGGTTTATCTACGACTCCCTCCTGCCAAAACCTTGATTTAAAACACTGCCCGTTCCAAGCCATCCCACGGGGATGAGTGATTGACACCAGAACATTCGGCATCCGACCCCGCCTTCGGCAAGCATCGACAAAGGCTGCATTAACCAACCATAAGTTGAGTATATTTGCCATTCCGGTCAAACACCCTACCCGTTTTCCGGTACCGACTTCTGTAAACAACCCATCCAAACCGTTGGGGGAAGGAATCAGAATAATCTGGTCATCCCGAAGAGTATGTTCCATCAACTGAGATTCAGCACCCTCTTCAGCAATCAAAATCACCAGTGTACCTTGATGTAATACAGGTTTCAATAATTCCAGACGATCTGGATTCGTTGGATCATCATACTCAAAACCCGCCAAGACCACATCTTTTTCATCCAGGATTACTTCGGGTGTCAGTTTTCGAATCATGGATAAACCACCCGCCCGATGAACAGCTTCCCGCCAAAATCCATAATCCCCCGTCGCATATACTTCACCACCCCGAACCAGTAATTGTTCCGCCCAGGCCTCTCCTGCCTGTTCAAACACATCCCGCATCTGCTGATTCCAAATCAACAAATCCTTAAGTAATTCGATGGTCTTCATCAGAAGCGCCTCCATGAGTATCAGGATAATTTTCTATGCTTGATTAGCAGGATACTGTTCCAATTGTTGGATAAATTTCTGGATGAACAATTCTCGATTTACATCCAATACGACATCGACATTAAACAGCTGATTTCTTCTTCGACTAAAATCTATCACGGTTGCTCCGGTCGTGAATTCACCAAACACCTCAATATCCACATGATATTTCTCTGTTTTAAATATCTCAGGATATAGCAACCACATCACTGTACAGGGGTCATGTAGAGGAATCCCCGGCAGCCCAATCTTTTTATGGTATTGCCCGAAATACTCCAGTAATTCGCCCACCAAACACTTTACCCTGTGTTCCGACTGGGTCAACGGGTGGACTTCCTCAGGATAAATCAAGGCTTTATGTGTTACATCCAATCCACACATGGTGATAGGGATTCCAGAGTTAAACACAACTTGAGCCGCTTCAGGGTCAACCCAGATATTAAATTCCGCGGCGGCAGTCCAGTTCCCGCCTTGCCCCGATCCCCCCATTAAAACGATTCGATGAATCCGGTCATGCAATTCAGGATATGCCAAAAGAAACACGGCAATATTCGTTAAAGGTCCCGTGGGCACCAAAGTTACTTTATCCTGACTGCGCCGAATCTTATCCGCCATTAACTCAAAAGCATTTTTATCAGGAATAGTCCCGAATGTTGGTTCTGCAATATAGGGACCTTCTAATCCACTGTCTCCATGAACCTCGGGCGCTGACCGTAATTGACGCAACATAGGTTTCGAACTGCCAGCAGCCACATCCACCTGCACGCCAAGAAACGATAATATCCTCAATGCATTATGAGTCGTTTTGTCCAAAGATTGATTACCAGCTACCGTCGTTACAGACAAAACTTCAAGTTCATCGGGAGCTGAAAATGCCAACATCAGATTTATTGCATCATCATGGCCAGGATCACAGTCTATTAGAATCGGTTTTCGCACACACATCACCTTCCAAGGATTACATTTATTGTCCCATCCTAGTGAAATCAGCCCCCGCATGCAACCATTTCACTTCAGTTTTCCTTTCAAAGCAGCTTAATGATAGAATAAAAAGGTAGCGAGTACTCGAAAACTCCCCCTATTACAAAGGAGATTGTCATGAAAGTTACGATTATTGGTGGAGCCGGACGCGTTGGTTCCAATGCAGCATATGCCCTGCAAATCGGTGGCATTGTTAAAGAATTAGCCCTCGTAGATGTAGCTACTGAAGTAGCCGCTGGTGAAGCTCTGGACCTGCTCCATGGTTCCTCCCTGACTGCTTCTCAAGTTATACGGGGTGGTGGTTATGAAGTGGCTGAAAACTCCGATATGGTGATTGTCACAGCAGGGTTACGCCGGAAACCGGATGAAAGCCGACTTCAACTCATCAACAGAAATGTTTCTCTCTTTAAAAATATTTGCAGCGAAATCGCCAAGTTAAAACTGGCTGAGAACTGGATTCTCTTTGTGGTTGCCAATCCAGTGGATGTCCTGACTTATTTGGGTCGGGAAATCCTGAACCTGCCAGCCAACCGAGTCGTCGGTCTGGGAACTGTCCTTGATTCCAGCCGCTTCCGTAGCATGATTGCTGACAACCTTTCACTGGATGCCACTCAGGTAGACGCACTAATTCTCGGTGAACATGGTGATTCCATGATCCCCGTCTGGTCCACAGCTGCTGTCAATGGCACACTGCTGGAATCCTTCCCCGGAGTAGATGCTCAGTGGAAAGAAGATATCTATGACCGTACTAAAAAAAGCGGTGCTGAAGTCATTAAACTTAAAGGCGGAGCTGGATATGCCGTCGGCCTTTCAATTAAGACTGTCGTAGAAGCTATCGCCCTTGATAAAAAGGCCGTCCTGCCGGTCTCCAGCCTCCAGGATGGTTCCGTTTATGGGATTAAAGATGTTTGCCTCTCAGTGCCAACTGTTGTTGGGAAAAATGGCGTTGAGAAGCTCATCCAACCCAAATTGACTGAGGCTGAAATTGCCGGCTTACAGAACTCCGGTAAGGTACTTAAGGAAACCTTAAGTCAAATTGAAAAATAACAGAAAATAAGTTAACTTAAAGGCGGGGAGCCACACAGGCCCCGCCTTTCTTCATGCCTATGGATAATGAAAGGATTCTAAACCCATGAAGTTGAAATGGTATGGACATAGTGCTTTCCGGCTGACCGACAGCCGAGGTATTAATGTTATTATGGACCCCTATGAACCCGGTTGTTATGATGGGGAAATTGGTTACGACGCTATCCATGAAGGAGCAGAAATCGTCACCTGCAGTCATTCCCACCCAGACCATTGTTACCATCAAGGTATTTCTGGAAATCCCCTGGTTATTACCCGGCCCTGCGCTCAGGTTATAAGACAGATCAAAATCGAGGGTGTGGGTGCCTGGCATGATAAAAGCAAAGGTAAAGAACGCGGACCGGTGGTTGTCTTTAAAGTCGTCATGGATGATGTGAGAATCTGTCACCTCGGGGATATTGCTCATCTCCTCCCGGAAAAAGACCTGAATTATCTCAAACCTATTGATGTTCTCATGATTCCAGTCGGTGGACACTTTACGATTGATGCCGAAGAAGCGGCAGAAATGGTTCGGTTGTTACAACCTAAAATAATTATCCCGATGCACTATAAAACCCCAAAATGTAACTTTCCAATTGCGTCCGAGAATGTTTTCACTTCCAAATTTACTAAAGTTAAACACATCAATACCAGTGAAGTCGATATTAACCGGGATAATATCCCTCAGGAACCTGAAATATGGAACCTCACTTATGCGGGCTAACCAACTGCGTTTATTTTCAAAAATAAAAAAAGAGAGTCTTCTAATTGGAAGACTCTCTTTTCATTTTCACCTTCTATTCGGTGCCAATTCCTACCAGATTATTTGAAGCCTTATCATAACGGCTCTTCATTCCCACCTCAACATGAACATTGTGTTGCCCTCGTGGCATATCCCACAATACTTCAACAGCCTTCTGCTCTCCGTATTTCAGAAGAGGAATATCCTGTTCATTACCAATTTTTGTATTATGGTCAAAGAATTGAACAACTACATTTTCAGCAGCTTGTTGCCCCAAATTAGCAATAATTGACCTTAGAAAAACGGTTCGGTCATGAGGTAATCCCGTTAATTCTGTAGTGGCTTTATTCCATTCCGTCTTCACGATTGTTAACTGGGGCTTTGATAAAACATTAAAACTAAAACTGGTCTGATTATTAGACCGATTCGTTTCTGAAGTTTTACTGAGCCGATCCAAAGTGATTGTAATATTTCGCTGCCCCGCATTCTGACTGGCATCCCACCGTAATCGGATCATTCTCGTTTCTCCGGCAGGAATCTCTGAAATCACAGGAGTCCGCCAGTCGGTTCGATTATTAAGCGGACGACCAATAACCGTCTGACCCTGGGCATTATCTATGGCAGTGACTTCGATATTACGACCCGTAGATTGTCCAATATTCTTAACAGCCAAGTCCAAAAAGACTGTTTCGCCTTCATTGTATTCAGCCTTAGTAAATTTAGACATTGTGGTATCAATAGTCATGTCGGGAGGTCCTAATACTGGAACACGCCGACTCCAATAGGTTGTGCCCTGCCAATTCAGACTTAACTGAAGCAACTGAGTGTCACCCGGAACAGTCCAAGACCAATTTACGGTCGTTTGGGATAATGGCTTTAATGCAGGAAAAACCTTCTCAATAATGACACCACCTACACCCCGAATCAGCTGTGCCGTTGATTCGGCATAAGTTTTATTCGACAAGTTATGTATCACAAACTGTATTTCCTGCGGAGTGCCGCCAATAAGTATCTCTGGCGATAATGCAACATCTGCATCAGGGACATAAATCTTTCCATCTGGAACAGATAATATTTGATGAGTTGTTTCCAATTCATATCCACCAGGCAGCTGCGTTGTAACCCATAAAGAATGAATTCCTGACGCCTGCGGCACAGCAACCTCAAAAGATTGCTTTTGTTTCAGTTTCAAACCGTTCAAATTCAAAGTCTGTATCTGTTTATCATCGACGGCAATTCGAAGCTGTACCGCATTTAAATCCTGAGTCCCAGTATTGAGAATCTCTCCTGACACTTTCCATGAAGAACCTGATACAACAGCAGGCTTGAGACTCATCTCTACCTGGTTTAGTTTCGCAGTTATCTCAGCATATCCAGATATTGGACCCGAAACAGGATCATCAGAATAAAACCGGACAGGAACTGTTATCACACTCGCTGCAACAGGGAAATTTATTGGAGCGGAAAATCTCCCAGAATTAACGGAAACCTGAGTATCCATACAATAAGCCTTGGGATTAATCTGATTACTAAACAAATCATAATTAATCTCAGACTGAATATAAGCCTGACCTGATTTGATGGGTAAATCGCTGGCATTCACAGTAAACGAAACCGTACTCGCCCTGTCAAAATATTGAGGAGTCACCAACACCGGTTTAACGGGTGACTCAGGATATAGAGTTAAGGCAGGGTCTCCAAAAAGAATATACATCTGCGGTGTAATATCGGCATTCTCTAAAAGAAAATAGGAGAAGGCAGATTCCATCACGGCTTGTCCCAACTGATACCGGTTATTGTCATACATTGAGTAAATCAGCTTTCGCGTCAATGCCTTGTGTTGAGGTGTAAAACCTTTTCCAGTTGGAGAATACAACGCTATAGCACCACCATTAGATACCCGATGCATATCTTCCGTAATACAAATATTCCATGGTCGCGAAGGCCAGTCGAATTGCCCTGTAGAGCAAGTCAGTTTCACAACAAAGGGTAACTTTCTACCATTAGTGAGCTTCTTCATGTCACTATTTCTGGAATCTCCACCAAACAACATTCTTTCATGTCCCCACACATTTGGAGACCCATGTCCAAAATAGATAATCTGATAATCTCCATCAGAGATAGCGTCAATGATGGCCTGATTAGCTTCCGGAGATATTTTTGAATCTTCACCCGTCGGTAAATAATAATTGTCGATAAATGGATAATCCTTCAAATTCAGAAACTTCCTGAATATTGATGGAGGCAATAGTGTTGCCATCTCCCTCGTATCTTCTTCAAACCCATCATCAGCAATCAATAAAACCCGATTTTTCCATATTCCCTTTTCGGGTTGGATTTCATAGTTGATTGTCTTTTTAAGGATAGATTCCACATCCTCGACATTATTTACTGAGATCCTGCCCAGTATAATATCTGGAAAGTGGTCCTTACCCGCCACTTGGGTATACCATAAATCAGAAGCGGATTCTTCCGCCAAAATAAACATGCGATAGGGTGGAATATAATTAACCACACCATTATGATTTTTCTCTTTATAATCACTCGTTCCATCCCCCAGAAACACTATGTATCCTGGAGTAGGCCGCTTCCAAAAGCCAACGGTGTATCTAACAAAATCCTTGATAGCCTGTGGAGACAAGTTTCCACCAGAGAACTGGTCATAAATATCCTGCACATTTATGACCTTCACATTCAGTCCCTGCTTTTTACGATAATCTGCCAACCTCTGTGCCTGTACCAAAAAATCTGAGTGGGTAATTATCAGATAATCGGCTTGTTGTCGGATATCTCTCAGATTAGCACCTGTCTGATATACCAACACCTCAGGCTGATAAGCATCCTCACTCAAGCCCTTTAAATAAGCCGTAATATCTGGACGTGCGACCAGGTATCCATCTGCTCCTTCCCTGCGAATGTCCGCGGGGAATAAATGTCCATTAGTATCCAAGGCATAAATGGGTGTTGCCCCATCGGGATAATTCTTCAATCGGTAAGCTCCAACCAAACTATCACTTTCGCTTCTTTGAACTAGATAGTCCCGATTTCCACTTCCCAAGGGATATCGGTATTTAAGCGTTAGATTGTCCATAAATACTTCATCATTCTGAGATGCAGGTGTCGTTACTTTGAGAATAAATGAGATTTGATGGAATCCAGGCTTCACCTGAATCGGAGTAAGATTTGCCTTATATGTAAATTCCGAAGTTCCTGTCCAATTGGATTGTCCAACATTTACCCCATCCCAGGTCATCGCCACCACATGGTTAATATTTCCTGCCTTATTTTTCCCAACCATCTGTACTTCAACCTGAATACTGTCAGGACATTGTTCTACCCCTTCTGTATCTTTGATATTCAGGCGAATAGTAGCCGTAGTCTGGGTGGATAATGACGCCCAATACCAACGGGTTTTTCCACTCCCCGAAATGATTGGATTATCATCATACACGATATTTTCTTCATAGGTCTTAGTTGCGTCCTGATAATCCCTGACCTTAAGTAAATTCACATCACCTGTCAGAGCCGGGATTTTCATTCGACTTATTTCACTGCCAGCCGATTTATTCCACGTTAACCAGTATGTCTGAGTTGCCGTATAGGGTGTATCAGGGATATCACCATAAAACACCAATTCGCCATTATTTAATAATTCCCTGGGAAACTGAACACTCTGACTGTTCTTGTAAATCATTAAATTATCTTTATCCTTGTCCAGCTTAAATCCAAATGATTCCAATTCATTCAAAGGAATATGCTGAAGTCCTGATTCTTTCACGATTACTCGAAGCCAGTTCATAGATGTATTCAACAAATCCGGAGCTCCCATACCAGGGATATTGGAAGCATCCTTCCACTGTTCTACCGGCAGAGCTCGCAGAGGGCTGTTATATTCATAATTTGCCAGCATATCCTGAAAAACAGGTTCCATTCCTGTACCGGCTTTCGATGGAGACGAAGCCAGGAGCGTTTCGGGCACCGACACCTCAGAAGGAGTCAGATTAATAACCGCATTTTGAAGGGTTCCAGTCATGCCCTTATAATGTATCGACACCGGAACGATAACCCGGCCAACCCGAAAATCTCGTGCCCAACCAAGATTCTCAATTCGAATGGGATACTCCTTCTGTAATACCGTATCACTTGCCCAATCGACAGTAGTTTTATCTAAAGAATTTTCAGGGAATAATATAAACTGACCACTTTTAATCTCAACCTTGGCATCCCGATCCGGAAATACAGCCAGAACAATTGTCTGTTGGCTGTATCCAAGACCCATGTTCTGGTCCTTTTGAAAGGATAATTGAATCTGTTTCCGGTTTGATTCGGTGATATTCCAGTTATTTAAAGGCTGCTGATTTGACTTGGATTGAGCCCCCAATACGGGCCCAATAAAGGCCGCCGCACAAAGCATTCCGATTAAATATCTAAATTTAAATATTAACTTCATATCCTTAACCTATTCTTATTTGGTAAAATAATATACAAATGTCTCTATAAAAGAATAGAGACTCATCTATAATTATGGATGGAACTGTTCATTCTGTCCAAACAAGTTCATCTCCAGCCAACCCGCGGAGGGTTATCCTAACTGGTAAGGAACCGGTCTTGAAAACCGGCGGCCTCACGGCCTTGAGGGTTCGAGCCCCCCACCCTCCGCCATTTTCTTTATATCACTATAATATCGATTTACTTACCACTGTGTTTACATCTTGGACCACTTTTGTGGACACTGGGTAACCAATATAACTAAAGTATCAACCCAGAACATCCGGACAACCAGGGTATTTCTCGGTAGAATAGAGGCATTATGAAATGGATGGAAATTGTGGCACCCGGTGGACAACCGGAAAGCCTGAAGGCGGCCGTACTGGCCGGAGCAGATGCCGTTTATCTGGGACTAAAAGGATTGGGTGCCCGCCGATTGGCCACCAATTTTACAGTAGATGAATTAATCGAATACATTGACTGGGCACATCTTCGAGGAGTCCGCCTTTACCTGACACTCAATACCCTCATGACAGATGAAGAAATAGAATCTGTCTATGATGAAGTAAAACGCCTCTATGAAGCCGGATTGGATGGAATCATTATCCAGGACCTGGGTGTCTTAAAATTCATTAAAACTCATTTCCCCGGATTTCATATCCATGCCAGCACCCAGATGACCTGTGCTAACCATGAAGAAGCAGAATATCTCCGTAGTCTCGGAATTCATCGACTTGTCCCTGCCCGTGAATTATCTATCCCCGAATTAGCTGACTTAAAAAAACAAACCGATATTGAACTGGAAGTTTTTGTTTCAGGAGCTCTGTGTGTTTCATACTCCGGAAATTGTTATTTATCCTCATTTATAGGCGGCCGGAGTGGTAACCGCGGGATGTGTACCCAGGCGTGCCGGCGTCCCTATGAAAATGAACATCGTGAAATGGGTTATTATCTCAGCCCAAAAGACCAGATCATGGGCAAACCTGAACTTGAAAAACTGGCAGAAGCTGGAATTGATGCGCTTAAACTTGAGGGCCGAATGAAAACAGCCGTATATGTTTATGCGGCCGTTAAAAATATCCACAGAATCATGGCTGGGGTAAAAGCTGAAAACTTAATGCCCCGGCTTTTTAATCGGGGCTATTCCAGAGGGTATATGTATGGGGCAAAAGACCTGATCAATACCCGGTATGCATCGAATCATGGAGTCTCTATCGGAGAATGTGATGGGAATTGGATCAAATTATCCGAGCCGGTGATAACCGGCGATGGATTATCATTCCTTGACCGGAATGAAAAAGTCCTCGGGGGTGAATACCTGAGTAAAATCAGAATCAAAGGTGATCCCACCATCCACAAATCAGCGCGTGCGGGTCAGGTTATCCAAATCCCGGAAATGTCTGGTGGCACAGTCTATGTCTATAAAACATTTGATAAAGCGCTCAATGACGAATTAGAGCATGACCTCAAACAGGTCAAACGAAGATTACCCATTACAGGGGAGTTAACAGCCCACACAGGAAAACCTTTAACCTTATCTTTCCAGTATAAGAACTTCGAAGTCACCGCAACCGGCCTCACCTTGGAGGCAGCATCAAATCGAGTGTTGGATGGAGATGATATCCGAGAGAAAGTATCTGAATTAGGAGATACCACTTTCGAATTGACGGCTCTTAAACTACATTATGATGAAGCCTGTTTCATTCCCTTAAAAGAATTAAAGAATCTGAAACGAGAGGCTGCCTGGCAGTTAGCTGAATCATTGGTCAAGTCTTACCGCAGAAAGGATACCCATCCTTTTACTCCTTTCCATACAGAAGATACTCGTGCCAAGGATCCCATTTGGGCCGCCTGTGTCACCGAACCCTGGCAGGAAGAAATCTGCCGAAACTATGGCATTGAAAAAATCTATTATCGGGGTGCGGATGCCGCCCGTCAGGGAAATCTGGATTCCATTGATTTAGATTCTCCAATGGCTCGAAATCTTTATCAACTCCTGAAAAATCGAAATTCCAAAGTTACCCTGGATTGGAACTTCAATATCACCAATTCCGCCGCATTTTCCCAATATGCCCAACTTCCTCAGGTGGATACCATTTACCTGTCTCCTGAATTAAATCTGGAACAAGTGGCTCTGGTAAAAGGTACCGGGGCAAAAAAAGGATTGGTTATTTATGGGAATCTGACCGGGATGTATATTGAGACTCGAATATTTCCGGAGAACTATCAGGAATTCACGAATGATGCTAATGATAAATTCCGTGCCGTCATTAATAAATTTGGAAACACAGAAATATATCTTTATGAACCGATGAATTTGATTCCACGATTGGATGAAATCCTGGCATTAGGACTGGATGAACTTCGGTTGGATTTCCAGTTTGAGACTCCCGAACAGATAGCCCAAATCCTTCAAGCTCGTAATACGAGAAACACATCTTATACCCCTTATAATTTCGACCGGGGCTTGATGTAACAGGCCGTCTTGGCTAAAATGACCCGTTGTGTTTTCTTGAATTGAAGGGACTTTGTCATGGTGAAACCTGTCCGACTAACCTGTCTGGATATACTCCGGGGATTGGCAATCTTTGGAATGACTCTTGTTGCCATTCAGCCCGGTGGAATGCCGTTATGGATGTATCATGCTCAAGATCCGCCCACTGGATATAACCCAAGTATTCCGGGAATCACCTGGGTTGACCTGATTTACCCCTTTTTCATGTTTTCACTGGGAGCCGCCGTTCCATTTGCTCTTACCCGCCGGTTAGAATCCGGAGTTTCCACTCCAAAGATTATCGGGCATGTATTCTGGCGGGCTTTCCTGATGGCCATTTTCGCCCTCTACTTGGGATACTGGTACCCCTGGGGATATGGTGCTTCACCGACAGATAACCGCTGGATATTCTGGAGAACACTGGCTGGATTTTTCTGTCTGGTCTTTTTCTTCAGTCGAATCCCGGGATTATCAGATGCCAAAGACAAAACCAAAAAAGCTCTCTCCATTCTGCTAAAAATTACAGGATTAGCAGGAATAATCGCTCTATTACTCACCCGCCAACAATTCGATTCAGCCACGGGCACCTGGATAAACGGATTTGATGGGAATGGGATGGACTGGGTCATTTATCGACTGGCGCAATCCTATATTCTGGCATCTATCGTCTGGCTGATGACCCGAAATAAAACAAACCTCCGATGGGGTATTATCGCCTTATTAGTAGGATTACGGCTTCACCATGATGCGGGAGGACAGCTCAGTATCCACATCAAAGAATACCTTTCCACAGAATCCTGGTTCCAGGTTCTCATCGGTTGGATTCCTCTCTATCAGCAACCGCCCTGGGCTTATTTTGCTCAAACCTTCAAATGGTTGATTGACCCTGCCGTTTACCATGACACAGCCTTGATTGCCCTGATGGGAACAGTGTTTGGGGATATCATGTTCAAACACCAGAAAGAGTCTTCTGCAACAACATCGGCATCCAAGATATCTTTCTTTCAAACCGCAGGACTCCTGACAGGACTTCCGTCCCTTACAGTAATAGGTTTGATTTTTTACTTCATCCGTCGCCCTGAAATGGGACTCGTTCTCAGTGTGTTCATCATGGCTGGATTGTGGTTTATTCTCACAAAAATCACCGATGATTCATTGAAAAATCTATTGAAACAGTTATGCGGCTATGGATTTCTTTTACTCACACTGGGATATCTGTTTGATGCCGTGGGAACAGGTATCAGGAAGGAACCTTCCAACCTGTCGTTTTACTTTGCTACCTCAGGGATGGCCTTCACCCTGCTGGCATTTCTTTATCTACTATCCGATTACCTGAAATGGGGGAAAACCCTGAACTGGCTTCGAGAGGCAGGGTCCAATCCCATGTTGGGATATATTGCGGCCCGGCATTGCCTGTTCATGGTAATGCACCTTACCGGACTTGCCATCCTGTTGGAAACACCCGTCATGAATAACACCTATCTCTACTTCGGATATTGTTTCTTTCTGACTTTGGTAGGGCTTTATTTCACGGTCTGGCTGACCCGATGGAAAGTTATTATGCGAATTTAACATTTTTCCAGAATCGGGATTATTCCCAAACCTTTATGGAGACTGTTATGATTCATAATTAACATTTACTGGATAAACAATATGCCCAAACCTGTTTCACAACTGAAAGCCGTTTTCTTTGATCTGGATGATACTATCTATGACCACCGTCATTCCTGTATGTGTGGTCTTTCCAAATTACGGGAAATTTACCCACCTCTTCAGGATTATGAAGTAGGCCATCTGGAAGCAGATTACCTTCTCCGGCTGAACATTCTTCATGAACTCCTGTTACAGGGATTGATTACTCAGGAAGAGTCTCGATATAAACGCATCGGGGGGACTTTGAATCAACACGGGGTCCATCTGGAAGGACAGGAAATGGAACAGGCCTGCCGGATTTATGAAGCAGGATATAAAGAGTCCCGCCGTCCTGTACCGGGAATGATGGAACTCATCATTGACCTTCGTACAAAAGGCATTCCTTCCAGTATTATCACCAACGGATTTAATAATATTCAGGAAGATAAACTCCAGGCAACCGGGTTAGATAAAATCATTGATTTCATGATTACCTCTGAAACAGCAGGGACAGCCAAACCCGATCCGGATATTTTCCAAATGGCGATGGATCGGTATCACATTACACCGGAACAAACCCTGATGGTGGGAGATAACTGGAATATTGATATTCTGGGGGGCGTTAATGCAGGAATTCCAACCGTCTGGATAAACAGACGGGGATATGCCTGTCCTGACCCTTCTCAAGCCTACGAAATCAAAACAGCTGAAGAATTACGCGCTTTGCTCCAACCCTTCCTGAATTGATATTCAGACCGTACATTTAGCTAAAACATCCTAATACAGCTGATAATGCAAATATAAAACTGTAAACAGCTTTGCCTGCAAATATACAGATTAGTTTAAAGGTATAACTCCTCAGAAATGCAAACAGTATAAAAATACTAAAAGGAATATAAACAAATAACTGCAGAAGATGGGTGGTTTTATATTGTGGGGTTCTGAATGGAAGGGACAAAACATCCCATCCCCTGTTGATGAGAAAGGCTATGAAAACATAAACAGCAATCTCAATACCCATGAAAATACCTAATAAGGATAAAATCCAGCATAAGAAATAAAAGGGAGCCATCGTCTTAAGAGATTCACTGGGACAAGTGAAACAATACCGAATTAAACAATATAGCCAATAGACCACCAATAAAACAGCAAAAAACATCCCCATTTCATTCATTTTTACTTAGCCTCATCCGATATATTCCACAACTCACAAAAACACAGGATACGAACAACATCATCACAATTAATTGAACTGTTTCTTCTATTTCAGAATACCAATCATAATGGCTCAAAAAATCTGGATTATCAAAATCAAGGGAATATGTAGGGAAAGGGGTTATATTAACAAACTGTCCGCTGTCTTTCACATAAACATCCATTTTAGTGATAGAAAATGCATTCACAATCATACTTTCATTACCCATCAAATCAACTCTCTTTTTGATTATGGATGCTGGATTTTGAGCAGATTCACGGATGCCGTCCTGAACCGACTTATGGATTTTCCCCATTTCACTGAAAAACAAGGTCATTTCAATCACACAAAAGACACTGAGTATCACCCCGATAATTAAAAAAACGTCCCATTTCTTAGTGTTTCTCACCCTTGTATTTTCGGCATTGCTCATAACAATGGCCACCTCTCCCACCATAAAGGTATCGTATCAGCGATAAAACTCGTCTCCAATATTACATTACTCTGTTGTGGTAACACCCAAGGAAACTATTTTGTCATCATAAATCATATAGGTTTTAAAAATCCCTTTAGGGATCACTTTCGGTTCAAAGTATATACTGGATTCAGAATTTTTTATATTTTCATCAACAAAATACATATCTTTATATTGATATCGGATCTCTTTTGTTTTCATTGGAACACTGGCTGTGTCACTATGCCGAGGACATTCCACTTCTTCTGTCTTTCCATTTTTTAATACGGCTGTTATTTTAACTTTATAACCGGGGACATATACCACATATCGAGTGTCGCCAACATATTGAACTTCATAAAAATTAAAATAATACTCCCAGGCAGGATTAATAAACCCATAGTAAATAAATGCTGGCACAAGAAATGTCACAAATAACAATGAAACACCTATTAATCCCTTTAGCAGGCAGCCTACCTTTTTATCACCCATATTTATATCCCCCTCCATTTTCAAAATACTAGCCCAAAGAAAATATTGGTCATGATTCCAATTCTAAAATTATCAGCACCTTAGATTTGCCTATCTTACATACGCTTCCCGGGATTTCAAAAGAGGAATTAGGAGTAACCAAAATAGTAAGCCGTAATTCCAGGAAAAACGAGCCATGCCATGTGGTATATCAATGTGAAAAAGACCATTAAATGCCTGTTTAAAGAGTATCGGCAAAACCACAAATACTAATAATATTTTCCAGATAGAATTGATTTCATGATCAGGAAAGAAAAACGAAGAGAAAGCGTAGGAAGCAAATGCTATGAATAAAACAAAAAGACAATTCATCATGCTCGAAAAGAAATCCGGGTGAGTTATCACATCATAAAAACCAAAGGTAATGAATAATCCCATCCCAAAATAGAATTTTCTTTTATTCGTTTTCCACATGCATCACCTCTCCCATCATATTAATACAAAATATTGATAATTCAAGTATTTATTTATATACAAATAGGGTATCTCTGTTTATTTTTACGATTGATAACCTCCACTTTCAATTCCCCTTGACACCCCCTATTGATTCCGTCTCCTGCAACGAAGAAGACACGGAGCAGGTGGGAGGAGGTCCGTGGATGATTCGTTGAGAAAATAACGTGTAATACCTCCGCCATAACAAATAATCAACCGGACAAAAGGGGAGGAATAGTTCGAATTTATAGGGTTATTAATGTTAAAATATCCCCATCATGCCGAAAAAATCATTTATTGAAACATTAAACTCCACCATCCTTGTCTGTGACGGGGCCATGGGAACCATGCTCTATGAAAAAGGGTTCTACATCAACCGGAATTATGACGAGGTCAATCTGACCGACCCCATCGTTGTGGAAAAAATCCACGAGGCTTATGTCAAGGCCGGTGCAGAGATCCTGGAAACAAACACCTTTGGTGCCAATCGAATCAAACTCACTGGATATGGAATTGAATCCAAATGCCGGGACATCAATCTGGCGGGTGCTAAAATCGCCCGAAAAGCTGCCGGCGAAGACATCTTTGTGGCAGGCTCGATGGGTCCTATTGGAAAATCCGTAGGTGAAAATCAGGATGTCAGTCCCACCGATGCCCGGGAAGCCTTTAAGGAACAGGCGGGCTATCTGGCTGAGGGCGGTGTGGACCTGATCATGCTGGAAACTTTCACCGACTTAAAAGAACTGATTCTGGCCATTGAATCCATTCAGGAAGTAACCACTCTTCCAATCATTGCCCAGATGTCTTATACCGAAGAAGGAAAGACCGCCAAGGGTTATACTCCCGAAGGCGTAGCTTTAGCCTTACAGCCTTATAAGCTGGCTGCCATCGGTGTCAATTGCAGTACCGGTCCCGCCGTAGCTCTGGATATTCTTCAACGGCTGGCCTGTGTTTATCAAGGCAAACTCACCGTACAACCTAACGCCGGTTCTCCCCACATGGTGGATGGCCGGATGTTATATATGGCCTCCCCCACTTATTATGCGGAATTTGCCCGTAAATTCATCAACGCCGGTGCGGTGTTGATTGGTGGATGCTGCGGTTCTACTCCTGACCATATCTTTGAAGTTAAAAACATGGTCAAGATGCTGCGACATGGGAACATGGAAGAAGATGCCCTGGACATTAAAGTACAGGACCAGATTCTCTCAACACCGGCAGCTAAACCCGAAGAAAAATCTAAACTGGGTGCAAAACTCGGCAAACAGTTCTGTACCAGTATCGAATTAGATTCACCTCGAGGAACTGACCCCAGTAAAGTCATTGAAAGCGCCAAACTCCTTTATAAAAATGGCGTTGATGCCATCAATGTCGCTGACGGTCCCAGAGCATCAGCCCGAATGCACAACATCCCCATGTGTGAATTGATTCAACAGCAAGTCGGGATTGAAACCATCCTGCATGTCTGTTGCCGCGACCGTAATTTGATTGCCCTTCAATCCGACTTGATTGGTGCCTACGCCCTGGGTATCAACAATCTCTGTATTATCACCGGTGACCCACCGAAACTTGGAGATTACCCGAACTGTACCGCAGTTTATGATGTGGACTCCATCGGGTTGACCCGTGCAGTCAATCTTCTGAATCATGGTATGGACCTGGCTGGAAATGCCATTAAACCGCCCACCAAATTATTGATTGGTGTGGGTGCTGATCCGGGAGCCGTTGATTTTGAAAAAGAACTCGCCCGTTATGAGCAGAAGGTAGAAGCCGGTGCCGAATATGTCATGACCCAACCCGTCTATGATATTCGTAAACTGGAAAACTTCCTGAATCGGACTCACCATTGCCGAATCCCTGTCATGATTGGAATCATCCCGCTTCGTAGTTATAAAAATGCGGAGTTCCTCCACAATGAAGTGCCGGGCATGCAAATCCCGGAACAGATTCGGGAACGGATGCGGCTCGCAGGTGAGAATGGCGCCATGGAAGGCATCAAGATTGCGCAGGAAGCCCTTAAAGAAGCCAGTAAGATGGTGGCAGGTGTGTATCTCATGCCTCCATTCAACCGGGCTGACCTTGCTCTTGAAGTCCTTCAAGTCCTTTAAATCACAAAAGACAATTACAGATAAAACAAAAAAGAAGCCGGTGTTCAATCATCGGCTTCTTTCTTTATTTACATCAAAACACAACAACCTATTTTTTCCACAGTTTCAATTCCTGTTTCAACAGGAGTGAACCTCCATCATTCCCACTTAGTTCCAGTTTCCAGGGATTTTCAGACAGGGAAGGCACCATAGTCGTATCTGTATTGTGAGTTTTGAATTCCATATTCAAAGTTGATTTATCCGGCATCGGCTCATTAAGCTTAGAAGCCTCTTCCAGATAATCACTGGCACGGGTTCCCACTTCACTGAGGAATTCAGGGTCCATGATTTTCCGGACATCCATGGATAATCCCGAACCTGTTGTATAGTTTCCGGGGAGACTGGGAATATTCATCGTTCCCGTCCGATGATAAATCGGGTCTTCAGGAAATACCCCTTCCAGATAAACGGGAGTTTCTCCGATAGTGATATAAAAGACACCCGGTGATGAGGGTAATAATTCTTTGGTCTCGCCGGATGGGTCCGTGTACCTCAAAGTTCTTGAGGGTGACTGTATCCCTACCCAAACCTTCCGTTTCACAACACTCCAGGCGACCAACATATCCCGGTCTCCAGACCGAAACCGTTCCAGCCGAATAGGTCCGGCAGCTGAAAGAGTCGTGACATGAGAAAATCCTTTGGTAATCTGAGGGGAAAAGGTCACAGGATTGATTTTAGACCCGGATAGTTTTGATGCAGGAGAGGGAGGAGAGGTTCGCGTCACAGGCTTTCCCTGAGTCAGACCCGGAAAAAGACATATCCCAACCACCCATAAACATACTGTTATCACCCGAATATCTTGTTTCATTGTCCAATCCTCAACAGACTTATTATCTTTTAATAGATACCACAATGCAGAGATAAATAGATGACCATCGCTTCCCATAGAGCTTACTACAAACAGGGAATTATGTCTCATTTCGTTGACACATATCTAAAACCCATTTCAAAGAAGGAGGGAATATCGCACAAATAAAAAAGGCCGGTTCATTACACCGGCCTTATGAATATCCAGTAATATTTATGGCTTACTTTCCGTAGTCCTGGAACATCTTACCCCACGGAGTATTGAGTGCATGCTTTTTCTGAATGGGTTTTCCTTTTAACGGCCACCAGATGTAGTCATGATAGAAAAAGGAACCAAAGATGAAACCATATACCAGGGGAGTATGGAAAAACAGATGCTGAAGTTTTTTCAGTGGCCCAAACCAGATAATGTCTCCCACTTTAGAAGCCATATTATCCCCGACCGGGAAATGGAAGTTAACATTTGAGATGTCCTCACCCACAATTTCAATCTCACTCATTATCCCCGTACCCAGGCCGTCCTCTGTTGCCATCCGAATATAGGGAATAGTCATAGGGTCAAATCCCATCATCTTGGCCGCCACGGCATCAATAGCCACGGAATCAGACGATGCCAGCATGTAGTCTTTCTGAACCGGGATCATCGTTCGAGGTCCCGGACCGCTGCCACATAAAGTCCCATCCATGACCGCAAATATCCCGGAATGGATTTCCTTCTGAATAGCCAGTAAATCCACCAGAGTCTCATGAATCCAGGTATGGGTATAATGCCGTTTCGTATTTAACAACCCCCCAAAAGCATTTTTCATCGCTCCGGTCGTTGTTGTGTAAATGTGGGTTTTCACCGTGGGGAGATGAACGATATTCTTATTGAGAAAATATTTAGGGATCCGGATATGATGGTGGAATACTTTATCCAAAGCCCTCATTCGAGCTTTAGGATGATATTCCATCCATTCAATATGGTCAGGGTTAAAGTTATAGAGTTCAGGGATATCATATTTCTTATACAGCGGAGTGAGTTTATTCATATCTCCGCCCTTGAAGGGATTAGTAACGACCGTATTATTATGAACCGTGGATAAATCCATAAACCCACAGTCTTTCAATCCTTTGATAGTACCTTCCAGTTGCCAGGGCGTAGTGTTTGCTGAAAGATAAGGGAAATGCCACGAAATATTGTCTTTTAAAATCGTGGTCTTTGTTTTATCCAAGGCGGTTTCAATACCCGCTGATTTCATCATCATCGGGATATCTGTTAATACTGTTTCAGGTTTGGTTTTAATAACCGTCACTACTGATTTTTTTGACATAATCATTCCTTTACTTAATGGCCCCGAACCTCATTTAAAATATATATGTTTTAAGGGGTGCTGACAACCTGAATTATGGGTGTAATGTGATATTTTACTCTAAATTACGGGTTTCCCATACTCATAAATGCTCTTTTCTGGTATAACAATGTAAATAAAAGTTTATTATGAATCTTGATATGAGGTATTTATGATACTAATTGCAGCCAAATTCTTCCTGCTCTTGTCCTTCTTCTTCTTTTTTATCGGTATGGTAACCCGTTTTCTTGGTTATGGTCAGAATCAGGGAGCACCCTGGGCCTTCGGCATTACACCGGATGCTTACCTTCGATTTGCCAATACGCTGGTCCTCTATTCTATTGCGTTTGGTATTCTCCAACTGGCGAACTCGCTGCGGGTAGAATTCTAAATCATAGAGAATTACTCTTGATGGACAATTCTCATATCAGCGTCACCTTATAAGACTTGTATTCTCTGTGTTAAAATCAATATTTACAATTGATTTCGTTGTTTATGCTGTTTTAGTTCTTTATTCCCTATTGAAATCAAATTTACAGGACACTACCCCATTAATTATGCTTTACGATTATCCAATTCAAGAAGTGATGATGCCGGGCAGGACATAAACCCTGCTTTCGGTTCCTATTCGGCTGCGATATTCGCCGTATTCAAATAAACACTTACTCCAAACACAATAAAATGATTTCAGGAAGGTTAATTATGAGTAAACCTAAATTCTATATAACAACACCCATATATTATGTAAATGCCGCCCCCCACATCGGGCACGCCTATACCAGTATTGCCGTTGATACGGTAGCCCGTCATAAACGGCTGGCGGGATATGATGTGTTTTTTCTGACCGGTGTCGATGAACATGGACAGAAAGTTCAACTGGCGGCTGAAGAAAAAGGATTATCCCCTCAGGAACATGTCGATGCTCTTCATGTCCCCTTTAAGGAAATTACCCAAAAGCTAAATCTGACTAACGATGATTTTATCCGGACCACAGAATCACGACATCAAAAGTCTGTACAGAAGTTATTTACAATCCTGAAAGATAAAGGATTGATTTATAAAGGCGGCTATGAAGGATGGTATTGTGTCCCGGATGAGACCTTCTATCCAGAGACCCAGTTAGGGAAAGATCATACCTGTCCAGAGTGCGGACGCCCCGTTCAAAAACTCACAGAAGAAACCTTCTTCCTTAAACTTTCGGCTTTCAAGGATTGGTTCTTGAAATATGTAGAGGAAAACCCACAAACCTTACAACCTGAACCGCGTAAAAACGAAGTTGTCCAATTTGTAAAAGGTGATTTAAGAGATTTATCCATTACCCGGACAGCTATCAAGTGGGGAATCCCTGTCCCAGATGAATCAAACCATGTGTTTTATGTCTGGTTTGATGCGCTGGTGAATTACCTGTCCGCATTAGGATTTGCGGATGATGACACAAGATTTAATGAATGGTGGCAGGACCCTAAAACTGAAATCATTCATGTCGTAGGTAAAGAAATCTTCCGGTTCCATTCCATTATCTGGTTTTCCATGCTCGAAGGGGCTGGATTACGATTACCCAACAAGATCGTAGGTCATGGATGGTGGACGGCTAATGGAAAGAAGATATCTAAATCTCTGGGGAATGTGGTGGACCCCTTTGCTTTAGCCGAACAATATGGTATTGATGCCATCCGTTATTTTGTCCTCCGGGAAGTTCCCTTTGGTTCTGATGGTGATTATTCGGAGAAGGCACTCATTAGTCGGTTTGATTCAGATTTGGCTAATGATTTAGGCAACCTGCTTTATCGTTCTCTCAGCATGCTGGAAAAGTATTTTGAAGGAGTTATTCCTCCCAAACCTGAGGGAGAGCCTGAATTGCCCGTAGCCGATTCCATTAAAGAAGCCAGAGAGGCATACGACAATCTCGCGTTTAATGTCGCTTTATCCAAGGCTTGGGATCCTATTAAGACTTGTAACAAATATATCGATCAATCGGCACCCTGGTCTCATTTCAAACAGGGTGATACAAAACGGGTCGGAGATATTCTCTATACAGCTCTGGAAACACTCCGAACTGCCGCGGTCCTCATCTATCCAACAATGCCTGAGACTGCAGCCAAAATCTGGTATCAACTAGGTATTGATGAAGACATCCAAAAGACAGGCTACGCATCGATTGAAACCTGGGGTGGATTACCCACAGGTGTGAAGACCAGGCGTGGAGAACCTCTGTTTCCCCGGATACAAACCAAGGACGATACAGGCAAGAAAAAATAATCCGATTTAATGCTAAAAGAAAAAGCGGTTGAGATTAACCCTCTCAACCGCTTTCTTATTACAATCTTATCTAGGGTCCAACCCGAGTCACCATACCATTACTAATCGTTCCATTGGTGGGGTCGTATTCATAATTCGGGTGTCCCATCTGCCCTTCCCGTATGAAATTGGTTCCTCCCCAATACCGTTTCCTGCCAGGACCATAACCCGCCAGTCGCCACACCGCTGAAGGATATTCATATACCCAGCCTGGTTTTGGGAATACACCAGTACCATGCAGTCTCAGGATATCAGCTGGTTTATTTGTGTAATAGATATATGTATTATTCCCATCATCACTCCAGTCTTGTGCCGAGCGTTCACCACCCGGATTAAAAGGATCTATGGGGAGTGTAGAAATATAAGGAATCGGTGTTGTTAAAGGAATCAGTCGAATATTATAAGCAGATAAAAAATCAGGGGTATTATTCCCAATATTAGGCTGCCCATCAGTGGGCGGTGGAACCAGGACAAAACCGTTTGGATAATCCCCATTATCGACACAGTATGCCTCTAAAGCTGTAGCAAGAGTCTGAAGCTGCCCCTTTGTTTTGCTTATCTTTGCCCTGACCTGTGCGTTAAGAAAATTAGGTATTGCAATAGCTGCCAGTGTCGCGATAATGGCTACCACAATAAGCAATTCAATTAATGTAAATCCTTTTCGTATTGTCTTCATCGGCTTTCCCTCATATTGTCAATATAAACAGAATACCCATCCTTCTGTCTCATGTCAATAATAGTTAAACTGATATTTGGATAGTTTCTCCAATTCAATTAAAATGAATTATGTCTTTTATTCAAAAACACTTCATCCAATATCTTTTGATTGGGTGCTTGATCCTGATGAGCACCTGTTGTATTGCTCAGACAAACGACGATGAGTCTTGGGATGATGAGAATACTTCAGTCCCTGCACAACCCATAATCTCATCCATACTCTTTTCAGGTAACAGCACTTACTCCGCCAATGAATTATTAAAGGAAATTTCCTTTATACCCAATACCACATATTCCCGAACTTTAGTTTTGGAAGGCAAGTATTTCATCAGCAATTACTATGTGGACCGTGGTTACAAATGGGTACAAGTTTCCACCGATATTTTCACAGGGGATACAACCGGTGATTTGACATTGAAATATTTCATCAATGAGGGACCTGTAACTCATATCGGAGATATTAATATCAAGGGTAATGACAAGACCAAAGATAAAGTCATCTATCGTGAACTTTTATTTTCCCCAGGTTCTCTTTACCGTCGAAAAGATATTTACACTTCCCAAAATCGTTTAATTTCATTGAATTATTTCACAGATGTCCAATTTACAGAAGAAACAACAGCTTCAAATAATACGACTGTGAATATTACAATTGAGGTTGTCGAACGAGGCACGGGTTTATGGTCTTTTGGCGCTGGATATAGCACCGAAGAAGGCATCCGAGGATATACAAGGTACCGACAAAGCAATTTGTTCGGCAATGGACAACAATTCAGCACTGGAATTAAATGGGCTGAAATTGGGGAAACCTATCAACGCAGCAGAGAATTTAGAACGGACTTTTTTGACCCTTCATTTCTTGATAGTAAGTTAGGGTTAGGATTAGAGACTTACTATCGGCGGGAAGATTTTGATAATTATGACATTAATCGCCTTGGATTCGGAGCCTATTTGACTCAGTTATTTTGGGACAATCAAATTCGTGCCACTCTGAAATACCGTCTGGAACAAGATTATGTTTTTAATGTTGATAACATCATCGATCCTTATATGTTATCGATCAACAAGACAACGGATTGGATTTCAATGGTAAGTGCCAGCTTGGAAAAGGATACTCGCAACTCTCTTATTAATCCTTCAAAGGGTGGTATCTACTCTTTGGAATGGGGGTTGTCTTCAAAGGCTTTTGGGAGTGATTACAATTACTCCAAGATTTTGATTGATTTAAGAAGATATCATGAAATCAAGCCAAAAGTAGTCCTTGCACTCCGCGCCCGAGCAGGACATATTGAGTCTTTTGGTGACACCCAGAGTATACCCATTTATGAGCGATTATATGGCGGTGGTGCAGACTCCGTACGCGGGATAAAAGACAGATACCTGGGCCCTGCTGATATGGATGGATACCCCAAAGGTGGAAATACCAGCCTGATTTATAACATGGAATTAAGATTCCCCGTATATAAGGATTTTGGGGGAGTTGCTTTCTATGATGGGGGTGGCGTCTGGGAAGATATAAGTGATGTTGATTTAACGGATCTTCACCACTCAGTGGGGATGGGACTTCGCTATATGACACCGATAGGTCCGCTTCGCGTTGACTATGGATATGAGGTGTCGGGTGGCAATGATAAAAGAATCCATTTCAGCGTTGGACAAACCTTCTAATCAGTAAATCTCTCATAAATCGCCAATTAGTATTGCAAGTTTGACACCTTGCCACAGGGGGCATATAATGAGGAATAGAGGACGATTCTCGTACTATGAGAGAAAAATATCACTTACATTTAGGCGATAAAGAAATCATTGCGATCATTGTTAGAAATGGTCTTTTTGGCGGTCATTGGAAGAGGATGCGGGCAGATATGGAAAGTGGGAACTTAATATTTCCCGGAATTTCCCTTCCTTTAGTGGAAAACCTTCAGGACTTCGAGAGAAAACATCAATTAAACCTTAATAGAGTTCTGTTTTCTGACCATTACTCTTATCGAACGATTGCGAGAGGTTTTTATCAGAAAGAAGATTCCGTTCATCGGATATGCTATGCCATTTGTCGTGGGATATTCAGTTATCCGTGTGTAGCCCAGGATAATCGCATTAACACTCAGGATCAAGAAGGGTCGGTGTGTCGTACATTTCTAGCCAGGCCACTTTATATTTGCCGTGGAGATGTAACACTTCCGATTTATAAAGGAGTTCATCGTATGTTACCAAACCCAGAGCAATTTAACAGTTCATCAGAAAATGATCAGGATAAATTGCTTGAACAATTAAATCGTATTCGTGAATGTTTCCCTTGTGATGACCAGAATTCTTGCCAGGACCATCAATATGTTATGCAGGCGACACAAGCTGTCATTCGGGAATATCAGTTGGAAAATTCTTTTGTTGGTAAACTTCTTGCCCGGTCGCTGTGTTGGATGACCGCAGAAGAATCGCGTTTGATGCAATTAATCGAAAAAGAGGGGCCAATGATTGATGGATCTCATCTCAATGATGACGATGAAGACCATGATGACTTTTTCCCAAACAACGAGAATGAAAGCTTTTATTCTGAAAGTTCAGATCCAGTATCAATTCCGTTGGAACCACATCCTTTGTTAGATGTACTTGATGATTTAAGGGAATCCATCAGGGACACAATACGTTTGATTCTTCAAATTAAGGAACGCGAAGAAAAGAACAGTTAACTAATTAGTTTTATACTTAACCCGAAGTGTTCATGAGCTTCGGGTTTAATTTTTGTATAATTAATCGGTTATGTTTTCCTAATCAAGATATGGCATAATGTTTGCAGTTAATATATTGGGTGAGAAGAGTATGAAAGAAAAAAATATACATATAACACTGATACTTATTGGATTAATCACATTCATGGTGATTAACCAAGGGTATTCTCAGTCCATATCCTCTTCGACAACCACACGAAATGGTACATCTTCTGTACCAAAAAAGACATATGAACCGGATAAAATGAGTCGCGAATATAAGTATTTAGAAAAAAAACGTAATAGCTTAGATAATGACTTAGATGAAAAGTCTAAGGAAATCTCTGAGTATAAAATTCGCATGAAAGACTCTTCGAATCCTTTTGTCCGCTGGAAAACCAGAATGGATATTCAACAAAAGGTAGAAGAAGTAGATGCTTCCAAAAAGCAATATAATGATGTTGAAAGCCGGCTTTATGAAATGCGAAAGAACGCAGATAAAAAGAACTTTGAATCAAAGCCACAAGATTCAAAACGAACGGATGAAAGAGAGTCTATTCGCTATTCACCTGCGCCTAGAACTTACCAATCTGGCTCTGACAAGTCAAAAGATGATCGGAATACTGACCGAATCAGAATAGACAAAGAGAAAGAGCCATCAGAACGAGAGAAGAAAGCTCCTATTATCATTTTCACCCGTTGAAGAGATATTTGAGGGTTAGTGGAAGGGGTGGACAGATGCCGTGGG
>CAZXWN010000015.1:0-66723 GCA_964644695.1 uncultured bacterium
CATGCTCAGACAGCATCTCAGGCGAACACGGCCAGCAGTGCCTTATCGGCCGATAGTGCCCGTTACTTAACAAATGCAGCCAATATTGTTTCTGGAACAATTTCCGATAGTCGATTGAGTTCAAATGTTTCAATGACCAATAAATCAAATTATTGGGGTTCGTATACACAGCGATTTGGTGGGAAAATTGGAGTTAATTGCCCCAATTACGGGTATGGATGGTTGGAAGTTGCCCAAGAAGGGTATTCACCCAATAATTTAGGTTATGGACAAATCATGTCTGTGGGAATACTTTCTACTCGCCAAACTTTAGCCTTGGGCTATTCGAGTGGTAATGATTGTGGTTTTATTAGTGCAGGAAGAACTGGGATTGCCTGGACTAACTTATTGTTACAATCTTGTGGTGGAAATGTGGGGATATATACCTATTATGGTCAACCCTCCGAGCGTCTTGAAATAGGCTCTGGAAACATCAAACTTGTCGGGGGGAATGTGTTGATGGCATCTGGATATACTGTAGATGGAGTAGATGTCAGTCAACAGAATGCAACATTTATTGGATCAACTGCTTCCCAAACTCTGACAGCGGCTACATATTATGATTGTGTGACCTCAGTAAATTATGTGAATGGTGGGGTCAATGTAGCATGGTCAGCTCCTTTCACAGAACCACCCGCTGTAACAACAGGAATTATTGCTAATAGTTATGACAGTTCTGTCTCATTTGATGTTCAGTGGACGAGTGTTACTGCAACAGGTGGAACTTTTAGAGTTAATCGACGTGCAAATTTTACATCAAGTGAGGCCAGTACTAATGATGTGAAAGTTATGATACATGCTATTGGAAAATAAGGAGAAAATAACAATGACAACTCGATATATAACTTTTATTACCGCATTATTGGTTGTTTTAATGATGTCAGTTACTGCTTTTGCGAAAGATGAAATAGTTTATTCAACAATGACCGTCTTTAGTGTCTCAACATCAGAGAATGTATTGATTCTTAATTCCGGTTGTGTTTTCAGCGTAGTGAGCCTTGAAAAGGCCCAACAGTTAAATGCTGTGGGTGTAGCGACGCTCTCAGAATCCACATCAAGTAAAGAATCGTCAATCTATACCTATGATTCAACCCGACAGGTTTTAACAGTTAAGGTACCTGAACTTAGAATTCAATTAGATTCTTTTATCAATCAAGAAGAAACCTATATGTTGGCTGTCCAGAGATACATTATTAAAAAAGTGGACCTCTATGCCAAAGAGATTTTAGCGGAACTTGAAAAATAACATTTATGTATTGTAAAGGTGGGGAGCATAAATAATGAAATATAAAAACTACTTAATACTTGTTTTATTTTTTCTTTTTCCACTAACCTTCTCTTACCCGGCTTGGTGGTGTACGTTTGATGTCCCGAGTATCAAAATTACATATCCTTTGAATAATTCAAATATAACGAGCACTGATACTGTATTTAAATGGGTTTCAAAATCACGAGTAACTTCTCTACAGGTTCGTATAAATGATTATTGGTATACTGCTTATCCAGTAGAAAATGATTGGGCTGAAGAGTATGCTGATATAGTTAAATTTGAAACGGATATATCATTACGCTCAGGACGAATTATTTTATTGCAACCTTATGATAGACAAGTGAACATAATTAAACTTTTGGGATGGTTAGATGAAGGCCCCCCCCCCCCTCCAGGGTGTAATTGTGGCCCAATATGGGAGACAAAAGCCCAAGCAGTTTTTAGAGTATCGCCTTCAAAAAAACATTATAATAAGCCAATTTGGGAGACATTTAAGGGAGACCCTGTCAGCATTTCTAATGGGCATGTATTTATTCCTGAAGCAGATGTTATGTATAGTGATATGTTATTGGCTAGAAATTATGATAATCAATATAAATATAATGATGGTTTTGGTTATGGGTGGTCATCGCCTTTTATGGTCAAATTGTTGAAGGAAACTGATGATGAATTGGTTTTATGTGATGATATGGGTCGTAGAATAGAATTTTGGTATGCTAATGAATCTTCCTATTATGGAAACAATCCCATGCGATATGGGGGTATTAAAATACAGAATGACCAATATATTTTACGAGACTATGAGAATAATACTTATGCTTTTGAAACAACGACAGGTCTGTTACAGTCTTTGATTAGCAATACTCAGGTGACAGTTGCGAATTATAGCTATCAGAATAATAAGGTTAGTTCTATAACTGATCAATACGGCAAATCATTTTACTTTATGTGGGATGAACAAGAAAATATCCAAGAAATAAGATATCCAGATAACTCAACTACTGGAAGGATTCTGAAATATCGATATGACTCTTATGGAAATTTGACCAGTGTTGTTAATTCAGTGGGTCTGCCTGTTAGTTATTTTTATGATGACCCAACCACTCACTGGATAACAAAACGTGAATATGCCGGGCAAAGTATGTATTACCACTATAATGCATATGATAGAGCAACGGTTGTTTCTGGTGATGAGGGATATCAATATTATAATTTCAGTCTGGATACTAGCACTATGCAGACGCTAGTGACTGATAAATATGGGGTATCAGAGTTGTATCAATGGAATTATTTCGGTGTTATTGAAACAACCTATTTTAGTGATTCCTCAATGATTGTAAATGAATGGGATGGTAGTAGTCAGAACATTAGCCGGAATATTGATGAGGGTAATAGAATTATTGATTCGTTTTATGATAGTGAATCTTTGCTGCGGTTTACAATACAATACAGTGGTGTTACAAATTTTTCGTATGTAACAACATATGAAGTGAATCCCGTATACACTGATATTACAACAATAACTGTTTCTTATGTGACGAGTTTTTCTGATAGGACCACTTTATATAGTTATAATGAAGAAACCGATACAACTCCTGGTCGATTATTAGAGTCAATAACGGATCCAATCGGAAATATGGTTGTAAATTTATATGATTCATATGCCAGATTAACTAGTGTTTCATATTATACAAATAGAGTTTATCAATTCTCAGAACAACTTTATTATGACCAATATGGGAATATGACTAGTTTTATTCGGCCCGATGGAAGTACATTTCAGGTGTTGTATGATAATTTAGGGCATAGTACTTGTTATGTTTTTCCAACTGGTGAGCGGATTTTTTATTCTTTTGATGAATATGGTAATTTACTAACTGCCAGCAATGAAGTCGGACAGCAAACGATATTTGAATATGATGGTATGGATCAACTGGTTCGAACAACGAGTCCTGGAAATAGGGTGTCCGAATATATCTATGATGACCATTCAAATTTAGTTTCTTCTATTGATCCGGGTGGGCATGTAAATCAATATTATTATGACCAGTATGATCGTTTAACATGTTCTATATTGTGTGGAGCAGAAACAACATGCTATTACTTTGATTCATATGATTTGATGACTGCATCATCAAATTCTAATGGCGTATATTCATATTATACGGTCGATTTAAAGGGGAGACCGTTCAAATCTATTAATGCTTTGGGTCAATATAGCCAAGTGTATTATGATACGGTAGGCAGAGTGACAGCACAAAGGTTGTTTGATGGGACTATTCATCACTATTGGTATAACACTTTTGGTGAAATGACTCAATTTACTTATGGGGGAGAAAATAGTACCAGTATATTAACGGGATCTCGATACTATGACTTGATTGGCCGAGAAACATCACTTTTCCTTCCTGATCGGGGGAGGGTAAATAAAGAGTATGATGTGTTCGGAAATCTCGTAAAATATATATATGGAAGTGATACTTCACAGTTTAGTTATGATGTTATGGGCCGCCGAACAAGTTATATTAGCCCCGCGGGTTTAGGCTATTCTTATTCCTATGATAGTTCAGGAAGACCCACCGAAATCATTAATTGGGCAAATCAGACAACCCGATATTATTATGATTTGCTGGGCAGGGTCACTTCATGCCAGTATGCAAATCAAATCAGGACCCATGTTCATTATGATGAAATAGGGCAGTTAAATGAGATTCAATATTTAAAACCTAATGGATTACTGATTGAGTCTTTAACTTATGAATATGATACGGAAGGATTGTGTGTTTGGATGAAATCTTCATTGTCTGAAGAGACGACGTATTATTATTACGATACTTACCATCGATTGACAGGAGAGTTTAATCCTGGAATGGCTGGTGCAAATAAGGTTAGTTTAAAGAATACTGGAACAGGATCTTTAGGTTTCTCTTCTAATGCAGAATATCGGTTGATGTTAAGCGTAGGAGATGTCGTCAATGGAAAGTCCTTAAACAATAATTACCGAGTCAAATTGGGACTGAATGCTAGTGTGGAACAAACAGGCAGGAAAGAATATTTGAATACATATCGTTATGACCCGATAGGAAACCGATTAGAAATGGTCAGTGAAGACACATCTACATATTATGCATATGATGTGTTGGATCGAATAACCAGTTCCCATACCAGTCAAGATTCCACATTCTGGGAATATGATCAGAATGGTCAAGTAACACAAAAGGGTAGTTGGAATTATCAATGGAATGCTTCTGGACAATTAGTATCCGTTGGTGACGTGGAATATCGGTATGATGAAATGGGTCGAAGAAATCTTCGAATATATAATGGCAGTACAACAGAGTATGTTTATGATGGATTGACTCCAGTTATTGAAAGAGTAAATGGTGTAACCCAGAAGATTTATACCTTAAATGGAGGAGTTGTTGGCCAAATTATTTCGGTACGAGAGAATGGACAGGATTATTATTTCAATTATGACCGACAGGGGAATGTCCGATTTATTACCAATTCTTCGGGGAATGTGATTTCACGATTTGAACAAGACGCATACGGGAATGTGATTTCTGTGTTTGGTAATGATCAATTCAATCGGCATTTTATTACCAAAGAGAAAGATCCTCAAACTGGATTATATTATTTCGGATCCCGTTGGTACGACCCGGAGACAGGGCGGTGGTTATCTCCCGAGCCTTTAGGATTGGACGGTCCCAATCTCTATCAGTATGGATTTAATGATCCAGTAAATAATTTGGACCCAGATGGCTATTTAGCTATTAGGATTAATGTGGAAAACTATATGGTTCAAGTGGGAAAGCTAAAAGTGTTAGATTTTGAGAAGCGGATTATGGCTCCTCTTGGACATTCTGCTGTGGTGGCAATAGATGAAAAAACTGGAAATGTAAGATACTATGAGTACGGTAGATATTCTGCCGGAGGGTCTGTGAAGGAAGTGACCCTTGATTGCAATAAAGTACAAATGTATAATGGCAAGCCAACCAGTAAATCATTGAAATCATTATATAAAGCAATATTAACTCACAATTCTGATAATAATAGTCACACTTTCATGAGAGGGAGAAAATACATACAATTGGAAAGGATGTTGTACTTAAAGATGGAGTATTATCCTCTTGCCGATTACAATAAAGTTGTGAACTATTGCAAAAACATGGAGCGAAATAATTCTAATCCCAAGAGACCTCTTTATAACATCCTTAATCATAATTGTTTTACGTTTAGTGAGTCCGCTATAGTGGCAGGTTATTATCCTGCAACTATATATAGTTCTGATATTAAAAATGCGTCTATGATGAGTTTATTTTATATGCATCCTCAATAAATGTGTTTGATTTTATAGAATACTCTCAAAGATGGGCTGTGGGGAGGGTCTTATATACTCAAAGTGATGTTGTATATATGAATTGAAGTGTGTGACACTTTCTTAATATATATGCGATGATGAATTATTCCTGATTGTGGATAAGAGATGCTATCCACAATCAGGTTTGATAGAGTATTCAGGCTTGGTTTTGGAGAATCAATGATGTTTAAGATTAAGATACAGACTCATTTTGCGGCGGCTCATCAATTACGGGATTATCCTGGTGATTGTGAACGGATGCATGGACATAATTATGGTGTGGATGTGGTTTGCCTGTGTGACCAATTGGATCCTCTGGGTATGGGGATAGATTTCAAGTTTTTGAAGGCGGAAGTGAAAAAGGTCATTGAACAATTGGACCACTACAACTTGAACGAAAAACCCCAATTCAAGGACATCAATCCCAGCGCTGAAAATATTGCCCGGTGGATATATCGTACATTAAAACCTCTCGTATCGAATGACCGAGTCCAACTCCATGAAATAACGGTCTATGAAACAGATACTTGTTCTGTTACCTATTCAGAGTAACGGTGAATTGTTTCTTAGAAGTAATAAAAGTATTACTCTATTTTATTAACTATTGATTTGTAACTTAAATAAATACAATCGTTTTGACTGTTTTGAAGCGGTGAAGTATCTTTTCTGGTACATTGACAGCATCCCAGTGTACACCCTAGAATAATAGAGAAAAGCATTGAGGAAAATATCTGGCAAAACCGCGTTAAACCCCACCCAACAAACTATATTTCCTAGAAAGGGATACTGCGATGAATCTTAAAAAGTATATCGTTACCCCGGGCCCCGTGGATGTACCGCCCCAAGTCCTTCTGGCGATGGCTCAGCCCATCATCCATCACCGTTCTCCGGAATACACTCCGATTTTCAAGGAAGTGAATGAAGGTCTGAAATATGTATTCCAGACACAGAATCCAGTTCTGACCTTTGCCAGTTCTGGGACTGGAGCAATGGAATCTGCTGTGGTAAACCTGTTATCTCCAGGTGATACCATGCTCGCCGTTAACAGCGGAAAGTTTGGTGAACGCTGGTGTAACATCGGGAAAGCCTACGGTCTGAATGTTATCGAAGAAAAAGTGGAATGGGGATACGCTGTTAAGGCTGAACGGATTGCTGAACAGTTGAAAGCCAATCCATCCATTAAAGCTGTTTTTGTTACTTTATGTGAATCTTCAACAGGTGCCTTATTAGATGTGAAGGCTGTGGCTGAGGTTGTGAAAAAGACAGATGCCATCCTGGTGGTAGATGCTATCTCCGGACTCCTGACAACACCCCTGAAAATGGACGAATGGGGAATTGATGTTGTCGTGGGTGGTTCTCAGAAAGCTCTGATGGTTCCTCCGGGCCTCGCTTTTGCCGCAGTGAACGAGAGAGGTTGGAAATTGAATCAGGAATCAAAACTTCCGAAATTCTATTTCAGCTGGGAAAAAGCCAAGAAAAATCTTGAGAAAGATACAACTCCCTGGACACCGGCCATTTCTACTGTTTTCGGATTGCAGGCCGCTTTGAAGATGATCAAAGAAGAAGGCATTGAAAATGTCTGGCATCGCCATGATCGTTTAGCCGCGGCGACACGTGCTGGTGTGAAAGCCCTGGGTTTGGAAATCTTTACCAAAGATGTTGCTCCGACATTAACGACTGTCTGTGCCCCAGAGGGTGTAGATGGAAAAGCATGGCTGAAGGTATTACGGGATAAGTTTGGTGTGACTGCTGCTGGTGGTCAAGACCAGTTGACGGGTAAGATAGTCCGAATTGCCCAGATGGGTTATGCCGCCACCTTTGATGTTACGACAGGCATATCCGTTATTGAGCTCTCCCTGAGTGATATGGGATATAAAGTCAATATGGGCGCTGGTGTGAAAGCTGCCCTGGAATATCTGGACCAGAATAAATAGAGATAAGATGACTGAATTAAACGGGCTGCCGCTTGATTGCGGCAGCCTTTTGTTTTAGGAGGAAATGGATATGGTACGGAAAAAGATAATATTGGGACGTCCCGTATCTTGTGAGGATATTGTGACCCGGTTGAAAAAGATGGAGAGTCCTTCCGACCGGGAGGGGATGGCACGGTTTGGAATTAATACAGAAAATGCTCTTGGGATTTCAGTCAAAAACCTGCGGGTATTGGCTCGTGAGATTGGTATAAATCATGAGCTGGCGATTGATTTATGGAACACAGGCATTCATGAAGCGAGACTCCTTGCCATGCTGATTGAAGAAAAAGAGAAGGTGACCCGAACTCAGATTGATGAATGGGTGGAAGTGGGGGACTCCTGGGATATTGTGGATCTGGCCTGTATCAATATATATCGCCATTTTGAGGAGGCCTGGGATTTAATGTCATCTTGGTGTCAGCGAGAAGAAGAGTATGTCAAACGCGCTGGATATTCATTACTGGCCGTATTGGCGGTTCATGATAAGCAGGCTTCTGATAAGAAGTTTATTCAGACCTTTAAATTAATCAAGAACGCCCGAGATACTCGAAACTTCGTAAAAAAATCTGTCAGCTGGGCATTACGGGGAATTGGAAAACGAAATATGATTCTTCACGATGCGGCCCTAAACACCTCAGAACTGATGTCTGAATCAAAAGACCCCGGAACCCGGTGGGTCGGAAAACATGCACGACGGGAACTTCTTGATGAGAAGATTATCCTCCGCATCCGGAATAAAACGACTGGAAATCGGGCGTAATCCTTGTTTATAGAGCATTTGACGGTCCTTAATTTATGAGATAATTAAGAATAAATAATTTGTTTTGTCATTTTGGGTAAAGGAGATAAATTGTGAAAGTATTAATCGCAGATCCGTTATCGGATGAAGGTTTAGCAGTATTAAGAGACGAGCAAGATATAGAATATGATGTAAAAACAAAACGTTCTGAAGAAGAAATCCTCAAAGATATCCATGAATATGATGCAGTTATCGTTCGCAGTGAAACTAAAATTACAGCGGCTATCATTGATGCGGGAAAAAACCTGAAAGTTATTGGTCGGGCAGGGGTTGGTCTGGACAATGTCGATGTACCTGCTGCGACCCGACGCGGTATCATCGTGATGAATGTTCCCGGTGGGAATACTATCTCCACAGCCGAACATACCATGTCACTTCTTCTTTCCATGAATCGAAATATCCCTCAAGCGTTTAACGCCATGAAAGACCCCAATACAAAAGTTGACCGAAAGAAATTCACCGGTGCTGAATTAAACCATAAGAAATTAGGCGTTATTGGGTTGGGCCGAATTGGAATGGAAGTTTCCAAACGAGCAGAAGCTTTCGGAATGGAAATTCTTGGATATGACCCTTATTGCTCCGCTGAAAAAGCAGAGTCTGCGGGAATCCGTTTATGTAATCTGGAAACAATTTATAAAGAGTCCGATTACATTACCGTGCACGTTCCCATGACGAAAGAAACCAAGGGCCTGATTGGTGCCAAAGAATTTGCCATGATGAAAAAAGGTGTTCGGGTGGTGAACTGTGCCCGTGGTGGTATTTATGAAGAAGGTGCCTTGTTTGATGCACTGAAATCTGGACAGGTAGCCGCCGCCGCTTTCGATGTATTTGAATCAGAACCGCCTTCTCCGAATCATCCCTTAATGACCTTGAGTAACTTTATTTGCACACCCCATCTTGGTGCTGCAACAGCTGAAGCCCAGGTTCAGGTTGCTGTTGATATGGCACACCAAATCATTGATGCGTTGAAGGGCCGGATGGTTCGTAATGCCTGTAACATTCCAGCTATGGATCCTGAAGTCCTTACCCGAATTAGCCCCTATCTGTCTTTGGCCGAAAAGCTGGGTCGTTTTGCTGCCCAGATTGTTGAAGGCCGTGTGGAAGAAATGCACATTCGGTACTGTGGTGATGTGGCAACTTATCATGTTGCGCCCATCTCTATTGCTGTTTTGAAGGGATTCCTGGAACCGGTTTTACAGGACAGCATCAATTTCGTGAATGCTCCCTATATTGCCAAAGAGCGTGGTATTCGGGTTGTAGAGTCCAAGTCCAGTGAAACAGAAGATTATGCAACTTTGATCTCCCTCCATGTGAAAGTGAATGGTGTGGAGAGAATCGTTGCTGGTACTTTGTTTGGGAAGCACGATTGCCGGATTGTACGAATTGATGAGTACCGGCTGGATTGTATTCCCTCTGGTTATATCTTAGTCGTGAAAAATGTAGATGTTCCCGGGATTATCGGAAACATTGGCAGTTATCTGGCGAAACAGGAAATTAACATTGCTGGTATGGCTTTGGGCCGGTTGGAAAAGGGTGGCCAGGCACTCACTGCTTTGAATATTGACGAATCGCTGACTAAATCACAGTTAGACGAACTTCGTGGTTATCCCAACATAACAGATGCGCGAGTGGTTGATTTAGACTAGACAGTAATAAACTAAATATCTTAAAGGCGGGGTTTTTGTAACCCTGCCTTTTTTTATGGTATAAGTTTAACGACAGAAAGAATTGGTCGAACAAATTGGTGATGGGATGAAATGATGAAAAATGTATGTTTATTTTGTTTGTTAATGTTGATGTCCATAACGGTATCGTCTAAAGAATATTCTGTTGTGGATATTTTAGGAGATAGTATTTCTCATGGTGTGAATCCCCAAGTGGGTGATAATTCAGGTTGGGTTCAAATGATGTATGGAACTTATGATGCCCAAAGTACTATCTATCAGATTTGGCCATCAATTACTGCATATAATTCTGCTGTATCCGGGTCAAAATCTTCTGACTGGGTGAGTCCCAGTTATTCCCCCATGAGTACTCTTTTATCTCATAGGCCTGACTTGGTGGTGGTTTTTATCGGAGGTAATGATATCTTAGCCTATGCGGCAGACAGCGAATTTTCATTATCTGAGAAATCGACTTACCGCCAGAACCTGGGGATGATTATTGATCGGTTACGGTCAAATACTCCACAGCCCGATATCCTGCTTGTAAATTACTATGACTTGTTTGATGGATATAGTTCTAATCTCCCTTCCAATGTGGGGCAGTACCGGGTATTGTCGCAGGCAGCTATTGATGGAAATCAAATAATCAATGATGTGGCATCAGAAAAAGGATGTGCCCTGGTTGACAGGGTATATAGTTCCTTTATGCATCATTGTTATGGTGGTTCTTTAGGGGATACATCTCATCTGAGTCCTGATTATGTGAGGACTCCCTTAGCTAATTTTGATATTCATCCAAATACCGAAGGCCACAAGGCTATATGTCGTATTATTTTTGAATATCTGCGGCAAATGAAGCTGGAGGGAAATACTGGTATCCAGAATCATATTAGTACTTTTTTTGACTGTTTACTTCCATAACGATTGAATGGCAATGGCTCCTTATTTAGACTATAAAAAAGGTTCATCAGATTTTAGATTAGTGTGTATCTTGATTTATTAATCTGAATTCCAACGCAGTATTGTTTATCTATCTTCAATGAAATCAATTATTAATATTGCAAGTAGGGAAATATGTCTAGGAAAGAAAGAGTATCTTTGATAAAATGAGAACTAAAAGTGCATAGTTTGCTCCGAAGAAATACGGGGCTTTTCTTTTGTACGGTGTCAGAAAGAGCTAAGAGGTCAACAAAGTGCCTGGAATCGTATGTATCGGTGTTCAATGGGGAGATGAAGGTAAGGGGAAAATCGTTGATATCTTAAGTGAGCGAGCTGACTTAGTAGTTCGTTATGCCGGCGGCAATAATGCTGGGCACACTGTTATTGTTGAGGGTAAAACTTATATTCTGCATCTTATCCCATCAGGAATTATTCGTGAAGGTAAACGCTGTCTGTTAGGTAATGGTGTTGTGTTGGATCCTATCTCCTTGTTTGAAGAAATAGAGACTCTGAAAAAACAGGGTATAGAAGTTGGTTCCAATCTGATGATTGCCCAGAATGCGCATCTCATTATGCCGTATCATCGTTTATTAGACGGGCTTCGGGAATCAGGAAATAGCCACAGAAAAATTGGTACAACCAAACGCGGCATTGGTCCCTGCTACATGGATAAGGCGGGTCGTGTGGGAATTCGACTGATTGATTTGATGGATGAAGCCTGGTTCAAAGAATTAGTCCGGATGAATCTGGAAGAAAAGAATGTTCTTCTGACTCAGGTATATGGTGAGAAGGCTTTAGAACTAAATGAAATTCTAGACCAGTATCTTCCACTGGCTGATAAATTACGGAAGTTTATTGTTCCGGGTGAAAAGATTGTGAATGAATCTTTAGACCGGAAGGAATATGTTTTATTTGAGGGTGCCCAGGGAGCCTTATTGGATGTTGATTTTGGGACATATCCTTATGTGACTTCATCAAATTCTGGAGTGACTGGTGTTTGTTCTGGATCCGGAGTGCCCCCGACAAAAATCACACAGATTTATGGTGTTGTAAAAGCTTATTGTACTCGGGTGGGTGAAGGTCCTTTCCCGACAGAATTACCTCCTGATGAAAATCAGATTATGCGAAATCGTGGCGATGAATATGGAGCGACCACAGGTCGCCCTCGGCGTTGCGGATGGTTTGATTCTGTTGCCTCAAAATATACCTGCAGGGTAAATGGTGTCACTGATTTGGTGATGACCAAACTGGATATCCTGGATGAATGTCCAACAATTAATGTATGTGTTGGATATGAGCACAAGGGTGAAATATTAACTGACTTCCCATCTCGTGCGGATGTGCTGTGGGAATGTAAACCTGTTTATGAAGAACTTCCCGGATGGATGACTTCTACTGCTAAAGTTAGAAAACTCTCTGATATGCCGGATAATGCTAAAAAGTATCTTGATCGAATTTCTGAATTATGTGGTGCTCCTGTCAGTTGGGTCTCTGTGGGTCCTCAACGTGACCAGACAATTATGGAATAAGTTGTCAGTGTAGGAAAATTCATTGACGCTATAAATAAAAATCAGTTATAATTTTTATCTAAGCGGTTGTTAAAGAGGGTGATTAAAAACACACCTCAAAACCTGTCTCCAGACAGGTTAGCTGGAAGAGTCGTGGGCCGTTAGCTCAGTTGGTAGAGCATCTCCCTTTTAAGGAGAGGGTCGTTGGTTCGAGACCAACACGGCTCACCATCTTTACCACCGCTAAAGTGATTTGGATGCGAATATCGTGTCCGGGTAGTGTGGTTCAGGTCCCCATCGTCTAGAGGCCTAGGACACGGCCCTTTCAAGGCTGTAACAGGGGTTCGAATCCCCTTGGGGACGCCATTTTATGGTGATGACCAACCACACTCGAAACAATCCAGTAATTTAATCTCAGTTCACACACACTCTGATCTAAAAAATCCAAATTTTAGATACACTTTCTTGAGGAGGAAGGAATATAACAATGGAAGTACAATTTTACGGCCATGTAAGACAATACCTCGCACATAAGGAAGAGTTTGATAAAGCCATTCAAGATGTTTTGATGGGCGGCGTCTATACTCTCGGTCCACAGAAAGCCAAACTTGAAGAAGAATTGGCTGCCTATGTTGGCAAAAAATATTGTGTTGCCTTAAATTCCGGTACAGATGCTCTTTGGTTTGCTTTACTGGGTTGGGGCATTGGCAAAGGCGATGAAGTTATCACCGCTGCCAACTCCTTCTTCGCTTCCGCTGAAGCCGTCTGGCTTACGGGTGCAACCCCAGTATTCTGCGATGTACGTCCTGACACTAACAATATTGATGTCACTAAAATCGAAGCTTTAATCACCAAGAAAACCAAAGCAATCATTCCTGTGCACCTTTATGGTCAGCCCGCCGAAATGCGGAAAGTCAAAGAAATCGCTGATAAATATGGTTTGAAGGTTTTAGAAGATTGTGCCCAGGCTTTTGGTGCCAAAGGTGACAATTTCAAACTGGCTGAATTATCTGATGCATTAGCCACTTCTTTTATTACTGCCAAGAATCTCGGTTGTTGGGGTGATGGTGGTGCAGTCTTTACTGATGATGAAAATCTCTACAAATACATCAAAAAGATTCATAATCATGGTTCTGAAAAACGGTCTCACCACTCTGTCGGCTACAACAGCCGTCTTGATGAAATCCATGCTGCCGTTTTGCGCATCAAACTGAAATACATTGATCAATATAATGATCTTCGTATTGCTCGTGCTGCTGAATATACTGAACAACTTAAAGGTACTAAACTTCAGTTACCAGTGGCTCTTCCTGGATATCGACACATTTTCCATCTGTATGTTGTCCAGACTCCGAAACGTGATGACCTTCAGGCTTTCTTAAAGTCCAAAGGCATCATTGCGTTAACCAATTACCCAATCTGCATTCATCAGCAGTCTGAATATCCATTTGGTTCTGATTCTGATCCAAAACCAGTCGTTCCAAATTGTGAAAAGAATGCCGCTGAATGTCTCTCCCTGCCAATCAATCCAGAAATTACTTCTGAAGAAGTAAAATATGTCTGTGATTGCGTCAAGGAATGGGATGCCAAGAACTAAGTTACAATTGACAAACTAAATGAACTTGATGGACCCGGACAGGTTGAGTGTTACCTGTCCGGGCCTTATTCTAAGAAAGGCAGAACACGATAATGAGTGGAAAAGTTTACAAGGTAGCAATTGCCGGATGTGGCAAACGTGGCAAACTATATGCCGATCAGTTTTTCAAAAATCCAAAATTTCAGGTAGTAGGTCTGACTGATCCTTTCAAGGATGCTGCTGTATCTGCTTCTCAAATGTGTGGTGATGCTCCAGTCTTTGATGATGCTGAATCCATGTTAAAAACTACTAATGCCGATGTTTTCAGTTTTTGTACTCCCCCATCTGTCCGGACTTCTTTGATTCAATTAGGTGTGGACAATGGTGTAAAGCTGATTGCATATGAAAAACCTATGGCTGACAGCATGAATGAAGCAATTAAAATTCGTGAAATTGTGAACAAAGCGGGTGTTAAAACTGTTCAAAGTCATCAGCGGAAATATAACGTTCAATTCCAAAAAGCCAAAGAAGTGATTGATTCTGGTGCTTGTGGTCGAATCCATACTGTCTATGCACAATGTGGTGGTTGGTTCATGCATATGGCAACACACTTGGCTGATTATATGCGGTTTATGATTAATGAGGCGGATGCTGAATGGGTAATTGGTCAGGTTCATGGTCGTGAAAAGCTTACCGACAATCATCCATCACCGGATTATGCAATGGCCTTAGTCCAGTTTAAGGGTGGTATCAGAGGAATTATGGAGACTGGTTATTTATGTCCTGATTTCCCAGAGGTTGATTATTGGTGGCGAAAAGTTCGTATCGGTGTTCAAGGCACGGAAGGATTTGCGGAAGCATTTGTTGGTGGTGGATGGCGTTCCTGTACCAAGAGCCGTGGTTATGAGGGTTCAGATGAAGGAACTTGGGATGGTGATCATGAACAAGCTCCTTACATCAACGATATTGCACGATGGTTGGATGGTGAGATTGAGAGTCATCCTTGTAATGGTGAAAGCGGATATAAGGATGTGGAAATTGCCATGGCCATGTTGCGTTCAGCAGCTTTCCGGAAGAAAATTGATCTTCCGTTGGGCCCAATTGATAAGGCTGAGCTACAACTTATGAACGAGATTATTCCAAATGAGGTTCCAGAAAAATCTGTTTGGGATTTCTTAAAGAAATAACTAAAATTTTATTTATTATTCAAGGGAGCAACTTCATTGAGGTTGCTCCTTTTTTATTATTTAACTGGCTATAGGAAGATAGTTGTTGACTGTGTCTACATATAGGACACTTTTGTGGACACTCCTTTATCGTTAGTCAGGTGAAAATAAATAATATGAAATATAGTTGTGTTAATTTTATTGGCATGCATATACTTTTCATATGTTTATTTTATTGAAGGAGTTGTTCATGATTGAAAGGAAAATGTACAGAACAGATTTTATCCTTATTTTATTTATTATGTTTCCAGCTTTATTATTTGGGGCAAATAAAAAACTGGACAGTGTTTTCATTGCAATGAATCAATCACGGACTTCCTGGAGTCAGCACCATTGGGATGTTGAATTTGAAAATTTGCGGTCTATAGGGATTAACACAGTTATTATTAATGCCGCCTGTACTGCAACAACTGCAATGTATCCGGGATGTAGTCTTGAAGGTGCGCTCATGTCAGGTAATGCTCTGGATAAAGTATTTCAGTCTGCAGATTCAACTGAAATGAAGGTTGTTTTAGGTTTGTATTATGACAGTGATTGGTGGACTAAAATGGCAGATACAACATACCTGCATCAATTATATGAGAAAAATACAGCTGTGTTTAATGATCTATGGTCTCGGTATAGTTCCAGCTCTAGTTTGATGGGATGGTATATAGTACAGGAAATTGATAATAATATGTTTAAGTGGGAAGTTAATCGGGTGAAATTTGTCGATACATTTTTGCGACCGCTGACGCAAGATATACATTCAAAGACACCAGGTTTTATCATTTGTACTGCTCCTTATTTTTATCCCGCGGGTGCTTCTGCTAGAGATTATGGTGACTGGTGGATCAAGACTTTTACAGATGTGCCAGATTTAAATTTATTGATTCCCCAGGATGGAATTGGAGCCGGTGGTTATTCTTTCAGTTTTGTAACATCATATTTTAATGAATTAAAAAGAGCATGTGATTCTACTGGACGCATAATGTGGTCAGACTTAGAAATATTTGATAATACAACAACATGGGTCTCAGCAAGTATTAGCAGAGTTACAACACAACTGAAAATTGAAAATCCGTACGTTTTAGCATTTACCTGTTGGGAATATTCTTATTATATGAGCCCCTTAGAAGGATCTCTTCAAGAAAAATTGTATTCAGATTATCTTCAATACTTATACGGAATTTCATCTGGATATAGAAACATTGCAAAGGGAAAGAATTATTCTCTTATCCCAACCCCTTCAATAACTTATTCGGATAATGGCAATAAATTAACAGATGGGACGTCCTTTTTTAATTATCAGATTAACATTGGATGGTCCTCATCTACGGTTAATCCTGTAATTATTTTGGACCTAGGGGAAGTGAAAGATGATATTTTTGAAATCAGAGGGAATTCCATGCGATCGGATTCAGCTTCAGTAGATACTATCAAATTCATTGAATTGTCTATATCTAATAACGGTTTAGATTATGTATATTGGGGACAAATGAATGCTATTGATACTAACGATCAATCCCTTAATATATTCCAATGGAAAGGTGATTCTATATCAACACGATATATAAAAATGCTAATAAAAAGGTCTAGTAACCGCTGGGTGTTTATAAATGAAATTATTGTTAATCAGTATAATTCTTTAACTTGTTTGAGGGATTGGGATGATTATGTCTATCATGAATGATAGAAGCTATTCTTTCACCCCAAGTTTTTTTAGAAGAGTAATCACAGGACACCAGTTCGTAAAAGCGGATTGAATTAAGTTTAACGCGATAAAAAAAGTAAAAAAAGCCAATGAGGATTAATAAAATAATACAGCCCTAAAATGATAAGGATAAAACTTCCGGAAATCAATCATAACCAAGCATGCAAACTCATAGAAATGTCTCCTTTTTTACATTATATTAAGAAAAGGTTATTTTGTTGAAGTAGTATTTGGAACTATTACATAAAATAGACAGTTATATCATCTTGATATTAAAGGAGCTAAGTATGGGAAAGTCGAAGATGCCTGCATTGTTTCTATTAATGTGTTTATTATATAGTTCAGTTTTTTCTCTTGAGTTATTGTCATTACAGGAATCAATTAGAAAAGCAATTGATAATAATCCATCTTTATCTGCGATGTCAGCGCAAGTGTTGCAATCTGAAGCCGGTATTGGAATCGCGCGAAGTCAATACTTTCCCAAATTGAATTTTACTCAGACTTTTCAGCGAACCAATAATCCTCCGCAGTCTTTTTTCTTTAAGTTAAATCAGCGTGATTTAAATATGATGACTATGGATTTCAATAATCCAGGAATTAGTACTGATTTTGAGTCGAAGTTGCAGGTTGTACAGCCTGTTTACTCTGGAGGTTTGATTCATGCAGGCTATAAAATGTCAAAAAAGGAATTTGAAGTCAATAAAATTAAATGGCGAAAAGCATTGGAAGATGTTTCTTATCAAACTAGCCGCAATTGGTATCAGTTAATTATTGCTAAGCAGGCGGAAAATGTTGCGCGTAAGGCGTATAAGGATGCCCAAGAGCATGTCCGTATAACTCAGGCAAATTATGATGACGGGCGTGGTATGAAATCTGACATGTTGCGAGCTAAAGTATTGTTGAGCCAAATGGAACAAAACTACATTCAATCTGAGACTCAGGTGGAATTGGCTCGACAAATATTTAATACAATTTTGGGTTCAAAAGAAATCAAGTGGGATGCAGAGGGTAAATTAGCTTTTTCATCTTTTTCAGCAGATCGGGAACAACTTATCAATTATGCATTAACTAATAGATCCGAGGTGCTAGAAATGCATTTACTTCAAGACCAAGCACATTTAAAAAAAGTAATGGTTCAATCAGATTTTATGCCATCAATTTCTTTGATTGGGCAGATTCAGCTGAATTCCTCAGATCTTCCATTTAAAAATGATGCGAATAGTTGGTTTGGAGCTTTGGTTTTTTCTTTTCCAGTATTCGATGGATTTGCTCGAAATTATAAATTATCCCAATCAAATGCGGGTATTACAGCAATAAATGAATCGCTAAATGATATGGTGAATAAGATTCAATTAGATGTGAATAGAGCTTATCTGGAATTGAGATCTGCAGAAAATCGTATTAAGCTGACACAAAATAGTGAAGAACAAGCCGAAGAATCTTTGCGACTTACAGAACTTCGATATCAAAATGGTTTGGCAACAATCACAGATGTCATGGACATGCAGACTTCTTTAAACCAAACGCGGCTACTGGCATTACAAGCACTGGCAGATTACAATCTGTCAATAATTGGGCTGAACTACTCAACAGGAAAGATGCTTAGCTATTATGACATTCAATTTTAGATGAATTAGAAAATGGTGAGGTAATCGGAATATGTGGCGTAATTTACTTGTGAAATTTTTATTCTTGATGTATGTAGTAAGTTTTTTAGGATGCAGTAAAGACACCCAAAATAATCTGGGTGTACCTGAAAAATCAGTTAATGTTTTAACAATTACCGCTCAATACAAACAGACTCCTGACCTAGAATCTATTCCTGGAACAGTAAATGCAGTAGAAAATATTCAAATTGCTTCAAAAGTAATGGGGACAATCCTTAGCATAAAAGTCCAAGAAGGAGATACTGTTAGGATGGGACAATCTTTGGTAAGTATTGACAGTCGAGACTTACAACCCGGTGTAAATAAAGCCGCTGCTGCTTTAGATGAAATGGATGCTGCCCTGACTGAATTACTAAAGATTGAAAGGGAATTGGACGCTTCTATTGATGCTGCTCAAGCAAATTATGATTATGCGTCAACTAATTTCCAAAGATATAAATCTTTATTTGATAAGGACGCTATTTCCAAGGAGATGTTTGATGAAGTGCGAAGACAATATAGTTTAGCTGTTGCTAATTTGTCTGTAGTTAAGGCTAGAAAATCTGGATTGACCGATAAAAAAAATCAGTTGATATCAAAGCAACATCAAGTTCAAGCCGATATGCAATTAGCAAAAACATATCTGGGAAATACCCAAATTGTATCTCCTGTGGCAGGAAGAGTGATTAGACGATTGCATGATCCTGGCTCCATGGCTGTTCCTGGTCAACCAATACTGTTAATAGAATCTGGTGGTTTTGAATTTATTGGGTCAATAAAAGAATCTCTTTCTGAAAACATCAGAGTAGGGGATTCTGTAAAAATTGATTTCAATAATTCAAAGGAATCTATAGCCGCTAAAGTGAGTCAAGTTGTGCCGAGTGTAGATGCAATGAGTAGAACAGTGAGAATCAAAGTTAGATTACCAAGGGGGATTAAAATTCAATCCGGTGCTTATGGAAAGCTTTTAATCCCACTAGGTAGTTCTCAAAAACTGATGCTTCCCATAGATTCTGTAGTGAAGAGGAATTCTATTGAGGGTGTTTTTGTGGTTAGTGATGAAAATATTGTCAGATATAGACCTGTAAAAACAAGCAATACCGTGGATAATCAAGTGGTAATAGTATCTGGAGTACAGGTGGGTGATAATGTGATATATCCAGTACCCCACGGCTTGAAGGAAGGGATGAAAGTGAAGGTTGACCGTGAATAAAATAGGATTTGCGGGCAAGGTTGCCCGTTTTTTTATTAATTCAAAACTAACACCACTTATTATTTTGACATGTCTTTTGCTTGGATTATTTGCGGTAGTGAATACTCCTCGTGAAGAAGAACCCCAAATCTTAGTGCCAATGGTGGATATCTATCTGCCATATCCAGGTGCTGGTAGTAAAGAAGTTGAGGAGAGGGTTACTACTCCGATTGAAAAATATATCAGTGAAATACCGGGAGTGGAATATGTATATTCTGTTACTCGTCCTGGAATGAGCATGTTGATAGTGAGATTTTTGGTTGGACAGGATCCTGAAAAAAGTTTAGTTAAAGTGTATGACAAATTAAACGCCAATATAGATAAAGTTCCTCCGGGTGTATTAGCTCCTCTTGTAAAACTAAAATCTATAGATGATGTGCCTATAATGAGCTTAACTCTGTGGAGTGACAAAATTGATAGCGCTTCACTAAGGAAGATTGCCTTTGAACTTGATGATCAATTAAAACAAATTGATAATGTAGCTAATACCCAAGTTATCGGAGGGCAACGGCGACAATTTAAAATTCTTCTAAATCCTGATCAGTTGACTATATATAATTTATCACCTCTATCTGTAGTGGAAAAATTACATGAATCTAATGTTGAATTACCTTCTGGCAATATGGTGAGTTCCAATGAAGAATTTAGAATAAATTCAGGTGGTTTTATTGAGAATATTGATGAACTTAAATCTCTAGTAATTGGTGTACATAACAACAATCCTATTTATTTAAATGATGTTGCATCTGTGGAAGATGATGTTGAAGAGCCTTTAAATTATGTGTTTCTAGGAATTGGTCCAGCCGGAAATGAAAAGAATATTCAGCCAAAATTTGAGGGAGGTACATATCCTGCTGTAACGCTATCCATAGCAAAAAGAAAAGGATCAAATGCAACTACAGTTGCAGAAAATGTGATTCATAAAATAGAGAATCTTAAGTCTGAGTTAATTCCTAGTGAGGTAAATATAACCATTACCCGCAACTATGGGGAAACAGCTCAGGAAAAGTCGAATGAGTTACTTTATCACATGCTCATTGCAACCGTATCAGTTATAATTTTGATGGCTTTAGCTCTTGGGTGGAGAGACTCTTTAGTGGTTGCTGTCGCGATTCCTGTAACCTTGGCATTAACGCTATTCCTTTATTATCTAATGGGATATACATTAAATCGTGTAACTCTCTTTGCATTAATCTTTTCTATTGGTATTTTGGTGGATGACGCTATTGTTGTAGTTGAAAACATTCATCGTTATTTTTCCTCGAAAATCGGGTTAACTCCTATGGATACTGCCGTATCGGCTGTTGATGAAGTGGGTAATCCAAATATTCTTGCGACCTTTACAGTTATTGCTGCTATTCTTCCAATGGCGTTCGTGTCTGGTTTAATGGGACCATATATGATGCCCATACCTATTGGTGCTTCATTGGCAATGCTCTTTTCATTATTCATTGCTTTTATTATTTCTCCTTATTTATCTTTTAGAATGTTAGGTGAAACAAATCATAAAAATGCTTCACCTGATGATAAACTGGCTCACACTAAAACATGGGACTATCAAATCTATGTGAAATTCATGACTCCTTTGATAAAGGTTCCAATTATACGTTGGTCTTTTTTAAGTAGTGTGATACTTCTTCTTGTATTAGCAATATCGTTGGTATATTTCAAAGTTGTCAGAGTTAAAATGTTGCCTTTTGACAATAAAAGTGAATTTCAAATTGTAATTGATATGCCAGAAGGGAGAACGTTAGAAGATACATATCGTGTTACACATGAAATTGGATCCTATCTGGAAACGGTTCCTGAAGTTACTGATTTTCAAGGATATGTAGGAACTTCGGCCCCCTTTAATTTTAATGGTTTAGTTAGGCATTACTTTCTAAGAAGTGAGTCGTACCAATCTGATTTACAAGTAAACCTTCAATCCAAACATCGTCGAAACACTCAAAGTCATGATATTGCTAAGCGTATACGTCCTAAAGTTGTATCTATTGGTGCAAAATATGGAGCCAGAATAAAGGTTGTGGAGATCCCTCCCGGACCTCCTGTTATGCAAACTCTAGTTGCTGAAATATATGGGCCTGATATAGATCGACAGAGAGATGTAGCAAAGCATGTTCGGTCAGTATTTGAAAAAACAGAGAGTGTTGTTGATGTTGATTGGGATGTAGAAGATGACCAATCCAAAATGTTATTAAAAGTTGATAAAGAAAAGGCAGCAATAAATGGCATCTCTACTGAAGCTATTGCACGGACTTTAAATGTAGCCCTGAATGGATATATGGTAGGACTTCCAATGTTACCAGATGAAAAAGAGCCCGTTTCCCTAATGGTTCGGGTTCCTGTTGGAGAAAGATCTGATATTATGAGCCTTAAATCAATACGGGTTCAGAATGCATCAGGTCAACTAATTCCTTTATCTGAGTTGATTAGTGTTGAAAGTGGAATTGAAGATAAGAGTATATATCATAAAAACATGAAACGGGTCGTTTATGTGACCGGTGATGTGGCTGGTCGTGAAGAAAGCCCCGCATATGCAATTCAGAAAATGTCAAAGGAAATTCAGTCAATAAATACCCCTGAAGGGTATCAAATTGAAGAGTATTATGCCCACGCACCTTTTATGGACGATAAACTTGCCATGAAATGGGATGGTGAAATGCAAATTACAATTGAAGTTTTCCGTGATTTGGGTATAGCCTTTGGTATCGTTTTGATATTAATTTATATTTTGGTGGTGGCATGGTTCCAGTCCTTTACTACACCTTTAGTTATAATGGCGCCGATTCCTTTGACATTGATTGGTATTTTGCCGGGGCATGCTTTGTTTGGAGCATTTTTTACTGCGACATCCATGATTGGAATGATAGCATTAGCTGGAATCATCGTGAGAAATTCAATTATTCTGATTGATTTTGTTGAAATCAGGCGTAGAGATGGTTGGAAGTTAGAAGATGCTATTATTGATGCCGGTGCCGTTCGGTTTCGGCCAATGCTACTAACTGCCTCTGCAGTAGTTGTGGGAAGTTTTGTGATGTTGTTTGACCCTATATTCCAAGGACTTGCTATTGCATTAATGTTTGGTGAGGTTGCAAGTACACTTCTTTCACGTGTAACTATTCCTATCTTGTATTATCTGGCTGAAAGAAATAGACAGAAATCCCATAATATATCATTGGTTAGTAGAATACGTGAAAATATGATACGCAGATTAAAAAAAGAAGATGCTGTGGAAAGTCATCAAAATGATGCTATATGTGGTAAGGAAATTAACTCTGAAGGTAAGGGGAGTGAAGAGTGAAACAGTTGATAATTATGTGCAGTGAATCTATTGCAGGACACGTGACACAGGTTTTAGATACTGTAATCCATATGGAGGGTTATGTGAGAGTTAGTGGAAGTGGTGTCAAATGTAAAGTGCCTGTCTCAGGAACTTATGAGGGGAAAAGTATTCCATGGTCTGCAGAAGTATTTATTATGGCATTGCCGGAGGATACCGTTAAGATTATTACTGATGAACTAAAGCAATATGCAAACCGTTGCGATATTGCCCCGTGTTTGAGGATGATCGTTACCTCTATCGAAGAACTATTTTGAAAATACTGAACTAAAAAAGATTGAGTATATTGGTTAATTCTTGGATTGTCTTTTGTTTTGTTTGAGGCCCTCCTAACTTAAATAGCTCTAATTCAACATTTTTTCTCAAGCTTTCAGGTTCTATGGGTTTAGTTAAATACAACGTTGCCCCATGTTTATATCCATCTGCTATGTCTTTAAGTGAATCCATAATCGATAACATAATGACAGGTGTATTTTTATATTGCTCATTATTCCTGAAGTGTGTGCAAAATTCTAAGCCACTAATCACAGGCATTTGAGAATCCAAGATAAGAAGATCTGGCTCAATAAAGTTGAGATGATTCAGTGCTAGATTGCCATCTTCCAAGGTAATTACTTCCATACCATCTTCAAGGCATATCTTTATGAATTCTAGAATATCTGGGTCATCATCAACAGCTAACACTCTAAAGCCATGAGTTGTGTTAAAAATATGCTCCATAAAACAACCCTCCCGAGCGGTCCCTTTACTTCATTATAATCTATTTTGAATTAAGGAATCATCACGGAAGGGTGATTTGTTTTGATTTTATTGTGTTTTATTTGAAGGGTGTATACTCAATGTTCTGATGGTATTCCTGAATAGATTGAACATCCATATCTCCCTTTTGAATTGCTTCAATACCACGAATAGCTGCTTTAGCCGCAGCAATTGTGGTGATAACAGGGATTGAATGTCCAATTGCATTACGCCGAATTGATTTTTCATCATACTTGGATGAGGCTCCAAGAGGAGTATTGATAATTAACTGAATTTCCTTATTTAGAACATGATCAACAACATTCGGTCTACCTTCATTGACCTTCATAATGGTTTTACAGGGAACTTGTGCTTTAATGAGGCATTCAGCTGTTCCCTTTGTTGCCATAATTTGGAATCCTAATTTGTTGAGTTCCATGGCGATTTCAACAATGGCTTCTTTATCTCGATCATTGACGCTGATAAAAACAGATCCGCTTTGTGGAAGAGTTTGATTGGCAGCTGCCTGTGATTTTGCAAAGGCTCGTCCAAAGTCGCTGTCAATCCCCATTACTTCACCTGTTGATTTCATTTCTGGGCCCAAAAGAATATCCGTGCCGGGGAATTTCACAAAAGGTAAAACGACTTCTTTGACGGAGATATGCTTAAACTTTGGCTCGCCTTTGATGCCACAGTCTTCAAGTGATTTGCCAGTCATACACAGCGCTGCAGCCTTAGCCAGTGAAATACCGACACTCTTCGAAACAAAGGGTACTGTACGAGAAGCTCTGGGATTAACTTCCAAAACATAGACATCATTGCCTTTTACTGCGTATTGTACATTCATCAGGCCTATAACATTAAGTGCTTTTGTCATCTTAAAGGTATAATTGCGAATGGTTTCAATCACACTGTCTGATAACGAGTAAGGGGGGATGCAACAGGCTGAATCTCCAGAGTGGATGCCCGCTTGTTCAATATGTTGCATAATAGCTCCAATGATGGATTTCTTTCCATCAGATAGAGCATCTACATCAACTTCAATCGCATCTTCCAGGAAACGGTCAATCAAGATTGGATGTTCTGGTGATGCAATTATTGCTCGGGCCATGTAATTTCGAAGGGATGCTTCATTGTACACAATTTCCATAGCTCTCCCACCTAAAACATAAGAAGGGCGAACCAATACTGGATATCCGACTGTATTTGCAACTCCAACGGCTTCCTCGACAGAACGAGCTGTTCCATTAGGTGGACAAGGAATCCCAAGCTCGCTTAACAGGGCGCCAAATCGCTTTCGATCTTCAGCTAAATCAATGGAGTCAGGGGATGTCCCTAATATTTTTACACCAGCGGTTTCAAGTGGAACAGCCAGGTTTAATGGTGTCTGACCGCCAAATTGAACAATTACACCGAGCGGTTCTTCAACATCAATAATGTTTAATACATCTTCACGAGTGAGAGGTTCAAAGTACAATCTGTCAGAAATGTCGTAGTCAGTAGATACCGTTTCAGGATTGGAGTTGACCATGATAACTTCATATCCGGCTTCACGGAGTGCCTGAACGCCATGGACACAACAATAGTCAAATTCAATACCCTGCCCAATACGATTGGGGCCACCACCCAGAATGACTACTCTGGGTTTAGTCCCTCTCCTGTGTTCACTTTCAGTTTCGTAGGTGGAGTAATAATATGGGGTTTGTGCCTCAAATTCTGCTGCACAGGTATCAACCGTCTTGAATGTAGCAATAACATCCCACTGTTTTCTTAACTGGCGGATAGCCTCTTCATCAGATTTCAGCAAGTACGCCAGTTGTCGGTCTGAGTATCCAAACCGTTTTGCTTCGCGAAGAACTTCAGGAGAAATGGTCTTTGTTTGAGAATCTGCACATCCAGGCATTCTGTATGTTTCCAGAAGATTCTCCATCTCAATAAGCTCTTCAAGATTTTTTATGAACCAGGGATCAATCGCTGTCTTTTGGAAAAGCTCTTCCCGAGTCATTCCATTCTTCAGAGCATGATGAATATAGAATAAACGCATGGCATTAGGTCTTGTAATATATTCATCAAGTTTGTCGAGTTCCAACAAGCCTTTGCCATCAGCACCAAATCCGAATCGTCCGATTTCTAAACCACGAATACCTTTTTGTAAGGCTTCTTTAAATGTTCGGCCAATGGCCATCGTTTCACCAACGGATTTCATTTGTGTATTTAAAGTGGTATCTGCCCCTTTAAATTTCTCAAAAGCGAATCGTGGAATTTTTACAACGCAGTAGTCAATGGTTGGTTCAAAACAGGCTGGCGTCAGTTTAGTAATATCATTTTTAATTTCATCAAGTGTAAGTCCGACTGCGAGTTTTGCAGCAATCTTGGCTATTGGGAATCCTGTAGCTTTGGAAGCAAGTGCTGATGAACGAGAGACTCTAGGATTCATTTCAATAACGACGACTCGACCATCTTTAGGGTTAATTGCAAATTGGATGTTGGAACCACCGGTTTCAACACCAATTTCCCGGATAACAGCCGCAGAGGCATCACGAAGTCTTTGGTATTCTTTATCGGTTAATGTTTGAGCCGGGGCAACAGTAATAGAATCTCCGGTATGGACACCCATCGGATCAAAATTTTCTATGGAACAGATGACGACGAAATTGTCCATCTTATCCCGCATAACTTCGAGCTCGTATTCTTTCCACCCCAATACAGATTCCTCAATCAGAACTTCATGTACTGGACTGTTGTCAATTCCCCAGGTAACCATCTGGGAATATTCTTCCATGTTATAGGCAATTCCGCCCCCAGTGCCGCCGAGGGTGAAGGAAGGACGAATAATGGCTGGGAACCCGATATCTGAAATACAGGCCATTGCTTCATCTTTATTGTGGACAACAGCTGATTTCGGTACTTCCAGTCCTATGCGTTGCATGGCTTCTTTAAATTTCAAGCGGTCTTCAGCTTTTTTAATGGCTTCAATGGTGGCACCGATCATTTCGACACCATACTTTTCTAATACACCGGATTCTGCTAATTCCACAGATGTATTTAGACCGGTTTGCCCCCCCAGTGTGGGAAGAAGTGCATCGGGTCGTTCACGGGCAATAATCTTCTCAACCATTTCCGCCGTGATAGGTTCGATGTATGTTCTATTCCCTACGGCTGGATCTGTCATGATCGTGGCCGGGTTGGAATTGACTAAGATTACTTCATAACCTTCATCACGAAGAGATTTGCAGCCTTGCGTTCCAGAATAGTCGAATTCACAAGCTTGGCCGATGATGATGGGTCCTGAACCGATGATGAGGATTTTCTTAATGTCGGTGCGTTTAGGCATGATTTACCTGTCTGACCTCTTTAGCAAAGAGATTTTTTTGTTTATTCCGTGGGGCAGGAAACGCATATTTCTTTATACTCGACCTCCGTGCCACGGTCCGAAAGGTCGCAATACGCGTATCCTAATAATTTTACACTAGATAAACCCTGTTTGTCAGGTAGGTTATCACGAAAAACCGTAACTTCATGGTACATAACAGTTAAAAATAGTTTTATATAAGGGCTTTATATGAACCAGGGGAAGGAATTTATAATGGGGGAAAGCGAAGGGTAATACCTTTGGATTGCTGTCAGTTCTCCCAAAAGAATAATAAAAAAACAAAATAGAAAGAAAATAATTTTGATAACGAAGAATTCGGCTTCCTTTTGTGCATTTCGCCACTCATTGGGAAGCTCATGCCAGGCTGGAGTATAAAATGTATCGAAATTATCCATAAAACATGAAAATGAAGTGAAAAATGCGATAAATATAGCAATCAAGACTGGTATATTGCCAAGAATTAATAAGAACCATCCTCTTACTTGTAGAAGAGAGAAGACCATATTATTTATTGTCTTTGATGTGTGCCAAGAGAAATACAAAGAAGACTGATGCCAGTAAAGCAATGACTCCTACCGCGAGCACTCTGGGTAATCGGCGGGGACCAATCGGATTATCTGGGACAATGGCTTTTGAGGCAATCCGAATATCGTCAGATGTTTGGGTTCCTTTATCTGACAGATAGGAAATTTTTTCACGTTCTAACTCTGCATCTTCTTTTCTTTGGGTGATGGTGATAAATTTACTTTGCAGGGCAGCTACATCTCTTTCTAAAGCTGCGGTTCGAGCTTCTTCTCGGGAGATTTCAGGTTTTAATGATGCAGCTTCCTTATTGATTTCTTTAATCTTAGATGCCAATCCTTGTTTTCTGGCTTGAAGGGCTGCCAGCTCCTTTTTTACATCATCTCCAGCTGTGGCTTTACCTGTAACTTCCTTGATTTTTAATTCGATGTCTTTCAGTTGTCCTTCATATCCAATCAAATGGTTTGTTTCCATCAATCCTGTGGAAGAAGGAATATCTACGCGAATATCTGTTGGTGAAGAGACGTTGGTTACATTATCACTATTTATCAGGTCTTGGGTACGGATTTTACCAACCATATCCCCAGTACTCAGATTGGTTTCTGTTCCTCCGGACGGGACCATATATCCCGATACAAGAGCACGAAGGGTGGCTTGCCTTTTCTTGGCTGCCATGAGTGATATCTTTCGGTTAATCAATTCAGATTGTTTGGCACTGAGTATTTGCTCCAACCGATCATATTCCTGCTGTAAAAACTGGTAAGTTTGTTCCGAGGCCGTCTGGGTAATTAAGGTGTATCGGTGGATAAAAATATTGCCCCAGGCATTTGCTAAATCAGCAGCTTCCCTGGGATTGTTAGTTCTGACATAAAGTTCAATAATGGGTGAATATGTTTTCCGAAGATTGGTATCTTCTTCAATAAGGAGCCTGGCTTCTAATGAACCACGAATTGCATCGACGGAACATTTCTTTTCCCAACCGAGTTTTGCGCGTAATTCTTGAGCCAACTCCGGAGATTCCAGAAGGTTTTTAATTGAAATCATGCTCAACCCTGGGGTATCCGGATCGGCATTGATTTTCATGACCTGAGGTTTCAGGGCCAGAAGGGTTGCTTTTGCTTCATACACTGGGGGAATCCGCCAGGCATGAATCGCCGCTCCAATGACACAAATCAGAGTAAAGATAATGATCCAAAGGGCCTTATCTTTCAAGACCTGAATATATTCGTGTAATTCGAGCGGCGGTTTTGGTTTATTCATAAGTTTGTTTTAGAACAGTCCTGGATTTTCTTTCACCCAATTAAATATCCGAGTAATACCCTCTTCGACACTGATTTGAGGTTTCCAACCCAAGTCTCTCTGTGCTTTCCGTGTATCAGAAATGTAAACCTTCTGATCTCCTGGCCGCCAATCGCCGAAACTGACGGGTACATCATGTCCTAATAATTTCTTCAAGATAGGATGAAATTCATTCCAGACGGAGAGTGTGTTTTCAATCCCGCCACCGATGTTATATATCTGACCCGCAGTCTTATCAATGTTAAGAGCCGCTAATTCCATGGCTCGGACCAAATCTTCCACATACAATACATCGCGGACTTGTTTGCCATCACCATAGATAGTGATGGGTTTCCCCAGGATTGAGGCAATAATGAAATAGGCGACCCATCCCTGGTCTTCATTACCAAACTGATGGGTTCCATAAATACAAGACATTCGGAAAACGACTGACCTTAACCCGTAAATACGGCTGTAATCATGGACATACTGATCCGCTGTACCCTTTGAACAACCATAGGGTGAATGGAAATCCAATCCTCTGGATTCAGGAACCCCGAATGGAAGTCCATCATATTCATAACGGTCATTTTTCTCAATGATGTTCACATCTTCCATGCCGCCATATACCTTATTGGTCGAAGTAACCAGGAAGATCGGATTATCTCCGTAATTACGGGCGGCTTCAAGGGTATTAAAGGTCCCGAAGGCATTAATCTCAAAATCAGTCCGAGGATCGGTTACTGATGTGGTGACTGCGACCTGGGCTGCATAATTGTAAATAACTTCCTGACCTTTACAGGCCTCAGAAATTTCATTGTAATTCCGGACATCACCGATAATATAACGGATTTTATCCCCGTGATTTTCTTTCAACCAGGCGAGATTTTTATCTACACCTTTCCGGGAGAGGTTGTCAAAAATAGTAACTTCATGACCTTTAGACGCAAAATGATTTGCAACATGACATCCGACAAAACCGGCTCCGCCGGTAACTAAAACTTTCATGGGTCTAATCTTCTTTCACTTATTAGAATAACGAAATTGGGCAGGATCAAAACCCACCTCTAAGTTCAATCATATTATCAATACAGGGCTATTTATGCAAGAAAACAAGTGTTCACATTCTATTGTAAGAAAAATGGAGTAAAATAGGTGAATCTTTGTCCGTAAAATTTAATAACGAGGTGATTAAATGAAAATATTTATTAGTTCTGATATGGAAGGAACTGCAGGAATTGTTAACTGGCAGGAAACAGAACAAGGCAATAAAATGTATGACCATTTTTCCCAACAAATGACCCGTGAGGTTGCGGCGGCGTGTCGAGGTGCTTTCGTTGCCGGAGCAAAGGATGTTTTAGTGAAAGATGCTCATTGTTCAGCACGGAACATCAACCCGGAAGTCCTTCCCCGGGGAACGAAAATCCTCCGAGGGTGGACCCGTAATCTATATAGTATGATGGCGGGGATAGATGACTCTTTTACGGCCGCGGTCTTTACCGGATACCATAGTCCTGCAAACTGGGATAATAACCCATTGGCACATACAATGACGGGCCAGATATCCTGGATCAAGATTAATGGAATCCAAACCAGTGAGTTGATTATCAATGGATGGACAGCCGCTTTATTTGGTGTCCCCCTGGTTTGTGTGACGGGCGATGAAGGGATTTGCCGGCAGGCTGAAGAAATCTTCCCTGGAGTGAAAACAGTCCCCACCAATTTAGGTGTGGGGGGAGCCTGTATTTCCATTCACCCTCTTGATGCCGTGGAACAGATTGAAGCCACAGTGAAAGAAGCTCTCTCTGGAGATATGTCACGATATAAGGTTCAATTACCATCCCATTTCTCCATGCAGATGAGGTTCCGTGAACATTCTCAGGCCTATTATGCTGCGCAATATCCGGGTGTGACTCAAATTGATCCTCATACCATCGGTTATGAAACGGACAGTTACCTGGAATTCCTCCGAATGTTTATGTTCAGTCATTAATTAAATCATATATAAAAGTACAATCAAAATATTTATGGCATATAATTGGAAAATTCATATAAAAAGGATTCAACATGGATATTTCACTAATGTCTGTAAAGATACTTTTATTATTTACCCCTGGTTTAATTGTTACTTATTTAGTTAATTATTTGACAGTTCCAGCAGAAAAAAGTTTACATGATGTGATTTGTACTTCATTTATCTATGGTTTTATATCATACCTAGTTTATTACACCCTCGTCTATTTTGCTGACGGTTGTAAAAAAATTGACGTTACTATTTTGGATTTTATAAGTAAAGAAACTGTTCCGATAAATTATGAGGAAGTATTCTGGGTCTGTATTGTTTCCGTGATAGTAGCTTTTATTATTTCATTTTGTATCAATAAAATGACTGTTTTACGTATTGCTAAATTCCTGAGAATTTGCGAAAAAACTGGGCATACTTCAATTTTAGGTTTTTTAATGGATGTAAATGGCGATGAGTCTAGTCTAGATAAATGGGTGGTTGTAAAAGATTATCAAACAGGTTTGGCTTATTACGGATATTTGCAGTTATATTCAACTGCATATGATAAATTTGATGAGTTATTTTTAACAGATGTGGTAGTTTATAATAAGGATAGTGGTGATGTGCTATACGAGTCGGATGCAGTTTATTTGCCACGTAAAAGAGACCAGTTATCTATAGAGTGGAATGTAAAGGAACATGAGTACGGAGGAGAAGAAAATGAATAGAGTACGCACGACAAAATATTCTTGGAGTAATGTGTCAAAAATCTCTAGAAAGCTTCTTATGAAAACTAAAATACGTCTTAAAAACAATTCAATAGTAAAAAAAGATAGGAGTAATGCTATAGAAGGTGGTGTTAATCCTCCACAATTTATTCTCAGACCTTCTGGGAAATATAAAAGGGGCTCAATAACTTGGATTACTTTTGGAAATACTATAGAAGATGGTGTTAATCCTCCACAATTTCCTTCCAGACCTTCTGGAAAATATAAAAGGGGCTCAATAATTAGGATTACTCCTGGAAATACTATAAGAGGTGGCGTTAATCCTCCACAATCTACTCCTAGACCTTCTATGAGACTTATAGGTGAAAAAATAAAAATGAAATAAATCTTAATTTATGCCAGCCTCTTTCATTGATATGGCGAAAAATGAAGGTTAATATAGTATCAGATAATAAGTATTAAACCCCTCCAATCAGATATTGGGTTGGAGGGGTTTTCTTTTTGCAGAAAAAAATCTGCATATCATAAAAATAGAAAAATGATGTCCACAGTTTCTATAATTTGGTGGACAAGCTGGCTGACTACTTTCCTCCAGAATAGATTCAACGATTCATTTACGGAGTTAGTCCGAGCAGGTCCGTGGATGATTCGAATACAGAAAAGAGAATGGAGGAAGGTGAAAATGAATCAAAGTATTTGTGTAACTGAAAAGATGGAATTAAGTAAATGGAGAGGATTGATTGAAAGCCGTCTTCAGAAACGGTTAGGTAAAATACCCGAAGAGAACTTAACTCGAGATCGTGTTTTGGCTGAATGTCGTTCCGCCGTGGATGAAGTCTTGGGGAGTCGATATGCCTCGGGTGGAAAGGTCCTGTTGACAGTCTATCCCCTGATGTCTTTGACGGCTTCCAAAAAGTTTCAAAGAGGGACAGAACCGCCGGTGGTATATGTTCGGAAATCAAAGAGAAGTGGACCCTATCAGAGACAATGGGTAAAGCCGAAAAATCCAGGAACCCCTTCCCAGCAGGCACATCGAGAACGGTTTCGGCAGGCCATGTTAGCCTGGAAATCTGAAAGCCGTGCTACTAAGCAATACTGGGAAGGATTGGTTCGCAGGATGAAGGGAATGACCACTCAGGGATTATATGTCCGGAATTGGTTTAAGAATCACCCATCAGTTATATCAACGGGAAAGACTTGACCCTGAGAAGAGTTCCAATTAATCTTGATTCATCAATAAATCAAATAATTTTCTGTCAAAATAAATAATGAATATGAACCGGATAAAATTAAACCATTGGATTTGGCCCCTGCTGATTATGGCTGTGGCATTCCTGTTTCGAATCTATGATTTGAATCAATATCCCCAGGGGTTGTGGTACGACGAAGCTATTCATGGTCTGGATACCTTACAAATCTATCAAGACCATCAACTCCCCTTATTTTTCAACACGGATAATCATCCTCAGGAACCCATGTTCAGTTATATATTGGCTGTTGGGTTTTGGATTTTCGGAGTGTCCGCATTTACTTTACGGTTGATTCCTGCCCTCATCGGTATTTGTACCGTAGTGTTGTTTTATTACTTTGTCCGCAGGTGGTGGGGAGGCAGGATGGCCCTGATTGCCGGCCTTCTTTTGGCCACCTGTAAATGGCATATGATGTTTTCACGATTATGTTTCCGGACAATATTGACGCCTTTCATAACAATTATGATGGTGTGGCTTCTCCTGGAAGGTATGAACAGGATTAAAGATAAGTTTCGATGGCGTTATTTCATCGTTTCCGGGATTTGTCTGGGACTGGGAATGTACACTTACATCTCATTTCGGATTATGCCGGTCCTGGTCTTTTTATTAGTAGCCCATCAGCTGTTTCATACTCGACGGCAAGATGATTATGAGCCCCGCCTATGGAAAGGAATGGGACTGACCTTTCTCGTCGGCTTTGTTATTTTTCTTCCCTTACTGATTGATTTTATTCATAATCCTTTTCACTTCTCCGGTCGTACCGATGAAATTACGGTTTTCAGCGGCGGATATGGAGAAGGGATACGAATGATTCTCTCCAATACTTACAAGACCCTTTGTATGATGGGGATACCTAAGTTGGGTGACCCTGAATGGAAACACAATTTTTCCGGTGAACCCATTCTTCCTTTGTGGTTATTTCTTTTCTTGCTGGTTGGGATTTACCGGATGTTTCAGAACAGAAAAGACCTGCGGTTGGCCGCCATGGGATTGATGTTTGGACTTTATCTGGTCCCGGGTATCATGTCTCAGGGTGCTCCCAACAGTTTGCGTACTTTGGGTGCTGTTCCTGCGTTGTGTTTTATGACTGCGTATGGAATGGATGGATTATGGAAGATTGATTTTTTAAATCTAAAATCATGGCTAAGAGTCGGTTTGGTCGTTGTGCTTTTACTGGGGGGAGGCGTATGGACCTGGCATCAGTATTTTGTCATGTGGGGTCCTGATACTCGAACTGCGCAGCATTTTAATATCAATGAATATCGGCTTGCCAGGTCAATTCATCAGTCAGATGTAAAGGCGGATTTTTATTTACAGGATGTGTTAGCCAGCCAACCCACGATCCGTTTTACAGCGTATCCTGTGACATTAAAATCGGTAACAAATCTGAGTGAAATTCCTGCGCCTGAGTCTTTGGTTCGGGATGCCGTTGTAGTGTTCTTAAATCCCCGGATGTTTAACATGGAATCGAACTGGGAAGACCAGCTTTTATCTCAATATCCTCATGCTGAATTAATGGAATCCTCTCCATCTCCCTGGGTCCTGGCGTATTATATTAATGTGAACACACTTGGAAGGAATACCGCTCAATGATCAAAACCTGGATGAAAAAGTTAAGTCGCCTGGAATGGGCTCTATTTGTTTTTCTCATGTTGTTTTTTAGCTTTTTCTTTAATGAAAATCCTGGTTGGAACGTCTCCAGCCGAATGAATCTGGTTTATTCTATCGTTGATTTGGGGCGTTTCAATATTGATTATTATGTGAGTATGCCGGACTGGAAACGTGAATATAAAACGGAAGATTTATCTTTTTATGAGGGCAGTTTTTATTGTGACAAGTCTCCCATTCTTTCTTTCCTGGGTGTTCCTGTTTATTGGGTGTATGCGCAGGTCCATGATGTTTTGAATATTAAATGTGATCCCTTGAAAGGTCGATATCCGGTTACTTTATTTACCGTTTCCTTGTTTACCTCCATTCTGGCAATCTTAGTATTCAGGATGTTAGGGGAGATACGAAAATCGCCTCGAGACCAGTTGATGACGACTTTATTTTTCTCTCTGGGTAGTGTGGGTACTTGTTATGCCATCCTGTTTATGGCTCACCAGTTATCCTCGCTTCTGATTTTTCTTGGATTTTTCCTTGTTTACTATTGTTTGAAATTTTGGGATACCTGGTCCGATAGAAGAAAAGCAATCGTTTTGGCATCCGCAGGATTCAGTGTGGGACTGGCAACGGCGACCGAAACTCCGACGGCCATTGGAATGATAGGTATTACCATATATGCCTATTTTTCTCTCCCTGACCGGAAATATATGGCTTGGTTTGTACCCGCAGCCATCGTTGCCATGATTTTGCCCATGCCATATAACTGGGCCTGTTTCGGGAGTCCTTTCAGTTCTGGATATCAATACGAAGCTCACCCTGTATTTCGGGCTGAAATGTCCCGGGGTATTTCTGGAGTAGGGCTTCCCAGTTGGACTGCCTTTTGGGGCATTACATTCTCTAACTACAGGGGATTATTTTTTACAGCTCCTTTTCTTTTGTTTGCTTTCCCCGGTTTATATTATTGGTGGAAGAATGCTCCAGCTCGTAAGGAATTGTTATTATCCTTGTTTCTGATTGTTGGATTTATTGGATACAACAGTTCTTATTGGGCCTGGTATGGTGGTTGGGCATTTGGCCCAAGACTTTTGGTCCCTATGGTTCCCTTCTTGGTTTTGGTTGCATACTATTATCTTCCCCGTTTAAAGTATCTGTTTTATACCCTGGGAATCATGTCTGTACTGATGCATGTCATGGTTCTACTGACAGACCCTCAAATTCCTGAATCCTACGATGCCCCTTTTGCTCAATTTACGATCCCCCGGTTTTTAGAGGGTAATTTTACGCGAAATATATTATCTGTCTGGGGATTGGACCGTCGTGTCTCCGTAGTTGTTTTTCTGATTTTTGTCGTGATTGGAATCTCTTATCTTTATTGGCTGGCCGGGCATGACCCAAAATCGGAATAAATCTTAACTTGACGAAATAGTCATCTTTTTCTATGATGATTTGGGCTTTTATGCCCATTTATTAAACTTATTTGCAGTTCGGGGAAACATGAAGGTTCTCCCCGGGAAGGAACTAGTATTATGGCAGGAGTAACACTTAAAAACCTTTGTAAGGTGTTCCAAGGCAATGTTAAAGCTGTTGAAAACGTTAACTTGGAAATCAAAGACAAAGAGTTTGTCGTTCTGGTTGGTCCCTCTGGTTGTGGTAAATCTACAACCCTCCGAATGATTGCCGGTTTGGAAGAAATCAGCTCCGGTGAAATTGAGATTGATGGCAAAGTTGTCAATGATGTTCCCCCCAAAGATCGTGATATCGCCATGGTATTTCAAAACTATGCGCTTTATCCGCATATGTCCGTTTATAAGAATATGGCTTTTGGTCTGATGCTTCGTAAGTATCCCAAAGATGAAATTGATAAACGTGTTCAAGAAGCCGCCAAGATTCTCGGTATTGAAAACCTGCTGGAACGCAAACCCAAAGCTCTTTCGGGTGGTCAGCGTCAGCGTGTAGCTGTTGGTCGTGCGATTGTCCGTAAACCCAAAGTATTCCTTTTTGATGAACCTCTTTCTAACTTAGATGCCAAAATGCGTGTTCAGATGCGGTCTGAAATCAGCAAACTCCATCTTCGTCTTCAAACTACTATGATTTATGTTACCCATGACCAGGTAGAAGCAATGACCATGGGTGATCGTATCGTAGTCATGAAAGATGGTTTGGTTCACCAGGTGGATTCCCCCATCGCTCTGTATGACCACCCAGTGAATAAATTTGTTGCTGGATTCCTTGGGACTCCTCCGATGAATTTCCTTGAAGGTGGAATCGAAAAGAAAGACGGTAAGTTCTTCTTTAATGAAGGCACCTTCACCTTTGAATTGCCCGATTTCATGAATGATAAACTGGCCAATTATGATGGAAAAACCGTCATTTTTGGAATACGGCCGGAAGATATCCGAGATACCACTATGGCATCTCAGGCCAAATACAAAGCTGAAGTTAAAGCAAAAGTTGAATTGGTCGAACCCATGGGCAGTGAATGTAACGTTTACCTGACCACAGGTAAAAATCCATACAGTGCTCGATTAGATTCCCATGTCGATGTGAAAGAAAACACTGACAAGGTCCTAATCTTTAATCTGGACAAGAGTCACATCTTTGACAAAGAAACAGAAATTGCTTTGATCTAAGTTGCTCTAAATTAAACAGTAAAGCCTAACCGGCTGCCTGGATGTTCCGGGCAGCCGGTTTTTATATTATGATGAATTTATTATGAGATGTTTTATAGCCATACCTCTTCCAGAGGATTTACGAAAACAGTTAGCCGATATTCAACGTCAGTTGAAACAGTTTGATGGCGATGTGACCTGGCCTAAACCCGAAGGTATACATCTAACGCTTAAGTTCCTGGGTGAAATGTCAAAGGAACAAATCGAAAGTATCACGAAAGTTATGTCTCGGGTGGCCTCCAATCATCCCCAGTTCTCTCTGGAGTCTGGTGGAACAGGTTGTTTTCCTACGATGCAGCACCCTCGGATATTATGGGTAGGTCTTAATCAGGGTAAAGAGTCTGTTGTAAAATTAGCTGCGGCATTAGAAAAGGAACTCGTCCTGTTAGATATTCCGTCTGAAGCGAGAGCATTCAATCCTCATTTAACACTGGGTCGGGTAAAATCAACGAATAATCTGGGCCCCATGATGGAGTATTTCCAAAAAAGAATCAAACCGGATTCTCATCGAATAAATGCATCAGAGATTCACCTTTATGAAAGTATCCTCAAACCTTCCGGAGCAGAATATCGTATCCTCTACACTGCGACATTATCCCCAGAAACCCATTAAAAATCTGTTATAGTAACAATAACTTATTCGTTAAATTCAGAGGGTATAATCTTATGCGATTTTTACGGATTGCCATGGCTCAAATCAATACTACGGTAGGTGATTTGGACGGGAATCTTAAAAAGATGGATATGGCTTTGGAAAAAGCCCAGGCAATGAAGGTCGATATTTTATTGTTTCCGGAACTAACCCTGACGGGTTATCCTCCAGAGGACCTTTTATTGAAACCCGAATTTATTCAGGACAACCTGGAGGCGTTGGATCGATTTGCCAGGAAGGTAACCGGGTTAGTGTGTGTGGTTGGTTATGTTGACCGTAAAGATGATATCTATGATGCTGCGGCCGTGATTTACCAGAAGAAGGTACGCGGTGTGTATCATAAGATGTACTTACCTAACTACGGTGTGTTTGATGAAAACCGTTATTTTTGTGCCGGTCAGGAACCCTTGTTATTCCAATGGGGTGATGTCAGGTTTGGGGTTAATGTCTGTGAAGACATCTGGTATTCTGAAGGGCCGGCCTCCATTCAGTCCCACTATGGTGCGGATCTGTTGTTAAACTTGAGTTCTTCACCGTATCAGCGGGGGAAATCCAGTGTTCGCGAACAAATGATTCGGACTCGAGCACGTGACCATGGTGTTTTCATTGCCTACTGTAACCAGGTGGGTGGACAGGATGAATTGATATTTGACGGGTGCAGTTTGATGGTGGGGCCTTCCGGGAGTTTACTTGGATGCGGAAAGGCTTTTACTGAAGATTTCATTGTAGGGGATATTGATCTGGATGAGGTCGCCCGAGTAAGGTTAAAAAATCCATTACGCCGTAAACAAAAAAAAGTCACTAATCCATCTCCTTCTATGGAGCCTCAGATTGTGGATTTACCAAAGTCCACGCATAAAGCCGAATTGAAAAGGGAACCCTTAATTTTCCAACGGCACACATTCCCCAATCCTATCGCTGAAGTTTATGAAGCGTTGAAACTTGGTGTTCATGATTATGTGAGTAAGAATGGATTTGGTAAAGTTGTGATTGGTTTATCGGGTGGAATTGATTCCGCCCTGGTAGCAACTATTGCTGTGGATGCTCTTGGTGCGAAAAATGTATCCGGGGTATTCATGCCGACAAGATTCAGTTTTGATGCGAGTCGGGAAGATGCCGAAGGTTTAGTTAAGAATCTTAAGATTCGTTATCAAGAGTATTATATTGATGAGCTGTTTCAACAATATCGGGATTTATTAGCGGATACCTTTAAGAACAAAAAGTGGGATACTACGGAAGAAAATCTGCAAGCCCGCATTCGTGGTAATCTTTTGATGGCTCTGTCCAATAAGTTCGGGTGCCTGGTCCTGACAACAGGAAACAAATCCGAAATGAGTACGGGTTATGCCACATTATATGGCGATATGGCTGGAGGTTTTGCCGTTATCAAGGATGTTCCCAAAACGCTGGTGTTTGAAATTTGTCGTTATGTGAATCAAGTGGCGGGCTATGACAGAATCCCGGAACGAGTGATTACAAAGCCTCCTACAGCTGAATTGCGAGATAATCAGAAGGATACGGATTCTCTGCCTCCTTATGATGTATTGGATCCTATTCTGCAAGCCTATGTGGAAGAGGATAAAAGCTATGAAGAGATTGTTCAGATGGGGAATGATCCTGACATTGTTAAGAGGGTCATCCGTATGGTTGATATCAATGAATATAAGCGGAGGCAGGCTCCTCCGGGTATCAAGATAACCGCCCGTGCTTTCGGAAAAGATCGCCGGATGCCGATTACCAATCGTTACAAAGGTTTTTAAGAAAAACAAAAAAAGCCCTTCTCAATCGAGAAGGGCTTTTAATTTATGACTGTTTTATTTACTCCGATTTAATGCTAAGGATTTGTTCCAGAGGCATTGCGGCAACTTCTCGGGCAAATACATCTAATTCTTCGTGAGTCCTTGGCTTAAACAAGGATTTCATATAATCTGTTAATTCGACCCTAACAGTCTGCCCTGTTTTTTTATTGGATATTTTTGCCATAATCTCAGGAGCCGTTGTTTGGGAGATATTCGCTTTTCCAAAAGTAGCGCCGGTAGAGAGTTGGAGACCATCAATAAAACACCGTGGGGGTGGAAGGTCAGGACATGCAACCTCGACTTTCACTCCAAAATGTTTTTGAGCACCGATGAGTCTGATAGCTTCTTCGCCCGCTCGGTAACCCAGAACGAGATAAGGCCCAAGGTGTCCATGAAAAGCAATGATTTGATTAAAATCCATTTAATATGCTCCAGAAAAAATATCAGGCTGCAGCCATATTATTATGGCTGGAGTGTTTGTCAATCAAATAAACAATCAAGGGAATAACTATTAATGCCAAAAGTCCCCCCGGAATCCCTTTTGTGACAGTTATCCAAGGTGTCTTAAACGCCCATAGTGTGCCTGCTGCCTGCCTGATTTCAAAAGAGGGATATAGTTCTGCCAGTGGGTGTCCAAATATAAACAAGTAAATCAGTAACGCAATTTTACCCGCTAAAATTCCAGCCAATACTGAATAATGAACGGGCCAGTTCCATTTGAAACGAGCTAAGGATATGACAAAGGCATACGCCAATGCTTCCGATGTCACCATCCAAATAAACGGCGGCGTAAAAGAGGGCATTCCCGTTTGCAATGCAGTTAGAAGTGGCAACAGAATCCCTACCGCAACAGCGATATAGGGTTCAACCATACAGGCCGCAAGTCCTATTGGAATGAATAGTGGCATCCACGCTGATCCCAGTGACAGCATGTGAAAGGGTATTGTAAAAAAACCGCCAAATCCTGTAAGGACCCCGGCCATAATCAGCCGTTTAGGTAGAGCAATATTTAATATACCAACATGTGTACTCATAATGATTATTCCATTCATTGTAACTTAAAATGCCGGAGGAGAATTATCACTGCGAGCTTGACATCTGACGACATCCCCATTAGATACTGTTCCGTTGGTTGGGTCATAAGTAATGTTTGATTTAATATCTGCACCACGATCGCCATCGGGACCACAGGCAGCCATTCGCCATTCGCCCCATCTGGGTTTCAATAAACTGGTCCATGCCGGTGGAGGTTGTGTGAAATTCGCCAAGTGCTGATTCAAATTCAAATAGTTATATTCCCGGATAAAAGGTAGTGGTGTTGTTCCTCCCGTGGCAAATGGATCCGTAGGAATACTGCTCATATAAGCAATTGGAGTCGTTAATCCCCGTGAAACGTATTCCTGCGGTCCCGTCATTTCATTGACGATGGCTGGATATTCAGTGGTATATGAAGTTCCGATGACTCGTCCATAGAGAGGGTATTCGTTATTATCCACCATATAACTCTCAATGGCAGTTGCCATACTCGCCATATCCGATTGAGTTCTGCTGACCTTTGCCCGCACTTGGGCAGCCAAAAAGTTTGGTATTGCAATCGCTGCCAGGATAGCGATGATGGCAACGACAATCAGTAGTTCAATGAGTGTAAATCCCTTTTTCATGATGTTCCTTTCTAGTGTGATACGAATTTTATAAAAGTAGCACGATATGCGAAAAAAATAGCACTAAGTTTTAGTGGAGGTGATCACCAGCTTTCCATGTTTTACGCCTTTCATTCCGAGAAGTGCGTCAGACATTTGCTTGAGTCTTGAACCAGGTCCTTTCAAGGCTATCACTTCCATACAATCGTCATGCGAAAGATGGACATGCAGGGTGGCAATAATCAAATCCCCAAATTCATGTTGGAAATGAGTTAGTTTATGAGTAATGTCATGGGCGTGATGATTATAGACCATAGTGAGAGAGCCTGCGACGGGAATGTCCGTCAAAGCTTCTTCTCGTACGAGCGCATCCCGAATCAAATCACGCAGAGCCTCAGACCGATTGTTGTACCCCTTCTGGGCGATGAGGGTATCAAAGCGGTCCAGTAAATTCTCTTCTATAGATACACCGAATCGGAACAGTGTACCTGCTGTTTCTTTATTGTGTGGCACGATGCAAACAATCGTAGCAATAATAGAAATCAATTGTCAATAGATAAGTTACGAAAAAATACGGGATGTTTTGACAGGTTTGATTTACTTCGATAGGATTCATAAAGAGGTTGGAGATGTTTGTGAATAAAAAAAGTACTGAAAAATCCCCGGGTTTCTATCATCGTTTTCGTCTTTTTTATTTTATTTACTTCAGCAGTGTAGGTTGCTTTTGGCCGTTTATCTCCCTGTTTTTCAAAAAATTGGGATTCACGGGAAGCCAAATCGGGTTATTAATGGCTGTGGGACCGATGGTCATGATATTGATGCAGCCCGTGTGGGGCATCGTGAATGACAGGACACCTGCTGGATACAGTTTGGTTCGATTTGTTTGTGTGGGAGCCATTTGTGTAGCTTCGGGTTTCCTGATACCTGAGAGTTATTTGTTTTATATTCTTTTAATGGCTCTGTTTTCCTTCTTTTCATATGCCATCATTCCGATGGTGGATACGGCTACCATTCAAGCTGTCAGAGGGACTCAAGTAAATTACGGTCAAATCCGTGCATGGGGCTCATTGGGTTTCTGTATTTTCTCGGTACTGGTGGGACAGATCTCCAAATACTCAGAAATGGGGAGCTTCTATCGATACCTTCATCCACATATGGATTCCCAGATATTGAATAATATCGGAGGATTAGCCTTCTTCATTCCTGCCTATATTTCGGTTATGTTGATTGCTTTTGGATTAACTTTCACTTTACCTAAAGTTGAAAAACCAAAACAATCCGGCCGTAATATTGGCAAGTTATATGTATTACTTCGCCGGCCTCGTTTCCTTGTGTTTTTGATTACGGTTTTCTTCTTTATGTTGACCATGAATTGTAATAGCTATTTCTTTTCTCTCTATTTTGATGGATTAAAGGGGGACACCGGACAACTGGGAATAGCACTATCCCTTGCGGCTTTGAGTGAGGTTCCGGTATTTTTCTTTGCCTCATGGCTGCTCAAACGGCTGAAGCCTCTCCAATTATTGGGAATTGCTGCCAGTACGGCTGCTTTACGCTGGTACCTGTATACTCTTGTTGGTAATCCGCTTATGACCTTCCCTTTGCAATTTTTCCATGCCATAAACTTTGGTTCCTACTATGCGGGTGCGGTTCATTTCGTGGATATAGAAACTCCTCAGGAATGGAAAACTACTGGCCAGACAATATTCTGGGCCGTAGGATATGGACTTTCTGCAATCATCGGCAGCCTTTTCGGGGGCTTTATTATCGAAAAATGGAATGTCATCATCATGTACGAGATTCTGTCGGTATTGGCATTACTGGCGGCTGGAGTGTTTTTCATGATTGACCGAATATTTCCCAAAACAGATTCTGATACTATTCCTTCTGTAAGCTGATAGGTCGGCCAGGATTTGCTAAACTATTAAGGATAAAATTATCCAATCCACTTGAAAGGATTTTTACCAATGAACCATATTGATTTACTGAAAGACTTATCTAAAAAGACTTCTTCCAAAATTGTCTATTTTGTAATGGATGGTGTAGGGGGATTACCCACAGAATCTTCTCCGTTGACTGAACTGGAAACTGCCAAGACTCCTAATATGGATAAACTGGCTTACAACTCCAGCCTGGGTTTAAGTATTCCCGTATTCCCGGGCATCACTCCTGGCTCTGGTCCCGGGCATTTAGCCATCTTTGGTTATGACCCTCTCCAGAATATTATCGGCCGTGGGGCGTTGTCTGCGGCGGGTGTGGGTTTCCAGCAGAGTGATGATGATGTGGCAGCCCGTATCAATTTCTGTACTTTAGATGCAGAGGGTAATGTGACGGACCGTCGTGCCGGAAGAATTGCGACTGAAATCTGTGAAAAACTTTGTGCCAAACTGTCTCAGATTAAACTGGATGGTGTGGAAGTTTTTGTTCAGGCTGAAAAAGAACACCGGGCGATGGCTGTTTTCCGTGGTAAAGGATTATCGGATAAACTGGCTGATACTGATCCTCAGAAGACAGGTGTTCCTCCCAAAGCCGTTGTGGCTCTGGCTCCGGAAGCTGAAAAAGCGGCTGCCGTTATCAATGACTTTCTGGCCAAAGCCAAAGACGTTTTGAAAGATGATGTTCCCGCCAACATGGTCCTGTTGCGGGGTTTTGCCGGTAAACCGGTTATTCCTCAGTTCCAGGAAATCTACAAATTAAACCCTGCCGCTATTGCTGTGTATCCCATGTATAAGGGATTAGCTCACCTGGTCGGCATGAAGGTAATTCCCAATCTTCAGACTCTCGAAGAACAAGTGGAAACCCTCAAGAAACTCTGGAATGATTATGATTTCTTCTTCATTCACTTCAAATATACGGACTCCCGCGGTGAAGACGGTGATTTCAATGAGAAAGTGAAGATGATTGAGAAGGCGGATACAGCCATTCCCGAAATTCTGAAACTGAATCCTGATTGTCTGGTCATTACTGGCGATCATTCCACTCCGGCTTCCATGAAATCCCACTCCTGGCATGGTGTACCAACCCTGATTTATTCACAGTATGCCCGACGGGATAAAGCGGCGGCGTTCAATGAACAGACCTGTGGTACGGGTTCATTAGGGAGTTTCGAAGCTAAGTATATGCTGTCACTGGCAATGGCCCATGCCATGAAGCTCGAAAAGTTTGGTGCCTAATCATTCAGAAAAGTCAGGCGGGATGCCCATTGGGTGTCCCGCCTTTTGTTTTTAGATTGATTTCCTGACTGGAACGTAAGTTCGTGATTTGCTATATTAGATAGAACAAGAGCATAATTCGTTTCACCTCAAGAGCAGGGTTGAAACGAGGCTTTTTTTGTATAAGGACATTTACCCGTTTTATAAAATCAAACACACTTCAAATAAACGGCTTACAAAAACTACTCACATTTCCTTCTTAAGGAGTACCATGATTTATGGAATGGTTATATAAGTTATTTACAGATCCGGAGAGCATTGCTCATGCCATTTTGATTATCAGTCTTGTGGCATCATTGGGTCTGGCCCTCGGAAGCATCCGAGTTTTTGGTATCAGCCTGGGGATCGGCGGCGTTTTATTTTCCGGTATTTTATTTGGGCATTATGGTCTTACCGTGAATACCCATATACTGGAGTTTGTTCGTGAATTTGGGTTGATATTATTTGTTTACTCGATTGGTGTGCAGGTGGGACCTGGGTTTTTTGCATCCTTAAAGCGGCAGGGATTACCGTTAAATATTATGGCGGGTTCGATTGTTGTTTTAGGTGTCATTATTACAATCTGCCTGAACATCTTTGGTGGTATTGAAAAGCCGACGGCTGTTGGTTTATATGCCGGTGCGGTTACCAACACTCCTGCCCTGGCTGCTTCACAACAGGCCTTGAAAGATCTCGTTGAAAAAGATCCTACCCTCTGGAAGAAAAATGTTTCGGTAACACAAGAAACGAAACCCGTAGCCCCCAGTGAAGTGAAAACGGACATGGCTCTCTCCACCACCGCCACACAGAACACTGTGGCACAAGCCTCTACTGTAACTTCCGTATCTGCAATGTCTGCAGAAGCTGTTAATGAGGCGGAAAAATCAGCCAAAGAAGATGTCCTGAAGAAACCCAGCATTGGTTATGCCGTGGCGTATCCTTTCGGTATCCTGGGGATTATCTTTACCATGATTTTGATTCGGTTCCTGTTCCGAATTGACCCGAATCAAGAAGCGGAACTTTTCAAGAAGTTGACGGTTAAATCCAGCAACCTGTTACGGAAAAACCTGGAAGTAAAAAATCCAAATCTGGAAGGTGTTCGTGTCGATGCCATTCCCGGCCTGGAAGATTCCGAGGTGGTTATCTCCCGTATCATGCATAAAGGAACAGTTGATGTGGCTCAGCCGGATACCATCATCCATATTGGTGATGTGTTACTGGCAGTTGGTAAAAAAGAAGGGCTTGAATCCATCCAGATTGTGATTGGTGGTGAAAGCAATATCGATTTAATGAAACAGCCTTCTCGACTGATTACCAAACGACTCATTGTGACCAAGAAAAGTATTTTGGGTAAAACCGTGGATGAACTGGAATTCCTGGACAAAAACGATGTGGTAATTACCCGAATCAGCCGGTCTGAAACTGAATTCTCCCCTAATTCAAATGTGGAGCTGCAATTTGGTGATGCCGTTTTATGTGTCGGTACTGAAGAATCCATAAAGAAAGTTACTCCGGAATTAGGTAATTCCTTACGCCAGTTAAATCATCCGGAAGTCATCCCTGTATTGGTTGGTATTGCGCTGGGTGTTGTTTTGGGAAGTATTCCTTTAGCGATTCCCAATATGCCGGTTCCTGTTAAATTGGGTTTGGCGGGCGGGCCACTGGTTGTCGCAATCATCCTCAGCCGGATTGGCCGAATCGGTTCACTGGTCTGGTATCTGCCTATCAGTGCTAACTTCATGATTCGAGAATTAGGTATCACCTTGTTCCTTTCTGCAGTCGGTATTTTAGCGGGTGGCAAGTTTGTTGAAACCCTGACCAAAGGCGATGGGTTGTATTGGATGGCCTGTGCGGTTCTGATTACCTTGATACCCATATTGATTGTCGGATTAGTTGGCCGGTATGTTTTGAAAACCAATTACCTGACTTTATGTGGTGTTCTGGCAGGTTCCATGACCGATCCACCGGCATTAGCCTTTGCCACCAGCATCGTTCCTACTTCGGATGCCTGTAATGTTTCGTATGCTACTGTTTATCCTTTAACAATGTTGTTGCGAGTCGTTTCAGCACAGTTGTTGATCTTATTCTTCCTGCAATAACCTTTTGTATCTAAGAACGGCTTTTGGAAACTTCCTGTTTCTGAAAGCCGTTTTTTTATTTCCTTCTTTTTCCCAAATCTCTTTCCCCCACAACCCTTTCCGTATCACTTAATATTCCATCTTCTAAACGAATCATCCACGGACCTGCTCGGAGCAGCTCCGTGGATTCTTTGGTTTAATATAATGAATTTGTTGTTTATGCCAAAGTATGGATACATCTATCATATGGAAATGATAAGTAGCTTGAAGGGATTTAGTTTGTACTGAGCAATAAAAAAAACCGGAGTATCTTAGGCTAACAGACACTCCGGTTATGAAGGTTTAATATTTTATTTATTTAATGAATTCACTGGAATAAAGAAAAAGTCTGCTGGCAGGCAGGAAGATCCCGGAGGTGAGAATTCAAACTGGATGGTGCCTCCTTTGGGTTGTGCCTGATACAGCCCCACCAGACATCCTTTGGTGGCTTCAACTAAGTGATATTGGTCAGCAGGTGTCAGATAGTATCCCGCTTTAGTTAGATTGTTTTCTGCCTTAGTTCCCACCACTCCCCCATATGAACAGTAATCAGCTCCCGCGGGTTGAGACATGACCACGACAGCCATCAACCGATTATCTGAACTGGTATAGGGAACCTCCACTGTATATAAAACGCCATAATTTCCAATGTTTTCTGTTTTGACATTAACAGAACTGTCGTAACCTTTGACCCATTTATCAATCTGTCCATCAGCCATCCGTAATCGTTGAATTCCATTTTTGGTATCAATCGGGGATGTCTTTACATATCTGTCTGAAGTAACAAAAATGCCTCGTCCAGCATTCCTGTTATTGGGAGGTAATAGAGTCAACTGACTGTAAGTTTTTAGGGTGTTTTTGGTTTTAACCATCCCTGCCATGATAATTTGGGTGGATTGGTGAGAGTAGATTTCATAGAACCCGTGAGCTAAATCCTGCCGTGCCGCCGGATTCTTCTCCCAAAAATCGTCCAGGAGTGCAGAACCCTTGGCGGGTATTTGAATGGTTTTTCGGTATGGCTTGGAATAAAAATCCAATAATCCAACTTTACCGATTCGACCGTAAGCTTGTGAAGGTTTGATGGCCGCGCGACGATATATGGTAACCTTACCTGGCTTATTGGTCAGATTTTTAAGAATGATGGCGAATTTATAGTGGTTGGTCGGTGAATCATTCACATTGTATAAATAAACACGAGCTGTTTCCTCTCCCAGTGTTTCAGAACAACAAATCCCTTCATCCTTGAGATATTCGGGATTGTCACTGAAAACAATCCGAGGCCCTGAATCCTTAACGGTGAAATTCATGAAGTTATGTTGTGTGGTGAGTTTTCCAATGTATAAAGTATTGCCGACGGAAGTATTCCAGATGGCCTGTTCTAACTCAGCATTAGGCTCCATCGCCAAGGCCCCAACAGTTAATAACAATCCAGCCAATATGGATAGGTGTTTCATGATTTCTCCTTTGTCCCTGATATATTTGAATACCCATAATTTTAACGGATATGTACTGAATCCGACAAAAAGAAGCCTGATTTAACTATATTCTTTAAATAACGTCAATAATTCCTTTACATAGATGTAATAAATGGACTTATGCCCTATGTTACAATCAAAATCATGGCAAAAATATTAGTCATAGAAGACGAAAAACAAATCAGTGAGTTACTGGAATATAACCTCCGTCAGGCTGGTTATTTTGTTGAGTGTGCTTTTGATGGGCAGGATGGATTACAAAAGGCCAAGACGATCAAACCTGACTTAATTGTTCTGGATTTGATGCTACCCAAAATTGACGGAATGGAAGTTTGTCGGAAACTGAAAAGTGAAGCTGACACAAAAACGATTTCGATTGTCATGTTGACTGCCAAATCCGAAGAAATAGACCGTATTGTCGGGTTAGAGATGGGTGCGGATGATTATGTCACCAAACCTTTCAGTGTCCGGGAATTGGTTTTGAGGATTAAAGCTATTCTGAAAAGAAATGATACTGTTTTACCTGAGAGTAAGAAAATTGATTTACCGGATTTACTTGTAGATCCTGAACAGCACCAAGTGTTTGTGAATGGTGAAGAAATTGTTCTGACGCATCTCGAATTCAATTTACTCCTGGCTTTGGCCAATGCCAATGGGCGAGTATTGACTCGTGACTTATTATTGAACAAAGTCTGGGGTTATGACTATTATGGCGATACTCGTACCGTTGATGTTCATGTTCGACGGTTGCGGCAAAAACTGGGTGTTGCCTGTGACCACATTCGGACTATTCGGGGTACTGGTTATCGGTTTGTAACTGAATAATGTAATATAAAGCAGATTATGTTCAAAACACTTCGCCAGCGATGGCTGTTTTATTTTATTTTACTTCTGATTCTGACGACAATTGTATTAGATACGGTTGTCCAGAAATCCCTCCGTGATTTTCTTCGAAACCTGTCTTTAATTCAATTGGAACGGGATACAAATCTGGTTGCTTTGGTCGTGGATAAAGAATCCCTTATCCTAAAAGATGCGGTGGATTATAAGAGGCTGGCGGATGAACTTTCAATACGATTGAAAGCAAGGGTTACCTTTATTGATGCAAAAGGAGTGGTATCCGGAGACTCAGATATTGCTCCTGAGAATTTGCGTGAAATTGAAAATCACGCCAATCGGCCGGAAGTAATAGCTGCCTATAAAGGTGTCCCCGGTCGAGGTATCAGATATTCCCATACCTTAAAAGTAGATATGGCCTATGTTGCCATTCCGATGAAAAAAGGGGAGCAAATCGTTGGAGTTATAAGGGTGTCTCGGCCCCTATTTATAATTGATTCTATTATTCGTGATGTTCGGAAAATCCTCTTTATTGGTTCTGTTCTTGCTATTACTCTTGCTTCATTAGTTGGTTTGTTTTTCATTAACCGGATGGTGAAACCGATTCGTCAGATGATTGAGGCGGCTCAACAAATATCACAGGAACGGTTCTTTCATAAAATTCGTACTAATTCTCAGGATGAATTGCAGATTCTGGCAGATGCGCTGAATGTCATGTCGGATAAATTAGAGTCCCGATTCCGAAATATCCAGGAAGAGAAGCAGCAGTTGCAAACTATCTTGGCCAGTATGGCAGAGGGTGTCATGGTCATGGATAAACGGGGTCGAATTACTCTCACTAATGAGGCTTTTCGTCGGATTTTCATGGTAAATGATCCCATTATTGATAAAACTCCGATTGAAATTATTCGTAATCCAGAAGTGGCTCAGGCCTTGATTGATGGTGTCAACAGTGGTCAAATGATCAAAAAGGAAGTTACGTTGGCGGGCAATTCTCCCAAGGTGGTTCGACTATATGCAGCACCTCTCTGGGACGATGGAAAACAAGTGGGATTGGTGACTGTGTTCCATGATATTACGGATATTCGGAATTTGGAACAAGTAAGACGAGACTTTGTGGCCAATGTATCCCATGAATTAAGAACACCATTGACTGCAGTTCAGGGCTTCTCTGAAACGTTATTAGATGGTGCTTTAGACCAGCCTGATTTTGCTAGAAAGTTTGTTCAGAATATTTATACTCAGACACAGCGGATGACAGCTTTGGTCCTGGATCTTTTGTGTTTGTCTCAAATTGAGTCCGGGAAAATCAGGATGGAGTTTATACCTACCGATGTCCGCGATATGATTCGCAGTGCTTTAGAGGTTGTTTCCAGTAAGGCACAAAAGCGGAATGTTACAGTAGATATTCAGATGCCTGATGAACCCGTTATGTTGAATCTGGATCGTAAGTATTTTTGTCAGGCACTGATTAATTTGTTAGACAATGCCATTAAATTCTCAGATTCGGGAATGATGGTGCAGTTACTGCTGAATGTGAAAGATGATGTCGTTACTATTCAGTTGATTGATACGGGGTGTGGAATCCCACAAGAGGATTTGCCTCGTATCTTCGAACGGTTTTACCGGGTAGATAAATCAAGATCTGCTGAGACAGAAGGTACAGGCTTGGGGTTAGCCATCTGTCGTCATATTGTAGAAGTGCATCATGGAACTATTGCTGCTGAGAGTGTCCTTGGTAAAGGCACGTCTTTTATTCTTTCTTTCAAGCAATAAGTTGTAAGTATTATTTCCATTCTTTCCTGTATTATTTATATCCTGCCTTTTGGTTTCGATCTCTCCTTTTTGAATGATTCACAGAATGTTACAGAACTAACTCAGATGCAATTATTCTGTAATCAGAATGTAATATGTAACACCTATTCTAATAATTGAAGACTTATAAAGGAGAAAAAATGTATAAGAAAAATGTTGGTTTAATGAGAACTGTATTGATTTTGGCATGTTTGACGATGTCTGTTTCATGGGTTTTTGCAAAGGAAACTATTTCAATTAAAGGTTCTGATACTCTGGTCATCCTTGGACAACGCTGGGCTGAAGTGTACATGAAGAAAAATCCTGGTGTCCAGGTTCAGGTAACAGGCGGCGGTACAGGGACTGGCATTGCGGCGCTCATTAATGGCACTACAGACATTTGTGAAGCATCAAGACCCATGAAAGATAAAGAAAAGGCCGATTTGAAATTAAAACGGAAATCTGTTGCCAATGAGATCCCTGTTGCATTGGATGGTATTTCATTGTTTGTACATGCAAAAAATCCAATTAAGTCACTTACCTTAGCGCAAATTCGGGATATCTATACCGGGGAAATCACAAATTGGAATCAGCTGGGTGGTCCTAATGCCAAGATTGTTTTATATGGTCGTGAGAACAACTCTGGGACCTATGCGTATTTTAAAGAACATGTGTTGCAGGATGATGATTTTGTTCCGCAAACCCAAACCCTTCCAGGAACGGCCGCCATTATTAATGCCGTTGCCCGGGATCCGAAAGGTATTGGATATGGTGGGATTGCTTATGCCAAAGGGGTTCGTGCCGTAAGTGTAAGTAAGGATGCGAAGTCTCCTGCTTATGCTCCTAATGAAGCAAATGTTGAATCAGGTATTTATCCTATTAGTAGATATTTGTTCTGGTACACTGCAGGAACACCAAAACCCAGTATTCAGAAGCTCGTTAACTGGGTCCAGACTTCCGAAGGGCAGGGCATCGTAAAGAATGTGGGTTATTATCCACTTCCCAAAAAACTGCACAAGAAATCCAAGTGATTAGATTAAAACTGGAAGGCCTTCCAAACCATGGTTTTATTTAAAAAGAAGATTCGTTGGACCGAATTGGTAATTGAAAACACGATACGTCTGACAGCCTGGACATCAATCCTGGCAATTGTATTGATCTTTCTTTTTGTGGGGAGGGAGGCTATTCCCATATTTACAAGTTCGGAAGTAAAACAGGAAGCCAGTATCCAAAAGATGTTTTTGCCACAACAGTTTCGGCCTGATCGCCCACCTAAATTAGTGTGGCAGCCAGTCTCCACTGTCCCCAAGTATAGTCTTTACCCTCTTATAGTCGGAACTCTAAAAGTAACTTTAGTAGCTATTTTATTTGCTGTGCCCTTGGCTATTGCTGCTGCTTTATATACAGCGGAATTTGCCAAACCCAGACTTAGAGAGATTATTAAGCCGGTGATTGAATTGTTGGCCAGTATTCCATCGGTGGTTATAGGTTTTTTCGCTCTTATGGTGTTGGCCAGCATTATCCAGAGTATATTACATCTGGATTACAGGCTGAATGGAATTAATGCAGGTATTGCTTTAGGCTTGGCAATTATTCCTGTAATTTATACTGTCTCTGAAGATGCTTTGAATTCAGTTCCCAGAAGTTATAAAGAAGCTTCGCTGGCAGTTGGAGCCACTCGATGGCAGACTGCATGGAAGGTTGTATTGCCTGCGGCATTTCCAGGGATTGCCGCTGCAGTCATCCTGGGATTTGGAAGGGCCTTCGGAGAAACAATGATTGTCTTGATGGCATCAGGAAACGCTGCTGTTGGCAACTGGGATTTTACTCAATCCGTCAGAACCTTATCTGCAACTATTGCCACAGAACTAGCCGAAGTAGTTCATGGAAGTGCTCACTACCATGTACTGTTTTTCATAGGAGTCTTTTTGTTCATTATCACTTTTGGAATTAATTTCCTGGGCAGTTGGTTTATCTCAAAATTCAAATCGAAATTGTCAGGAGTTTGATTCGTTATGCTGTCAAAACGAATATCAAATTATAAAACCCGACTTTGGAGTGGGTTGTTTGAGAACCTGACCTTGGTGGCAACTCTGGTTATTTTAGCATTGTTGTTTATTATCCTGGGCAATGTTGTGTGGTTTGGTTGGAAGAGTATGACCTGGAGTTTTCTAACGACTTCACCTTCTGATGGAATGACAGGGGGAGGGATATTTCCCTGTATCGTCGGAACATTAGCTCTGGTACTGTTAATGACCGTTATGGCTATTCCTTTGGGAGTTATGACAGCCATTTATTTGAATGAATATGCGGGAGATAATTCTCTAATAACTAAGGTTGTCCGGTTGGCTGTCAACAATTTGGCCGGCGTTCCCTCAATCGTATTTGGATTATTTGGTTTAGGTTTCTTTGTGTATTTTGTGGGGTCGCAGATTGATCAGCAAGTACTGCGCTTAGGTCCGGATGCCAGTCCAGTGTGGGGTCAACCTGCGCTGATATGGGCTGCCATGACAATGGCACTGTTAACTCTGCCTGTTGTTATTGTTACGACGGAAGAAGCTATCCGAGCAATTCCCAGAGATATTCGTGAGGCCAGCTATGCTCTGGGTGCGACAAGATGGCAAACTATTTATAAGGTAGTTTTACCGCAGGCTCTTCCTGGTATTTATACAGGAGGGATATTAGCAGTAAGTCGTGGTGCAGGTGAGGTCGCTCCCATCTTATTCCTGGGTGCTGCCTATTTTTTACCAAACTTACCTTCTAAAGCGACAGATCAATTCATGGTATTGGGTTACCATGTTTTTATCCTTTCGACGCAGTCACCGGATGTTGAATTAACGAAACCTATTCTCTATGGGACGGTTTTAGTCCTGTTACTCCTGACATTCACACTGAATTTTATCGCCATAATAATCCGTAGCAAGATTCGCCGGAAACTGCATAATGCTTGAGGAAATGCCTAATGAATGAACTTTTGGTCCGCGATGATGAGGAAACTGAAATGAGCCAGAATACACCGGAAATTACTGAACAACGGAGTATGAATAGTGGGGCTTTGTCACGACTCGTAAATTCTGTTGCCAGTGAATTGGCTGACTGTAAAATTAAAATGCAGACAAATGAGTTAGGTGTGTTTTATGGGAATAACCATGTTTTGCATAAGGTGTCCTTGCGGATTCCCGAAAAAATGATTGTGGCTCTTATTGGACCTTCAGGCTGTGGTAAATCAACTTATCTGCGAACATTAAACCGGATGAATGATTTGGTGCCTGGTTTTCATAAGGATGGCAGTATTTTACTTGATGGAACGGATATCTATTCAAAAGAGATCGATGTTATAGAAATTCGCAGACGCGTAGGAATGGTATTCCAAAGATCAAACCCCTTTCCAAAATCAATATTTGATAATGTAGCTTATGGGCTTCGTATCAACTACAAATTATCTGTGAGTGAACTGGAAGATCGTGTGGAATACAGTTTGAAATCAGCTGCGTTGTGGGATGAAGTCCATGACCGGCTTCATCACTCGGCCCTAGGACTATCTGGCGGACAACAGCAGAGGCTTTGTATTGCCAGAGCTTTGGCAATTCAGCCGGAAGTGATATTGATGGATGAACCGGCATCAGCCCTGGATCCGATTGCTACGGCTAAAATTGAGGAGCTGGTTCTGGAGCTTAAGAAAGACTATACAATCGCCATCGTGACACATAACATGCAGCAGGCGGCCCGAATCAGTGATTATACGGCGTTTTTCTGGCTAGGGAAACTGATAGAATATGACCAGACTGAAAAGATATTTACCAATCCAACTCAGAAACTAACCGAAGACTATGTAACAGGGCGGTTTGGTTGATATAAAGGGAGTAAAGATGCAAAGACATTTTGATGATGAACTGCAGCATTTAAAAGAACAACTCCTTTTGATGGGAGGAAGTGTCGAGACGGCTATCAATAAGAGTATTCGCGCACTGACAGACCGTAACTCCGACCTGGCACAAGATGTTATCGCCCATGATGAAGATATTGATCAGATGGAGATCTCCGTTGATAATGTCTGTCTTCGACTTCTTGCCTTGTATCAGCCGACGGCAGCAGATCTCAGATTCATTACAGCGAGCATTTTAATCAACAGTAATCTGGAGCGGATTGCTGATCAGGCGGTCAATATTGCGGAACGCGCACTGGAGCTGAATCTACAACCCATTTTAAAACCTTTGATTGATATTCCCCGCATGTCCAGAATTGCTGAGGAAATGACCATGAAGAGTCTGGATGCTCTTGTGCAGCGGGATGCCGACAAAGCCAGAGCTGTTCGGATGATGGATAATGAACTGGATGATCTCAATGAGCAGGTGTTCAGAGAATTGTTGACCTATATGATGAGTGATGGGAGTACGATTACTCGTGCGGTTCACTTGATATTGATTTCCAGGAGTCTGGAACGTATTGGAGATCACGCCACGAATATCGCTGAGGAAGTAATATTTATGGTGGAAGGGGCTGTGGTCAAACATTCGGCCCGGTAAGTAAAATAGAAATAATAAAGAAGCGGTCTTGTGAGGCCGCTTCTTTTTATTTATCGCACGTTTAACTGTATATCAAAAAGGGTTTTCGGATCTCTTTGAACTGTTCACTGTCATGTACCCACTCATTCCAAACCGTCTCTATGGACACTCCGGAAGAAATAGCTGTTCGGACCCGGTCTGAACCTAACAGATTATCAATGAAAAACCGTTCATACTTGATCCATTCAAAATCATTACTAAATAAATGATTAAGGGCATATAGGACATGAAGTCCTGTCAGTGTGGGGATAAATTGATTGCGGTCTAAGACATGAACCTGGATTCCATGACAAACCTTCTTTTCGTTTTTACTATAAAACGGCGTGAAGAAGGTATGGCGAAACTTCATGCCTGGAAGATTTTTCTCATTAAGATAATCGGTCAACAAATCCGCATCAATATAAGGAGCACCGACCCACTCAAAGGGTCGGACTGTGCCTCGGCCTTCAGAGAGATTCGTTCCTTCAATAAAACACATTCCGGGAAAAACAATTGCTGTTTCAAGAGTGGCAAAGTTGGGAGAGGGTGGGATCCAGGCAAGCCCCGTCTGGTCATACCACATGGAACGAGACCAATCCTTCATCGGAATAATGACCAGGTTTTCCCCGTTATAGTCTCCACTGACACCGGCGATATATTCCTTCATACCCAGGTTGAATTGGGCATTATAAAATCTGGCTAATTCCCCCTGTGTGAGGCCATAGCGGATAGGAATAGGACTGTATCCGACAAATGTTCGAAAGTTCATATCCAGAATACTACCTTCTATCTGATTCCCATTGATAGGATTTGGCCGGTCTAATACAATAAAAGTCTTATTTTCCTCAATGCAGGCCTCAGCTGTATCCAGCAGAGTTGAAATGAACGTGTAAAACCGAGCTCCGGAATCCTGCATGTCAATAATAACGACATCAACATGAGATAGCATCTCAGGGGAAGGTTTATGGTTATTTCCATAGAGAGAAAAAACAGGTATCCCTGTCTTTGCATCGGTGTAGGAATCGATCGATTCCCCTTCCTTTGCGGCGGCTCTGAATCCATGTTCCGGAGCAAAAATGGCAGTCAAATTGACCTTAGCGTTGACAAGCGCATCGACATTTTGGATCAGGTCTCTTGTAACCCCACTGGGATTGGTAATGATTCCCACCCTTTTCCCTTCAACAATACTAAGATAAGAATTTAATAATTGTTCTAAACCGGTCGTAACCATGTTATCTCCTTATTTCGAAAGAGTGTTCATTAAAAACTCCATCATTCTATCAAATCTTGCAAGTCTGTATCAGATAGTCGTCCATACGCCGTTCGGGGCTTTAATATTCCCTGTTTTTTTTTGGTAAAAAAGCTGGCAGGGCTTGTCAAAGATGCGAAAATGTGTTATTTGTTTTACAACCTTAAAATATGGGGGTAAGAATCATGTTGTTTGGACCTAAGGTAAGGTTATTGGTGGTGCTTCCTCTTTCAGACTTCGATGAAGAGGAATACAGGGAGATATTAAGGGCCTGTAAAGAGGTAAAAATCGGCGTGGAGATCGCCGCATCTCAGGGGCAAACCTGTGTGGGTTCAGGGGGGACCCGGGTCAAACCTCACACATCGCTGGATCGTGTGGATATGACTCGGTATGGTGGTTTGGCTTTTGTTGGAGGGTTGGGTGTCAGGGACTATTTCAATAATTTGTTATGCCATCAGTTGGTACGCCAGGCCTTGCAGATGAAGATGGTGGTCGGGGCTATTGATTATGGACCGATGATTTTAGCTCGAGCGGAGGTGTTACGGAATCGCCGGGCTACAGTCCATCCCACGGAAGAAACCCATTTTGTTGCAACAGGGAGTATTTATGAGAATGCTCCGACGGTGATTGATGGGCAGCTCATTACTGCACAGGACCATCACGCGTCCCGTGAATTTGCGGATGTGATGGCGGGTGCAGTCTTAAAAACCAGCGTTTTAAAATAATCTGAATTCGATTTGTAAGAGTTACTCAGGTATTAATTCCTGGGTAACTCTTTTTATTTAGAGTATCCGGGAAACTTTTATTTTTTCAATTTGTTATCATTAATAATGAAATAGATATCATTTTTAAATGTGAGTTATGTCTATGTTGAAAGATGTACAGAGTGAAATTGATGTCCGTGGACTGGCCATAGATCAGGTCGGTGTCAAAGGTGTGCGTTACCCCATTGTTGTTTTAGATAAGAAAAATGTGAAACAACATACCGTGGCGACGATTAATATGTATGTAAATCTACCGCGTGAGTTTCGCGGCACGCACATGAGCCGATTCATAGAAGTATTGGAAGCTCACCGGGGTGAAATTGCGATTGGACGGATTGAAGCCATCCTGATTGAAATGAAAAGTAAACTCAAAGCCAAGGATTCATTTATTGAGATTGAGTTTCCCTATTTCATTGAAAAGAAGGCGCCTGTTACCAAAGCTAAATCCCTCATGGAATACCAGTGCAAATTTATCGGAAAACATAACAGTAATATTGAGTTGTTGATTGAACTCAAGATACCTGTATCGACATTATGTCCCTGTTCAAAATCTATCAGTGACCGGGGAGCTCATAATCAGCGCGGGATAGTGAAGGTGACCTATGAGTCCCGGGAACTGATCTGGTTGGAAGATATAATTCATGCGGTGGAAGGTTGTGCCAGCAGTGAACTCTATACACTTCTGAAACGACCGGATGAAAGATATGTCACCGAATATGCCTATGATCATCCGACCTTTGTAGAAGATGTGGTCAGGAATGCGGCGACTGCATTGTCCAAATTTGAGGGAATTGATTGGTTCCAGGTAGAGGCTGAGAACTTTGAGTCGATCCATAACCATAACGCATACGCCATGATTTATACCCACAGTTCAAAGAAAAAAGATATTGCTGAACCCGAATCCACAAAATAACAGTGAGCAAATCAGATAACGGTTATTGTTCAACAATAGCCGTTATTTTATATCCAGGGGTTTGAACTGAGCCCCATCAACAAACAAATCAAAGAAGTCTTCTTCCTGTTCTAATTCGATATGTTCAATTTTTCGGACAAGATCCTCGACTTCCTGCCGTTTGTTCTGATTCAATAATACCTGTCGTGCACCTTCCAATGCGGCATTCCCGATTTTCTTGATCCGGTCAAGAGGGAACGGAGGAATCAATCCTATTTCAATAGCATGTTCTGGGTCGATATACCAGGCAAATCCACCCGCCAGATAGAAAGTATGGATATCTGACAGATGAAGTCCATATCTTCTTAACAGGATCTTTTGTCCGGCAATATTGGCTGATTTGGCCTGAGCAAGCTCAGAGATATCCGCACGGGAAAAGGTGATTCCTCGATCTTTTACGACCATGAAATAGTTACTGCCATCATGGAAACGGCCTAACTCATCCATCAACGCGTTACTTTTGAGCTCAGCCAGAAGGTCAATCAATCCCGAACCGCAGAGGCCATAAGGTTTTCCCTCGCCGATAACATGATAATGTACCTGACCCTCTTTGATGGAAACCTTCTCAATCGCACCTTCCACGCCAGACATTCCATAGGTAATTTTCCCGCCTTCAAAGGCCGGACCGGCTGGGCATGATGCGGCAATGATGCGGTCCTTATTCCCCAAGATAACTTCTGTGTTTGTTCCAATATCGATCATCATCAGGGGTTTGTCACTTTTATCTATCCCCAGTGTGAGAGCGACAGCGGCCGTATCTGCGCCAACATGACAACCAATCAAGGGCAGGCCATACACCTTTCCCTGAGGATGAATGAATAAGCGAAGGTCTTTAGCGGTCCGCAGGAGGGATGTGGAAGAAATAACTCCATCTTCAAAATCATATTGAGTAAGGGATTTATAAGGACTGACTCCGATGGTCTCGACATCTAATCCAAAGAAGATGTCCCGCATGGTGGCATTACCCGCCAGAACTACCTCATAGATTTGTCTTCGGTTCACCGGGAATTTACGGATCTCCTGATTCAGAAATGAAATAATGGTGTCGTGTAATCGACCTTGATGATCGGATTGATGGTCATAAGATATTCGGTGGAGGACATCGGAACCGCCATATTTCTGAGGATTCTCAAAAGAGGATACGGCTATCGTTTGTCCCGTTTCCAAATCCACCAGGTTGATGACAACGGTTGTTGTTCCCAAATCTATGGCTAACCCGTATAAATGGCCCTCATAAGAATCAATCAATTCCTGACCCCAATACACATCATCACCTTTACGATGGGTCAGGGGGGTCAATTCAACTTCGGCGATATTTCCCTGTTGGACGATTTGTAATGAGCCCTTGAAAGTCTGGCAATGAATATCAACATTATTCCAGGCCACTTTCGCCTGACAGGCCAGCCGGAAGTATTGTGGATTGGAATCCGATGACATAGGTTTCAGGAAAGATTCTCTCTCCGTATAGGGAGAGAGGGCTTCTATTCCCTGTTTGATTTCGATGAGGCATTCCCGGCAAGTCCCGACTCTGCCGCAGGAGGAGGAAATATGTTTATAAGCGGACTCTGTCTGGTCCGCATGGTCAAAGAGAGTCTTTCCGGGTTGCAGGTCTAGTATTTCATCATTGATATAGAGTTTAGCCATAATATGTGAAGGTCCGAATAAAAAACAGGGGATCCACCCTGTGATACAGATTCAATTTCTTTCCATTATATAGCAGGAGAGGATAGGGGCCCAAAATGAAACCGGTCCCGTTGATACGGAACCGGCGATAAATCGTTATGAAGGAAGGATTATCTTTTCTTGCTTGTTTTGGCGGCGGCAGGTTTGGAGTTGGTTTTAGGCCGGCTTTTCTCTAACCATTTTTGATGCCGAATATAGAGGGCTTCAAGCTGGCTGTATAATTTGGGATTCCCATGAGAAACTCTTTCCTGGGAGATCCATGAAGCCATCTTGGTCCAAATCAGAGGGAAATTGGGTGTCGTCGCTTGATAAAATAACTCTTCATTGATAAGACCCTGATTCACAAAAGTGGCGGCCATTTCCCAGTAATTGCCCGTTAACTGGATATAATACTCTTCCTCTGACTCCGCTGGATATTTTCGTACCTTATCTTCCCAGCTATGGGCTTCGAATTGATTGATATACCATAAGGAAGCCTTACGATAGAGCGGATCATTCCGTAATGTGTAGAGCTGTAAGAGTAACTCGGCATCTTTTACTGTAGGTCGAGCCATGGGCGTTATGCCCTCCTTCCGATTGGAATTGGAGTTTTTTTATCATCTATTAAATTTTGAAAGATTACCGTTTTTATGACTGTTGGACTTATCTCGTGCACCGGGATGGACCCCATCAGTCCTTCCTGGTCCTTAAAATTCTAAAACTGAGAATGACCTTCTAAAGCTAAAAGCTGTTTTTTGATAGATAACCCGGCACTGAAACCACCCAATGAACCCGTACCGGAGATGACTCGATGACAGGGAACGACAATCAAGAGGGGATTCCGGCCTACCGCCCCTCCAACCGCTCTGGATCCCTTCGGATTTTTGACGCGAGCGGCCAACTCACCATAAGAGACTGTTTCTCCAAAGGGTACTTTGATCAACTGATTCCAAACTCTCTGTTGGAACGGAGTTCCTTCGGACAAATCCAGTGGAAAATCAATTTGACCGGAACATCCCTTAAAATATTGTTTCAGCCATTTTATGACAGGTTTGAAATGGGAAGGTGAATGAATCCCTCTAAACTCTTGATTTTGAGACGGTTGAGGAATATGCTGGAGTTTATTAACTCCTTTTCCCAAGTCTTCCAAGAGAAGGACTCCTATTGGACTCTCCCATATTTCATACCTTATTTTGGCTGTTGTCATATTATTCCCAAAAGTTGAGTGAATCGTATAACAAAATCTGAAAAAAAGCAAGAGGTACAGCAATTTATTGAATTCTTCTAACTTTTATTAAATCAAAGACTCACCCCTGTTTTAATTTAGGCCGATTTGGATTAATCTATTTATGGAAAGGAAATGGGACTCAAAACCAATGAATATATTTGTTTTTATACCTACTTATAACGAAAAAGAGAACCTGGAACTGTTGGTGCGGGATATCCTGACCCGGAATCCAGAATTTAATATCCTCATTGTAGATGATTTATCACCCGATGGGACGGGGGATATTGCAGACCTTCTGGCCCGTGAATATCAAAATCAAGTCTATGTCCTTCATCGTGAGGGGCCCCGGGGCAGGGGATGGGCAGGAATGGCGGGGTTCCAGGAAGCAGTTCGGCTGGGTGCGGATGCGGTTATTGAAATGGATGCTGATTTTTCACACCAGCCCCAATATTTAGGTGCTATTGCGAAAGCATTGGAGACCCACGATATCGTCATCGGGTCTCGGTATATTCCCCAGGGTGGAACGGAAGGATGGGGATTGAATCGGAAAATCAACAGTTGGGTGGCGAACCAGCTGGCAAAAAGAGTCTTGAATTTACCTTTTAAGGATAATACTTCCGGATATCGTGGATTCCGGAAAGAAATCCTCAATAAACTTCCCTGGGATACTTTCATCTCCCCCGGTCCCTCCATCTTACAGGAGATGTTGTATAACGCCCTTCCTCATAAACCGAAATCAGTGGAGATACCGATTATTTTTATTGACCGGACTCGGGGTGAATCGAAAATCTCCCTGAAAGTCATTTTGAAATGGATCCAATCCATGATACAGGTCAAGAAGAATCGTAAGAAATATTTGAATAAATAATCTCAAAACAGAAAACAGGGAGGTCCATTAAGGACTTCCCTGTTTTTTTATTCTCAGGTTATAAGGGATGAATACTTATCGGCGGCAATACTGGACGACTTCTTTATAACTCAAATCTCCACCGAAGATATCCAGAGCGCTGCCGATGGTAACATGGAGTTTCCCACCGGAAATCTCCTTGAATTTATCCAGGTCTTCGAGTGAACGAACGCCGCCGGCGTATGTGGTGGGGATAGAAACCCATTGAGTCAGATGATGAACGAGTTCCTCCTGCATACCACTGCGTTTTCCTTCGACATCCACCGCATGAATCAAAAACTCATCACAATAGTTTTCCATTTGACGGATGGATTCAGCATTTACCTCGAAATTACTGATCTTTGTCCATTTATCGGTAACGACAAACCACTTGTCATTACATTTCCGGCAGCTTAAATCAATGACGATCCGCTTTTTCCCTACGCGGTCAATAAGTGCCTGTAACCGATCCATATCCAGTAACCCATTATAAAAAATATAAGAAGTTACAATGATGTGTGAAGCTCCCGCCTCAAGATAATCGTTGGCATTATCAAGATGGATGCCGCCCCCCACCTGCAATCCTCCGGGATAAGCCTGTAACGCTTTGATCGCCGCCTGCTCATTCCCCTGGCCCAGCATGATGATATGTCCACCCTTCAATCCATCTTCTTTGAAGAGTTGTGCAAAATAGGTAGAGTCCTGGGTCGCAACAAAGTTTTCCACTAATTGTTTTCCCAGAGTACTGCCGACAATTTGTTTTACTTTCCCATCATGTAAATCAATACAAGGCCTGAATTCCATTTTTTATATTCCTTAAAGAAAACTTTTATCTGATGATGAATGATTATTTCTTTTTATTTTGATATTCGATGATAATACTTTCCAGCCAGTCAAACAGCCGGTCATACTCAACCAGAAGCACATCGACCAGGGGCCGTTTATTATAACGAAGCCATAAATGTTCGAAATCATTTTTAATTCGCTGTAATAAGTGTTGCTGTTCCCTCAGCGAGTGGATAAAGGCGGCCAGTTCCCGGTTACAAACTTCGGTATTGATTGAAGTGTCCGACAGGAGTTGATCCAGTTTTTCTTTCCGGGGGATGTATAAAATCCGTTCCGATAACAGTCTGGCGCGCAGCAGGGTCATTTGGAAGATGTCCAGATGGTCCTGATGACGGGTAACGGCTTGATCTGCCTTCGCCAGCAGGGATTCACCCAGGTGATACTGTTCCATTAATCGTGATGCCAGTTTGTCTCTGTCTGTGATGAGTTTTGTACATTGCTCGTTAAATCCATCACGCCAGATAGAAATAGCAGTGGTCGCATAATAGAATTTGAAATCATGATTCAGGTCGCCCAGCAGGTGGGTCAACTGAACAGGAGTGGAGTCTTTTGCTCCATAAAACACCTGGGCAAAATGGGTATCCCAATGGTCTGGGATATCCCGGTCAGGATTCCATCCGGTTTCAGCTGACAGGGCGTAGAGGTACAAGTTACTTTCCCGGAGGGATTCGCCGCCGAAGTCCGCCCAGGCGGATTGGATCATCCCCAGAGCCCCTTTTTTATATCCCTGTCGGACCAGTTTGAGGTTTGATAATGCTTCTTCAATATCGGGGAAGATTCGCCCCCAGCAGTGGACACCGGGACTGACGATTTGTTTAAATCCCCACTGGTTGAAAGAATCGACCCGGTCATAATTTTCCCGGGGGATATAATCCCAGTTCACCATTACGATGTCTTTGGGTAATTTGTCTTTTAAGTCAGGGTAGGCGGACTCAAACAACATATCCCCATACATCCAGCAGGTTTTTCCGTATTTATTCAGGATCTGCCGGACTCTCCGGACATGCTGGGCAAAGACTCCATCAATCCCAATTTCAGAAGCGAGGGCTTTTGACCGGTGATGGCCTAAATCAGCAGTTTCATCACACCCGATACAAAAATTAGAGCTGGGGAATACCTCCACCAGTTCCCGGATACAATGGTCCAGGAAAAGATAGGTCTCCTCATTACCGGGGAAGAAACTCCAGGGATTATCCGGCCGTTCTGCCAGTTTCAGGTTTTCGGAATATTTCAACATTCGGTCCTGATGCCCCAGACATTCAAAAACAGGAATGATGTCCACAAAATAGTCTTTGGCATAAGCGACGAGTTCCCGGACTTCCGATTTGGTCAAACGGCCCCGGTTTTCTCCCAGCCAGGGATAAGTTTCCCACTCGAACATATCTTCAATGTAGGGCAGGTAGGCGTTCATCTTAAATTCAGCTAATTGGCGGATGATGTTTTTGAAATCTTCCAGGGTGGAGATTTGTCCGCGGGATATATCATCAGAAAGTCCCCGTAATGCCATCAAGGGCCAATCCCGAATGGTCACAGCGGAAAATTCCAGGGGTTCATGGAGAGTATCCAGCCATTGCAGGAAACTTTGGGTCCCGTAAAAAACGCCCCGTTCGGTCTCTGCCGCAATCAATATCTGATTATTCCCGACATGGAGAAGATATCCCTCATCTCCGGTTTTTAATTCAAGTTCCAGTTTGGATTCACGGAGCGCATCTCTGAGCATTTTGAATTGATAAGGGATACCCAGGATAATTTCAACCGGAGTTGTCGGGGGCTCATTCTCTATCTTCAGGGGGTTGGCCGTTCCCCCGGTCATAAACTGAATTTTATCGGATATCATCCGGGCACATCGGTGGTAACAGAGGGAAGGGTCCGCATCGTTGATACGAATCGCAGTAGATGAATTGATGGTGACGGTTCCAACTCCCGGAGTGATTTCCCGGGGATGGGGAATTATAGGTAAGGATAATGTCATTTTGTCCTGTCCTCGCTATGGGATGTGCTTTACTGACAATTTACCACGAATCTGACTCCTATCCAATACCATACGGAGACCCCTCGAAAAATCCCTTCCTATCGAATCATCCACGGACCATCTCCGAGCAGCTCCGTGGATGATTCAGTGAGGATGAGTAATTGACCTGATAGTTGAATAGGGATAACAAATCTTCTTGATTATTGATTATAAAAAGTTTAATATGTTCGCTAATGAGAACCTATCTATTGGAGGCATTATGGAATGTAGTTTTGGGTCTGTTGTAGAAACAATCAGACATGCTAAAAAGGAAAATGGGGTAACTTTATTAATTGGGTCTGGTTGTTCTGTTACTGCAGGGATTCCAGCATCCGAAGGAATTATTGAACGGATTAAAAAGACTTTCCCAGAAAAAGCGAAGAAAGCTGAAAGTGAACACTATTCTTCATATATGAAGGTTTTAGAAGAAAATTTCCGAAATGATTTAATTGCTGAATATATAGAAAACGCTAATCTAAATTGGGCTCATATTGGTATAGCGCAATTAATCAAGGAGGGGTATGTTACCCGAGTCCTGACTACGAATTTTGATCCGTTGGTTATTCGTGCCTGTGCTTTAGTAAATAAATATCCTGCTGTTTATGATATCCCTTCCATGTCTAGTTTTGATCTCGAAAGAATTGCTGATCTTTCAGTGCATTATTTACATGGACAGCATACAGGAATGACTCTGGTTCATACGGATGCTGATGATGAGCCAATCAGGGATATTATTGATTCACTAATTAAAGATTCAATTTCAAAGAAACCGATTATTATTGTGGGATATAGTGGGGATTCTGATCCCGTATTTGAAAGCCTATGTAAAATTAAAAAGTTTAAAAGTGGTTTATATTGGATATGTTATCAAAAGGAACTTCCTCATCCTAAGGTAAAGTCTGGATTGTTTAATAAAGATAACGGTGCTTATTATTGTTTAAACTATGATGCAGACTCCTTTTTTATTAAGTTATCCCGCGAACTGGGAATATTCCCTCCCCAAATCATGAAAAGGCCCTTTTCTCATTTACTTGAAATATTTGAATCAATTACGGACTTCCCCCTTGAAAAGGATAACACTCCGATACCATTAACTGCATACTACAAACGGATCATAAAAGATGCAGATGAGAAATATGGTGATTTAGACCAAATTGAGGAGAGTAATAATCCTAATGTGATAGCCATGAAAATGGCCTATTTGTTTGCTTCGGAAAGATATGAGGACATTGTTTTACTGGATTCTAAAATAATTGAGAAATTAAAAGATGATCAGAAGGATTCTTTGATTTGGACATATATTATCTTGGGGAATTCGTTATCTGAGCAGGCAAAATGCAAGCAGAGAGAAGAAGCGGACCGATTATATCGAGAGTCCTATGAGAAATATAGGAAGGCCGTAGAGCTTAAACCTGATATGTATGTAGCCTACTACAACTGGGGAAATGTGTTATCTGAACAAGCCAGTGGCAAGCAGGGAGAGGAAGCGGACCGATTATATCGAGAGTCGTATGAAAAATATGGGAAGGCCGTAAAGCTTAAATCTGATATGTATGTAGCCTACTACAACTGGGGCCTAGCGTTATCTAAACAAGCCAGTAGCAAGCAGGGAGAGGAAGC
>CAZXWN010000016.1:0-57238 GCA_964644695.1 uncultured bacterium
TGTTTACGGATAACAATACGTTCTTGTTCCTTCCGGTCAATCTGCTGACACCAATTGCGAAATTCAGAATAATCTGATGCAGCCAAATCCCAGACAGTCATTGATATGTACTCTTTATAAACAACAGTGTTTCCTTCTTTAGTAATATCAATTTTGGCCTTACCAAAAGGCTTATCTAACTCCAACGAGTTGGGTAATGAATCCACAGTAAAGCCATCCGGTAAAGTATATCGGGTTGTAATAGAACGAACCCAGCATGCCCGGAATTTCATAGGATGAATTCTCTCGGTTTGGGGAGTATAGCTCTCTGTAAGTCTTAAGGGGAATAAATTACCAAATACCTGAATTTGAGTGCCAGTCCTTGCTCCCATCTTCGGTACATGGAAATTAAACTTTATTTCAGAGGGGATACTGAGATTTTTGAAATCAGAGGTCTCAATTTCAGAAACACGGGTCCCCGGCAATACAGCGTTGAATTGCTGTTCCAAGAGTTCCTGAGTCTTAGACAAATTAGAAAAGTTATATCTCATACCACCCGCGAAAACACCCAGCTGTTGCGTTTCTCGTATTCCTTCAGCACTGCCATCGGCATTCAGATTAATTTCCGTATTGAAATGAGCGGAGTTTTGACTGTAATTGAGTGTCGTTGTGACTCGGAAGGTCCCACCAGTCGAAGTCACACAAAAGACTTCACAGCCCTGGTCACCGACAGGATACTCATCCATTCCAGTGTACATCGCTGTTCCATCTAACCAAATCGAAGTTCCATCCACATCAGGAATATGGCAAATCGCATGGTTGAACAATCCTAAGCTGGGAAGAGTCATATCCACTTTTCCTAAATCCCGGGTCCGAATCAAAACAATCTCTGCAGGAATACCAATCTCATTCAGCATGGTAATTAAAAGAGTTGCTTTATCCTTACAATCCCCATACCGGGCACGATAGATATCCATTGCTTTATGCGGTTTATATCCACCAATACCAAACTCAAGACCCAGATAACGGATATCGGTAACGGTATAATCATAGAGCGCCCGGACTTTGTCTATTTGAGTTTTTTTATTGGCTGTCAGTTCATAAACCTTGTCTTTCAAGTCCTGAGGTGCATCAAAGGATTCCTTAATCAAATTCCAATACCATGTCGCCAGATGGTCCCATGTATCAAAGGTGGAAACTTTTAAATAAGGCAATGTTTCTGACCACGATGGCATATTAGGCTCAACTTCCACTCGGGGAAGATTCATCAGCTTCACACGATATGTCCGCGTCTTACTGTCATCGGACAAATTCATTTCTGGTTGTTGAGGAATTCGCTCCAGATAAAAATTGAATTTCCGAGAGGCAGGAGTCAAAAGAACATAATCCGCCACTCGTGTAGGCTCGGTATTTCCCAGCATGGCGATATCACCAAAATAATCACCAAAAGGATTCGTCTGTATATCATCAATCGTATATTCCAACTCGACAATAGCTCCCGGTTCAATTCCAGAAAACTGATATTGCCGAACACTGTAATCATAATAAAGGCGGGCACCTGCATCCGAGGCGTTATATTCTCCCATTGACTTTGCGTCCTGCTGTGTTCCATCAGGCTTGATAACTCGAGCCCGAATAAGCTCTATTTTCTGGCGACCAGGACTGTAAGCAACAGCTTTTCGGCTTTGTGATGAGACACCTTTTTCAGTTAATATCTGCACGATTTCATGCCGGTACTGAGACGAATTGCCGTCATCGTAAACCCGAGTAATTGATTGATCCAGTAAATAGACTACATTGGCTTGATCGGTTTCAACGGCTGTTGGGGGTGTCGCTGTAGCTTGAGCCAAAGTCACCTGATAAGGTGAGTAATATTTATCTTTGTTCGGCTCCAGCCATGCCAGATAATTCGTCAGCCAGGTGTCATTAGGTTTGGCTAAAAGAGCTTTCTGCCAACAATCCAATGCCTTTGCGTTATCGCCCTGCTTTTTATATAAATCACCCTTGAGTTTCAAGAGACCCGAATCATAAGGTGTCAAAGCCAAACCCTTTTCCAACCAAGATAAACATTCTGTATCTTTATCCTGTGAATAAGCAGTCTCAGCCAACCGTTGATAGTAGGAAGCATTATAGGGTTCCAATATTATTCGTTTCTGAAGGAGCACCTGATACTCCTGATATTTCCCGGACTCCAAAGCCAGTCCAATTAATCGATCTGAGGCTCCGGTGTGGAGCGCATCCAGCTTAGAAGTTTTCTTCACCCATTCTTCCACAAGACTCCGTGGCAATAGAGTGTCTTGCAGTGTCGCCAGTTGCAGCCAGCCATCCGTAAGCATGGGAAGTAATGAAGTCACTCTGGCAAAACAGGCACGCGCCTCACCATTCCATCCTCTTTTGCGATATTCCAAACCTAGATTGAACCAGGACACACCATGTTCCGGATTAATACCGGTGGCCGCTTTTAACCGATCCATGGCACGGTCTCGGAATCCACCCCGCGAATCCAAATCACCCAGGAGGTTTAAGGTTTGCACATCCATCGTATCGACGGCATAGGCACTTTCCAAAGCCTGGCGCCGTAGATTCACATCCGGCTGAGATTCGACATATACCTTCCGGAAGAAGATACAGTTTGGATACAGGGATACCGCAGAATCAGCAGCCCATAGACTCAAATGGGCATCTCGATCGGGGATATCTCTCCGGTTATACATTAAAGCCAACAAAGAAAATGCCATTGCATTTTTCGGATCATCACGGCAAATTCGTTCCAGTTCCGGGATCGAACCTCGGTCCAACACAGGAGGATTTCCCTTGTCCGTATATGGGGGGAGGGAGGCCACCACCTGTTTCATCACATTGGGTTGACTGGAATATTCCAGACCCGTTACAGGAGAACCATCCGGCTGAGTGATTCGGGCCGTCAATAACCAGTCCCCATCAAGACGACAGGATTTAATCATGAGGATATTCCAACCCTGGTGTAAATACACAGGAACATGGTCCTGATCAAAACGGCCTCTCCGGTCTGCTTTATTTGTAAAGACTTCCTCTTGATTTACCCAGACCTTTAATCCACTTCCACCCAATCTGAGAGCCAACCATCCCGATGTTGGAGATTTCACTGCGGTTAATACATAACCACAGGCCTGTTCATTAGGACGGAATAAAGCACCTAAATCAATCACGCCCCAATCGGCACCTCTTTGGGGTTCGTACCAGGACGCAGGTACCAGCTTCCCACTCACGACGGTGTCAAAACTGATACTCTTCTCAGGAGGATATTCCTCAGCCCATCCTGACTTGCCCTCATTATCATAAGGCCCATTGATCTGGAAAGCGGTCATTAGTCCCAGTGACGAAAGCATCTTCCGGGAGGAGTCAAAATCACCCTCTCTCCGCAGATGATAGGACTGATACCAGGCACGAAGTGACTGATTGTAGACAGAGGCTGTTGTGTTATGTGACAGCGCCTCTAATAAGGCAGTAAATTGTCCTGTCTTCTGACTGAAATAGGAGAGTTCCTGTGCCCGGACCAGATACACTTCGGTAAGCGGATTTCCAAAACCCTGCTTCAAAGCCTCATACGAAGATTGACAAGCCCCTTCCGTATCCCCCAGGGATTCCTGGCAAAGAGACAAACCAAACCATACATCAGGATTACCTGGTTGGAGTGCAGCTTCTTTATTAAACAGGGCTTGCGTCTCTTTAAGAGATTTGCCTTCCCTCATATAGTTCCACCCGGCGGAATCAAACTCCTGACCATATACAGGGAAAGAAAAAAGGATTACCGTTATAATAATTGCCAGATAAAACTTAAATATTATGAGTCGCATGAAATACCCCGTTCAATTTAGTCGTTCTATTCTCTTTGTTAAACTAGCATAAGACAACCTGGAAGGGATGAAAAGTATTAGGGAGGTTTTCACATGTCTAAAATTGAAGTTGTCACACAAGGTTATGCGGAATTCAAAGGGCAGAACTTTATCGCCAGCCCAACGACCGTATTGGTTCGAACTCACCGAGGCAAATTAGCCATCATTGACCCGGGGTCAAACACTCCTGCATTACTGGAGGGACTCGACCACTTAAAAATCACTCCAGGTTCAATTGATTTGATTTGCCTGACACATACTCATGTAGATCACCTGCTAAATATCCGGATATTCCCACATGCACCCGTCTATGAGTGGTATTATTTATATCATCGGGATTCGGGAATTTATTCCCCCAATTTATTAGATTCTTTTGACATGACAGTCATTGCCACTCCCGGCCATTGCGACCAGCATGTATCCTATCTGGTCCAGACAGAGAATGACAAAGTAGCTGTTGCCGGCGATGTGTTCTGGTGGCTCAAGGGTGAAAAACAGGAAACCCAGAGGGAACAACTTCTCACCCGAAAAGACGGCCCTGGGACTAATCCCAACCACTTATATCAAAGCCGGAAAAGACTCTTGGAATCGGCAGACATAATCATCCCGGGACATGGAAAACCTTTTCGTACATCGGAGATTAAATAATGGATCAATCAGAATTATTCAACAAAATGATACACCACTTCAATACGGAAGACCGGTTCTGCAAAAGCAATGGAATTAAGGTTGTGGAGATAAGGCCTGGTTATGGACGGACACAGCTGACAGTTTGTGAACAACATCTTAATGGCCTGGATATCGTCCAGGGGGGTGCTGTCTATACACTGGCTGACCTGGCCTTTGCAGCAGCCTCTAATTCCCACGGCATTTCTTCTGTCGGGATGCACACGGACACCAGTTTTATTCACCCGGGGAAATCAGGAGTTTTAACCGCTGAAGCCCGTGAAATTTCCAGGACCCGTAAAACAGGTCATTATGAAGTGGAAGTCAAAGATGAGGAAGGGAAACTGATTGCCAAGTTTACCGGCATTGGTTACTTCCTGGGAACACCCTTTCCACCGGAAAAATAAGACAGAACAAGTATCCCATACAATCTACTGTTTACGATTTTATTGTGAGCAGTAGATTGTTTTTATTTTCAAACAAAAGGGGGACCCGGTTAGACTTTCAAAAAGATATTTTTCCGATACATCCAATACAGGACTATCCACCAGACCAACAGGTAAGAAAGGATAAATCCCCAGGAACCGGCAATCGGACCACCCAGGGACACAAAACTATCCTGCCAGATTTGCCATAAGGTGACCTTTTCACCCAGAGCATTGGAAATACTCCATTCCTGCACTGTATGAATCCTCACAATGATAGAAAAGAAATAAGCCGTGATGGCATTCATCCCAAACACCACAAACGGAAAAGCCATCTTCTTCCAACCCTTCATATCCGTAAGGTAATAGAACGCGGCTAACATCCAACATCCAGTCCCGGCACTGAAGAGAATATAAGACGGAGTCCAAAGAGCTTTACTCATCATTAAATTGAAGTGCCAGAGGACACCGCAGACCATCAGTCCAGCCCCCATCAGAAACAGCATCTTTAACCGTTTCATAGATTCCAGGGTTTTATTCAGGAACAATTCACCCGCCAGTGTTCCCAGAATAATCAGGGGAGCCGTTGGAATGACCGAGGGAAGCCCTGATAATTTGGCAGGAAGAAGACTCCTCAAATAAGCAGTGTAATTCACATCTTCAGTGAGTATAGACAGATATTGCCCATCAGGTCCGGGGAATGAAATAAATCGTAGCAACACCCAATAAATGACCAACATTAATCCGGCAGTCAGGTATCGGATTCGAACCGGAAGTTCATATAACAACACCCCGGCAAAAAACGCCAGACCGATAAGTTGCAACACCCCTCCGGTGCCAATCGCCAGAGTCTTATACAGGCTGCAGCTGATAAGGCACCCAAACAGGATCAAAATCAGCATTCGCTTAAAGGCCTTCCAAAACCACATCCACCGATGAGGGTTCTTCTTCCGAAATGAGGCGGCAGATAAAGGAAGGGAAACTCCCACCATGAATAAAAACCAGGGGAATATCAAATCCGTAAAAGTAATCAGCTGGCCCCAGGGAGCATGATCAAACTGAGGACTGAATGCCGCAGGGTCGCCTCCCTTGTTATTCACAAACAACATGGCGGCAATAGTAAATCCACGAAAAGCATCCAGAGATACTAATCGTTGGGGTTTAGTCGTTTCAGGTGTCATAGTCATGGTGGAGATATTTTATCAAATATTTCCCCAGCCAACAGGAACCCCTGCTTTAAGACTGTTTAATTTCTGATTCAACTGTCAAATATCATTCTGGCTTTTCACCAGTAGTTGAATCATCTTCCCATATCAAATCAATCAGGGGTGTCCACCAGTTTTCCCTATCTGCAACACCCTATCTATGGGACTATTTCTGTTTCTACTTCTTTTGTGTCAAAGAGATTATCATCCGTCACAATCTTGATAGTGAGTTTCACTTTACCCGTTTTCCTGGCAGGTTCAAAAGTCTCTTTATTATTTTCAGGATCTTTCCGATATATGGCCTGGCCATTGGTCACGACCTCGTACCATCCAGATTTATCCTTAAACAGCTTCTTCCAGGTATTTTCATTATTGTTTATCTTCTTAGGGATTTTCGGAATGGGGGCAGAGGGAGGAGTCTTCGAGTATTTGAAGGGAGGCTTTTGGTTGATGATCAAATCATCAATGTGTTTGGCTAATTCAAGCCTATTGGATGATTTACTATATAAATCGATAAAAACATTGTTTCGTGCAAAACAAATATTGGAACTCTTTCTTTTGTCATAATTCCAAGACACATCTCCAATTACCCTACTATCATCACTATTCTGATAGAACTGACTATCACTTGCAATTTTATAAGCAGCTTCAACAGAACTAACAAGTTTATCTTTATCTGGATAGATACCTATAAACAAATAAATCTTATCGCTACTATCGTTCGATAAAAACGTATAACTATTAGCTTCGAGGAATTTCCTTTGGCTATTGCTTTTCAACTTAAATCCTTCAGGAACTAAATCGTTATATCGTGTAGTATCTATTCCAACAACATAAGTTGCATTAGCTGATACGACAGTACTTAATGAAAAGAATACTGTTATTACTATAAGCAGGAGCAATATCTTCTTCATACTTCAGTTCCTCTAACTAATAAAGTTATGGGACTAATTCCGTTTCAACTTCTTTTGTATCAAAGAGATTATCATCCGTTGCAATCTTGATGGTGAGCTTTACTTTACCCGTCTTCCTGGCAGGTTCGAAAGTCTCTTTAGTTCTTTTTTTCCGATATAGGACTTGTCCATTGGTCACGACTTCGTACCGCCCAGAATAATCCTTAAATAAGGCTTTCCATGTATCTTCATTATTCTTTATCTTCTTAGGGATTTTCGGAATGGGGGCAGAAGGAGGAGTTTTCGAGTATTTGAAAGGAGGCTTTTGGTTGATGATCAAATCATCAATGTGTTTTGCCAATGCAAGGCTATCTGATGATCTGCTATATAAATCAATAAAAACATTGTTTCGTGCAAAACAAACGCTGATACTTTTTCTTTTGTCATAATTCCAAGATACATCTCCAATGACTCTGCTATCATCACTGTTTTGATAATAATAACTATCACTTGCCATTTTTAGAAATGATTCGTAAGAAATAATAAGTTTATTTCTATCAGGATAAATACTAATATCTAAACTAATACTATCAGTACTATCTGGTGATAGAAATATATAGCTATTCGCATGTGGAAACCTCATCAGAGTATGGCTTTTCAACGTAAACCCTTCAGGAACCAAATCGCCATATCGTGTAGTATCCATCCCAACAACATAAACTGTATTAGCTGATGGAACAGCACTTAATGAAAAGAATACTGTTATTACTATAAGCAGGGTCAATATCTTCTTCATACTTCGGTTCCTTTAACTAATAAAGTTATGGGACTAATTCCGTTTCAACTTCCTTGGTATCAAAGAGATTATCATCCGTCACAATATTGATAGTGAGTTTCACTTTACCCGTTTTCTTAGCAGGTTCAAAAGTCTCTTTGGTTCTTTTCTTCCGGTATATGGCCTGTCCATTGGTCACAACCTCGTACCATCCAGAATAATCCTTAAATAAGGCTTTCCATGTATCTTCATTATTCTTTATCTTCTTAGGAATTTTCGGAATGGGGGCAGAGGGAGGAGTCTTTGCGTATTTGAAAGGTGGTTTTTGATTAACGATTAAATCATCAATATATTTGGATATCTCTAAATCTCCGGGACCTTTCAAGTATACGCGTATAAACACATTATTTCTTGCAAATAACTGCTCTTCTAAACCAGTCATCACCCAAGAATCAGTGCCAACTTTAACAACATCTGAACAAATCCGCTTATACTCAACGCTACAAGCATCTTTCAGATATTGTTCAACACTATTAATTAGCATTTCTTTGCTGGGATATATACCAATATCCACTTCAAGAAATTTTGAGCTATCTTGCGAAATATACCGGTAACAATTTGCATGAGGATACTGAGATGGCTTGCTCTTTTTTAAGATAAACCCTTCAGGAACCAAGTCGTTATATTGTGTAGTATCCATCCCAACAACATAAGTTGCATTAGCTGATGCAACAGTACTTAATGAAAAGAATACTGTCATTACCATAAGCAGGGTCAATATCTTCTTCATACTTCAGTTCCTCTAACTAGTAAAGTTATGGGACTAATTCCGTTTCAACTTCCTTGGTATCAAAGAGATTATCATCCGTTGCAATCTTGATGGTGAGCTTTACTTTACCCGTCTTCCTGGCAGGTTCAAAAGTCTCTTTAGTCGTTTTCTTCCGATATATGACTTGTCCATTGGTTATGACATCGCACCGTCCAGAACAATCTTTAAATAAGTCTTTCCAGGTATTTTCATTATTGTTTATCTTCTTAGGGATTTTCGGAATGGGGGCAGAAGGGGGAGTCTTTGAGTATTTGAAAGGTGGTTTTTGATTAACGATTAAATTATCAATCTTTTTAGCTATCTCTGTAAAGTCATTTTCCCAACTTAAAACACTCACTAACATATTGTTTCTGGAATAAACAATTTTATGGTCATTACTTATCCAGACAATGTCTCCAACTACACAGTTTTCAGTTGACACACTATCCCATATTTCACTGATTGTCTTTCGGAAGGTATTTACAGTCTCAATTAATTTGTCTTTATTGGGATAGATAGCAATCCTTAAAGCATATTTAAGATTATTTTCAGAATCTAACACCTTAGTTTCTCTTCCATCAGAAAAAAGTAGCGTAGATTCCTTAATAATATTATTCTCATTAGGTGATATTACTTTATTTATTAACTCTTTCGCATCCACACCAGAAACATATAAAGTATTTTTTGTCTCACCAAAACAAAGAGTCGCTGTTAATATTAAAAACAAACAGGCACTGATAAAGATAGATACTTTTTTCATTACATTTTCCTCCTGTCGCTAAACACCTTAATATCTGACGTTTCATTGATACTGTCAAGATGCTATCCCAGATGCTTGTATATACTTTACATTTATGAAAAAGGTGGACAGAAGATATTAAGTTTCATTATTACGGCAAACCCAGGATCATACAGGTTTCCGGTTCATAATACTTAACAAAGAAAACAATCTCTCTCTCAAACTGTAATTTCTACCCCCACCCTCTTCGTTTCTGGTTCGTCAGATGAACGAAGAATCCACGGAGTGGGTCCGAGCAGGTCCGTGGATGAATCGAAGCAGGTGTTCAGTTTCATTAGATTTTCAGGAGATGAAAAAGAAAAATAAAAAGCCCTGTAACCAAATAGGTCACAGGGCTTTATGTAATTTTAAAGAGATTAAATCAGTTCCACTGAAGCATGAATCCGAAATGCCGGATATAACTGAGAATGGGGCTGATATAAATGAACAGGGTTACGGTCAGGATAAGGGTAATAGCCAGTGCCATTTTCAGAGTCATCGGACTGGCAGGAACCGCCTTATCGGATACCGGTTCAACCATATACATCTGGCGGATAACTCGGAAATAGTAATAAGCGGCAATGGCACTGTTGATCGCGACCGCCACCGCCAACCAGTAATTAAAGGGATTTTCAACACCTGCATCGACCGCAGCCATGAAAATATAATACTTACCAAAGAATCCCGCAAGAGGAGGAATCCCCGTCAGTGACAAAAGTAATCCCGCAAAGGCAAACGCCAATCCCGGAGACCGTTTAGACAGTCCCGAATAATCATCGAGTTCGTCACTACCTACCATCATCAGAATAATGAAGGCACCCACATTCATAACAAAGTAAGTCGCCAGATAAACCAAAATGGCTTCCCGTGCTAAATCGGTAAAACTGATTGCCAGTCCTACCAGGATATAACCGGCATGAGCCACAGATGAATAAGCCAACATTCGTTTCACATTATCCTGTAAAACTGCGACCACATTACCTGTCGTCATGGTAATAATGGCTAACACACCCAGGAGAGCCGCCCAATCCATATAGAAGGTTGGGAAAACCATCATAAATACACGATAGAAAATAGCAAACCCTACCGCCTTTGAACCAACCGATAAGAAGGCCGTAATCGGTGTCGGTGCACCTTCATAAGTATCAGGCACCCACCAATGGAAAGGAACCATAGCAATCTTGAACCCAAATCCGACCATGATCAACAACATTGCCACCACAAACACCACCGAGTCGGCTGTTCCATCTCGGAAGAAGGCAAAGATATCACTGAAATTCAAGGACCCTGTCATTCCAAACAGGTAAGTCATACCAAACAGCATGACCGCCGATGCCACAGAACCAAACAGGAAATATTTCAAAGCCGCTTCACTGGACCGGGCATCTTTCTTATTAAAAGCGACCAGAATATAGGAGATGAGACTGACGGTTTCAATGGATAACTGAACCATGATCAGGTTCGAAGCTCCAGCCATCAACATCATTCCAAATCCAAGGAATAACAGTAAGGCATAATATTCCCCGGCATACCCCTTATTTAAGGGGGCGTAATCCAAACTCATTAAGACGATCAGAGCCAGGACCAGACCCGTCAGATATTTAAAGAAAATCCCGAACTGGTCATAAACAGCCATGCCTGAGAACAATTCCCGAGGCTCTAATCCGGGGTTCAAGGGTAATAAACTGAATAGTAAAATCCCGATGGTGAGCCAGCCCAGAGTTTTTTTATTCTTAACAAACAAATCCAGGATGACCACCAACAAACCACCCAGAACCAGGATCATCTCCGGGACGAAGTAAGGCAGACTTTGCAAAGCATTTATTGGCATATCAATAATAATCCGTCCGTTCCTTTAGGGCATCGGTGCTGCATTAATGGCATTCAATAGTCCTGTAATAACTGGATTTATCAAGTCAATCAGGAGCCGGGGATATACACCCAAAACAAAGGTCAGAACCAATAAGGGGATCACACTCAGGAGTTCCCGGCCATTGATTTCTGTCATTTGTTCTTTCCACTTTTCATTGAATGGCCCCAGCAGGACCCGTTGCATCATATACAGGATATAAGCGGCAGTAATAACAATCGTCATGACTGCGGCGATAGTGAAAGGTTTCCAAACATAGAAAGCACCGACAAAAGTCATAAACTCAGCAATAAATCCGGACATACCCGGCAGACCCAATGAACCCAAAGCCGCCACACTTAACACAAAGGTATATACAGGGACCTTGGAGGCTAATCCCCCGAAGGCATTCAAATCACGAGTATGACACCGGTCATAGATGACACCGACGAGCAAGAACATGGCGCCAGTCAATAAACCGTGGGAAATCAACTGGAAGTAACTGCCGAGGAAACCCTGCACCGTAAAGGCAGACAACCCCAACAGGACATAACCCATGTGACTGACAGAACTGTAAGCGACCATCTTTTTGAAATCGGTTTGTGCCAGAGCTACGAAAGCACCATACACCACACCGATGACACCCAACCACACAAACAGCCAGGAGAAATCACGGGCAGCCTGCGGCAGAATTGGATAAGAAATTCGGAAGAAACCATAAGCACCCATCTTTAAGAGGATGGCGGCAAGAATAACCGATATCGGAGTGGGCGCTTCAACGTGCGCATCCGGCAGCCAGGTATGAAACGGCCACACGGGGACTTTGATAGCAAACCCGATAAACAACGCCAGGAAAACAAGATGAGGAAGAGTCAAGGAATAGAATCGGAAGTCCGAACCCGCAAAGAGTTGTCCACTCTGACCCAGAGCTGCCAGTTCAGGAATGTTCAAGGTATGAGGACTGGTTGTGAAATACAGGGCGAGGAATCCCAACAACATCAGGACACTGCCGACTAATGTGTACAGGAAGAACTTAATGGCGGCATATTCTTTCCGCGGTCCACCCCAGACACCAATCAGGAAGTACATCGGCACCAGCATAAGTTCCCAGAACACATAGAAGAGAACCAAATCCAAAGAAACAAAGGTCCCCATCATGCCGGTTTCCAGAAACAGATATAATACCCAGTATTCTTTCACTCTCTTATTGATGCCCCAGCTGGCAATACCTGCCAGGAAAGTCACCAGACCTGTCAAAGCAATCAATGGAACACTGATACCATCAACACCCATGTGATAAAACACATTCACCTGGGGGATCCATGAGAACTTTTCCTGGAATTGGAAACCGGGTAAGGCCGGATTAAACTGGACGGCCAATAAGATACTTAACAGACCCACCACAAAGGTGAATCCCAGACCCATCCATTTAATGAGGTCAGGTTTCTCTTTGGGCATCATCAATACCGCAATCGCGCCGATCAGCGGGATGAAGGTCAATAAACTTAAAATGGGCATCTAAATCCTCCAGAAATAATCACAACGATTCACTTTTTCTGATTCAATTTAATAACACTCCGGTCACCCGGTATATTTTGTTACTGTCCAAACGGTGAACTGCCGATATTCTGTAATACGGTGTACCAGAGAATCAGGGCAAAACCCGCTACCAATAACAAAATGTAATTCTGAATTAAACCCGTCTGAACCAGGCGGGCGATCCGGCTGCTTTTTTCAACGATCCAGCCGTTTAGTTCAACTAATCCATCGATTACATACTTATCAAATACATAGTTCAGGAAACTTAAACCCCGAACCATATAACCGCAGGCATTAACTAATCCATCCACGACCCAGACATCGAACGCATATAAAATCGTCGTGGACCATAAGAATGGTTTAATAATACAGAGTTCAAAAATTTCGTCCCAATACCACTTGTTCAGGGATAGGGTATACAAAGGTCCCATATAGGCGGCCACTCGTGCGGCGGATATGGATTTTTTGTAATACATCAGATATGCCAGACCAATTCCAGAGAACGCCAGGATAATACTGCCGCTCATAATGGCATAATTCAGATGGATTTCATGGACAGGCAGATAATGGAAAGATTGATGCAGCCAACCCTGTAACCAGTGATGCGCCATCGGGGTACCCGGGAGACCGGCAGTCAACGAGAAGAAAGCCAGAATCATTAATGGAACGGTCATGACTTTCGGAGATTCGTGTGGATGAATGGAAGTATCCCGCTGTTCTCCAAAGAAGGTCATGAACAGGAGTCGGGACATATAGAAAGCCGTCAGGGCTTCAGTAAATAAGCCCACCCAGAACATCAGGGTGTGGCCCGGAACTGCAGAGTTAAAGGTGGACAACAGGATTTCGTCTTTACTCCAGAATCCAGCAAACGGCGGGACACCCGCAATGGCAACAAAGGCCATAATGAATGTCCAGGCTGTGAACGGCATTTTCTTCAGAAGTCCGCCCATCTGGCGTAAGTCCTGTGTTCCTGTCCCGTGGATCACACTTCCGGCACCCAGGAATAACAGGGCCTTGAAGAAAGCATGGGTCATCAAATGGAAGGGACCGGCGGCATATCCACCCACCCCTACGGCCATGACCATGTAACCTAACTGGCTTAAGGTTGAATAGGCTAATACTTTCTTAATGTCATTTTGTGTCAAGGCAATCGTGGCGGCCATGAACGCTGTAAAACAACCAATGTAAGACACCAGCTGCATGGCTTCCACAGAACTCTGGAACAGGAAGAACATTCGGGCGACCATATAAACACCGGCAGCCACCATGGTAGCGGCGTGAATCAGTGCTGACACTGGAGTCGGGCCTTCCATGGCATCCGGTAACCAGACATGTAATGGGAATTGAGCTGATTTACCCATCGCACCACAGAACAGCAGCATGGCAGGAATGGCCAGGGAAGCACCCTTCCAGCTCATAATTTGTTCAGTCAGAGGTTTGTATTGGAAGGTCCCAAATAACCAGAATAATGACAAGATTCCCAGAAGGAATCCCACATCACCAATCCGGTTTACAACAAAGGCTTTCATACCCGCTTTAGCGGCGGCAATTCGTTCATACTCAAAGGAAATCAACAGGTAGGAACATAATCCCACCAGTTCCCATCCAACAAAAATCAACATCAGGTTATCGGCCAGGACAATAGTCAGCATGGAGAAAAAGAATAAAGATAAGTAGGCAAAGAATCGTGAGAAGCGAGGCGCTCCGTGCATATAACCAACGGAATAGATTTGAATCAAGGACCCGATAAAAGTTACAACGAACAACATCATAGCGGACAATGAATCAACCATGATACCCACTTTAACCGGTTGAGTACCAAAATAGAGCCAGGTCCATTCCAGGCTCAAGGTCTGGCCTTTCATCGTGGCTAATATACAGGGGACTGATAAGAGAAAAGAAGAGATTGCCGCAGCAATCGATATATACGCACTCTTCTCTTTCATCCGTGAGCCCCAGAATATCAGAACCCAGAACGCCAGAAGCGGTATTAGTGGTATTAAATAAAAATATTGGGTCAATCCAGTCATCTTTTTACCATTTCATTAAGTGGATCTTATCGGCGGAAATCGTCCGATGATTCCGGTAGATACAAATTACAATCGCTAATCCGACAGCAACAGCCGCTGCGGCAAGAGTCATAACAAAGATAGCAAACACCTGTCCGGCGCCCGTATTCGGAGTAACAAATCGTGAGAAGGCCACCAGGTTAATATTGGCCGCAGTCAACATCAATTCAATCGACATCAGGATGCCGACGGCATTACGCCGGGTCAGGGTCCCGTAAAGTCCGATACAGAATAATAAAGCCGCCAGAACCAGAATATGATTTAACGGAATAATCATTATTCAGCACCTCCATCATCTTTGGCGGGTTTCTCGCGGCGAGATAACACAATAGCACCAATCAAGACCGCCAGAAGTAAGACGGAAACGGCTTCAAACGGAAGCAGATAATCAGTCAATAAGGCATTCCCGATCGTATGAGCATTGGCCAATTCAGCATTCGTCACCGTAGTCAGCCATGAAGCATTGGGGATTTTCCACAACAATAAGGCCAGTACGGTACCCACAGATACAAAGGAGATGAATTTCTGGTGATTGGTCGCCTTGTTGTCGCCGCCCTGATTGGCCCGCTGAGTCAACATGACGACAAAAGCTATCAGGGTAATGACTGCGCCGACATAGACCATGATTTGGACAAAACCAAGGAACTCTGCATCTAACATCAAATAAACAACGGCAGCACCCATGGCAACGACCGCCAGAGATAATGCCGCGTGAAAAATATTTTTCATCGTCACCACAAACAGGGCACCCAAGACCATCACCGCAGCAATCGCGTAGAAGGAAATCAGCTGCACCCATTCCCAAGGTGCTATGTTGTTAAATTGTTCCATCATTCTCAGTTAACTCGCATCCTTAAACTCATTGTCCTAAATTCTTAAAGGCCATCCAAATTCCAACCAGTACGATATTGGCAAAAGAAATCGGTAACAGCACTTTCCATCCGAACATCATCATCTGGTCAATTCGTAACCGGGGGAAGGTCCACCGGAACCACATCATCAGATAAATCATTGCGATAACTTTCAGCAGCATCCAGACGGGACTGGCTCCCCCTAACCCAAAGGGACCATAATATCCACCCAGGAATACGGCAGAAGCAATAGCCGATACCACCACCATATTGGTATATTCCGCCACAAAGAAAAGAGCAAACTTCATCCCGGTATATTCGGTATGGTATCCGGCAACCAGCTCAGACTCCGCTTCCGGTAAATCAAAGGGGGTCCGGTTCGTTTCTGCTGTTGCACAGATAATGTAAATAATAAAAGCAATCAATCCCCAGACACTGAAGATATTCCACACCTGGGACTGGGCATCAACAATCGTGGACATCTTTAATGAACCGGTTGTCATCACCACCGCAGTCACAGCCAACACCGCAGGAATTTCGTAAGTGATAATCTGGGCAATCGTTCTCATACCACCCAGCATGGAGTATTTGTTATTGGAACCATAACCCGCCATGAAAATAATAATGACCGCCGCACTACCAATGGCCATTAAATATAAAAGACCTAAATCCAAATCTATGGGGATCCATCCCTTGTGATAAGGGAAACAGGCAAAGGACATGACCGCAGGGACACTGATGAGCATCGGAGCCAGCCAGAAACTGATCAAATCTTTTCCGCGGGGACTGATGTCCTCTTTCAACAATAGCTTCACAGCATCTGCAACAGACTGGAATAAGCCAAAGGGACCGACACGGTTTGGACCGATACGGCTCTGCATGTGAGCAGAGACTTTTCGCTCCATCCAAATCAGAAGCATTCCTGCTACGGAAACCATCGCAAGCACAATACCGCCAAGAACGCACATAATGGCCACTTCCGCCGCAAAACCTGCCCAACTCGGGTCGATTCCACGGGCAGCAGCCAGTGCTTGTACCCACTCCACGATTTTTATGGTTAATTCAATCAAAGTCATTCTTTATTCTTTCCCGCCGGTTAGTTCCATCTAAGGACGCCCTTCTTCCAGGCGTACATTAATCCAACCAGTAATATCAATAAAAAAACGGCCATTTCAGTCAACGCTAACATCATTGGCTGGAATGTCCGATAAACTAAAGCCCAGGGGAGTATGAACAGGGTTTCCACATCAAAAATTAAAAAGATAAGTGCCCAGACATAATACCGGGCATTAAATTGTATATAGGTAGGACCGCTGGTCTCTTCACCGCATTCGTAGGGAGATATTTTCATGTCCGTTTTAGCACCACGGGCTCGAAGTATCCAAGAGGTGATGTAGGCGCCGATGCCTAACAGGAGACCAAACAAAAAGAAGATGCCCAGAAGGGCGTAATATCCGCTATTTCCAAAATTGGCCATAATAATCCATTCGGTCTTCACAACAAAAAGACCCAGTTTACCCTTTAATTTGCTTGGAATTAGTTTTAATATTATGAAAGATTTCACCCACACTGTCAAACCTTGACGCAATCCAAGCCTTCACTTTACGGATACTTTTGCTTTTAAGGACGGGAAGTTAATGGTTTGTCCAGACCTGAAAATCTTTTTTTACTTGACACCTCATGAGTTCCCTGTAAAATTAAAACCCTATTGATTAAGGAGTTTGCGCTTGCAGGAAAGGTTAAAAAGGTTTGACAGGGTCTATTTAGATTCAATATAATGATTTTTCGCATTAATAAGGATTTCTTTATATAGAAGATAGGTCTGTTCACTATGGGAGACTGGAAAAAGGGGTACCCAACTCCATCTCCATCCCGATACAACAGCCTGCCTGGTAAAGTCATCTAAACTTCAATGTCATTTTAAAACAACAGAGGATAAGCCATGAATTTGATGAGCAAATGGAAAGAACTCTCCATTGTCGCCGTACTGGTTTTAGGGGTCGTTTTCCTGATTCCTTCATTCCAGTGGTACAGCATGGACAAGCAACAGCAAGACACTCTCAAGAAAACTGATTACGGGAAGTGGAAGAAGCTGAACGAGAATAAGTTAAACTTGGGTCTTGACCTCCAGGGCGGTGTCAGCCTTTTATTAAGAGTTGATACAGCTGCGCTGGAAACTATGGCTATGGAACAGGAAATTGAGCGAATCAATCAAGAGCTTTCTTCCAAACAGTTCCCACAGCAGGTCGCACTTTCTGCAAACTCCACTTCGATCACCGTCGCCTATACCAATGATGAAGAAGCAAAGCAGATTACCCAGGTCGCCACTGCTGGTGGATATTTGATGCAAAAGCAAGCCCCAGAAGGTACGCTTGAATTTACTATTGCCCCGGATAAACTGTCCTATAAGACTCAGGAAACCGTTGAAAATGCACGAAGAGTCATTGAAAACCGTGTCAATGAATTAGGGCTTTCTGAAACCATGGTCGCCATCGTCAATACCGACCGTATAACGGTTCAGCTTCCGGGTGAAACAGATCCAGATCGGGCCACCAAACTCATCCAGAAACAGGCCTTCTTGGAATTCAAGCTGGTTGCTGATGATGTTCTGATAAACAGTATCATTGATGCAAATGGACAAGTCCGGCCGGGTGCCATGATTCCGGATGGATACGAGCTAAAATATCTGAAAGATGTCCGTAATGGCTCTATCACAAATACGCCAATCCTTATCAAGAAACGCGCTGAATTAACCGGCGACAAACTGACCGGTGCCAAGGTGTCACGCGACTCCATGTCCATGGGTATGCCGTATGTCAGTATGACCTTCGACAAAGAAGGTGCTGTACAGTTTGAACGCATCACCGGCATGAATGTAAATAAACGACTGGCCATCGTACTTGATGGTGAAGTAAGATCTGCTCCGAACATTAATGGACGCATCAGTGGAGGTTCTGCACAGATTACCGGACAGTTCAGTGAACAGGAAGCTAAAGATTTAGCACTCGTGCTTAAATCCGGTGCTCTCCCTGCTCCACTGGTTGTTGAAGAATCCAGTGTTGTCGGTCCGACTCTCGGATTAGATTCTATTCGTAAAGGTGTTCAATCAGCCCTTATTGGTGGTTTACTGGTTGTCCTCTTCATGATTATTTACTATCGGTTCTCAGGTTTCATTGCCACCGTTGCTTTAACACTCAATATCGTTTTATTGCTTGCTTGTATGGCTATTCTGCATGCGACCCTGACCGTTCCGGGTATTGCAGGTATGATTCTGACCATCGGTATGGCAGTAGATGCGAATGTTCTAATCTTTGAACGTATCAGGGAAGAATTAAGAACTGGGAAAACTCCTCGCGCAGCCATCGAAGCAGGTTACGGCCGTGCTTTCTCCGCCATTCTTGATTCAAATATCACAACTATTATTTCGGCTTTCATGTTGCTGCAATTTGGTTCCAGTGCGGTGAAGGGTTTTGCTATCACCCTGATGATCGGTCTGGCCATCAGCATGTACACCGCCATCCTGGTAACTCGCGTGATTTTCGACAAAATCAGCCTGCGTCCTGGATACAAAAAAATCAGCATTTAACTTGAAGGAATGAGGAGATAGATAACTATGAGATTTCTCAATGAAACAAATATAGATTTTGTTGGAATACGGAAATACGGTTACATCATCACCACGGTGCTGATTTTAGCCAGTATCGCCGCATTTATCTTTAACTACCAAAAGATGGGTACTCCTTTTTACTGGGGTCTGGATTTCCGCGGTGGTATCAGTATCACTGTTGATTATACTCAGCCTATCAGTGAAGAAACCATTCGTACACAATTAGCTCCATTGGCTCTGAAAGACCTCACCATTCAGCGTGTTATGACCAATGGTAAACCAACTTTCATTATCCGGACTACTACCGGCGATAATGAAAAGGATGCTAAAACCAACCTTGCAACCAACATTATAACCACGCTAAAAACAGCGGCTGGTAATAATAATCTAACCGTTCTTTCACAAAAGTCAGTAGGTTCATCTGTCGCGAATGACTTTATCAACCGTGCTTCCTGGGCAGTTGTTCTGTCATGGCTGGGTATTATCGTTTATCTGGCTATTCGGTTTGAGTTCAAGTTTGCGACAGCAGGTGTATTTGCTCTGGTGCACGATACCATCATTACCCTGGGTGCCTTGGCCCTTTTCCAGAAAGAGTTTTCTCTGGTCATCGTAGCCGCTATTCTGACCAACATTGGTTATTCGATTAACGATACCATCATCATCTATGATCGAATCCGGGAAGACCGTCGGTTACATTCCCGAATGACTTTCGGAGAACTGATCAATCTCAGTACCAACCAAACCCTAAGCAGAACGATTCTGACCGTCTTAACCGTCTTAATTGTGGCCTTAAGCTTGTTCTTCTTTGGTGGAGCTGTTCTTCATGATTTCGCCTTCACAATCATTATCGGTGTCTTCACAGGAACCTTCTCTTCAGTCTTCGTTGCCAGTCCCATCATCCTGGAATGGATCAACTGGGAAAAGCGCCGCGAAGCTAAAAAAGCACAACTGAATAAATAGTTCTTGACCTGATTCAATCTCAGGTTACAATGAATGTTAAATGTCTCGGGCGGTAAACTAAAATCGCCCGAGACAACTTAAACTCAGCACGGACAGTCGCCTTCGATAGTGCGAAGCAGGAATTAAATAAGTTAAGCGAGTTATCCTGAAAGGGAGTCTCGCGGTTCCAGCGCTAACTGGTTTAACTGATTTAATTACTATGATGAAAATCATAATTACTATCGGTAAGGAGACTGTCTGTGAATGTAAAAGAGTTCCCCTCCAGCAACATCCGTAACCTGGCGATTGCCGGGCACAACGGAACCGGAAAATCCTCTCTCTTGGAAGCCATTCTTTACATGGCTGGCGTAACTACCCGGATGGGAAAAACCGAAGAAGGAAATACCGTTTCTGATTACGATCCCGATGAAATTAAACGCGGGACATCCATCAATGCCACTTTAGCAACGTGCGAGTGGAAAAAGTGTAAGGTCAATTTTATTGACACTCCCGGTTATCCAGATTTCATCGGTGATGTGAAAGGTTCTTTACGCGTCGCGGATTGCGTTCTCGTTGTCTTAAATGCCCACTCCGGAGTTGAAACCGAAACTGAAAAAGTATGGCATTATGCAACAGAATACAATGTTCCCAAAGCCATCTACATTAATAAGATGGACAAGGAACGGGCGGATTTCGACGCTGCTGTAGCCTCTGTGGAAAAGACCTTCGGTGTAAGAGCGGTCCCCCTGGAAATACCCATTGGCAAAGAAGCAGGCTTTAAGGGTGTTGTTAATGTCTTAACGAAAAAAGCTTACACAGCAAAGGGCAATAAGTTTGAAGAAATACCAACCCCTGCTGAAATGGCTGACGACTTGGAAATGGCATGGGCAAAGCTTTGTGAAGCCGTTTCAGAAACTTCTGACGAGCTCATCATGAAGTTCCTTGATGGACAAGAACTGACCACTGAAGAAGTCCTTCAGGGTATCAAGGATGGCATTTTGAAACAGGTATTTGTCCCGGCCTTCTGCGGTTCCGCCTCCAATGGTATTGGTGTTCATGGTTTAATGGACATCATCAGTGAATACTTCCCTGCACCTTCTGATTTCCCTCCAATTAAAGCTGTAAAAGGTGACGGCAGTGAAGTTGAAGTTACTTGTGATCCCAACGGTCCACTGGCTGCTTTCGTGTTTAAGACCATCGCTGACCCATTTGCTGGCCGATTAAGCCTAATCCGTGTTTATTCAGGAACCTTATCCAAAGACGCCATTACTTATAATTCCGTAAAGGACAAAGAAGAAAAGATTGCGTCCCTCATGCTCCGGTGCGGTAAAGATAAACAGGATGTCCATAATATTTGCGCAGGCGATATTGCCGCCTCTGCAAAGCTGTCCATTACCACAACCTCTGACACTTTATGTGCCAAGGGAAGCAATATAAAACTCACCCCCATCAAATACCCAGAGCCACAAATCACAATGGCGATTGAGGCCAAGACACAGGGTGAAGAAGATAAACTCGGCAACGCTTTCAGCCGCTTATTAGAAGAAGATCCGACCCTTTCACTGAAGCGTGACAGTGAAATGCATCAGACATTAATTTCCGGCATGGGTGAAATGCACTTGAATGTTATGCTGGAAAAAGCCAAATCTAAATTCGGTGCGGATGCCATATTGAAAGAACCCAGAATCCCCTATAGGGAAACCATCAAAGCAAAAGCATTGGGTGTCCAGGGTAAATTCAAACGCCAGTCTGGTGGCCGTGGCCAGTATGGTGACTGCGTAATTGATATGGAACCTTTACCGCGCGGCTCTGATTTTGAATTCTTCAATGATATTCATGGCGGCGTGATTCCTTCCAACTTCATTCCATCCATTGAAAAGGGTATTCGCGAAGCGAAAGAACATGGTATCCTGGCCGGATATCCAGCGGTTGACTTTAAGGTCAGACTCCACTTCGGTTCTTACCATGATGTAGATTCTTCTGATATGGCCTTTAAGATTGCAGGTTCCATGGCTTATAAGAAAGCAATGGAACAGTGTAAGCCGACCATTTTGGAACCGGTCATGAATGTTGAAGTCCGTGTTCCTGAAGAATACATGGGTGCGGTCATGGGTGATTTGAATTCCCGCCGTGGACAGGTCATGGGTATGGAAGCTGACGGGAGTTATCAGGTCATCAAAGCCCAGGTCCCACAGGCGGAAATGCACAGATACTCCGTGGATCTTCGTTCGATTGCCCGCGGCCGTGGTTCCTTCATTATGAGGTTCTCTCATTATGCGGAATGTCCGCCGGATGTCCAGAAGAAGATCATCGAAACATCCGATCGGAAGGTCAAATCCGAAGACGAAGCATAATTCCAACTATCTCTATGATGATACCAAGGCGGTTGTCTCACGACAGCCGCCTTTTTCTTTATCCTGCTAATTCAGGTAAAATATCCATAAACTTATTCAGGATGATCAAATGTCTATAAAAGCTCTTTGTTTCGATTACGGGAACACCATTGTATCCATTGAAATGGATTGGAAAATCCAGCACCCGAAAAACATCGCCGGGATGACTGAGTATTTGAAACCCCTGGTCAAAAGCCAGGAATTGGCTGAATTAACTGCCAATAAATTCCATCAGAATAAACACGCTTATGCCACTCTGGGCAGAAAAAATAATCACGAATATCCCAGTGAGGATGTCCTGATGGAGACATTACGGGAATGTCAGGCACCGGAATTGTCGGCCTGGCAGAGAGATGAAGCGGTGCGTGCCTATTTCCGGCCTGAACGGAATAATTATGTTCTGGTGTCCCAATGTCATGAAGTCCTTGATGCGCTGAAAACAGCCGGTTATAAACTGGCTATTATTTCAAATGCCAGTTCCAGCAATTTGATACGGGATGAAATTCAAGAACGAAACCTGACGGAGTATTTTGATTTTGTCACCGTATCTTCAGACCATTTTTATCGGAAGCCTTTACCAGAGATATACAATATGGCACTCAATGCTCTGGGAGTTGAACATCCATCAGCGGTGATGGTTGGAGATGTTCCGGCCTATGATGTTGAAGGCCCGAAAGCCATCGGAATGAAAGCCATTCTGGCTACCTATGTAAAATCTTCCGAAGGTCTTCAATATCCCTCCGCAGTCACTCCCGATGGGGTAGCGGAAACCTTTGCCGACATCCCCCAGATTATCCATGAATGGAAGTAAATATGCCTCAAATCAAATCGGATAACTATCAGAAATTCGCCCCTTTCTATGACATCCTGGGATTCAATCTGTTTTCATTTATGATTATTCCTTATCTGGATGACATGCTGGTCCGGTTAAATTTTAACGGGACCCATGTGTTGGATATGGGTTGTGGAACTGGGGACACGGCCATGTGGTTTTCCGATAAAGGTTATGAGGTCACAGGGATTGATATTTCAAAGGCCATGCTGACGGAAGCTAAAAGAAAAGCTAAAGAAGAGGGGATGAAGATCACCTATCTGGAAAAAGATATGAGGAAACTCACCTTCAAAAATGAATTTGATTTGGCCGTGTGCCTGTTCGATTCCATGAACCATATTTTGAAGGAAGAAGAGCTGTCCATGGTAATGAAGGGGGCCTGCCACGCATTGAAAAAAGGCGGATGGTTTTTGTTTGATATGGTAACTCCCTATGAATTGTCTCAGCAGTGGGATGATGCGGTCCGGAGAGAAACGTCCGATAAAATAGAATTAGTTTTAAACAGTACCTATGACCGTAAAACCCGTATTGCGACATTAAATGGAACTTTCACAGACCAATCGGGAAAAACGCCTAAGATCTTCACTCAATCCTTCCAGGAACGAGCCTATACTCCCACTCAAATGAATGAGATTATAAAGAGCTCGGGGCTGGTCCTGAGAGAACAATTCAAGTGTTTTTCCTTCGACCCACCGAAAGCCCAAACCTACCGAATATTCTACGCACTTCAGAAGCCTTGAGTTAAACTCAAACTAGAAGTTGATTTACGAAAGGGAAATATCATATCCATGTATTGGGTTGATTATCATGTACACCCGAACACTTTTATAAATGGGCGGTATTGGCCGCACAATCAGCCACTGCACGCTCATTTAGAAGTCTGCCGGCAAAAGGGAATCCACGAAATAGGGTTTTCAGAACATGGACCCAGATATCACCCTACCTACAACCATACTTCCTTACAGATGGATGATATACCGGCCTATTATGACACGCTGATGGCCCTACAAGAGACAAACCGGGATATTAAGATTAGAGTAGGCCTTGAGCTGGATTACGCCCCAGAATTTGAATCTAAGTGGCATCACCTGAAAAAACAGGCTCCTTTTGATTTCCTGGCTGGAGCGGTTCATTTTTTACCGAATTGGCTTCCCACACCAGAGGGCCGGAGAGCCTATGATAAAACCGGAAGAACTCTGGAGCATCTGTTCATCGAATATTATCAGATGATGAAATCAGCAGCCCGAAGTCAATTATTTGATTTTCTGGCACATCCGGATTTAGTCAAGATCCATTCCATCTTGAGTCACCTGCCCGAACCGGATATCCATATCGAATTATGGGAAGAGTTTTGCGAAGTGTGTCGAGAAAATCAACAGGTCATTGAATTTGATACCGGATGGAAACGGCATGAATTAGACTGTTATCGGCCTGCTCCAGATTTTCTGGAGATAGCCCGAAGATATGACATCCCCATCACCTTGGGGTCAGATGCCCATAAACCAGAGGATATCGGGACAGCCTACGAATCACTGCCGGAGATTCTTCATCAGGCCGGTTATACTCACGTCACAACTTTCCATAGACACCGCGCAACGCAGCATCCAATTCATGACTGATTTATTCGGTGATGCGTTCTCGGACCCTGCTCCAATTTTCCTTTTCCAGAAAACTACCGGAAATATTTTGTTCCATCTCTAAAAACATTTGATAGGGAACGGTAAAGGAAACATAATTTTTATCTACCATGGGCCGGACTGTGACATCCAGTAAACCAACGACGGCTTTAGGTGTTTCTTTTTTGGATTCATCGAGTGGCAGGATAAAAAGAGACTGGCATCCGGCGCCAAAAGGAATCCTCACCTGGTCAATTCCCGGAGAGTTATAATTCGCCAACACAGTTAATGCGGACAACTGGTCCATATTCACATAGAAAGAAATCAAGACGGGCGTTTCCGATTCGGGATTCACTTGAGTCACCGGCTTCAAGACAACATATTCACTGGGAATGTCAGTCATCGGAAGATTATCCACGAAGTCTTTTGCCAGTTCAGGTGTTTTGATATATCCCTCACCCTCTCGGAATCCTTCTTTACCTGCCGAAAGGAAATATTCTATTCCACCCGGAAAATTCATATAAGCATTTCCAAATCCCATTCCCACTTTCCCACCCAGACAGGTGGTTGTTTTTCGGCTGAAAACGACCATTTTACCTTTGGCGGCAGCTCTGAAAAAGGGCACCACACAAGTCCAGACACCTTCTCTGGCTTCTAAAACATCGGCGGGCTTCTCATCCATCATCAGAAAAGCGACGGGTAAATATTGAAGTTTTAATTTATCAATTAAACGGCTTTCCATAGGTAAATTCCTTCCACAAAAAATAAGTGTGGCTATTTATACCGATTCTACTGCGACTCAAGAAAGGTGTCCACCCGGTTCGATAGTGGGACTTTGGTTTGATAATTCCCTAGGGAAACCGCACAAATAACGAACATTTCACGGAGCTGTTCAGACCCTCTCCGTACCTTCTTCGTTGCTGAGACTCGAATCATACTTGTAGAAATAGAAGTGATAAATAAGACTTTAATCGGCGTGAAGAATCACATAGATATCCCTGAAAAGGAAAATTTCTATCAGGGTTTGATCAGGTAGAGATTGGGGAAATACGGGTTAATGGCACGGATTTTATCTGCCCATTGATGTGCCTGCATTTTGTCGCCCTTGATTTGCCAGTACAAACCAATACCCAGCATGGCATCAAGATCCCTGGGGTCTTTTTCTAAAAGCCGTTTTAACAAAGGCAGCGTTTCATCAATACGGTCTGGAGGATTCCCCAACAAATTGAATAAACGGAAGACTGCCTCCCGCTGATAAGGGTCAATTGCCAGGGCCTGCCACAACAACTCTTCCGCATGTTTTTTATCCCCAATATCCACAAGTTTTACCGTGGGGAATAAAAACCGGGCCTCCATGAAATAAGGGTCATTCCGGTCAGCCTTCTTCCAAAGTTTGACAGCCTCTGCCTGTTTTCCTGACTCCCAAAGAAGAAGCCCTGCTCTAAACAATGATTCAGATGGTTTATAGACTTTTCCATCACCGTGATATTCCAAGGCCAGACTTTTTACGGGAGGATAAATAAATCCTGCCATTCGGTAATGGGTAATAGCCAGTTCCGTAAAAGCTCGGGCAGATTGCTGGTCATTCATTTCAAGAGCATTTCTCCGGAGCCATTCAGAAGCCTCCGCAAAATCATAATGAAGGTCGGAGTATTGCATATCACGCAGCGCCAGTTGATATTGGTGAACCGCCCCCAACACATCCCCTAACCGTACATAAGCCAATCCCAACTGATAGTGAGCCCGACCATTTCGGGGGTCAAGCCGCACGGCCTGATTTCCATATTTTGCAGCAAGATTCAAAGCCGCTGTAACACCCTCTTGCGAATCTGCCATTCGTAAATCTTCGGCCACCTGAAGATAATATTCCAATCTGTTTTTGGCATAATCCGCTTTCAAGGTCACCAGTATGGGCCAGGTCAACAGAAGCACACAAATACCCGTCAGAATCAGGGTCGCTTTCTCTTTTAAGGTCAGTGAATTTTGTTCCACAGTTGTTGGAGATTGGTTTGAAGGTTCCCATATTACCCAGACAGCAAAGAATATCCATGTTGCCGCCAGTGGAGCCACATGGAAAGGAAAGTCCACCAGAGATTGAATCAATACGCCCAGAACTCCCGCCAATATAGCGCTTCGGTCACCCAAAACAGAATCCGTTATCAAAGAGGATTTCCAGGCTCGCCGGATAAAGACAAACAAAAGCCAGCCCATGGCTGCAAAACCAATAAGACCCATTTCGGCCAGGACTTCCAGATATTCATTATGGGAATGATTGGTCAGTTTGGCCGTAGGTTCTAACTGGGTATTCGGATGCTGGTCAAAATATTCACCCTGCGCCAATGGAATCCAGTATTTGAAGGAACCCAGTCCACACCCCGTAATCGGATTATCCTTGAATAAAGTCCACGACCCGGCCCACATCCGGATCCGGTCATCCCGGAAATAAGTTTTTTTCTGTAACAAAGTATCATGAAGCCGTTGCGTAATAGATACACCTAAAGGATTCAGGGGATTTTTGAATGAGAGAATCCCGAACCCCACCATAAAAATCAAAGCTCCGGCAATAATTTGCCATCGGAATTTACGGATAAAGTCTTTCCAACCGGTCTGAACAACACTTCGATAAAACAGGAGAAGAGCCCCTGCCAACACACCCAGCCAGACTCCACGAGACAGGGTCGCTAACAGGATAAATCCAAACCACACCAGCAACAGGCCAGTAACAGGTTTGAACCATCGTTGCGTATAATGGCCATTTTTCCGAAGATACAGGAGGGCTGCACTGCATAACATGATAAAACAGGCAACACCGTTATTATGCCCAATGGTGGCGGCCATTCGATTCCGGTCATCGGCCTGAGGAAGTAATCCCCACCAATAAAATTGAAGATGTTGACTGGTGGCCATTAAGGCAACGACGACACCTGTCAAAACCAGCCACCCGGAAAGACGGAGAACCTCTTCTCGTTTCCAATTCCTGTCATTGAGGATATATATCAACAAAACACCCAAAACCAAAAGGGTCCAGCTCTCATAGTGATCCGGTAAAACATGAGAAAGGTTGGCAAGGATGGACAGGGTAGCAGCGACTACAAATAACAGGAGCGCACTCCCTACGGGCAAGGGTCTTAACCGGGTCTCGCGGGATAAAAGTTTACTGCAAAGAGTCAGGGCAAGCAGTACATAAACACTGATTTTGAAGAAGGCCTCTTTCATGACCAGATTGGTAAAAAGAGGAATCCAATGGGGGCGGCTGACGATATCAGGGCTTAATTCTTTAACGATAATATGCCCAGGTCCACGAATCATTAATAACGGACAAACCACAAGTAACAGGAGGGCGACTAACAACCATCCTTTATTGATACGAGATATCCAGGCAATACGGTTCATTGCTAATCATTTTAGCACTGCTCCCGTACTGCCTGTTGATATCAATCCATCAAATTATTCCACAGGGGCGCTGCTGTAGGACCGACAAACGGAGTCATGTCATAAGCAGCCATGCCATTGTTGGTTTTCATGACATACAGGGTTGCCGTAATCGGGTCATAACACACGTTCCCGGCCAGATTTGTATTCGGGTTTGTGGAGGGGAAAAGAGCCGCGCCTCTCAATACCGGATGATTTTCCGACCATTGATATATCAAAGCACCGTTAACGGTCGTGGAAACACCTGTCGAAAGGAGATAAGGTCCGGCATCCAGATGAATCAGGGAACCCATATAATCTTCCATATTCTGCGCCACTAAAGACGTTCCTAATCCACTGACAAACCCCTCATTATTTACCGCAGAGAGTTGCCAGGAGCTCCCACTCTTCATAACCCGATACAGTTCACTCTGACTGCCTTTTAAGAGAAGAGAAGAAGCCGATTCTACGCCAACGCCATAGATTCCATAACTGCCCACGGTAACAGAAGATAAATTAACCGTTTCCGATAACCCAAACTGCGCTCCATTTCCAGTGGTCAATACATGGAACCTGATATGGGATTCTGAACTGGTAACAAATAATTTCGTTTCCGCTCCACTGCCCCAGGCTCGGACCACTCGGCCTGCATAGGAAGGAAGGCTGATTTGCGCCGCCAGAGAACAAGTGGCGGTTTCATTCGCCCACTGGTAGATACGGAATTGCGTACTGTCATAATTACAGGCGTAAATGACACCATCTGCCGCCACATCAAGAGACATCAGATTTCGGTATCCACCCATCAAACCGGTATTATCCAGTCGGCCTAAATCAGAACCGTCCACACTGTTCATAATGTGGATACTCTGAGTACTATCATTGGAAATCAGGAGATGTCGTGTTGTGGGATTGAATGCCATGTCCCGGCAATTATCTCCACTGGGCGTAAACCAGCTCGGCGGATTCCCTATCCGGTTTTCCACTGTCACATCGTAATGCCGACTCCAACGAGCCATCATTTTTTGAATCGTTGTTTGAACGGGAGTATCCACTGACAATGTAATCGGTAACCGGTTAAAGGGGTCAAAGGCTTTATCAATAGTAACCGCTAACTGTTCTTTTTTAACCACGGAAGACGGCAGGAATTGACTGTTTTCAGCCCAACCCTGAGTACATCGTAATTGACGGAAATACTGGATGGCTTTGAACAAGGGCATCCCGGCAGTCACATCTGTGTAATAGGGCGTAGATGTTTGGGGTTCCGGGCTTCCCGACAACTGCCATACGGCTCCAGCCAATGCATCACGCGTCAAACTTATTCCTGTTGTGTCCCAGATATATTGGGTGGTTAGGACATCCACGGCCAATGCCCGGCGCAGAGCCAACGCGCCATCATAATAGGTCATTGTGGCAGATGGATCAAAATAACAGGATTTCAACCAGCTGCTGGTAATGTCCCTTGCGCGAAGCGCCCCCGCCACCGATACCCTCTGGATAGGCTGATACGCCCAATATGTACTACTGACGTCTTTGAAGGGCATCAGCATGGAACCATAATTGAGCAGCACCTGCTGTAACTGACGAACATTGACTTGTCGGGGCTGAATACTAGACTGACAGCTTAACGCCGCTGCTGCACCAGCCGCCTGACCGGTCAACATCACGATCGGTTGAAGACGGGTACTCCCATTCACAATATGGCTTGCAGAAATGTTTTTATCACAAGCCATAAATCCGTCTTTACCTTCAGGAATCAGAGTACCATAGGGGATAGTGGGGCTTTGGCTGGCAGGATAATGCTCTCCCATATTACGATAAGGATTGTCCGCATCATTCACAAAAATAGCGTGGTGATGGTCAATAGAATAATCTCCCACGGCAATACTGGTCTTATAAAGTGGAGGGAGATTGTTGTCATACCGATTAACAACATCCTGTTGTCTGTAAGTGACCAGACCCTGCATTCTACGGGCTTCCCGAACATAGGGGATATGAGGCAAATAGTCCGGAGTCTCATATTCATCCGTAGCTAAACCAATTTGAGGATGTCCATTCGTCTGAATGTAATAAAGAAATCCCAAGGTAATGTTCTTGGCTCTTTGTAGTGCAGTCTGTCTTGCGTAAGGAGTCATTTCATGTGGAATCACATCCGCATCATTCCCATGGAAGGGCCAATTGATCATATATTTGTTATTGGGGAGTTTCCCATAACTAATCATGGAAGCCCAGGTGTGAAGGGTGTGGTAATGAATCGTTGTATCGGTACACGGCTCCTTGAAACTTCCATCGTATAGGGATGCGTCATAATCGGGAGGTTGAGGAATTAATGTAGTGGGTGTTCCATAATCTTTAAATACCGCACAGTAAGTCAGGTCCTGTACCAGCATATCCGTCGTATCTTCTGCGGCGGATTCACCAAAGGTAGATTTCGCATCACGTCCTAATCGGTAAGGGATTCCGGCCAGAGGAAGAAGGTCTCCATACTCAGTACCATCCAGAGTGACATGGGCTCTGATTTCGACAGTATCCCCGGATGAAGTAACGATGACAGCACCCTTGATAGTATTTTGACTTTGGATAACACTGATACAAGTCGAATTGTAGTAAGTCTGGATATTGCCCGTAGTCGAAACCAGTTGCTGCCAGGCCCAGTTCCCGGCTTTAGGTTCAAAACAAAATACGCTGACCCAGGCCCCAGTCTTAACAGCATTTGCATTCCCACCATAGTATTGTATTATTTTATTGTTTACATCCTTATAGATACCCGTTTCCAGAGTTCCTTGATTCCCATCATAACAACTCACGGCAGCAGAACTCATCATGCCGCCCAGCCATGGCGTTTCTTCTACGAGGATAACCTTTACCCCCATCCGTCCGGCTTGAACGGCAGCCGCCGCACCTCCACAGCCACCCCCAACAACTAAAACATCCGTCGTAACAACACTATAGGTCCAGCCAAAACTGGTCAGAAGGAGAAATATAAGGGAGACTATTAAACTCGATAGTTTCTTCATTATGGGGAAAAACCCTTTCTTAAATTTACACTAGAAGTATAGGATTTTCACGGTCATTCGTAAAGAATAAATAACCCCTGACATCCAACTTGCCGGCGAACCACATCACAACAAAAACGGCCCTCCGGAATATCCAGAAGGCCGTCAGGTTTTATCTAAGACAAATTATTGGGCATTGACCCGCTCACTCTCATTATTTAACCGGTCAAGGGCAGACACTGCAAACTTAGCACTGGGACTACCGGCTTCCGTCAGTGAGATGGTCAGGCTTGATTCCCGGGCAGGAATCACTTTTAACAAAGTATAAGTCGAATTCATTCTCTTATAAACAGCCCACCGGTAGGTCGATGAATCTAAAGAAGAACTCCATTGTAACCGGTGGTTACCCAGGCTATCAACCGTCCATTGGACATTCTCCGGAGCGGCAGGAGCGGTATCTTCCTTCCAAGGCATGGCCGGTGTCAATGCCAGTCGTGGGAAACACGACATTCGGAAACTCTCCGCCAGACTATTATTTCTTACTAATGCTCGGGCACTATAAAAAACTATCCCCTGCGCACCTAATTCACGGGTGACTTGGATCCTCCGGATTCCCTCTTGAATGGATGGAGCTTCGGCCGCCGGCCCACCTTGAACAATGTTGGATCCGGCATACACATGCCTGTTCTGAGTATTCTGTTCCATCCACCATTGCAAAATACGGCTATAACTTTGCTTCGGCGCATCAATGTTCCAGTAGATTTGGGGCGTCAAATAATCCACCCAACCTTCCTGTAACCACTTCCTTGAATCCGAATATAAAGATTTATATGACTCTAACCCAGCAATTCCAGTGGGATAACCATTCTGCCAAATACCAAAAGGCGAAACACCAAATTTAACCCAGAGTTTTTCTGCTTTGATAGTTTCCCCGACCTCTTTGATCATCTTGTTGACGTTATCTCGCCGCCAGTCATCTTTTCTTAAATTTCCACCCTGGCTGATATAAGCCTGATACTCTTTACTGTCATCAAACTCCAGACCCCGTTTGGGATAGGGATAGAAATAATCATCAAAATGAATACCGTCCACATCATACCGACTCACAATATCTGAAACAATCATTTTGATGTATTCCACAGATCCGTCAGCTCCCGGATTGATATATAAAGAACCACCGTACTCTTTCACTAGTTCAGGATGCGTTTTTGAAATGTGATTGCGTGCCTTTTGAGTCGTAGCAGTAACACCGGCCCGATAGGGATTCAACCAGGCATGGACTTCCAGCCCTCGTTCATGTCCCGCATTAACCGCAAACGACAGTGGATCCCAAAGCGGTTGTGGGGCCTTCCCCTGAGTCCCCGTTAACCATGATGACCAAGGTTCATAAGTGGACTGATAAAGAGCATCGCCTTCGGGTCGTACTTGGAACATCACAGCATTTAAACGCAAGGAAGTGGCCTTATCCAGAATATCCAGGAGAGCTTTTTGCTGCATGGCCGGAGAATCATTTTTATTCGGCCAATCAAGATTCCACACTGTGGTGATCCAGACAGCACGGAACTCCCTATCTGAGTTTTTGGCTGCCCACCCAAACGATGTAAAACACCCCCAACACATCAACACACTCAACATAACAACAAATAACTTACGCATTATCTGACCATCCTCAAAGATAAAATTATGTAGAGATAACTATTTATTTACTTTTCAAGATATTCGCGGAGTATCGGAACCAGTTTATCGGCAATGCCACGATTCCCAATCTCGTTTGGATGAGTTCCGTCAATACTTCCTTTTTTAGGGTCCAACCATCCATCGGTTTTAATAAAGACAACCTTGGAGTCCTTATCCTTTGTCTGAATTTTAGTGATGGCATTCCGCCATTGTTCTTCAAACATTCCCTTGAAGGGTTCCATGACCAAAATCCATGCCTGGGGATGATGACTTCGCAGCTGTTTCAGAAATGCGTAGGCATGAGTCTGAAAAACCAACGGGTCTGCCATGGGTTCCGAATCATTGGTCCCGAGATTCACCGTTATGATGGCTGGGTCTATTGGTTTACCATCCATCTGGTGTTTCTTAACGGTATTGTTGATGCGGTCATAGGCTTTCGGAAGTGTGCCGACATCAGACATTTTGTACAAGTTATGTGACAGCCCAATCCCTGAGATGGCGGTAATAATGGGCTCGACACCCAGATCCATTGCCGCCATATATCCATAGGTCAGACGACCATCCCCATTTTTATTGTTATAGGGGCCATGAACAGCAAATCCAGCGGTAATGGAGTCGCCAATAAATTCAATACTTTTAGCAGGGCGTGCCGGTGGAGGAAGTACCTTTTCACCGTCTTCAAGGATGAAACCCACCACTCTCATATATCCCCATCCACTCTCATTCTTTTTGGAAACAATCAGGGTATGTTCACCCTCCGAGAGAATGGAATCTGTCATTTCGAATTCAGTCGCAGTGCCCGGTTCATCGAATCGCCGCCAATCCTGATTATCAATTCTTATCCACCAGGTATTTTTCGTAGGTTCAAGTAACCTCATTTTGATACGGCGGCCCGTAAACTTAACAACAATGGTAGTACCCGGCCAATCCAAATTAACTATGCTATTCTCTGAATAGACTCTGCCCCAGTATTGAATACGGGAGTCATTTGCCGGAACAAAGACAGTGGCCTCGGCAGGAATCGCCAACCAAAGTAAACTCATCAGAATAAAACAAATCCACAATCCTCTACGCATGACAAACTCCTTCATTTACTTTTTAATCAAAACCAATAATGTGGCCGCCAAAAACCAGGCACCTAAGGCCGTTAATACCGCGGGCACAGGCCGTATCTTATAACTCATGATATATAACACTGCGGCAAAACAAAGCCACACCGGAATAGACCAAACACTCCACCAGATGGTCTGTCTCATCTTTTCTACCTGACCGGATTGACTCATAAAAAAGAAGGTCGGCAAACTGATGATTGGGAAAAACAGGAGTATTCCACCCAGGTAACTATATCGTGTTCCGGATAGCCAGAGAATGATTCCGGCAAATACACCACTCATCACAGCTTTCAAGATAATGTCCATAATGTAGATATTATAATGCAGGTACATCCCTGATGAATTTTATTTATCTTGCATGTGAATACCCAGCAACCCTCTCCAAAATTCAACCAAGGTATCATTGACAAAGAAAGGTACCCGGTTTAGATTGGGGGGATACGAACAGGAGATTGTAATGCCACGATATTGGATGATTATTTTAATCGGGATCCTGCTGGTCATAATCAGTGGTGCGAAACCGTCCGAATTCGGGCCCGAGATACCTGTTTGTATTGCGGATGGGAATCAGGGGTTCCCTGTTTCCGTAACCAATGGAGATTCAGGTTATTTTGTAGTCTGGCAGGACAAACGGCAATCCAGTCTGGATATCTATGCCCAACACATTAACAGTAATGGCGAATCTTTGTGGCGTTCTGGCGGAATCTCTGTTTGTCAAAACCCGGGGAGGCAAGAGTACCCTCTGGCTGTTGAGGATGGACAAGGGGGCATCTTTGTAGTCTGGCAGGATATGCAGTCCAGAGACCGTTATTTTTATCTGCAGCACCTGACGGCAAAGGGCCATCGAAAGTGGGCCAACTCGGGTGTTCCCTTAACCAAAACCAGCCCCATGCAAGTTAAAGCATGGTTACTTCGTGATAAAACAGGAAACCTGTATCTTGCCTGGAAAGAAATATTTAAAACTCAAACTCGGTTTTTTCTAAATCGGATAAACACTGAAACAGGAACGCTGGCCTGGAAAAAACCAATGCAAATATCCTCGACACCTCGAAGTAACGGGGATCCCAAATTTATCATGGATTATCCAGACCAAATAATCCTTTTGTATCAAATCAAAGGGGTAGAAGAAAACAGTATTTATATTCAGAAAATCAGTCCCACCGGACAACGGAAGTGGGGTCCCTATGGCATTAAAGTAGCGGATACCCTCATGGATACTTCCTCTCTCTCAGCAGTACCTGACGGAACTGGGGGCGTGATTGTCGTTTGGGACAATCCAACAGATTATTATTACGGTGTTTATGCCCAGAGGTTTAACATGGACGGTATGACTCTCTGGGGAAACAATCCCATATTGGCAGGAACCGAACAAGAAGGGTTATTCTTCCCAATAGCAACATCTGACGGACAGGGAGGTGTTTTGGTCGTGTGGAACATTGTCCGCCCCTCACAAAAAGAATGTGGACTGGGGATACAGGCTATCAACCGGGACGGCAGTTATAAGTGGAATAAGAAATCCATTGAGGCTGTAAACCTGAAAGGCGACAGAATCACAGATTCACTCCTGACCCCGGATGGCAGTGGGGGCGCAATCATTGTATGGTCCGATGACCGCAGAGGTAATTTTGACTTGTATCAACAGCATATTTCACTCACAGGCAAACTCATCTATCCATTAAACGGGTCTCCTCTGGTTATAGAGACCAGTCAACAAATTTACCCCCATATCATGTCCAGACCGAATGGTACAGGCTTGCTGTACTGGTGGGATTTTCGCCGGCAACAGTATGATATCTTTGCCCGAATACTGAATACTGACTAATCAACTTTCCTTTACTATCAATTATTTACCTATGCTTCTAATACCAGTAATGCTAAAATGAGCCGTGGATATTTTAGACAAAAACGGAGGCGTGTCAATTATGCAATTAAGAAGAACTATCAGTATTTGTTTGGCTATTTTAGGGATTGCCAGCTTATCTTTGGCTCAACCCAAACCTAAAGTTCCTGTAAATTTCATCTATACCGAAGGTGAAACCGCAAAGGTTAAAGTCAATGTCATTGGAGATGGCACTTTAAAATTTGCGACGAATGACCCCAATTTGAAATCAATGGGATTAGACTCAGCTATCCCGGTTAATTTGAGTGTTGGGATGCTTGCTGAAGTATCCACACTGTCTGTTACCCCGGATGGAACAGGGACTTTCAATCTTGCCTTAAAAAACCCAGACATCAATGTAAATGTACTGGGACAGCGTATCCAGATGACAGAAAAGGGCGGGGAATTCAAAACTTTTCTAAACGGGAAAGAAATGGACACCAGAGGGTCCGACTCAACCAAAGCTGCGACTCCCAATCCTTTCAAGGATGCCGTCATGCAGTTCACCGTAGATTCTAAAGGCAAAGTTCTTAATTATGAAAACTCCATGTATAAAGAATTAGAGAAAGATCCCGCCTTTAGTGACCTCCAGAGTCAAATGAAAAATTACATGATGAAAATGAACCGTCGTTTCATCCCGATGGATGAAATCGGTATTGGGGATACATGGGCAGACACCACCCGATTTGAGGATATCCCACTGCCGATAAAATTCTCAAAACCACTGCAAATTATCACCAAGTATCAAGTTAAAGATATAAAAGATGTGAATGGTGAAAAAGTAGCCGTCATTGATTACAAGACGAAAAATGATTTTACCGGAACATCCATGAGCTTTGATTTCTCCAAATTCGGAAAATCAGCCGGTGCCATGGCTCCCATGCCCATGAATGGTGATTTAAAATTCACCTTCAAAAAAGCCGCATTTGAACAAAGCGGCCAAATGCAAGTCGGCTTAGGTAAATCTCGAGTCGCAAAAATCAGCCAGCAAATCATTGCCGATTTTGTTATCGGTATTGACATGAACATTATGGATAAACCCATGAACATGGATATCCAGGCCAAGGGAAAAATGCTGGTCTTAATCGAAAACCAGAACTAAACACGGTCAACGATACAAAAAACCGGGATTCAGTTCAACTGAATCCCGGTTTTATTTATGCCAAAAGTCTTTATGTTTAACGAACAAACCACGGACCTGCTCCGAGCAGCTCCGTGAATGATTCAGTAAAGGGTAAGAATCAAACTCTGGCTTTGGGGGTATATTAATGGGTGTTTTCGCCGATAACGGCTCGTGCAATCGACGCCGTATGAGAATCAATCATTCGGAGGTTCGTAAGAAGGTCCAGATGGATTTCACTGGTCTCAATGGATTCCGCAAGCCCCTGGCGTAACCGTTCAATATGTTTTAGACGGTAAACCCGTTCCTGCTGAGAATTGGCTTGTTTATTATGTACGACTTGTCGGGCCAAATCTTTATCATTATTTGCAAAAGCCGTAATGGCCATCCGGTAATTGGAAAAGACCTGTTGATAAAGATCCATAATATCGTTCCAACCTGGCTCAGAAAATCTTCCACCCAACTGTTTTTTCTTTTGGGCAATTCCCATAATATTCTTTGAAACCAAGTCAGCTGTATTTTCCAGTCGGGTGGCAATAGTCAAAATTCCCACCTGACGGTGTGCCTGACTCGTTGTTAAGGGCCGATCTGAACCCACCTGAATCAAATAATGTTTAATGGCTTCTTCCAACGTATCCACTTTTTCTTCCAAGGAAAATATTTCTTTGAATAATTTGTCCGTGGGTTGTGTAAAACACTCAGGGATATTTCGGAGGATTCGTTCGACAGCATTGGCCAGTCGAAGGGTTTCCCGAACAGATTCGCCTAAGGCAACGCTCGGATTCTCAATAAACATATCATCCAGAAACCGGGGCTGGTTATCATCTGCCTTTTCAGATTTATCTGGAACCAGTATCCGGCCTGCTTTTGCCAGTAGGCCCGTCATAGGCAGGAAAACAAGCGCCGTAATCACATTAAACAAAGTGTGAGCATTGGCCACCTGACGACCAACATCACTGGAGGTTTGAGCTATCAGCCAGCTGAACTGCTGTAAGAAGATGGCAAAAAACAGAACCCCGGCACTTTTTACAATCAGGTTAGCAATGGCTAATCGGCGAGCATCCTGATGTTTACCCAGAGAAGAAACCAAAGCGGTTGCCGTAATACCCAGATTGGCACCCAATATCAACGGCATCGTCTGAGGTAATGTCATTAACCCATTTAACGCGAAGACTAACGCCAAACCCACGGTCACAGCACTGTTTTGCGCCATGGCAGTAAATAGGGCCGCAATCATAATTGTATATAAGGGGGTTTGGTTAAAAGCCTGAAGGACTTCTTGAAATAAGGCATTTGACGCTAAAGGTTTCAGCGCTGTGGACATGACGGATAACGCATAAAATACAAACCCGATTCCCAGGATAACACTACCCACCGAACTAACGGGACGATATCGAGTGACAAGTCGAGCTAGAATTCCAATAATTATCAATAAAGGCGCATAAGCAAAGACATTGAATGCGATGAGTTGGACAGCGACGGTGCCTCCAATATTCACGCCTAATAGGAGGGCTATTCCGGTAGCCAGAGTAATGATTCCGGCATTTACCAGGGTGACAATAAGGACAGCCGTTACACTGGAGGATTGGAGGACTCCTGTCAGTGTAATGCCTGCCAGAAGACCTTTGAAAGGATTAGAAGTGAATCGGGATAAAGATTTCCGGAACCGAGGTCCAGCAATCGATTGGAGTTCATCTCCCACCAATTGTGCACCAAAGAGCATCAGGCACAGTCCGGCAATAAGTTGAATTAATGGCAGGTATCCCTGCATATTATCCCGACCTCCTTTCCCGATAAAAGGGTAAACAATTATTATACTATTATTAACACAGATTTAACACAAATCCCGTTGTAGAATTACAATAGTTCAGTAAGGAGTGTTTGTTATGACTCATAATGATGTTCCACATTACGACATAGCTATTCTGGGTGGCGGACCTGCCGGATACACGGGAGCTATTCGGGGAGCACAGTTAGGACGCAAAGTCTGTTTGATTGAAAAAGAACAGTTGGGTGGAACCTGTTTGTGGAAAGGATGTATCCCCAGCAAAGCCTATCTAAACGCATCAGAATTATTATATAAAGCCCAACATTCATCGGATTTTGGAATACATATTGAGGGACAGGTAACCGCTGATTTTAATGCTATTTTCAATCGGAAGGAAAATATTGTTTCTCTGTTGAATAATGGAATCAAATCCTTATTAAAGAGTCAGGGCGTTACCGTCATATATGGAACAGGGTCGCTTCGAAATAGCAGAACCCTTGAGATAAAAACAGGTAACAACTCATCCCAGCTCATTACGGCTGACAACATTCTGTTATGTACCGGTTCCCGCCCCGCGTCTCTGGCCGACCTTCCTGCAGATGGGGAAACGATACTCTCCACAGATCAATTTTTCCAATTAAAAAAGCTCCCCGAATCCATTCTGATTCTGGGAGCGGGATATACAGGTTGTGAGACGGCCTTTACGCTGTCCGAGTTAGGGGTTGATGTAACCCTGGTGGAAATGATGCCCCTGCCATTACCGGGAGCGGATATTGATATTTCCACCTTATTGGCGCGTCAATTTCGAAAGCGAAAAATCCGTCTTTTGACGGATACCCGACTGCTATCCTTTGACAGAATGAATCCGGGTATACGGGCCCATTTTTCCAAAGGCGACCCCATTATCGTCAATCAAATCCTGATAGGAATCGGCCGGGCGCTCAATACGGAAAATATGGGATTTCAGGATGCAGGCCTTGGAATGGGCCCAAAGGGACAAGTCATTGTCAATGAAAAGATGCAAACCAATATCCCTGGGATTTATGCGGCAGGCGATATAGTCGGCAAGATGATGCTGGCGCATGTTGCATCTAAACAGGCGCTTATCGCTGTTGAAAACATGTGTGGGCACAACAGAGAAATGAAATATCATGCGATTCCCTCCTGCACCTTTACGCATCCACCGATTGCATCTGTCGGCCTCACCCAGCAGGATTGTGAACAACAAAAAATCCCCATCCGGACAGGTCGATTCCAGGTCAGGACTTTAGCTGCTTATCAGGTGGCTGGGGAGCTGGATGGATTGGTTAAGGTTATTGCAAAGGAATCAACCGGACAGATACTGGGAATTCATCTGATGGGGAAAAATGTTGCAGAGATGCTGGGTGAGTGTGTACTTGCTGTCAAAAATGAAATGATAGACAAAGACTTTGCTGAACATGTTAGAGCGCATCCCACCATGGCCGAAGCTATTCAGGAAGCCGTAGAGGATTCCTTCGGCTTATCCATTCATACACCAAAGAAATAAGAGATAATAAATTATGAAATGGACAACTGAAGTTACTTTTGATCTTCCAATTGAATTAGTCTGGCATTACATTAACCAGCAAATCTCTTCACTAAGACTGACACCTCGGATTCGGGTGGACGGGTCCCATTTATCCCTTATTCCCCAGAAATCATTCATCCTGGCAAAACATCCATTGGAACTTTCTAACTATTCAGATATTGTTCTTATCCCAATCTCGGATAACTCCACTTCCTGCAAATTAACATTTCAACTCACTCATCTGATTATCTTCCTGACTGTTTTCGTCGGTATCTTTATTGTCTTTCTGGCAACCTTCCTCAGCATTATTCAAGAGGCGTCCTGGTTCTCAGCCTTTCTCTCATTGGGACCGACATTGCTGCTAATCATGGGTGCAATGACTCTCTTGATATTGGGAGTTAAGTGGACGATTGAACTTTGGCTGAAGAAAATTTCAGACCAAATAAAAAACCTCGTACCTTGAAAGGTACGAGGTTTTTTGATTTCTTTTACCGATTATTCATCGGCTTTTAAAAGCAAGGCAATTACAATCGAAACATAACCTAAAATAATCAGGAATGGTGCCACAATTCCTTGCCAGTTACGTCCATAAGCATCCACATAGGGCATTAAGAAGAACCCTAAAACAATGCCTACTAAGCCGGCAGTGAAGATAAACTTCTTCAGAAAGAGTCGTGACCCCTTCTGAGCTGTTAAACTACTTTGATTCGGTTGCACTGGCTGAGGCTTGCTTTCCACTTGCCTTCACCTCTTCTTTAGCGGTTTTATCGGCCGGAATTTCTTTGATTTTTTCGGGAGCATCCACTAATTCAAGACAGGCTTTCATCGCCGCATCTCCGGGACGGAATCCCATTTTAATCACCCGGGTATAACCGCCATTACGGTTGGCATAACGCGGAGCAATTTCATCAAACAATCGCTTCACAACCGTCTCAGACCGGACAGTCTGAGCTACAATTCGGCGATGATGCAAATCATTTTTCTTGGCATGGGTTATGAGTTTCTCAGCAATCGGACGCAGGACCTTAGCCTTAGTTTCGGTGGTCACAATGCGATCATGTTCAAACAGGGCTGTAACCATATTCCGGAATAAGGCAATCCGGTGGGAAGTGGTCCGACCCAACTTTTTTCCAGCTACTCGATGGCGCATATCTCTCTGTAACCTCTTCTTTTCACAATGTCAGTGATGGTTAGGAAACGAATACATCTGCCGGAAGGCTAGATACTGTCGTTTGAATCCCGTTTTACCGGCTGCCCGTTGATGATTTTCATCCCCAGGAACAGGTCCATCTTTTCCAAGATTTCCTTAATTTCATTCAGTGATTTTTTACCAAAGTTACGGAATTTAAGTAACTCATCTTCACTATAAATAATCAATTCACGAATCGTCTTGATGTTGGCAGCCTTCAAGCAATTATATGCCCGAACTGACAATTCAAGTTCTTCGATGCTCTTATCAAGCAACGGATGTTGAGTGCCACCAATGGCTGATTCGGTAGGAACCTTTTCATCCATCGTCGGAGCAGCATCTTCAATTTCTGAAGAGTCTGTACTTTGAACAAAAACTCGGAAATGCTTGATCAAAAGGCTAGCGGCTTCACCTAAGGCATCCTGCGGTGAAACACTACCATTTGTCCATATTTCCAAAGTCAGTTTTTCATAATCTGTCCGCTGTTCAACACGGGTATTCTCAACCAAATATTTAACTCTACGAACAGGAGTATAGATGGCATCAATAGGTAAAACACCAATAATTTGATGAGCCGGTTTATTCTCGTCCGCCGGAACATATCCACGGCCTCGTCCTACAGTTAATTCCATCTGCAGTTTGGCGCCAGGACTCAGCGTGGCGATTTCAAGATCAGGATTTATGACAGTTACCATACTGTTTGATTGGAAATCAGCAGCTGTCACAACACCTTCCCGATCAACATCAAGAATCAGAGTCTGAGGTTCTTCAACTAAGGAACGCACGACTAAGGACTTCAAATTAATAACGATGTCCATGGCATCTTCCTTAATTCCCGGAATTGCCGTATTTTCATGCAAAACACCGTCAATCTTAACTGAAGTAACAGAATCTCCTAAAATCGAGGTCAAAAGGACCCGACGAAGGGAGTTGCCTATCGTAACGCCATACCCTCTTTCCAGAGGTTGGAAAGTAACCTTCCCATATTCCTGTGTCAGAGTTTCCTCGTCCCACTGAAACTGGTCCGGGATAAGAAATCGCATATTTTCCATTCAGTGTCTCCTTTAGTCTCGTGTCACACCGGTTTATAAAACCATTAAGGCTTATTTTAAATCGCATCCAAAAGACGCGGGGGCCGTCGCTTTTTCCAAAGTCTTTTAACAGAATTTGGAATCGCTTAACTAGTGCAACACCTATTTGGAGTAGAATTCGACGACCAATTGTTCTTGGACATCCAGTGGAATTTGATCACGAGTCGGGACAGATAAAATACTGCCGCTAAACTTCTCAAAATCACAGGATAACCAAGCCATTGATTCCCGGGATTTGGCAACTTCCACAGCCTGCACAACACCCGGATTTTTACGACTTTTTTCAGTCACTGCAACGACAGAACCGGGTTTAACCAAGGCTGACGGAACATTGACTTTTTTGCCATCTACCGTAATGTGTCCGTGCAGTACTAACTGACGGGCCTCAGTTCGGGAAGTAGCAAAACCCATTCTAAAGACAACATTGTCTAAACGACGTTCCAGAAGTGCCAGTAGATTTGTACCCGTGATGCCACGCATCCGGCTGGCTGCTTCAAAGTAATTACGGAACTGTTTTTCTAATACACCATAAATAATTTTGATTTTCTGCTTTTCGCGCAGATGAACTCGATAATCTGACGGTTTTACGCGGGAGCGGCCATGCTGACCAGGAGCATAACTACGCCGTTCAAGGGCGCATTTCTCCGTGTTGCAACGAACGCCTTTTAAAAATAATTTTACGCCTTCCCGGCGGCAAATCCGACAATCAGGACCTGTATTCCGTGCCACAAGTATCCTCCAATAGTTTACTCAGGTAAAAGTTTAGATTCTCCGCCGTTTGGGGGGTCTGCACCCGTTATGCGGAATCGGGGTAACATCCTTAATCATGCTGATATCTAGACCAGCAGCTTGGATAGCACGAATGGCCGATTCACGACCGGCACCCGGCCCCTTGACGAAAACTTCCACTTCCCGCAAGCCCATATCCATGGCCTTGCGTGCTGCGGCCTCTGCGGTCACTTGAGCAGCAAAAGGAGTGCTCTTTCGAGAACCCTTGAAACCTTGTGTGCCAGCAGATGCCCAAACCAGCGTGTTTCCTTTCGGATCGCTGATGGTCACAATTGTATTATTAAAAGTGGCCTGAACATGAACAACACCCTTACTAAAACCAAGGGCTTTCTTTTTACTTACTGTCTTTTTTTCCATGCTAGATTAACCCCTTACTGATTTTCGCTCGTAAGTCTGACATTATCATTTCAATATACAGACTATTTCTTGCGCTGGGCGCCCACTGTTCTCCGAGGACCCTTACGGGTACGAGAATTTGTGTGCGTGCGCTGGCCACGGACGGGTAGACCCCGGCGATGACGAAGACCCCGATAACATCCAATATCCATATAACGTTTGATGTTCTGGGTTATTTCACGCCGTAAATCACCTTCCACCTGATAATCCCGAGCGATCAGGTTGTTAATCCGGGCAATCTCCTCACCGGATAGATCTTTGACTCGACGTTCCGGATCGATGTTGACCTTTTTTAACATTTCCAGGGCAAAGGTTCGGCCAATGCCATAGACATAGGTCAGGGAGATACTTATTTTCTTCTCCCGAGGGATGTCGATACCTGCTATGCGTGCCATAGTTCCTCTTTATCCTTGTTTTTGTTTATGACGAGGGTTTTCACAAATCACACGGACCTTGCCGTGCCGCCGGATGATTCGGCATTTTTCACATCTTTTTTTAATGGATGACCGTACTTTCATGTTCCATTTCCTTCTATGATTGCTGGTTATTTATTGCGGAAAACAATCCGACCCCGATTCAAGTCGTAAGGGGACAATTGAACCTTCACCTTATCACCAGGTAAAATACGAATAAAATGCATTCTCATTTTTCCCGAGACATAGGCGAGTACCACATGTCCATTTTGGAGTTCTACTTGGAACATTGCATTGGGCAGTGGCTCAATTACTGTTCCTTCTACTTCGATGGATTCTTGCTTTGCCATAAGGTTGAACTATAAAGTTCTACTCTCCTCCACTTGAATGGTGGTCCGGTTAATAACAAATCCTGCCATTAACCATAATGTTAGTTAATTTAAAGATGTCAAAATAACGGGACCATCTTTTGTAACAGCGACCGTATGCTCAAAATGTGCTGAAGGCATACCATCTTTCATAACTACAGTCCAACCATCGTCTAAGACCCGAATATCAGGTCGGCCCATACTAACCATTGGCTCAATTGCCAACACCATACCTTCCAACAATCTTGGGCCACGACCAGGACTGCCATAATTAGGTACGGGAGGGTCTTCATGCATACTACGACCAATTCCATGCCCAATCATTTCCCTGATCACGGAAAATCCGTGCTTTTCAACATAAGCCTGAACTGCATGGGATATATCACCTATTCGGTTACCAACCACAGCCTGTTCGATGCCGAGAGAGAGCGAATCCGCCGTCACCTTAACCAGTCTCTGGTGAGATTCAGAAATCGCATCCGGATTGCCAACGATAATTGTCACAGCCGCATCGCCGTGCCATCCGTTTTTAATGACTGTAACATCAATACTCACGATATCACCTTCATTAATAACACGTCCTGAAGGTATTCCATGCACTAATTGTTCATTTACAGAAACACAAATGTGCGCAGGATACCCATGATAACCAAGGTCTGCTGACTTTCCACCCTTTTTATGGATGGACTCAGCAGCCCAAAGGTCCAAATCTTTTGTTGTAATACCAGGAACAAGTCTATCTTTAAGTTCTGAAAGAACCTCCGCAACGACAAGACCTGCCGCGCGAATTGATTCGATTTCTTTCAAAGACTTGAAGTATATCATTATAACACTATTTATTAGACATATCCAGATTGTTACATATCATCTGGAATAGATCTTCTTTGCGAATTTCACCGTCAAGAGACAACAAAATTCCCTTTCGGGTGTAGAAATCTACTAATGGCTGCTTGGTTTTGCTTTCATATTCAGCAAAACGCTTACGAACTGTTTCCTCGTTATCATCAGCCCGGTGAAACAAATCAGTTTGACAGTCGTCGCATTTTCCAGCTGTTTTGGGAGGCATTCCGATGAGATTGTAAACACGCCCACATTTTAAACAAGATCTGCGATTTATTATCCGTGAAACCAGAGTTTGCTCTCTTACTTCCAGATTAATGGCCTTGCTTAAGGTCTTCCCCTGCTTAGTCATAATGTCATCAAGGGCTTCCGCCTGAGCCAATGTTCGGGGAACTCCATCAAGAATAAACCCTTTTGAACATTTTTCGCTAGCAAGTTCCTTTTCCAAAATCCTAAAAATCAGTTCATCTGGAACATACAAACCTTTATCCATAAATGATTTGGCTTCAATTCCCAAATCGGACTCTGCAACAACTTCTTGTCTTAAAATATTTCCAGTAGAGATATGAGCAAGTCCATAATGCTTAAGAAGAAATTCGCATTGGACACCTTTTCCTGAACCAGGAGCACCTAAAAGTATCAAATTAAGCGGTGACATTTCTACCAGTTACCTCTACCTTTAAGCGGCCGCTGTGGAACAAATCCTTCATAGTGACGCATAATTAAGTGTGACTCAATCTGCTTCATTGTATCCAAAGCAACACCGACTACAATAATTAGTCCTGTACCACCCAAGAAACTAGAGATAATATATGGCACACCGAGCATAATTGTTACGGCTTCGGGAACAATGGCGATAAAAGCCAAGGCAAAAGCTCCAGGTAAAGTAATTCTAGTTAATATCTTATCAATCATATCTGAAGTTGGTTTTCCTGGGCGAACACCTGGGACGAAAGCTCCATATTTTTTCAAATTTTCTGAAACATCCACAGGGTTAAAAGTAACAGCAGTGTAGAAATAGCAGAAAAACACCGTAGCTAGAACAAACATAAAGTTGTACGGGTTAATCATCTTCAGAAAAAACAATAAACCAACACGGTCATAACCAGTTGGAACAAAACTCCATAAACTCATATTTTCTGCATAGGGATTAAAAAATGATTGAATGAATTGAGCAACACTGGAATTCGACCCTAATAAATTTGCTATTGTGCTTGGGAAAATAAGTATAGAACTAGCAAAAATGACGGGGATAACGCCAGCATGATTAATTTTAAGAGGAAGATAAGTGGGCGTGCCCCCTACAACTCTTCGACCAACAACTCGTTGTGCATGTTGAATTGGCAGCTTTCTCTGGCCTTGAGTTAGAAGAACAACTCCAGCAGAAATTAAAGCAAATAGTGCCAATATAATAACAATCTTAAAGATACTCAGCTGACCAAGATTGAATTCCTGGATTGCCGTGGTAACTGCCATTGGCATACGAGCAATAATCCCTGCGAAAATTAAAAGTGAAATTCCATTTCCAATTCCACGCTCGGTAATTTGTTCACCCAGCCACATCAGGAAAGCTGTTCCAGCAGTTACTGTTATCATAAACATCAACCGAAAACCAAAACCTGGGTTCATGACAATCATATGCCCTGTAGAATTCATACTTTCAGCATACATCGCCAAGCCATATGCCTGAAAAGCAGTCAATACGATAGTTCCATATCGAGTGTATCGGGTTAAAACTTTTCGGCCCTGATCTCCTTCTTTAGCTAATCTTTCCAAAGAAGGAATTACGACGGTCAATAACTGGAGAATAATCGATGCAGATATATAGGGCATAATCCCCAGAGCAAAAACCGTTAATTGTTTAAAGGCCCCACCTGAAAACATATCCAGTAAACCAAATAATCCGCCCCCACCAGTTTCAGCCATTTGTTGAATAGCAACAGTGTTAATCCCAGGAACAGGTATATGTGCGCCTAACCGAAATATGACCAGGAAGAACAAGGTATATAATATACGCCGACGAAGATCGGGAATGTTCATTATGCTTTGAAAAGCTTTAATCATATTTTGCCCATTAAAAATAAAATTATGAAATAAAACTCAAAACTTATTTAAGCCTTGAGCCCTTTAACTTCAACTTTGCCACCAATTGCTTCAATTTTCTGCTTTGCAGATTCAGAGAAAGCGTTGGCAATAATGGTCACTTTTTTAGTTAAATCACCATTTGCTAATACCTTAACTGGCTGGTCGGCATGTTTAATCACACCTGCATCGCGTAGAACCTGTGCATCAATAACATCAGTCTGCACACGCTCTAAATCACATAAATTGACAATCTGATAGCAATACTTTTGGAATTTTGTGTTATGGAAACCACGTTTAGGCATACGACGCATTAAAGGCATCTGACCACCTTCATATCCCCATCTATTATGAGCACCAGATCGGGCAGTCAAGCCTTTTCCGCCACGGGTTGATGTTTTTCCGTGACCACTTCCTGTTCCGCGTCCTACGCGTTTACTTTTTTTCCTAGAACCATCATTAAACGTAAATTCGTGGAGTTTCATAGCCTACTCTCTAATGTCTAATTTGTTTTATGAACATTGTTGATGTTATTACAATCAAAAACAAAGCTCAACTTTAATTAATTATTTGCCCTCAAAGCAGCAACGACAGCTGGATCTTTCAGTCGTTTCAAAGCATCAATTGTTGCAGCAACAACATTAATAGCAGTATCTGACCGTTGGGATTTTCCAACAATATCATGAATCCCAGCTAATTCAACAACAGGACGAACGGTCAACCCCGCTCGAACACCAGAACCTTCTTTAGCGGGTTTCAGAAGAACACGTGCGGCACCGAAAATACCAACCACTTCATGCGGAATTGTTTTCCCTTTCAAAGGGATACGGAAGATATTTTTACGTGCATCATCAGTTGCCTTACGGATAGCTTCAGCGACTTCGCGAGCCTTTCCATATCCAGCGCCTACCTGACCTAGTCCATCACCCACGACAACAATAGCCGTGAAACTGAATCGCCGTCCACCTTTAACAACTTTTGCCACGCGGTTGACTTTAACAACCCGCTCTTCAAAACGAAATTCTTGTGAATCAACGGACTGCCGATTATCGGGAGCCTGGCGATCATGTGCTTTTTTAAATTGAGTTGTGGTTTTCTGATCTGTCATGGTCCACCTTTAGAATTGCAATCCAGCGGAACGTGCTGCTTCCGCTAATGCTTTTACTTTACCGTGAAATTTATAACCAGACCGATCAAAAACCACCTTAGTGATATTTTTAGTCTGGGCTATTTCAGCAATTTTTTTACCCACTTCAGTGGCACCTTCCTTATTAGCTTTTAAGCCTTTAAGGTTATCAGCTTTTGTCGAAGCTGCTGCCAATGTTTTTCCAGCTAAATCATCAATCAATTGAACATAGATGAAACGGTTACTCAAAAAGATGCTTAATCGAGGCCGTTCCAAGGTCCCTGAAAGGTGACTACGTATGCGAAGATGACGACGATTTCGTCCTTCTAACTTTTTATTTGCTGACATAATATTTTAACTCCTCGTTGCCTTATCGATTAAGCAGTTGTTTTTCCAACTTTACGACGCAACTTCTCATCTGTAAACCGAATACCTTTGCCCAGATAGGGTTCTGGCGGACGTATTCGTCGGATTCTCGCTGCGGTTTCACCTATCAGCTGTTTATCAGCGCTGAAAAGCTTAATACGTGTTGTTTTATCCTGATTTGTTTCTAACTCCACTTTAATTCCAGTCGGAACAGGAAATAAAACAGGATGAGATAAACCGGCTTGAATATTAATTGAAGTACCTTCCAGGGTAGCACGGTAACCAGTGCCCACGATATCAAGGCTCTTACGATAACCTTCAGTAACACCTACCACCATGTTATTCAATTGAGCCCGGCATAAGCCATGTAAACTGCGAACTTGCCGATCTTCTGCCGCCCGACTTACAACAAGGGTATTACCTTCCTGGACGGCGCTGATTGATTCCGGCAGGTCTAAATGTAATGAACCATTTGGTCCGGAAATATCAATGGATTTTCCGTTAATTTGCACTTTGACTTTATCTGTCAGAGGCACAGGGAGACGTCCAATTCGTGACATATTATTTATCCTACTTAATCCGATTTTAACCGGCAATTACGCCGGGCTTCCAGTTTTGCTTACCATACTTTACAAAGAAGTTCGCCACCAGTATTCTGTTGACGGGCATCACTGTCAGTTAATAATCCCTTAGGGGTAGACAAAATAGCAATACCCATTCCATTCAGGATTCTTGGAATACGATTTGCAGGTACATATATCCGCAGTGAAGGTTTACTGATTCGCTCAATCCCTTCAATGATACGAACACGATCCGGTGCATATTTCAAATATACACGGATAACATTCTGCTTGCGGTTCTTCACCATCTTAAAATTCTTAATAAAGCCCTGGTCCCGAAGGATGCGAGCTAATTCCTGTTTAATGCGCGAACACGGAATATCAACTTTTTCCTGATAAGCTGTGTTTGCGTTCCGAATGCGCGTAAGCATATCGGCAATGGGATCTGTAACAACCATACTTATAAACCTTATCCTTCCGTCAGTCTACCAACTGGATTTTGTCACACCGGGTATTTGGCCCTGAAGTGACAAAGTGCGGAAGCAAATCCGACACATATTGTATTTGCGCAGATAAGCACGACGGCGACCACATAATGGGCACCGGGTATACTTCCGTGTTGAGAACTTGGGCTCTCGTAACGATTTGAACATCTGAGATTTTTTTGCCACAGTTTAAACTCCTATGCAGAAAAGGGGAAACCTAGCCCCTTCAACAGTTCTCTAGACAACTCGTTTGATCCACCAGCAATCGTAATAGTGATATTCATACCAGTGGGACGAAGATTATCATCAACTTCAATTTCCGGGAAAATTACCTGATCCTTCAAACCAAAGGTGTAGTTTCCTGCACCATCAAAGGATTTTGGGGACAATCCACGAAAGTCCTTAATTCTTGGAATTGCTAAATTAATCAACCGATCCAGGAATTCATACATCAGAGTTCCACGAAGCGTAACCATGCACCCAATCGGCATTCCTTCACGAAGCTTAAAATTAGCAATGGACTTCTTGGCTCGAGTAATAACAGGCTTTTGCCCTGTAATCAGAGTAATATCCTTAATTGCAGCTTCAAGGACCTTAATATCTCTGGACCCTTCACCGCAACCGACATTCACAGTAATTTTCTTAATTTTGGGAAGCTGCATCCGGTTTTTCATGCCATAGGCTTTCATCATGGCCGGACTCACTTCTTCTGTATAACGTTTATATAACCGGGGTAAATACCCTTCCGGACGCTGAGGACGTTCAGGAGTACTTTTAGTATCCTTTTGGTCAGCTTTATCAGCCGCATCAGCTTTTTTAGTTCTTCTTGCCTTCTTGTCGTTTTCTGCCATGGTAGTCTCTTTATCTCTGTGGTTTCAGGATCTTCCTGATGCCGAACAACTTAATTGTCAGCCTTCAGGAGCCTTTTTGGAATTATCTACCGTTACTTATTTTGTGGATTCCTCTGAACTTAGAGTTTCTCCACATTTTACACATACGCGGGTTTTACGACCATCTTCTAATACCAGACTTTTTGTCCGGCGACCAGCGTTACATTTATCACAGAATAAACTTACTTTTGCGACTGCAATAGGAAGTTCCTGCTCAATGATTCCACCTTTAGGATTGGCCTGAGTGGGTCGAACATGCTTTTTGGCAAAATTGATTCGTTCCACAAGGACACGGTTAGTCAAGGGATAAACTTTTAAAATCTTCCCTTTCTTGCCGGCATCCTTACCTGCGAGAACGATCACTGTATCGCCTCTACGTAAGCGTATTTTTTGTCTGACGGTTTGGTTGTTTTTTTTGACCATATCGAATTTCCTTTATGCCTTCTTTTAAAGAACTTCCGGGGCCAGGGAAATAATTTTCATAAATTTCTTATCACGTAACTCGCGGGCTACTGGCCCAAAGATACGAGTGCCCTTTGGTTCCATCTGGTCGTTAATGATGACGGCTGAGTTCCGGTCAAAACGGATTCGTGAACCGTCCGGTCGTTTGTATTCCTTTACAGTACGGACAACAACGGCTTTACAAACATCGCCTTTTTTGACCATTCCATCAGGAATAGCATCTTTAACCGCTACCACAATAACATCGCCAACGCGGGCATAACGAATACGGGAGTGGCCAAGGACTCGAATACAGCGGACTTTACGTGCACCACTGTTATCTGCAACATCAAGATTGGTTCCTAAACTAATCACGGTCTATTACCTCTGCATTTGGCTTGTTATTTTTTTTCAACGGACACTTTGCTATGTTCCAAGACTTTCATGACCCGCCATCGTTTCATCTTTGACAAGGGCCGAGTCTCAATAATCATCACGGTGTCACCGACACGTGTGACATTATTAGTGTCATGTGCATAGACATTTTCAGAACGACGAATCCGCTTTTTATACAACGGATGGACCTTAATAACTTCGATAGCCACGACGGCAGTTTTGTCCATTTTATTTCGGACAACCGTACCAACTTCGACTTTTCGCTTAATCTTTGTTTCCATACTGTCTCAGCTTCCTTCCTGCGTCTGGTTACTTAACGGCAGCTCGTTTTAACTCACCTAATCGAGTTTCCACACGAGCAACCACTTTGCGCTTGTTACGGATCAAGCGGAGATTGTCCACTTGTCCAAGTGCCTTTTGCAGGCGCAGTTTAGAGATTTCCTCACGGGTATCGACCAAAAGCTTTTCTAGCTCAGCCTGGCCCAGTGCATTGAACTCATTTTTCTTCATAATGTTTAGCCTCTCTCCGAAATGAGTTTAGTGCCGAAGGGCAATTTATGACTGATTAAGCGGGCAGCTTCTTTGGCCTGCTCAGGAGTAATACCTTCAATCTCAAAGAGAATCCGACCGGGCTTAACAACGGCTACCCAATACTCTGGAGCACCTTTACCTTTACCCATTCGGGTTTCAGCAGGTTTCACTGTTAAGGGTTTGTCTGGGAATACTCGGATCCAGATTTTACCACCCCTCTTAATAAAACGGGACAAGGTGATACGTGCAGCTTCAATCTGATAATTATACAACCATCCACATTCCTGTGCCTGAATGGCATAAGTTCCAAATGAAATCGAGGAACCACGGGATGCAACGCCGCGCATTCGTCCCTTCTGCATTTTCCGATATTTAACGCGTTTCGGTAACAGCATATTTTCTATCCTCTATCAGTAATCTAGGCCTTGACCGACCCTAATTCAGGGCGAGCCAGAATTTCACCTTTAAATATCCACACTTTAATACCGATGGTGCCATATGTCGTGTGGGCTGTCGTATAACCGTAATCAATCTTGGCACGAATAGTATGCAGAGGCACACGACCTTCACGATACCATTCATAGCGGGCAATTTCCGCACCATCAAGACGACCTGAAACAGATATTTTAATACCTTTAGCATCAAGACGGATTGCCGTTGTTACAGCTTTCTTCATGGAGCGACGATAACCAACACGCTTTTCGAGAGCGGCAGCAACACCTTCAGCTACTAATTGCGCGTCAAGTTCAGGCTTTTTGATTTCAACAATATTGATGAAAACTTTATGCCCCGTTCGTGTTTCCATATCTTTCCGGAGTTTCTCAATTTCCGACCCCTTCCGACCAATAACAATACCAGGACGAGCGGTGTGAATACTGATTCGCGCCCGATTAGGAGTGCGTTCAATTTCAATTTTTGAAACACCAGCCTGATAAAGTCTGTCTTTCAGGTATTTCTTGATCACCAAATCTTCATGAAGATTTTTGGCATATTCTTTGTCGGAGTACCATTTGGAACTCCAGGTTTCGGTGGTCCCTAGTCGGAACCCGATTGGATGTGTTTTCTGACCCATACGACCTAAGAATCCTTGTTCCGTTGGTTTTGTTCTACTTTTCCTCAAGAACCACAGTAAAATGGCTCAGAGGTTTTCGGATCCGCCCTGCACGCCCCATAGCTTTTGGCTGGAAGCGGCGAAGATGCGGTCCTTTGCCAATCCGCAGTTCTTTAACAAACAGACGATTGACATCAATATTTTGATTTACATTCTGGGCATTGGCTACTGCTGATTTCACCAATTTTTCAATAATCCGAGCAGATTTCGTCGGAGTGAAAGCCAGATTGTTGAGCGCTTCATTAACTTTTTTCTTTTGTACAAGGTCTATCAAACGCACGCTCTTTTGCGCTGAGACCCTGATATACCGTGCAGTCGCTTGATACATAAGCCATTCCTATCCTAACTGTTCGTTTATTTCAGAGCCGTGGATTTATCAGTGTGATGGCCATGAGTCCGGAAAGTCCTTGTAGGAGCGAATTCCCCTAACTTGTGCCCGACCATATTTTCCTGAACATATACGGCAATAAACTTTTTCCCATTATGGACAGCAAAAGTATACCCGACCATACGGGGTGTGATTGTGGACCGCCGGGACCAAGTCTTAATAGGTGACCGGTCGCCGGATCTGTCGGACTTATCCAGTTTTTTCAGGAGTTTCGGTTCAACATACGGACCTTTTTTCAGTGAACGACCCATTGATTCTTACCTACTGTCTTTCTTAGTGTATTATTTGCGACGCTTGACGATCCATTTGTCCGTCCCTTTATTCCGACGGGTCTTAAAGCCCTTGGTTTTCCATCCCCAAGGAGATACAGGATGACGACCACCGGAGGTTTTGCCTTCACCACCACCATGTGGGTGATCAACCGGGTTCATTACGACACCTCGAACGGAGGGATAAATACCCATCCAACGAGAACGTCCAGCTTTACCGATTGACACATTACTGTGTTCAGCATTACCCAGAGTGCCAATAGTTGCACGACAATCTAAGCTAATCCGGCGAATTTCACCAGAAGGCATCTTAACTTGGGCATAATCTCCGTCCTTACCGATCAGCGTAGCGCCAACGCCGGCAGACCGAACCATCTGTCCACCTTTACCAGGACGAATTTCCAAATTATGGATGCTGGTACCTGTAGGAATTTCCCGGATCGTGAGATTGTTTCCAGGATTAATATCCACACCAGGACCTGAAATTACGGTGTCTTTAAGCTTGAGGCCTTCGGGACACAAAATATAACGCTTTTCACCATCCGCATAGGCCAACAAGGCAATCCGGACGCTACGATTTGGATCATAATCAATGGCGATTACGCGGGCCGGGATTCCATCTTTATTCCGTTTGAAATCAATAACCCGGTACATTCTCTTATGTCCGCCACTGATATGACGGGTAGTTATCCGTCCCTGGTTATTTCGGCCACCAGTTTTCCGCAGCGGCTGAATAAGGTCGCTGGAAGGCTGGCCATCACCAATCTTCTTAAAGACCAGTGTTGTCCGCCAGCGAAGCCCGGGAGATGTAGGTTTATATCTCTTGATCATAGTCAGCGTCTCTCTTTAAGTGTTAAACGAATTCGATCTTTTCGCCCTTTTTCAGGGTTACAATTGCTTTTTTAAAATCTTGATCTTTTCCAACACGGCCACGTATGCGACGGGTTTTCCCCTTAACAACGACGGTGTTGACGGCTGTAACTTTCACTTTAAAAACGACTTCAATAGCCTTTTTGATCTCGATTTTATTTGCCTTCCGAGCTACCACGAAGACATACTGATTTAAGTTTTCGGTCAAATCAAGACTTCGTTCAGTCTGGTAAGGTCTGATGATGATATCTTTCAATTCCATTGTCTTCGCACCTGCTATTCCGCCAGCTTGTCTTGAAGCTGACTGATGGCCGCTTTGTCAAACATGACTTTCCCAAAGCGAAGGACATCATATGCATTGATATTGTTTAATGTCACCAGCTTAACGAAAGGAATGTTCCGTGCGGACTTCATAAAGTTTTCATTCATTTCGGACATGACCACCAGAACTGTATCCATGATCTGAAGTTTATCCATCAAATTCATGACTGGTTTAGTCTTAGGTTCTGTTGCATTAAAATCTTCAAAGACAACCAAACCTTCATTGGCTAAACGATAAGAAAGAACACTTCTCATAGCCAAGTCTTTTTTCTTTTTTGTCAGATTTTGTGTGTATTTGCGGGGTTTTGGACCAAACACGGAACCACCACCAACCCACACAGGGGACCGACTAGAACCAGACCGTGCATTACCAGTACCTTTTTGTTTCCAAGGTTTTTTACCACCACCACGGACTTCATCACGCCGTTTGGTAGAAGATGTACCCTGACGCTGGTTAGCTAAATATGCTAACACAGTTTCCTGTACAACGGGCTGATTCGGTTCAATGGCGAATACGGAATCATTCAAATCCATCTCGCCTGTTGTGTTTCCAGTCAGATTATAAAGTTTAATCTTTGCCATAAGTCATCAACTCTTTGCTCTTTTGGTCTTAGCGGCTTTTTTAATTTCGACCACCGCGGAGGTCCAACCGGGAATCGCGCCTTCAACCAGAATCAGATTACGTTCAACATCTACTCTTCGGATCGTCAGACTCATAACAGTCTGACGCACGTTTCCATATTGCCCAGGGAGAGTTGTTCCCTTCAAAACTCTTGAAGGAGATGAACTCTGACCGATACTACCCGGTCGGCGATGCATCATGGAACCATGGGAGGCGGGCTGACCATGCCACCCATATCGTTTCATACCACCGGCGAAACCTCGTCCTTTTATCAAACCACTGACGTCAACTTTTTCGCCTTCTTTAAAGAAGTCGCAGGTTATTTTCTGACCGACTTCCATATTAACAACGTCTGTAGTTTTGAATTCTTTAAAATGTGTAATCTGGACATTATCCAGACCTGCTTTTTTTAAACGACCTAAGGTCGGCCGGTTAATTTTCTTATTCTGACTTACATGTTTGAAACAAAATCCAAGCTGGATTGCTTCATAACCGTCAGTCTCCACATTCTTCTTTTGGACGACATAACCGGGACCAACTTCGATGACCGTCACCGGAACCATTTCACCGGACTCGGTGAATATCTGAGTCATCCCTATTTTTCTGCCTAATAAACCGGTTAACATTCTTTATACCAACCTTTGCGCTAAATCTTGATCTCGACATGAATCCCTGCGGGTAAATCCAGTTCCGTAAGGGCATCCAATGTTTTTTGGGTCGGGTTGAGGATATCCAGCAATCTCATATGAGTTCGCATTTCAAACTGTTCCCGAGACTTCTTGTCACAATGCGGTGACCGCAAAACCGTGACCTTATTAATCTTGGTCGGAAGAGGAACCGGACCGGATACCGTCGCCCCGGTGCTTGTCACCGTTTCCACAATGTTCTTGGTGGATTTATCCAACAAGCGATAGTCAAAGGCTTTCAGTCGGATTCTAATTTTTTGAGTCTGCATATTTACTTTTCTTTACGACTTTGGATTTATTTATTGGTTTCTGCCCTGTTCGCCAACTGGCGGCAGGATTTAACTCTACTTAAGGATTTCGTGAACGACGCCAGCACCCACGGTACGACCACCTTCACGGA
>CAZXWN010000017.1:0-42693 GCA_964644695.1 uncultured bacterium
CCATACATATACCCCAATCTATATATAAGAAGATAATCCCTTACGGGTTATAGGCCCGTCTGAAAGGGATTTGAGTCCGGTCAAAGGGTTTATAGTTTTCGATACTGCCGACTCGTGCCAGTCTGAAGTATTTATGGAGAACCTTCCCACCGCAGTCCTCGAAATACTCCGTCCCATACCCTACGCCTCTGGAGTTGGAAGAGAAATACTTGAACCCTGTGATTTTATTGTCCTTATCCCGTTTCCATTCAATGAAGATGACTGAATGACCGGATTTGTTGTTTCTGGAATAATCCAGGAAATCTCCGGGGCGTGCCTCTTCCAGGTTCTCGATGGATTTCCCCAGACCATAAGCATTGATGCCATATTGCGGGGAGTCGCCGCTTCCTTCGATGTACCAGAGTTGCAGCAGATTGAACAGGTCATAGAATCCCATCCCGTTGTAATTATCCGGATCTAATCCCTTCTGGATATTGCGGAACTGCATCGCCCGATAGAATATTTCAAAGGTCAGTCCGCAACAATAGGAACATCGTGTCCAGTTGGGGTGAGCTTTGGCTACAATGCGGCCCTGATACCAGAGGTCTTGAGTGACTCCATTATACAGGTCATATTCGACCGGCGTACATCGGTAAGGGTAGGAACCATCGGTAGGATAACAGCTGATAATTGCCAGGACATAAGGATTGAGGGAACCTTCTTCATCGTCCACCACGGGTTTTAACTGCGCGATATTCTTATCGACGGGGGTGAAGTTCCGTCCATCGACGGGATATTTCTGTTTCCTGAACCAGGCATTATCTTTCTTTGCCCGGTTTGGAGTGGTGGCACAACCTGTCAACAAAAGAATCATTCCGAGAGCCAGTAACAACATCATTGCAACATAAGGTGATTTAAACATTTCTATTCCTCCAAAGATACTAAAACGATTCCAATTTTCGGCCTCTTGGGGTATCTATGTCAAGGGATATCATGGAGAAATAAAAAACCCTCCAGGATAACTCCCGGAGGGTTTGTACCTGAAACTTCTTAACGGGTTCCCGTTAACCCCAGTAAGGTGAAACCGGATTCTGTCTTATCGGAAATCATCTCAATGGAAATGATTTGCTTTTCCGGGCTGGGATTGGTCCATTCTAATGTTCGCAATACGACGTGTTCCCCGGCCTTGTTGACGCCGCCCCAGGCCATATTAGCGCCGGTACAGGCTCGGGTGTCATTCCATGCCGTGATGTTCTGCCCATAGATAACAGGGACTTCGGCTTTTGAGCCGTCTGCATACCTCATGACATAAGCACCTATCCTGTCGTCCAGATTGTCATTACGGACTGTTGTCTGCAGGAAGATGAGAGATTTGGCTTTGGTGTTTACGGGAATAACTGCTTTCCCGGGATAAATGGCATCGACATCAAAACTGGACGCCAGCCGGAGGGCTGAAGGTTGGGCTGTCGAGGGACTCAATTTGAATTTGATACCCTTCAAAACAATCTCACCGGTGGGAGCGGAGGATAAATCCAGGTCAGGCCCATAACCCATCCAACCCGTTCCTTTGGGATTATCAGCCAGCTTCACATTATAGAGATTCTGGAGGTCAACTGTGAATCCGTCTTTATTGACGGCTTCGGGTGCCTTCATATAGAAAGTCTGGTCAAATACACTTTCGGGTTTATAGGGAAGGTTCTCACCCAGAAGCTCCCCTGTATTCCAGGCAAAATCACCGGCAGGAACAAGGGCGACAAACTGGTCTTTCTCTTTGATCAAGTTATCTTCATTGGAGTTGATGCCTGCCCAGATGGTGAGCATGTGTCCCAAAGACCCATCGCGTTTTGCTTCACGGGTCAGGTCAGCAATATTCCGGGTATCTCGGAAGGAACAGCAGATAGTCTCAAATCCTTCTTTCTCAAAAAGGGCTATGGACCGATACCCTTCCTTGGGTGCGATGGGATAATGCCAGTCGGCAATGATGATATTTTTGGCAAGGCCCGCTCTGCGTTTCTTTGCCTGCGCCGCATCGGGAGCGTTGGCGATCGCCGCCGCTTCCTCCGGAGCAATCAACATATCGCCCCACATGATGGCCTGGATACCCTGTTTGTTTAAGAAGGCATTGATTTTGTTTGTATCATCAATGATGATTTGATTCATTCCCTTTTTCTTACATGCTGCACAGTTAGGGAATGTGCCGGAGTTGGCAACTTCATCATGTCCGATATGGAAATATCTGGGATGGTCAAACAACTCAATGGCTTCATTCATGATACTGAAGACATAATCATAGGTTTTTGGATTAGACGCGCAATAGGCATAAGGTATCGCTGTGTCTTCACAGATATCCAGATTTTGATTATTCTTAAAGGCCCAGTTGAAATGTCCCAGTGTTGATAAACTGGGGATGACTTCCAGATGATTCTTCCGGGCATAAGCAATATCTTTTTTCAGGTCTTCCTGAGACATGGCGGATTCTACGGCCTGTAATGGATTCGTTTTCCATTGCACATAATCGCAATGAATAAACAGGGTATTGTATTTATATTTGGTGAGCAGTTGGTCAATCAGTTTCTTGTGATAGGGCAGCGCCTTGTTTCCGGTGTATAACATCACACTCCGGAACTTCATGGTCGGCCAGTCCTCCACCGTACAGGCATGGACCTGCGGCTTTCCTGTTTTATCGGGATACACTAACTGCCGCAAGGACTGGATTCCATAAAAGGTCCCTGCCTCATCAGCCCCCGCAATCAAGACATAATCAGGCGTGACCTTGAGGGCGTAACCTTCACTCTTGTTCGGAGGGATGATGTTTGCACGGGCGGACAGTTTCAGCAGTATCCGGTTACGAGTCCATTCACCCACTACAATGATGTTTTTATCCGAAGTGACCTGACTTTCCCGTACAGTCTTCAGATTCAGTTTATAAATCTCAGCGATTTCACGCGTGAGGAGTTCTGCGCCGGAGAGGTCTTTCTCTGTGGCCTCATCGGTGACCACGATTTGAGTGTCTTTATTGATGAGGAAATATCCCGTCTGAGCGGACAGGCTTTTAGGTTCAGGAATAATCAGGAGGTCTCCTCCGGGAGAAGTGAAAGCCTCTTTGACGGGAGTGACTTGGACCGATTTCCCCTGAGGATTTCTGACGGTACGCTTCGGGAGTGGGGCAGGGTCGATACTTAGAGTAACGGTTTGTGAATATTTCTTACCGGGTTCCATCTTCTTGTTAAAGATGCCGGACCATAATACAGGTGCTTTCCGGGCAAAAGGATGGGGACCGCCACGGAATTCCAGAAGCATAAGGCCCGCCAAATCACCGGATACATTGACGCGCATTTTTCCCAGTGCCGTATCAAAAGTTCCCTCTTGATACAGACGGTCAGCATAATTCAAATCTATTTTGGCGCCGGTAATTTTGAAGACTCCCGTCTTCACGGTGTTATTACATTTCAAAGTGTAGGGTCTTCCTGCCAGCAGCTGACCGGATAAGTATCCGAAACAATAATCCATCAGACCATTGGAAACATCGGGAGACATGGCATAATCCCATTGGAATGTCGCCTTATTGTTGAGCAGGTGGATGGTTTGTGTTCCATTGAAGGCTTTACAGTTCAGATGGATTTGGACTTCTTTACCCCCGGTGATATCGCGGGTGTTTACCTTGACCGGGCCTTTGGAGAATGAAATCATGGAATTGCTTCCCTGCCCGCTGTTAATATCCATGGTGGAGAACCGGATAATGTTTATACCCTTATAACTCAGGTTGACCCCGTTGTTGGGAGAGAAGTTGAAAACCCAGTCGCCGGATTTGAGGTCACGGATGGTATCTGTTTTTACCTCCGCACTGAAACATACTGTCGCCAGTAATGCGACAATCACACACAAGAACCCTAACCGATAACGCATAATGATTTCCTTTCCAGTCTATACGCCTGTTATACAGGCAATATTAAAATAAATTTATACTGTTGGAAAATACAATCGTGCGGTTCTCGGTACCCTGATTAGAACTAAACATACGCAAATGATAAATAAAAGACAGTATTATTATATGGGTTTTCAGCAAGCAAGTCAGTATGTAAAAAACTCCGCCGGACCTGGGAAGATTCGGCGGAGTTCTTTGCTGCTTAATTGGTTAGCTATTCCTTAGTGGGCGGTTCATCCTCTGGGGCAGAGGCGGCCGGTTTGGTTTCTTCCTCTTGGATTATCTGTTCCTTGACCGGGGTGTCCACCACTGGGTCCGGTTGAGGGACACTTAAGGGACCCTTCCATTTGATAATCTTTAAGTCGAGGACACAAATGGCATAGAAGGTCGGCACCAGTAACAGGGTGATGAAGGTGGCTACCGTCAGCCCTCCTATTTGGGCATAACATAGAGGTTCCCATAACGGGCCCCCATGTAAAGCCAGTGGGAACAGAGCCAAGACTAAAGCCAGTACCGTGATCATGACGGGCCGAAGCCGGATGATTCCGGCATCCACCAGGGCCAGAGGGAGACATTCTCCTTCATCGTGTTTTTCTTCAATGAAGTCAAACAGCACTATGACATGGGATACGATGATTCCTATCAGAGAGGCGCATCCCAGGAAGGCCATAAATCCAAAGGGTGAGCCCATGATCCACAATGCAATCACCGCCCCCATCATTCCAAAGGGAATGGCGGCAAAGACAATAAAGGGCTTGATGGCATTCTTGAATTGAAGTACCAGAGCCAGATAAATCAGGAGTATGGAAACCATCATGACAATGGCCAACTCCGCAAATCCTTTGACCTGTTCTTCATATTCACCGCCATATTCCAGGCCATACCCCGGAGGTAGCTTGGAGGCAAATTTATCCCGTTTCGGTTTGATTTCTTTCATGACTTCAGAGGCCAGCACACCGGAACTGGGGAAACAGGAGACGGTAATCGTTCGGAACTGATTCCTCCGGTGGATATTGGAGAGTTCCATATTGTATTTGATATCGGAGATTTCCCGAAGTTGTACCTTCTGAGGTGATATGACGGAATAGACATACAGGTTCTTGATATCGGACAACTGCGCTCGTTCTTCCATGCGGAGCCGGACAACGACCGGGATTTGTTTATCCCCTTCCCGTAATACGGTGACTGGAATACCGGACATCCCGGCAGCTGAAGATAAAGCTACATCCAGATTAGTGATACCCACCATATTGGCACGGTCTGGATCCACCTGCAGGTCAACCGCGAAGGATTCCTGGTCCCAGTCATCTCGGACCCGTTGTGCCAGAGGGGTGGACCGTAAAACAGTCTTGACCTGTTCCGCATAATTCCGGAGTGTCTGGATATCGGACCCATGTATCCGGATGGATACCGGGCGGCCTACGGGTTTACCGGTCTCCAGTTGTCGGACATCCACTCGTGCCCCCGGGACTCGTGACTGAAGTGCTTCCTGTAAGGGCGTCACCAGGAGATTTGTATCATGTTTATCTTTGACCTGAAGAATGATTTGAGCATAATTGAGCTGCTGGATTTCCGGTTCTACTGAGAACCAGAACCGGGGTCCTCCCCCTCCCACAAATGTGGTGAGGGACCGTAAAACCTGACGGGGTTTCCCGTCTTTCCCGGGATGAGTCTGGCTGTATTTATCACAGACTTCCCGAATGATGTTCTCGGCTTCGCGGCTGATGAGATTCGTTTTTTCCATCGGAGCATCGGCGGGCAGCCACACATCCACATAAGACAGGTAACTGAGGTCTTTTGCAAAAAACTGGGGTTTCAATTGGACAAAAAACAGAGACCCGATAATTAAGAAAATCATGGAAAATCCAAGAACCATCCACCGGTGTTTGATGGAGTACATTCCCACTTTTGAATACCATCCGGAGAACCCTTGAGTTCGTCTAATGGCCATTGGAGGATGATGCTTTTTGGGAGGAACTAAGAGATAGTTAGACAAGAAAGGAATAAACATCATGGCGACTATGTAAGAGGCCACCAGTGAACAGGCCAGTACGACAGGCAGTGAATACAAAAACCGTCCGACATTCCCGGACAACAGAAGCATCGGAAGATAAGCCACGATGTTAGTCAGTGTGGCAAATAAAATAGCCTTGGCCAGTTTCGTGGGCCCGAGCCATGAGGCGGTGAAATGATCAACACCATTTTCCATTTCCCGTTTTACGGCATCTCCAGATACGACAGGGACATCTACCAGCAGACCCAGAGCGATAATCATGGACCCGATGGATACGAACTGAATATCCAGACCTAACAGGGACATCATCCCGAAAGTCATGGCTAAAGTCAGAGGGATGGAAAGAGACATTAAGACGGCGGCGCGCCATTCCCAGAACCCGATAAAGGCAACCAGGACAACTAAGATGACCGCTTCATAAAGTGCCTGCATGAACAGGTCCACGGTTTCCTCTGTCTGAAGGGGTTGGTCGGATGTCCGGGATATGACTAAATCATCAGGCAACTGTTTCTGGAGTTCATTGAGAGCTTTATCCACTCTTTTGCCGAAATCTCCAATTTGTTCACCCTGTTTCATTTGAACAGAAAGAGTAATGGCTCGGGAGCGCTGCCATTGTCCATGGGCATCTTTCCATGTGTAATAGTTCAGGTATCGGGAAGGCTTTTGATAATCCCGGCTGATTTCTACTAAGTCCCGGAGATATACCGGAGACCCGGTGGAGGAGGCCGATATCATCACATTCCCGATTTCACGGTAATTGGTGAATTCTCCAGACGGATTGATGGACAGGTTTTTTCCATCCACTTCCAGTGTTCCGCCGGGGAACGTAATATTCCGGGCATTTAATAAATCTTTTAACTGGGCCGGCTGGATACCATAACTGGCTAACCGTTCCTGAGAGTAATCAAGATAAACGGTTTCCGGTAACAGGCCTGCTCTTTCTACTTTGGAGACCAGTGGGATTCCCTGTATGGTTCTGCGGATCAAGTCTGTGTATCGGTCCAGTTCCTGATAGGTATATTTATCACCGGAGGCCTCAGTGAGTTTTTGAGATATTTCGTTGGGGTCACGGAAACATATTCCACCCCAGGCATCCGGGGGTATTTCCGTGGCGCGCAGTCGGTCGCTGATGAATTCGACAATCAACGCCCGGGCTTCTTCATCGGTTCCGGTGAACTGTGAATCAATGGCGACAAATCCAGGGCCTTGCACGGATCGTATATCGACATTGTGTCCCTTGGACTTCAGGAACGTTGAGAAGTTCTGGATTAACCGGTTCGGACTGCGTGGGTCCAGTGTTCGGGGCAGACACGCCGCCCAGGTCATTCTGGAATTAGACAGGGAAGCAGGAATACCTGCTCGTAATCGCTGGATGGCATTCTTTAAGGAGGTGGTGCGGAGTTTGATTTCAGTCGGGTCTGCTTTGGGACTGGCAACCGTCAACATCAATGCGGCGGTGTCACCAAAGTCTTTATTAAACATGATGGGTTGGCAGCCATCAGGCAGGTCTTTGATACTGTCGAGCTTGATTTTAATATCATCGAAATCTTTACCCGGTTCATTGATTTTCTCGATGAGCCGGATATAGACAATAGAGATACTGTTTCGGGACACAGAATCAACGCGTTCTACCTTGGAGTTCTGCATCACCTTTTCTTCTATCTTCCGGGTGACCAGCTGCTCTACTTTTTCGGCAGAAGCCCCCGGCCATACCGTTACCGCTACGGCAATGTGGACCGGTGTTTCAGGGTCTTTCCGTTTGGGCATGTGGATATACCCATACACGCCCCAGATAAAGACCATGATAAGAAGTACCCAAGTGATTTGCCTGTTCTCGACAAAAAACCGTGAGAAGTTCCATGTGGGTTTTTGTTTATCAGTTTGAGTCATAATTTATCAGCCTTTACAGAAAAGTCCGTTATTGAGTAACGAAACGGATTTCATCCCCTTCGTGGAGAATCTGGGCACCGTCTGATATGACGGACTCTCCCTGTTGGAGGCCGGATAATACCGCAATGGTATTGCCATAGGTATCTCCGAGGGTAACACTCCGGGCCTGCGCAATGGTTTTACCATTGTCTGTGGTGGGAATATAGACGGCAAACTCTTCCGGGTTCACAGGTGATTTAACAATACAGGTCAATGGAACCACCATTACGGGTGTATCCAGCTTCGGAGAAGATAATTCGACGGTGGCAATCATCCCGGGTTTGAGATCCCCTTTGAGGTTTGGTATGGAGAGTTCTACATCAAAGACGCGGCTGTGCGGGTCTGCACCGGGAGCAATCTGAGTGATAGTTCCATAGTAATCCTGATTGAGTTGAGATTGAGTCGTGACCAGATATTTCTGTCCAATAGATAAACCCTGAACAACGGTATCTGGAACACCAAACACGACTTTGACCGTTCGGACATCCGACAGGATAAAACCCGGGGTCCCCGGCCCAACAAGTACTCCGGCCTCCACCATCTTCTTCATAATAACTCCGGAGATGGGGGCAGTTAACCGTGAATCTCCAAAGGCGACTTCGGCTTCCCGAACAACCGCCTGAGCCGCTTGATACTGTGCCTGATTAGAGGCAAGACCTGCTTCGGCTTCGGTGACTTTGGCCGTCATTACATCCAGTTGTGCGCGGGCGGCATCATAGTCTGGTTTGGTTAAAGCTCGGTTATTGTAAAGAGCTTGAGCCCGGTCAAAATCCAGTTTAGCTTTTTGTAATCCGGCTTTTGTTTGTTGCAGCAGCGCCAGCGAACTGGCAATACCCTGATTAGCTTTTGCAGCATTTGCCTTTGCCTGATCCAGCTTCACCTGATAGTCAGAAGAACGGAGTGTCGCCAGAGTCATACCGATACGGATGACATCCCCTTCTTTGATTTCACGGCCGGAGATTTTCCCCAGAGTTTGGATATATCCTCCCACTTTGAAGGCCACAGGAACTGTTTTTCCCGGGAGAATGTTTGCCGAATATTTAGAAGTTTCGGGGCCAGCGTATTGTCCGACCTTTACCATACGGACCGGTACCGGAGGTGTCGCTGGTGCAGACTTACTCTTACATCCTGCGGTCATTATCAAAAGGATAGTAATACTGGTCAGAATCAGGATTCGTTTGGGAGTGCTCAGGGTTTGCATCGTTTCTTCCACCTTAAGTAATCAGAATCTTTAATGTGTCGAATTGGAGTTATCCGTTGTTTGATTTGGGTCAGAATAGTCTATCCCGCCGAGGGTATGGCGAAATTCAGTCCAGGCGGTCCAGAGTCCCAATTGTGCCGCTTGTTTCTGGCTTTGCGCCTTAACCAGTTCAGATTGGGCATCGAGAACATCTTTAACCAGAGCCGCTCGGAGCATAAACCTCTGGTCAGCCACGCGTGCTTTTTCCCGGGCGGCGGCCAGAGCTTTGTCTGCCAGTGTGACTAGCATCCGTGCATCACGGATTTTCCCAAGAGCATCATCGACTTCACGAAGGATAGTCGAACGTGTGTTATCCAATGAAGTCTGGGCCTGCTCCATAGTTAAGCCGGCTTCCCGAACCTCTTTGGATTTGCGTCCCCAGTCCAAACCATCCCATGTCACCATGACGCCTGCCGTCGAAATATATTTCGGGAGTACATCAATATTCCCAAGCGCAACATTTCCGACTGTCAGACTGACATCTGGATAATGTTGTGATTTAAGGATACGGGTCTGCATCTCTGCCTGTTTGATTCGGTTTTCAGCCATGGTCAATTCTTTTCGATTCTGAAACGCCAGTGCCTGAGCTTTGGCTGGGTCAATCTCGGGAATGGATGGGGCAGATAAAGGAATGAGTTGGAATTCTGGTTCACCGGAGTTTCCCATTAAATCCCATAACTGCATTTTCCAGATACGCTGCTGACTCGCCGTAGTCGTCATGTCATAGTCCACACTGGCCAGTGCGGTTTCTACTTCAAGGACATCAGAATCCAGGACGGTTCTTTGCGCCTGGTTTTCTTTTACGAACCGGTAAAGTTCCTGATAATAAGCCCGGCGCTCCTGAAGCGAAGTCAGTGTGGATTCTGTCAGAAGGATCCCATAATACAGTTTCCGAACCGCTGTTTCCACGTCTTGTCCCGCAATCACTTCCCGAGCGGCGGCATTCTTTTCATCTAACTGATAAACTTTCTCTCCCAATCCGAGCCGATACTGTTGACTTAAGGGCTGGATGACGGTTGCTGCCAGACCTAAATTCAACTGGCGGGGAGTTGTGATGTTTGTGTCTTGAATCGGAAAGGGACCTACTCCGGGAATGGTACCCAGACTGCCTTTTTCAAAATGAAAATCGAGTGGGGTCAACAAATAAGACCCTAGGGCATAGAAATTTACTTTCGGGAGACGATAGGTATGAAAGGCTTCAGTCTTCTGGTGAGTTTTCAGTGTTTCCAGTCGGGTAATCTTTAGTTGCCGATTATTCTCTCGGGCGGTCTTGACCGCATCTTCCAGAGATAGGGATTGGTTCTGAGAGGAAAGACCCAAGGAGGGTATTATCACTATCCCCAATACCAGAATGCTTGCCATGAAGTGATGTATAAGTTTGTTTTTTAAGATGTTTCTGTCACACATATTGAACCCTTTGGATTGCCTGGATGTCGGGGTGATATCCCATTTTAATGTTCGTATAATTCAATCATATCATAATAAGCGACATAAAATGACTAGCAGTCATATTAATTCGGAATAGAGACGAATCCGGGTCGTGATGGGGTTAGATAGAGATGAGGTAACAGTGGGGAGCGGTTGGTGTTTGTTTATCATGAAAATCCTCCACTTTTCAGACATGATTTGGTACTTATCCCAATAAAATTGATGTTATCACAGGCGGTGTGAGTGAATAACTTGAGACAGACATTAAAGCCGGGACAGGATTGATTGAGGGGTTGGCGGGATACTGATATAATCCGATGAGTGATAAATATAATACAAAGCAGTCAACGGTTTGCATGCAGCATTAGTATGATTATAAAAGGTATTAAATAAAAGTGAGGATGCGGATAATGTCGGATGAAAAAGGATTGTTAAGTAAGACCTGTGGTCAAGGTTCCTGCGTGTGTGGAATGGCGATTTTGGCAGTGGGATTGGTTTTAGCAGCGATTATTTTTGGGTCTTTCTTCTACAATGCCCGAAACTCGGAGCGGCGATTGGCGGTTATTGGCAGTGCGACCCAGAAACACACCTCTGACATTATCAAATGGAGGATGTCTATCAGCAGGACCTCAGACATGACGGGAGCCCAGGCTGCCTATACCCAGTTGGAAAAGGATTTGAACAGTCTGAAAAGTTATTTGAAATCCAACGGAATCAAGGATGAGGAAATCACGGTTCAGCCCATCAGTACATACCCAACCTATGACAATCAAGGTAAACAGTCTGGTTATAACTACACCCAGAACTTGTTCATCATCTCCCGGAACATTCCCAACGTGGAAAAGATGGCCTTAAATCCCAAGTCGTTATCGGAAAAGAATGTTGTTATTCAGAATTCTAACTTGAGTTACTTCTTCTCTGATTTACCGAAGATCAAACGGGAGTTGCTGGCCCTGGCCACCAAGGATGCAAATGCCAGAGCGGCGGAAATTGCCAAGAACGCTGGTGTGAAATTAGGGAAACTGGTATCCGCCCGAACGGGAGTCTTCTCTATTACAGAACCGTATTCAAATGAGGATAACTCCTATGGGTCGTATAACACCGGAACCCGGGATAAAGATATAACAATCACCATGAATGTGAGTTTTACGGTTAATTAATTCGAGACAATCAGATAAAAGAAGAAAGGCCGGTAGATGATACCGGCCTTTTTTATGCGTTTTATTAGCTGAGGGTGATAACCAGCTGATGTGTTCCGGAAGTGGGGAGATGAGAATAATCCACTTTTCCGATGGTTCGGTTCAGGGTCTTATCCAATGTTGAAGTGCCCAGGGGGTTGCCATCCAGAGTAATGGAACTGACTCCGGACTGGGATTTATTTGGATTCAGGATGGTGAGTTGATAACGGGTACCCCGGAGAGATAATTTAGCTTTCACTGTCGGCCATGATTCGGGAATACAGGGGTCCAGGACCAGAGTTTTAACTGTGGGCCTGAAACCAATCATCCCTTGATAAACATTCCGGAGCGCGGTAGAAATCGTTCCGGAAAGGAAGGGGTCTCCTCCCTCGCCCTCAATACCAGGGGCTTCCTTATAATGATTCACGACGGCATAAGGGGCAGTCTTGGTAGATTCAACAGGGTGGACTTCCAGGTTGTAAGGCAACATGTATTGGAAGATTTCAAACAGGAGATTACCTTTGCCGGCTACGGCAGCGGCTCGCGCCAGGAATCCCTGAGCTCCGTGATTGTAGGGGGTCCCATTCTCTGCCAATCCGGCGGCGAGGTCACCTGTACCGACTCGTCCCAGTTTTTCAACTGGAGGATTTCCGAGGGCGGGATAATACAATCTCCATCCATACGGACCTTTTAATCCATTCAGATGTTTGAAGAGTTTATCCCAGTCTTTGGGAGGGACTACTTTTGAGATGACGGCAAAGGAATTAACCGGTCCATTGACGCGTGTTTTACCGTCAGGGTCTTTATCTGAGAATACCCACCGTTTCGCATCTGAATAGACTCCATTGAAGAAGCCTTTTTTATTCAGGGCGTATTTAATTATGTTTTTTCGGAACTTTTCTGCTGCTGTAATGAATTTATCTTTTGAATACTTTTTCGACAGGGAGGGGATAGATTCAAGGACTTCGGCGGCCTGTTCGAGAGCCATCACCACCTGACAGGAGACCATGACCGATTCCCCAATGCCTTCCAACCCGGCTTTATTGACCGAGTCATTCCAGTCGCCATGCCGAATTTTACAAAGCCCATGCGGGCCGATATTGTCAGGGTTCAGGTAATACTCCAGAATCTGGAACCAATGGGTGAGGACCTTGTCTTGTTTGGTATTGTCCAACCACCGGGTTTGTTCCTGAAGAATACTGTTATCACCGGTCTGTGCCAGATAGTCATGCGTGAGTTCCCACACCCACAGACCTGAATCGACATAATCCCGGAGGTCATGTTTACCGTCAGGACCGTTGACACTGTATTGTCGGGGGAACCATCCATCCGTTCTTTGGCAGGCATACAGTTCTAACAAGCGCTGTTTTGCCAGTGCCTCGTCCCAATAAAGGAGACCATTAACATCCTGAGCGGAATCCCGAACACCCCGCATACCAGTAGGCCATCCCCGGTCCAGTTTCCCGACCCATTCCAGTTGAAGGGGGAGCCACTGATTTACATACCGGTCAAAGGCGGTATCCGGACTTTGGATGAATCGTTGCCCAAACCACTGATGATATTGTTTGGAGGTCTTTTCCCGGTCCTTCTGAATGAGAGCTGGAGAGAGATATTTATGGAAAACTTTGAAGTCTGACACGGAAGGAGTCGTACTGCCTGGAGTGTAGGGTAACAGTCCAAACAGGAATGTATAGGACTTGGATTCACCGGGATTAAATCCCAGAGTCGCTTGAAGTCCGGTCATCATCTGCTGTCCAACAACAGAGTTTTCGGAATTTATGGTCTTAAGTGAATATTTTGATGGGGTAACGGTCCGGTTCAGAGTCTTTTTGTCCAGGGATTCAGGATAGTTCCAATACCCATGACCGACCCAATCTCTAAGACTCATTTCAAAATGAGTCGCCGGGAAATCTGACAGGAAACCTGTCCGCCACCGATTGGTCATGACTCCACCCGGATCACGGGTCTCATACCAGGCACCTACAGTCTCTTTCATCTGGAAGAAGGATGCAGATTGATATAAATGGAGCATATCCCAGGGAGCTGAACTGGGGGGTGACATGGCAGGCTTGAGAGTTGGAAGGACATCCAGTTTTGCTTGTTTCTTACTGGTATTGGTGATGGTCAATTCCATTGCCAAAAGGGCTTTGTCTTCACCGGGGAGGGAAATCCGGGTAGATACAGACCAGTTTCCATTTTGTACCTGCCATGTGGCAGAGTCTGGAGAATAGTCACAGGTAAACTTATCGGCAATTCCTAATAGAGTCTCTTTATCCTTTTGGTATAAATGGCCATAATTGGTAAATCGGGCAGAGTTCTTATCGCCAGGAGTTTTGAACCAGACCAGAAAGGCCGGAAAAGGGTCATTACGGTCTGTTGTAAATAAAGACGGCCCACCCGGAGGGTCCAACTGGAGGTTGGCGGCACCATCCTGACGGATGCGGAGCAGTAACCGCTGATTGGTAAAGATATATTCCCACGGCAGGGGCGTATTTTTTTTAGTAATCCGATATCCGGCTGGCGTATCGGTAAAATATCCGAATTGATTATGTTTAAGAGGAGCCATACCCGTTCTTCCTTCCCAGAATAAACATTGAATATATGATTTTACCGTATCTGAGGGAGAGGGACCCAATACGAAATAAATTTATACAGAGACAGGTGGAGTATGTTACCGGTATTTTTTGGAGTAGATGAGAGTCATAAGGCGGAATCCCATTCCAAAGGTCACCAGCAATATCAATATGACATATCCCATCAACAGAGGGCTGATTCTACTGATTTTTCCGATAGCTACATCCAGGCTGGCCCTTCCAAGATAGGCCAACATGGTTACCATAAGGACCTTAATCCAGAACACCATTCTGAGACCAAATAAGTGTATAATCATAACCCGTTCATCACTCATTCGTTCCAAAACGCCCCCGGGAGCATTTATAAACATTCGGGGATTTTTGACGCCATAGAGTGCCCAGCTCAGGAGGGTCATGGCCGTATATACGACAGCGGTAACCGCGGGAATCATCAAGACTTTTGAGATGGATTTATTTGTCCAGTCATCCGCCAGTCCGTTGGCGGCAAAATGGATAGGGAAACGAGCGGGCAGTTGGGGATAGACTTTAACCGCATAGCAGAAGACATAGGCAATTATTGCCATCAAGACTATTTCAATCCACCAGGGCTGGAATTTCTGACTTTTTTGATAACCTTCTCGCAGCGTTTGCAACATGATTACATGTATATCCTTTAATTAATAAAAGGCGGAGACATCAGTGATTCGGATAAAGACCGCCTGATTATTTTATCAGAATCAGGACTCTTTCCAGTTAGAGAGGACTTTATAGAGGGAATGGGTGCCTTTATTTCCCATACCCTGACTTTGGACTTCTCGGTACAGACGATGAGCCAGAGTCAGTCCGGGCAGAGTAATCCCCATTTTTTCACATTCGGAAAGGGCCAGTCCCAAATCTTTCACAAAATGGTCCACATAGAATCCGGGCTCGAAATTCCCTTGAATAATACGGGGGGCAAGGTTATCCAAGGTCCAGCACCCGGCGGCTCCGGGTCGGATGGAGGCCAGTACAGCATCCAGGTTCAGGCCGGCTTTCCCGGCATAGACCAAGGCTTCACAAACCCCAATCATAGTTCCGGCAACGACCAATTGGTTAGCGATTTTGGCATGTTGACCTGATCCGGCAGGGCCCTGATATATAATATTTTTTCCCATCCATTCCAGGACAGGCCGTACTTGTTCTACGACTTCAGGTTTCCCGCCACAGAGGATGGATAGGGTGGCATTCCGGGCGCCGACATCTCCACCGGTCACGGGAGCATCAATGGCTTGCGCACCCAATCGGCCGGCATCTATGAAAATCCGCTGTGCCAATGTGGGAGAAGTTGAGGTCATATCAATCAGGGTGGTCCCGGGTTTCACGCCGGCAAATATGCCATTTTCGCCCCAATAGACCTCTTCAATATCTTTGGGAAACCCCACCATTGTGAAGATAAGACCACATTCGCGGGCCATTTCTTTAGGGGAATTGACCCATTTGGCACCCATTTTTATCAAGGAGTCGGCTTTTTTCGGAGTGCGGTTATAAACCCAGAGGGAACCGCCGGCTTTGATAAGATGTCCAGCCATGGATTGGCCCATGACCCCAGTTCCAATCCAACCTATTTGCTCGGTTTTCCAGACTGACCATGAATAATCCATATCATTTTTCCTTTTACAAACGTACTTATTATACTCCTGAATCAGAATTTCTGATGAATCGGCTAAGGGGAGGGTCTGAGGAGGTATCGGATGATATTGGTAGTAATGAGGGGGAACCCCAACTTATTTTTATGGTTGAAAAAGTCCCCCTTCGTTTCTGCTTCGTTTATGGGACAGATGAGAATGGTAGGACTTAGGCAGGGGAGTATGAATATTATTTTTCGATAAAAGGGAGTTCATTTTCATAAAAAGGATATATAAATAAAGGAGAAAGATAAAAGCGGGGATTATTACCCATGGGGGCATGAAATAGAGTAGAATTTTCTACATGATGATGTCCGGAAATACGACAGTAAAAGTGAGTGTGATTGTCCCTACTTATAATAGTGAAGGGGTGATAGGGCATTGTCTGGAGTCGTTAATCAATCAAAGTTATCCCCGAGACCAGTATGAGGTCATTGTGTCTGATGACGGGTCTATTGATGAGACGCGGCGGATAGCGGAATCTTTTCCGGGAGTCCGGTTTCTGGGACACGCCGACAAGGGGCCGTCATCGGCCCGGAATGCCGGTGCCTGTCAGGCGGTGGGAGATATTATCGTCTTCACCGATTCGGACTGTGTTCCCTGTCCCGACTGGCTGGAAAAGATGGTGCAGCCTTTTTTGCGGGACCCGGAAGTTGTGGCGGTCAAAGGAGCCTACCGAACCCGTCAAAAGGAGCGTGTGGCCCGATTCTGCCAGAAAGAATTTGAAGAACGATACAGGGTCCTGGCTCAATACGAGAATATTGATTTTGTAGATTCCCATTCAGCGGCATTTCGCAAGGCGGCCTTCTGGGCGGTGGGCGGGTTTGATTCGCGGTTCCCGGTGGCCAGTAATGAGGATGTGGAATTATCCTACAAACTTGCTGCTCAGAAATCCAAAATGGTGTTTGTCCCGGAAGCCTGTGTTTATCACCGTCATCCAACCCGAGTGTCCCGGTATTTGTATGTGAAGTTTACCCGGGGATACTGGAGGATGCTGGTCTATAAACGGTTTCCCAAGAAAGCTATGGGGGATACCTATACTCCGACCAGTTTGAAAATCCAATTATTGCTGGCCTTTGCTTTTATGCTGTCGATTCTTGGGTGGCTGGGTTCTTTCGGAACTTCATTAACTCCTGCAGCCGGTGGGATTTTGACGGGATTGAGTCTGTTGGTGTTGGTGATATCGACACTTCCATTGACGGTACGAATCTATAAGGAAGACCCGGAAGTGGGTGTTATTGCGCCTTTTATGCTGGTGGGAAGGGCGTTAGTGTTTGTGATGGGAACGGTTTTGGGGATCACGGCCTTTTTTACGGCAAATTTCCGAGACCGAGTTTATCCGGCAACGAAGAGGGTCCTGGATTTGGTGGTTTCCTTCTCAGTCTTACTGGTTGTGGCGCCTTTTTTTGCTTTGATTGGACTGTTGGTGATGTTTGATTCCGGGACTCCGGTGATATTCCGCCAGAAACGAATGGGATTTGGAAATCGCCAGTTCACTTTTTATAAATTCAGGACCATGTATCGGGATGCCGAGAGTAAAAAGGATGAGCTGCGGGATTTGTCCAAACTGAAAGGCCCGGTATTTAAAATCAAAAACGACCCACGGATTACCCGGATGGGAAAGATATTGCGGCGGTTTTCGCTGGATGAGCTTCCCCAGTTATTTAATGTATTAAAAGGGTCGATGAGTCTGGTGGGCCCCCGTCCATTACCGATGATTGATATTGAACACCCAGAACTGTTACACCCGAAAGAGGTTCACATTGACCCCGCCCGGTACAGGGTTTGGTTGATTCAACGACATTCGGTCCCTCCGGGATTGACAGGATTATGGCAAATCAAGGGTCGAAGTGATCTTCCTTTGGAGGCCTGGTTCAATTATGACCTGGAATATGTCAAAACCCGGTCTATCTGGCTGGATTCCAAGATATTAATGAAGACTGTCCCGGTGGTGATTCTGGGGAAGGGTGCCCAATAAACCGTCCACTTATCCACAGGTTGTGGATAAAGCCCCCGCATAAGCTGTGGACAACCTGGGATTATGCCGGGATAAGATGGGTATAAGTGGAATCGGTTAAAAAAGGGGAAATTGTTTTTTCTGGTACCAATGGGGTATGGTCAGGGCTTCATAATCTTCTTTATCTTCGACAGATAACCGTGAATCGTCTTCAACATACAAATAATCGGAGAATTCAACCCGGAAGGGAGCTGTCCCTTCGACTAAATCCTGTTTATAAGCAGCAATATATTGGCCGGTTTTATTTGTCCCCTGGAAACATTTATACCATTGAACGCGGTCCCATTCCCAATTTGCAGTGTCTTTTTGAATGATTTCAATCTGGTTTTCATAGGTTTTGATATGGGACTTGATGTAGCTGTTATTTATGTATCGCGCATAATGGGGAGTGGATATGTAAAACAGCGAAATCATTATGATGCATCCAATAAGAGGGAAAAACATACTTAAGTCGCTTAATTTTGTAATCTTCGATTTCCAAGGCGCCACAACAAAGGTCAGAACCAGAAGTGCCAAAAATCCAAACAACAATACGATAAGACCGAAGACGGTAAATAGAATATGAATAAAATAGATTCCTGCACTACCGGGGTTGAAGGCTGTCCATGTTTTCAGACAATACCATATAAATATAAAGAGAGTGGTGGCAATAATCTGAAACCAATTGGCAATCCATGCAATCCGCTGAAAATGTTTCTTAATTGAACCCATATCTGCCATAATCCCTTATACCCCCGTTGTTTATATATGGTTTGTTCTGTTCAACTTTGACTAGGATACTCCGAAGATGGTCATTATTTCAAGTTTTGGAAATAAATTTCTAGTGCAGTGGGTCCAAAACGACACAAAATGGAGGGGGTTGAACCTTTGTTAGTCTAATGATATCAATGGTTCATGGTGATAATTGGATAAGAAGTTAACAGGGTCCATCGAAAAAAGTCAAAAACAAAAAGACTATGTTATAATTTGAAGTCTTTTGGACCGTGATAATTTGGCAGTAAATCCCCGAATGGCAGCTAGAGAAAAGACCGATTGGGGCAACAAAGAGATAGTAAGGGTTAGAGTTGATTGCCCATCGGGTAATAACAACGGGAAGTAAACCACTCCCCCAATGACCCCAACGCCTGTCCGGATTGTCCAGTCAAAATCAGAAAAATTAATCCTCCCTTCAAGGGAAAGATAACAGCCGGAGTGTGTCCATCACTCCAGGCAGAAGGAGAAAAGGGTACTATGGAACAATACAAGTTGCCTTACCAGGATCATCTGGGCATCTGTAATGTGTTTATCTCGGCCATCGGTGGCGACGGCGCAAACATGGCAGCCAAACTGCTGTTCAAGATTGCAGTCGAATCGTTGGATCTCAATGGCGGGTATGATGCCCGTTATGGTTCCGAGAAAAAAGGGACAGCCACGGATGTTTCCCTGAAAGTTTGTCAAAAGGATACCCCGCTGCGGGAGTCCGGCCCAACCAATCGGCCGCATATCCTGTGTGCATTTCACTATGGTTTGATGCGTCCACTCGGCATGAACAAAGGCTTACAGCCGAATGCCACGGTCATCGTCAACACGACCCGTACACCGGATGAAGTCCGCGATGAATTACAACTTCATTCCGGCACGATCATTTGTTTGAATGCGGAGAAGATTGCTGAAGAAACCAATTCCCGTTTGAACATGCCCATGATGGCCGCCATCGCCAAAGTGTTACAGTTTGCTGATGATGTCGTCATTCACAAAATCGAAGAAACCTGGCCCCGGGTGAAAGATGCGAACGTTGCCGCCTATAAAGCCGCGATCACTGAAGGAGTCTCCAAGACTTTTGAAGCGGACGGCAAATATCCACTGGTAGAACCTTCCATTCCCCGCGGACAGCTTGGTTACACCAACATGTTGAATGGTGGTTCGATTGATGCTCTCAGCCATACAACAGTGAATCGTGACAACCGAATCGCAGGTTATGGTTTTGTGCCTGAGTTTAATGAAGAAGCCTGTATCGGCTGTGCCATTTGTATGACCGTTTGTTCAGATCCAGGTGGAATCATCTGGAAAGATGGTAAAGTCATTGGCATCAACACCGCCTTCTGTAAAGGTTGTATGCGGTGTGTCGAAGTCTGCCCAAGCACCAAGAAGGGTAAGGCGTTCAATTTACCTGCTGAATTGATGGAGGCTTAATCAGACATGAATATTGATAGCAACTGCATGAAAACCAATATGGAACTGCCCGGCGTCGCTGAGCAGAAAGTCCTGATTGCAAATGGAAATGATGCGGCCGCACAAGCCGTTATCGACATTGGGTTTGACGGTGAAGGATATTATCCCATCACTCCGTCATCCGAAGTCGGTGAAATTGTTGCCAAAGGTTATGCCGATGGAAAGACAGACCTGAACTTTGTTGTTGGTACCTCAGAATTAGCCGCTCTCGGTATTTGCGCCGGTATGGCTATTGCTGGCGGTCGCGTTATTGATGCGACTTCCGCTCAGGGTCTGTTATTAAAGGCCGAAGAAATGCCGGCTATCTCCGGCATGGGCCTTCCGATGGTGATGAACCTGTCCGCCCGTGAAATCTCTGCTCCATTAAACATCAAATGCGGCCATTCCGATTTAGCGGCGGCATTAGGCTGGGGCTGGTTGATATTGATGGCTCCGACTGTTCAGTCTGTATATGACATGAACATCATTGGTGTTAAGCTGGCGGAAGCTGTTAACCTTCCCGTGATTGTCTGCTATGACGGATTCCTGACTTCCCATGGTATTCGCCGGATCATGACTTTCAAAGACAAGAAGACTGTTGCTGAATGGGTAGGTCCAACACCAGAACGCATCAACATTCTTGATGTTAAGAACCCCATCACTTTTGGTCCTTACATGAACGACGATGTCATCAACACCAAAGTCGTCATGGAACAGAAGATGATGAAGGCTTATGAATTATTACCGGATATGTTTGAGTCCTTCTACAAACTGTCTGGCCGTAAATATGACTTTATGTGGACTTATGGTGATGAAGATCCCGATTCCACCATCGTCATTTTAAACTCTGCGGCTATCGCTGCCATGAACGCCATTGATACTATGCGCGCAGAAGGCAAGAAAGTCAGCATGGTCAGCCCGATGGTGCTCCGGCCCTGGCCGGAAGAAGAATTAGTCAAAGCACTTCCTGAGAAAGCCACATTAGTGGTTGCTGAACGCGTTTCCCAGTATGGTGCCGGTAACTATATGGCTAATGAAATTGGTGCGGCTCTCCAGAAGGTTGGCCGAACCAACAAGATTCTGCAGCGGACCTATGGTCTGGGCGGAATACCTTTCACTTCTGATGACTGCAAGAATCTTATCGAGCTGGGTTTAGCCAAACCCGCCAAAGATTCCTTGACCTTCAAGGATTATTATGGAGCCTGGCCCGGAGACCCGAACTACAAACCGACTCCGACGATTGAAGCCATCAAAGCTGAAGACTGCATGCTCAACGCCGAAATGGGCGACAAGATTGACCTGAAGAAACTGGCTGCAATGCCCAACCGCATTGAGAAACATTCAGCCTGCCCGGGTTGTGGTATCTTTACCAACCTGAGCCAGTTCCTCCGTGGTATTGATGGTCATGTGGTACTGATGTTTAACACCGGCTGCGGCATGGTTGTTACAACTGGTTATCCATTGACCTCCTTCAAGGTGCCGTATGCCCATAACCTGTTCCATAATGCTTCTTCCACCGCGACAGGTGTGATGGAAATGTACAAACGGTTCAAGGCCCAGGGTAAGATTACCGAAGAAATTACCTTCGTCTGTGTTTCTGGTGACGGTGGCGATGACATTGGTATGGATCAGCTCATTGCCGCAGGTTTGCGGAATGATCCTATCATCTTCCTGGAATACGACAATAAGGGTTATATGAACACCGGCGGCCAGATGTGCTATACCGGTATTGAAGGCCAGCGGTTCACCAATGCCCATGTTGGAAAATGCCAGAAGGGTAAAGGCACACACCATAAAGACATCGTGGAGATTATGCGCGGTACCAACTGTTCATACATCTTTACCGCTGCTGAATCCAATTCACGCGACATGATCGCCAAAGCCCGCAAGGCTCAAAAGACAGTCCGTGAAGGTGGGTTTGCCTTCGGTAAGTTGTTCTCCACCTGCCCGCTTAACTGGGGTGCTGATCCGAAGAAGGGTCCAAGAATTGTGGAATCCGCAGTGAACTCCTGTCTGCATCCGCTTTATGAAGTGGAACATGGTATTACCACTTTGAATTATGATCCTGAAAAATTAGGGAAGAAGATTCCGGTTGTTGATCTGTTCAAGATCATGGGTTCTGCCTTCCGTCAGTTGACCACTCCTGATTTCGCTGATATTCTGGCGGATGTCCAGGGTGAAGTTGATCGTCGGTGGGAACGCTTGAAAGAAATGGCGAATAACCCGAAACTGTAATTTCCCCTTAGTTTAGATAAAGTGATCCCCCGGTTCTGTAAGGAGCCGGGGGATTTTTATTTAAGGGGGTGTTGCTGATGGTACAAATCGGTGGACACCCCCGGTTGTTTTTATATGGGAGGATGGTAACACTGCTGGCGAAAGGCCAGAACGTTTTTTGACAATTAAATCAGATAATGCGTGGGTCCTAATTCACAAAAAAAGGGGATACAGTGATAATGCACACTGTATCCCCTGGGATTATTAATGGATTTAGTATTCTATGAGTGTCTGCCACATATCAACGCTTGTGGCTGGGTTTCCAATCGTCAGATCGGCCTTGATGGAACTCCCCAAACCACTGGTTCGGATGATATTTTCTACGGCAACTCTCGACTCGGTGCCATTGTAAAATTTGCTGTCAGGTGTTGATGTTCCATTAAAGGTTTGGTATCCACCGGCCACTCCTGGCCATGGGTCATTTGTGTCTCCCGTATTCAACTTTTTTTCCAGATGGAATAATCCATCCGCCTGTTCCAGTGCTACTAAATAATGTCCTGAAGTCGTATGACCACTGTACCACTCATTTTCATTACTGGTATAAACAGAGTCGTCCACATGGTAAATCATCAAACCTGATCCGGGCAATCCAGTGTCATAACCACTGGTACTCCGGTTTTCCAGTAGAAAATATTGGGATTCTGTGGTGGTGTTGCTCCATAGCTTCACGACAGGACCACCCGTCTCCACCGGATTTAAGGTATAGTCTTTTAAGTTGTTTATCGGAATGACTGGAGTTTCCCATCCCAGATAAACCCGACACCAGGCGCTTGGCCATGCGGGGCTGTCTCCTCCCCCATTCCATGAACCGTTGGCCATTAAACACCATTTCCCCAAACCTCTGGAGGAGTAATCCGTATCGTACAGGTCTGGAAGTCCCAGAACATGTCCATACTCATGGCAGAACACTCCAATACTTAAATCACCGGGAGTGTATTCATATTCAGGTTCAATACTATATTCAGATACCCGTACTCCATCCACCAGTTTTGAACTGATAGACCACTGATGTGACCAGATATCTGTTGTAGAGGCAGAGACTTCAGCCCCGCGCCCGGCATGAATCACAAATAAAGCATCGACATACCCTGTGCTCTTATTGTCATACTGGGAAAAATCAATATATGGGTCTGCCAGTGTAACCAAATCTTCGACCAGCTTCCGGGCATTGTGGGGATAATCATTACCAATGCCATTACTTGTCCCCGCATAATAAGTGGAAGTTTGGGGGACCCGGAACCATTGAGAGACTTCCCCTGTCAAGGTGAACTGGTTACGGGATACTTCCTGGTAATATTTCTTCATGGAATTGCCGTCCCCGAACAACATACTCGTAAACGAAGAATAACTCACCTGGGCTGTTTCATCTGAAAAGTCAGCCAGTAACACCAACGCTTTCCGAGTCCCGGTGATGGCTGTCCGATTGACTCCGGCGGCGGTTCCGCTTTTCAAGGCAGCCGGTGAGTAGTCTCTGTCCAAGGGGATCCCGGCCGCCGCATTTTGTTCTTTGGCCCGCATCAACACCTGTAACACTTGCTCCAGGCGTCCTTCTTTGCGTAATTTTTCCATCGTATCGGGATTCATTGAGACCAGTCGCGGTGCCGAATTTGCGGACATGATGACCATATCTGCACTCGTTCCCGGCTGTTTCAAATACTCTACCAGGGGACTCCTGGTATTTCTAATTGGCTGAGCCATTACGCTGCCGGTTAAAATCAGCAATCCTGCTAATAAAGACAATCGTTTGAAAGACATATCAACCTCGCTTGACAACAGTGTTTTTGATTGTTAACTCATAATATCACAGGCAAAAGTTGGTATATAAAAACCCCCTGGATTCTTTGGAACCCAGGGGGCGTGTTTCTTCTTACAAGACTGGATTACATAGGTTTCCCAGTCTGGAGGGTGTAGTACTGAGTCGTGGTTCTGGAGTGTCCGGGCATATTTAACATGACAATACATGCCGGACAGATGGGATACATGGAATCTTCATCATCCATGTGATCTTCTACCCACTGATGTCCAAGTTTCTCACCGCACAACGCACAGGACATCCGTGACCAAACGGGACTTACTTCATGATAGTGGTGATATTTACCCGACATACGCTACGACCTCCTTTATGAAATCAACACTGTAAAATAAGGTGCTGGTTCCGGCAGGCCTAACGCCAAGCAGGCTTACCGGTCGATCAGATCATAAAGCGGAAATTGCAGTGGTTGCACCAGACTCCCCCACGATTCTGATTCTGGGGGTCTGTTAGACGCATAGCGACCAATTCTCCCTTCTCACAGAAAGGACAGGTTCCCACAGAGCTGGAGTATTCATTCGCCTCAAAGAATTTCTCCATAACAACCTTCATCTGACTTTCAATAAAGGGACGGTTCAATTCTTTTGACTGTGGTTTAACCTGATAGGTTGGGGGTAATTGGTCTGCAGTACGTGCCATAGTATCGAGACCCTCCTGTTTGAAAAGGTGTTATTTCGGTTCTGCTCTATACCTTATTATATCCCAAGGATAACAATCAACCCACATCTTAAGGATGTTTTTAATTTTGAGGTATTTTGTATTTGCGTTGATTCTGGAAAAAACTGGATGATAGGACTACAATAAATAGGTCGGCATAATTCCCGACCTAATTCTTTCCAGGAGAATCCCTTCATGAAATACCGATTTACCGCACTGTTGCTGACAGCCTTACTGTCTGTCTGGGCTGCTGCACAATCCACCACACAAGTATCCGGTGTTGTTTATCTGGATGCCAATAAAAATGGAATTCGGGATGTTAATGAAAAAGGTGCTTACCGGGTTCGTGTTTCCAATGGTCGCGATATTGTAGCCACTGACCAGGAAGGCAAGTACACACTGCCGATTAATGGAGATGCGAACATCTTTGTGATTAAGCCTGCAGGATATACTTTCCTGAAAGATAATCAAAACCGGTTTAAATTCTTCTTTATCCATCGGCCCAACGGTTCACCTGAGATGAAGTTCCCCACACTGGCACCAACAAAACTGCCAGCTTCTTTGGACTTCGGTCTTATTGCCGATCCTGCAGAATCTAAAAATAACGTGCGGGTGTTGCTGTTTGGAGACCCCCAGATTAATCCCCGGACCCTGAATCTTTTTGCCAATGATGTAGTCACGGAGCTTGTGGGTACTAAAGCCGACTTTTTAGTTACCCTCGGTGATAATGTAGCGGAGCGACTGGGAATGTTTGATATTCTTGGAGATGTCGTTAAACAAATCGGGGTGCCATGGAGACCTGTCCCCGGTAACCATGATGAAAACTATGATACTCTCGGTGACAAATATGCTCTCGAAACTTATATCAAAAACTATGGTCCTCAATATTACAGCTTTGAGCAAGGCCTCGCTCATTTCATCGTAATAGATGACATTAACTGGATTCGTGAATCAATGGAGAAGAATGGCACCTACAATTGTGCTTTGGGCGAAGACCAAATGGCCTTCATAAAAAATGACCTCGCGCGTGTCCCCAAAGATAAACTCATTGTTTTCTTCATGCACATTCCCATTGTTCAGCTGAAGGAAAGAAATGAGTTGTTCAATATTCTTAAAGACTATCCTCATACTCTGTCTGTGGCAGGCCATACCCATTCACAGTATGATGCTTTCTTAAATAAGGAAGATGGATGGAAGGGGAAAGGCGCTCACCATCTCCATGTTCAGGGCGCTACCTGCGGTGCCTGGTGGGGTGGAGTAGAAGATGAATATGGTCTGTCCCATGCCGGGAACCTTGATGCCACACCGAATGGTTATTCCTTCCTGGATATTACTGGGAATCAGTATAAGATTAAATTTTATGCGTCTCGGCGGCCGGCAGATTTCCAAATGGCTATCTGGACTCCTTTTGAAATGACGACTCAGGAATCGGATACCACTGCGGCCTATGTCAATATCTTTGCAGGCAATAATAAAACTAAAGTCACCATGACTCTTGATGACACCGTAGTTTTGAATCCTGTCAAAACTCTTGAACCAGACCCTCGGGGTGTTCGCCAACAACAATGGGAAAAAGATGCGAACAGTAAATTGGTGGGTGTATCCTTGATGACTCGAGATTGCCGTCACCTATGGAAAGCGGAGCTTCCCAAAGGCCTGAAACTTGGGTATCACAAGATTACCGTAAAAGCGGTTGATATGTACGGTTTCACCTTCACAGGAAATCAGATGTTCAAAATCATTAAAGAAAAAGAAGAGTAACGATTATTCGGCAATACAATTTTTTGGAAGCCCCTGATAAATTGTCAGGGGCTTTTTTTTATTCTTCTGGATATATTTGAAAGACAGGAATAAAATAGTTCTTTAATTATCAAGTCCTGACATGCGATCCCCAAGGAGATTCCCCAGATGAAATATCGTTTTACTTTGTTTGTATTGTCATTTCTTCTCAGCGTAATGAGCATTGCCCAATCCGCTACTCCAGTGTCTGGAGTGGTTTTCCAGGATACCAATAGGAATGGTGTTCGGGATGTGAATGAAAAAGGACTCTCCCAGGTTCAAGTCTCGAATGGCCGAGACATTGTGACGACCAATAAAGAGGGTAAATACATACTGCCTGTTAATGGGGATGCTAACATCTTCGTCATTAAACCCAGGGGGTATAGCTTCCTGATGAATGAGCATAATCAGTATAAATTCTTCTTTATTCATCGGCCTATGGGCAGCCCCAAGATGAGTTTTCCAACGATATCTCCCACGAAAATTCCCGCATCCCTTGACTTTGGATTGATACCCAATCCCACAGAATCAAATAACCTGCGGATATTACTGCTTGGTGACCCTCAGGTGGTGTCTTCAACCTTGAAATATTTTGCGAATGATGTGGTTCCTGAACTCATCGGAACAAAGGCTGATTTTATGGTGACCCTTGGAGATAATGTGGATGAAACCCTCGACCAGTTGGAACCTATTGCTGATATCATCAAAGAAATCGGTGTCCCCTGGCGGCCGGCACCGGGTAATAATGACCTGAATTTTGATACCCTTGGTGATAAGTATTCCCTGGAAACCTACATCAAAAACTACGGACCTCAATATTATAGTTTTAATGAGGGGCCTGCACATTTCATAGTGTTGGATGATGTTCGATGGGTGCGTGAATCAATGGCTAAAAACGGATATTACGACAGCGCCTTAGGGGAAGACCAGATGGCTTTCCTGAAAAATGATTTAGCCAATGTCCCCAAAGATAAACTCATTGTTTTCTTCATGCACATTCCCATCAACCAAATAGCTGAAAAAGAGAGGTTCTTTGACCTCATCAAAGACCGTCCCCATACATTGTCTGTCGCGGGTCATTATCATACGCAGTCGGATGTTTTCCTGACGGAGCAACAGGGTTGGAAGGGTGCGGCTCCTCATCACCTGCACATTCAGGTTGCCGCATGCGGTGGTCGGTGGGATGGTATCAATGATGAATATGGATTGCCCTGTGCAAGACCTTCTGATGGGACACCCAATGGCTATTCCTTCCTGGATATTAATGGCAATGACTATAAGATAAAATACTTCCCTTCCCGAAAACCTGCGGACTTCCAAATGTCTGTTTGGACACCTTTGGAAATGACGACTCAGGAATCTGATGCAGGATTTGTCTATTCCAATATTTTCGCTGGCAATGAAAAGACAAAAGTCACGATGACTCTTGATAATGCTATTGCCCTGACTCCCGTTAAAACTGTCGAACCTGACCCCCAGATGATGCAGCAACAAAATTGGGAAAAAGGGATTAACAGTGAGCTGATTAAAAATGTGTTTATGGCCTCTAATTGTCAGCACCTCTGGAAGGCTGCCCTTCCCAAAGGGTTGAAGCCAGGATATCATCGCGTTACCGTTAAAGCGACGGATATGTATGGTTTCACTTTCACCGGAAATCATTTCTTTAAGATAATCGAACCGGGAAAAACCAAATAAGATTCTATTTATATTTAAGTAAAAAGAAGCCCCCAATTGAGGTTTGGGGGCTTTTACTATGAATAAGGGATACTGTCGGGGTAGGACAGGAGTGAAGAGCTTGTTCTTACCAGCAGGAACCACCGGGTGAGGTTTGCGCGCCGACGATCATGCCATTACGCATATAGCGTCCGTTGTTTTCGTCTCCACCAAACCGGTAAATATCGCCCAGGGAAACAGTCCCGTTGGTTGGGTCGTAATCGGTATAACAAAGGGGGTGACCCTTTAACAGATTGGTGCTGGCTCCGCCTTCATACATGGACATGAAGGGGTAGTTTTTATAACCCATCCGGCAACGGGCACCATCAGGACCAACGCCAATGATGACATAGGTTGGACGAGAGCCGACCTGGGCAAATACCAGGTGGGAATTCTGATTGTCATTGCTGTTGATCGGGGGATTGGAATATGACCATGTTCCTGAACCAATACGATACCAGTTGGAACCTGCGCCTTCCACAGCCACGCCACGATTAAAAGGATCTTTCGGTAACTGGGTGAGATACGCAATTGGTGAAGTCAACTGTAACAGTCCGTTGGCACACTGTCCAAAGGTTGCCGAAGAGGGATTGATGGCATCAGGGCCGCAGTCAATAAAATCCATGGACGAGTCACTGTCGCGGGTATATTCGTTATTATCGACAAAGTAAGATTCCATCGCCGTAGCAATGGTTCTCATGTCAGACTGGTTTCTGGATACTTTGGACCGGGTCTGTGCCGCCAGGAAATTGGGAATTGCGATTGCCGCCAGAATAGCGATGATGGCGACGACGATCAACAATTCAATGAGGGTAAACCCATGACAAAATTTCATTATAATACTCTCCTTGTATAGTTACGGGGATAAATGCGGTGATAATCCGGAATGGTTTTCAGGAGCCGGCGTTCCCGTGAACAATCCTTTCTTATCTTCCGGGTATCTATCCTAGGGACCCACTGTGTCTGATATATGGAAGTTCTGTTAAGAATCGGTAAACGACGTCTTGATTTGCGTCAATGCGGCGAGATTTATCATTCCAGTAAGATGGAAGTAACAAAGATGAAAACAACCTAAGGAGCACCTCATGATAATCACCTCAGAAACAATCATTCGCACCCTGTTAATAGACCATCCGGAGTGCCGGGAAGTCTTTAATAAATATGGCATGGGAGCCTGTTCCAGCCACGGGCCCGAAGGTCCGGAAAAGCCGGTCTGGTTCTTCGCCCAAAATCATGGTGTGGACCTGGATACCCTGATTCAGGAACTTACCACTGCCGTCTCTGACGCTGCATCTCACTGATTTTTCACTAATTATCACTAACGCAGGAGTAAACCCTCCTGCGTTTTTTATTGTATTCATTAACATCCTTCATGCTATTATGAGGGCCAGAGGTTCGGGTTATGTGTATTTGGTTTTGGGTTATAAATTAACAAACACTATATTGGGGTATAACTACCATGTTTAATGAACTGTTCAACTGGGAAGAGTTAATTCATTCTCTGGTTATTGTTGGCTGGCTATTATTTTCAATAATGTTATCCACCCGGATTGTTGCCGGATCATATTACTCTCGGCTCGGGCAGCCTACCCGGTACTGGTGGCTTTGTATGATTGCTTATTTTTTTATTATCTATAGCGTCTATCATTATCTGGGATTTCTGGCTGCATTGATAGCGGCGGGGGTTCTACTGGGAATTCAAAGCATCATTAATCGACTAGAGGGCCATGAATTCGTGCAGGTTTTTGTTATCTTTATCGGCACTGTCATTGCAGGGTTTATTACAATAATCTTTTATTTATTTAAATCGGAAGGATTGAGTTAACTCTTTAGATTTGAACAATCTGTTATTAATTCCAGTCTTAACCCGTTGCAAAAATAAGCACGTCTCGGTATAATAATTATCTCGGAACTAATCGAAAACCGAGCGGAAGTAGCTCAGCTGGTAGAGCGCAACCTTGCCAAGGTTGATGTCGCGAGTTCGAACCTCGTCTTCCGCTCCATTTTTTTGCCCATCGCCCGATTCCCCCCAGTAAATCTCCCTAAAACTAACATTCATTCTGTTTATACAGATTTCGTTATCCTATTGTAATTATTCAATAATAGGATTATTATCTTGAGGATAAATGCAGGTACAGTATTGATACCCTACTGTGGAGAATAGGTGTAATGAAATGTGACCATTGCAATCAAGAAACTCCAGGCAATTCTAGATTTTGTATGGAATGTGGAATGCCTGTCACTAGTTGCTCAGAAAATGAAGCACTTTCACCAGAAGAAGATATATATAAAAAGACAAATCCAATAAAAGTAGTTTGTCCTCGTTGTGAGAAAACAATCCCTCCTCGGTCCTTTTGTTGTCCTGCATGTAAGTTTCCTATTGAGAAAGTAAAATTCAACAGATGTGTTAAAAAAGACAGAAAGGGGTTCTGGAAATCGGTTCTATTTTGTATTTCGCCGTATGGTAGAACCCCAAACAATCTAATACAAACTGTCGAAAATAGGAGTAATAGATTATTAATATATAGTTATTTTATTCTCAATCTAATAGTATGTTTTCAGGGCATGATATATCTTCAAATTTATAACCCACTTGTCATAATAAGTATGGCTTTACTAAGCGCTCTTTCTGGATTTATAACACCCTATGTCTTTGTAAAATTTACCAAGTTAGAAAAACAGTATCCCAGTGCATACCGAGTTAGTTTGTTTGTTGAAATTGTGACTCAATTATGCGTGTCACTATTGTTTCTAGTTATAGCTATTATGATAGTTTCTTTGGGATATGAGCCTGATGAGTTTTTACCCAGCGGCTTAGCTGTTGCTATCCAAATTGCATTTAAAACAGAGTCTCTTTCATCAATATTTCAAATTAAAAGAAGCACAGTTTTTATTCTTAATCTTGTACTTGCAACAATCTATCTCATAGTGTTTTTAGCGTTATTTTTATTGGGAGCATAAACAACACGTATAACTATTTATTATTCCACTGGTTTTGTGGGAAAAAAGAGCAGAGACACATACATAGAAGCAATCCAGAAATTAACTGAGTGGATAGGGGATAAGTAAATGCAATGTGAACATTGTCTTAAAGATCTACCAAAAGAAGCAAGATTTTGCTTGGAATGCGGTATGCCTGTTAACGGCGGGACAATTATGATGACTGTTGAAAAAGGAGAAGACCCTTTTGAAAAAACTAATCGTATTAAAGTAGTTTGTCCCCAATGTGAAGAAATAATCCCGCCCCGGTCCTTTTATTGTCCCAATTGCAAACTTCCCATTGAGGATGTGGATTCTTTAAATAAGAATAATCCCGTTAAGTTCCCTTCAAAAGTTATTTATATCAAAGAATTACTTAAAACATTGTTCATTTTCCTAATAGCACCAACAGTCACAGCGCCTTATTTGTTAAGGTTCAAATACGAGTTTATAATTTTTATACTACTTCCATTGTCATTTGTGACTTCATTGTTTGTAAATAATATGTATGTAGCTAGTGGGTTGGAATTTATTAACCCTGATAGTGAGTTTATGCAGGGATTTGTTTCTGGATTAAACTCGTATAAACCTTGTTTAAGTGAATGTCTTTTAATAGTATTTTTATTTGTATGTGTGTTTTTTGTTGCAAGATATGGTGTAAAAAAGATAGAAGCTTTTAAAAATCTATTTATTCTATTGTTTGCACCATCGTTTGTTAATATCTTTTATTTACCTGTTGCGTTCTTGTTTTGGATAACACAAGTTCCTGTTACCAGCTTGATTGTTTTTGGGTTACTATTTAATATTTGGTCTTTTATTGTGAGTTTATATGCGATTTCTTCTATATATTCAATTACTAAATGGAGAATATTTCTATCAATGGTCATTCCTATGTTTATTATTGGTTTTATTGTTCACCTTTTGCTTAAAGTGTTTGCATTTATATAGCTTTAAGCCCGTGTTGACTCAAAAGAAAACCCGGAGTCTGTCTGTTACGACAGAACTCCGGGTTTTTTATTTCTCAGATGCGGTTTTTATTCCAGTCCGGTGACCGCCAGCAGCAGCGGCGATACATTTGACCCGTTCCCCACAAAATCAATGGATTGGATCTCTTTATTTGGTGCTGGATTGACCCAGTTGATGGACCGCAAATAAACGGGGGTATCTACTGGGGTATTTCCGCAATACACCGCATTCCCGTACAGATAACCCATCCAGGTGGACCAACAGGCGATATTCGGTCCATACACCAGCGGAACTGCCACCTTACTCCCATCCGCATAATGGATAGTGTATTGTCCTATGGTTTTATCCTTATCGGTCTCATACAGTGTTGTCTGCAGAAAATTCAGCGAATGGGCTTTCCTGTTGACGGGGATATTGGTGACGGCGCTGGGGAAAGAGGCTGTTTTTCCTTGCCCTTTCAGGAGAATCCCCATCGGTTCTTTATTGATATAAGACAGCCGATAATGGATATTATCCATCAGGTGGAGCTGGCCCTCGTTTGCTTCAGAAGTGACTCCGGATAAATCAATTCCTTCACCATATCCGGCAAATCCGGGTTTTTCCTTTGAATCTGTGAGTTGGAAATTCACTTTCGGAGTTAAATCAAGGGCAAATCCCTTCTTATCCTCGACTTTCCAGGTTGAAGACGGATACCAGGTCTCCCGTAAAGTCTTCCCGACATAATACGGCATGTGAGTGATAGGTTCATTCTTAGACACCTTCCCATTCTCTAATCTGGGATTCCAGGCCAAGTCAGCCTGAGTAATATATCCCATCACCTGGCGATATTCCCGTTCCACAATAGAATCATTCTTGTCATATCCGGCCCAGGTCGTGTACATCATCCCGTCTATTTTCCGTTCCGCACCAAACTGGGTGAACCGGCTGATATTAGCCGGACGATACCAGGTCCCCCCGATAACAGGGAAACCCAGGTCTTGATAGAGAACCGTTCCCGGATAATAGTAATCATTCCGGTATCTCCAATCCACCATGATAATGTCCCGGGGAAGTAAAGGCGCCATCCATTTGAAGTCAGGTTTCTGGATAATATCGGCCCACACCATGGTCTTGATTCCCTTCATCCGGAGATACTGATACAGATAGATGGTATCCATATAATACAGTTCGGAATTACCAATCTTCTTACATTCCGGATGGGTCGGGAAAGGCAGGAATAAATCATGTTCATCATGTCCGATGTGGATTGTTTCCGGATGGAAGATGTCAATGATTTCATCAAAGATGGAGTGTACAAACTCATAGGACTTCGGATTTAAGGGGCAATAAGTTTCATACCGGGTCGTATTCTCCACAAAATCCAGATTATGGTTCTTATAGAACATCCAGTTACTATGGCCCAGAGTGGCCACCATTGGGACGACTTTCATATACCGGTTATTAGCTTCTTTGACGATATCCTTCAGGTATTCCGGATCCAGAGCATAATCTGTCCATATCTCAGGATGAGATTTCCACTTGATACCATGGTCGATCTGCATCAAAATCCTGTTGTATTTGTATTTGGCAAAGATTTTTTTCATCATTTCGACATGAGATACCGGTGAGGTCTTATCAATGAAGAAATGGACCCATCGTTCCTTGAAATAGGGTTCATCCCACACCGACACTCCACAGATATAACTCTTGTTTTCTTTACTGTTTTTCTTGATGAGTTGTTTCAGAGACTGGACTCCATAGAAAGTTCCGGCTGCATCCGTTCCCATAATCAACACCATCTTAGGATTAACTTTCAGAATATAACCCTCGGACCCCGGACTACTCGTATCGGTTCCCAGTATCTTTTCCATGTTATAGGCAACGACGGGGGCGGTGTTCTTTTCACCCAGTAAAATACAGTTGGAATAGTCCGCATTAACTATATAATCCACATAGGAGACGATTGGAACCGACAAACCGGTAATAGTTTTGATTTCTTCCTTGATTTCCTGTGCATTTTTCTGGTTTGCCTCATTCTGATTTCCAACCAGAACGATTCGGGTATCCTGATTGATTACAAAATCCTGGCCGGTGACTTCCATCTTTACCGGAACAGGAATAATCATTGTGGAGTCTTCCTTGTAGGATTGGGCTGTCGGCATTTCCCAATACCCTGATGTTTTATAGTCCAATTCTGGATGAACAACAGGGACGGGCCGTTGATATCCAATAAACTTCCCATTAACATCGATTCCTGTCAGTTTTCCGAAGTTTTTCGGAGCATGGAAACTTCCCTGAGTGACCGCCCACGACGTATATTCATTCCCGGGGCTGGAAAATCGAGTCACATTCAGACGCCAGTAGGCCTCATTCCCGAATTTCGGCAGTAATACTTTCAGGGGGATGGCCACCTCGGCCACCCATTTATCGGCTTCTTTATGGGTCTTCACACTCCAGGGGACCATGGTCCCCCGGTTAGCCAGACAATCCCCATACCGATACCCGGGCATATTCAAACAGAAATGGAAGAAATTCCGGTCATTGGATAAATCGGATTCATATCCGACTTCATAAGGAGCAATAAAGAGTTCGAGGCTGTCATCCAGATAAACAGCCTTATCATCTCCGGTCATCACACTGACCGTCTTCTCCATCTGGGATTCGTGGCATATCACTCCGAAATACAGGTTTTCGGAATCATATAATACGGCAAACTCGGTTTTTTCTTTGGCAGGAGCCCCGGAAGTATAATGTGACAGGGAATTGGGAAGTTTTGTCTTCACCCAATCCTTTTCGTTCAGTTTCCCATCTAATACGATTTTTCCGGTGGCCTTGATGGCTTTTATGGAAGGGATTTCCTGGCTTACCGCCACTCCGGCATGGGTCAGGAACAACCCACACACAAAACCTATAACCCCAATGACGCTTTTTCGGAATAACATAGACCGTCCTCACTTGATTTGTTTTGCAAAATATTAACATAATCACACCAGACTGAATATGGGTCCGTATGATATTCCTGACCATCATTTCATTATTAAATAACAGGTCCTTTCGATTCCCGATACAGCTAACAATATTCGTATTACAGATACAAAACAGGACTGATTTATATCCCCTGCCGGATTGATCTATAACCTGTTGAATTTCCGAATCTGTAGTGTTCATTACAGAATTTAGTGGTAATATGTTCTGGAGAATTACGATGAAGTTTTAGGTCACGGGATGTCGAAAACATGAATAGAATTGATGTTGATGAAAATTCTAAACAAGTTATCGGGGGATAGAAAAGGATCACGAAAACAATAGAGGGGAGAATAGAAGAAATATGGACCTGGATTTTATAGCGGTTGAATTCGTAAACATGACCCTGATGGCCTTTGTTTTCATAGCAATGTGTCTGGTCATATTCAAGCGTACACTCCTTATCAGAATGAATCTTGGAATAATAATGTTTGTTTATATTTACTTTTTAGGCCTCTTTGTTTTTATTGAAGACTATGAATATGTAGGGTTTTTATTAGTATCTTTTGGTTTGATTTATTTTTCCGTATTTAATGGGCATAAAAATAAAAAAGTCTCCCTTATTTTGAACAAAAGGGATGACTATAACCTTTTACTGGGGAATAACTCTTTTTGCCATAAGAATTGTGTGATAAGCGATGAGCCTGTTGATAACCGCATTATCAAATACAGCTCTTATGCAATGAAAGACATTCCTTTATTGTTCCTGTTATTTATAGCACTGGGAATAACTTTTTATGTGTTTATGGGCATTTTATTTACTATGATATAAATTTCTATTTTCTAAGCACCTGCCTATTATCCCCTGACTCTTATATTTAACTCAGACAATATTGGAGTCTAATACATAGACGGATAAAGTCATCCCCCGGTTCTGTAAGGAGCCGGGGGATTTTTATTGGCTGGTAAGCATCTAATTAAGAGGGCTCAAAATTTCTGTTGTATGATATATTGACTTTAATTATTAAACAAAAAGGAATGATGTTTAAAAATGAACATCACGAAAGAAAAGATATTTCGCGCATTAACTAACTCTGATTATCGAAAATTGGTGATTCAAGGGCGAATTTGCAATATTCGCCGCTGGTATGAAGATAAGACTGGGTACTATCCACCTCCTAAATACGTCACCCTCTTTATTACTCACATCTGTAACTTACACTGTCGAATGTGTGCCCAATATGGTGACTCTGGAACTACGAATACTTTGGTTGACAGGCCTGTGATGTCCGTTGAAGTAGCACAAAAAATTATAAATCAGATAGAGTCGTTTCACCCTTCAATTACATTGATGGGAGGAGAGCCTTTATCAAATCCAAACTGGCCAGAAATTACAAAGATTGTGAAAGAAAAAAACCTGTTTTGCGATGTAATAACTAACGGTACGTTACTGGAGCGAAATGCACAGGCTTTAGTGGATTCAGGGATAGACTGTATTAATATTTCATTGGATGGAATTGGACAATACAATGATGTGATTCGGGGTAAAGGGGTATATGACAAGGTTGTTCGTGGAGTAGAAGCTGTAAACTCCATCCGAAAAGCCTCTGGAAAAGTGAAACCAGAGATAAACTTTTTCTTTACAATCAACGGTCCTAATCATACTCATTTAATTGAATTTGTGGAATGGGCCAGCACGCAGCCTATCAAAAAAGTAGTATTCAATCACCTTCGTTTTTACAGTCAGTCTACATATGAAAAACAAGACCGAATTATGAAGCAATTATTTGGTGGTAATACGGATTGCCAGGCTGGTTTTATCTTTGAACCGGACCCAATTGATACTGATATTTTGGGAAAACAGATTTCAGAAATAAAACAGCGGAAATGGCCTATTGAAATTTATTGTCAGCCCAATCATCCGATTGAGGAGCTGGATGAATATTATCATAATGAACACTATACACGGAAAACAATCAAAGATTGTGCCGTCCCTTTTGAAGGATTATCGATTGAATCGTATGGCAATGTAGTTCCCTGTATGGATTTTGTATGTGGGAATATCAATGACAAAAATATTCTTGATATTTGGAACGGTGAAGAATATCGAAAATTCAGACGATTTTTTAATAAACATGGTCGGTTTCCCATTTGTCATCGATGTTGTGTTTGATGCATAAAAATGGCACACAAGCCCGTAATATATAGCAAAAAAGCCCAAATTACTTGGGCTTTTTTTATTATCTATGATTAATTGGTGGAGTTTTTCTGGATGTAGATTTTGAGGGCTTTCACGATATCTGGATACAGCTTGTGTAACTGTATCAGGGTAAGGATCGTTAAAACCATAAGGACAAGTTTCAGGCCTGCCGTCAGAGCGATAAAGAGATTTTTCAGAATATCGAACAGATAAATATTACAAGGGTACATGATGATATAAATCCTTTCTTCATTTATTGTTATTTAATGACGGGGAATTCGGTGATACGAAGACGGGCACACCCATAGGGAATCAGAGTGAGCGGGATATTCTTCCCTGAATGTTTGGGATTCTCCGGAACGGGTGCGGCAACCAGCCCCTCCATCTTCCATTCGGGCAATTCGACTCCTTCGATCTGGAGTTGAACGGGTGCCGTGATGGAATCAAAGGGTTGGACTGCCAGCGGATTTTGTTTGATGCTGATCGGCCCGACGAGTTTGTCCTCTTTGAGGTGGAGACCATATGCCCATGGAGTTGTTGGATGGACTTCCCAGGTGGAAAAGGGTTCGGAACCGTAGAGTTTCTTCCAGGACTCTCCAATGGGAAGGACAAACACCAGAGGCCCTCTTTGAAGGGAACAGGATTGCCGGTGCCAGCGGCTGATTTTAAGTTCCATCGGGAAAGACAGTTCTACCATATCTCCCGGAGTCCAGACTCGATTTATCGTGAAGAAACTCCCGGAGGAAACACCTTCCATAATTCGGCCATTCAGACAGACTTTAGGAGACTGACACCAGCCGGGGATTCTCAGGGATAATGAAAATTCAAGCGGAGTATCTGGTTGAATCGTCATTTGAACGAATTCACGGAAAGGATATCCGGTAACCACTGACACTTTGACGGGAACACCTTTCCATTGTGTATTTAATTGACAGGGGCCATAGGCTAAAGCTGCCAGCCCGTCGGAACTTTCCGCCCACATCCGGGCAACGAATTTCGGCCATCCCTGATGAAGATTTGCAGTACAACATCCATAATTGGGTTCCAACCCGAACAGGTTTGAGTCCTCAAAATTAGTCGTCCAGGGCCGTTTCCCTAAACTTACCAATACTTGATTGGGTGACTGGTCATAACAATGGCCCCAGAAATCAGGCGTGAAACAAGCCGGCAGAGCATTAAAAGCGATAGTCTCCAACTGGTCCAGGAAATCGACCTCACCGGTGATTTGTGCCAGAAGTTCCAGTGAGAACATCAGTTCCACGACCGCACAAGTCTCCGTCCCCTGAACGGGAGAATCCCCCGCCAGACATTCATCACCAGAGAATATCCCGGTGGGGAATCCATGATATTTTTTGAGGTTATCCAGACCGATTCGGACGGATTCCCGGAAGGCATCTTTCCCGGTAAACAAATACCGGAAGATGGGGTCTTTGACGGCCATTGCATCATTCACAACATGATTGGGGTATTCCCATTTAGTGGCTTTTTCTTTATAAGGAAACTCCCGGAAATAAGGAGACCAGTCAAAAGATTTCGCCATCAACTCATCAGCAATTTCTGTCAGTTCGGTGTCCTGTGTCTGAGCATACAGCCATGCCAGAACATACAACGCTTCAGCGACTCGGTAATAAGCCCACTGATTATTTGCATCTATCACGAGAGATTCACGATTTGCCAGCCACCCCCGCAGGAACCGGAAGTATTTCAACATGAACAGGGGGATCCGGGAATCCTGATTCAAGGCATGCCAGGATACCAATACTTTCAACATCACAAACCGGGGCCATGGGTCATCAAAAGTCTCCGGCCCAAACTGGCCGGATTCCTTCTGACTGTTCAATGTCCATTCGATCCAGGGCCGGGCTTTGGTGGTCAGCCACTCGTCTCCCAATACTCCCGCCAGGGGGACCAGTCCATCGAGGTAATAGGGGCCGCGTTCCCAACTTTCGCCAGACCCGCCTCTCCATCCGGAATCAGGACCGATGTCGTTCCAATATTCATCCAGGTGACCGGTGACGGTGATAGCCTGAAGTCGGAGCTGGTCTTTGAGCCATCCGGCAGGTTTTATTTTTCCTAAGGGTAGTGCCTTGTATGAGACGGATATGGGTAATCCTGTAATACGGCTGTGCATGGTGATATCCCTTGTTTGAATATTCAATAGTCAGAATAAAAAGTAATCACTCCATTATCATCCATCTGAGAGTCGCTGACAATCCTGAAGAGTAGAAAATCTTTTCTTTTGATGACGGATTAACAAGCAGTTGACACGGCCGATGTGATTGCTCATAATTCATCGAATCAACATAATGTGAAATAACCTGATTGGAGAGGTAATCATTATGAACAAGCGGTTTGGGATACCTTTGTTTTTAGTTTTGATGATGTGGGGATGTTCAGTCTTTGGATTTCAACAGACATTAGGACTGACAACATGGGACGTTGTGGGGCCGTTCACAGAAACCACGGTGGAGAATAACTGGCGGACGGGTTGGGAGAAAGACTGGATCAATGAATCAAATCCAGATGTGTACTTTTCATCCCTGACGGAAAAGCCTCCCCTTCAAGTGTTGGCTGGAGACAGTGGGGCGGTGGTGATTTCCGAAACACTGGGAGGGACCCGTGTGATGGGAGTGTTTTATGCACGGGCAGAGATTGAGGTTCAGGACGGCGGTGCGGCACTGCTGGCGACGGGTGGTTCCGGTCCGGAACGGGTCTTTGTGAATGGTGAAGTTGTCTGGGACAAGATATTTAAGAAACGAACCTTTGAAGCAAATCAGGTCAAAATACCCGTTACTTTGAAATCCGGAAAGAATGTCATTTTAGTGAAAATCGTCCGGTTTGAAAATTTACCGTTTACCTTCAATGTTTCCTTATTACCGGGACAGACAATGGGCGATAAAGTGACAGCCTGGCTGCCGTTCCTCTTTATTATTCTGGTGTGGGGCGGATTGGGATGGTGGCTCCAACATCGGCCGCACATTGCGGCTTATCCAGAAGGCCGTCTGGTTTCTCTGGATGCATTGCGGGGATTTGATATGTTCTTCATCACAGGAGGAGGGGCGGTCTTAACGGAACTGGCCTGGAAGATGAACAACATGACCTTGTATCATAATTTTGAACACAAGACCTGGAATGGATTTTTCTACTGGGATTTGATATTCCCCATGTTCCTGTTCATCGTGGGTGTGGCGGTGCCGCTGGCCACGGAAAGACGGCGGGCAAAGGGAGTCTCTGATGGACAAATCGCCAAACACATTATCCTCCGTGGCATTGGTTTGGTATTGCTGGGGATATTCCTGAATGGCGGCATGAAGTTTACGCACCTGTCGGATTTACGGTTGGCAGGTGTCCTCCAGAGAATCGGGATTTGTTATGTCATGGCGGCGTTACTGTCTTTGAAATTAAACTGGAAGGCATTAACGGGATTGGGTGTAGCGATACTGGCGGGGTATTGGGCTATGGTCGCACTTATTCCGGTGCCGGGAGTGGGAGCCAATGTCATCTTACCGGACAAATGTCTCCCCAATTATCTGGACCGGTTATATCTTCCCGGGAAACAGGTCTGGGGTACCTGGGATAATGAAGGTTTACTCAGTACACTTCCGGCGGTGGTGACTTGTCTGTTGGGTGTATTGGCGGGCAGGTGGCTGACCTCGGATGTAGATAAAACTCGGAAGGCCGGAGGATTGGCGTTGGCGGGTGTGGTTTCTGCGGCGGTGGGTTGGATGTGGCATCCGTTTTTCCCGGTCAATAAACTCATCTGGTCCAGTTCGTATGTCCTCGTGGCCGGTGGATACAGTATGTTGTTCCTGGCGGTGTTCTTCTGGGTGGTGGATGTCCGAGGGTATCGGCGATGGGCATTCCCGTTTATCGTGGTGGGAAGTAACGCCATCTTTGCGTATGCGTTCCCGTGGGTCTTCACTTACAGTGAGATTGCTAACCGGTTGGGGGGAGGCGTTATTGCCGAATGGTTTGGCCCCTGGTCCAAACTCTATCTTTTCACACTCTCGTATCTGATTTCCTGGTCTGTGCTTTATTGGCTCTGGAAACGCAAAATATTCTTCAAACTCTAACCTCTGTTATTTCGAATCATCCACGGAGCAGCTCTGAGCAGCTCCGTGGATTCTTTTATGGGGATACTCAGGTGAGGAAGAACCTGGAATAAAAAAACCGGAGACATCCATCAAGGACATCCCCGGTATCTCGGATTGGTAAAGGGTTACCAGTTGTAGATCACAGTGTAAGTAATGACGGTTTCACCGTCTTTAGGAACCTTCACATTATATTCAATGTGACGGCTGTCAATCTTGGTGAAGGAATGAGAACTGTTCCGGATTTCCCATTCAGACCAACGATACAGGGTCTCAGGAACCTTCACAGTGACATCAGTATCTTTGTGGTTACGGAGTTTGATTTCAAAAGATTCAGATACGGAATGTCCCGGAACCAGAACCTTAAATTCAGACTGGCGGCGTTCACCCACTACATCAAAGGCATTTCCGAGGGTCACCCGGATTTTTTCATCTTTGGGTGTATGGTCGATACGGTCTTCACCAATAAATTCCTGGCTGCCATCTTTGTCCTGTTGATAGACCCGAATCTTACCGGCAGGAAGTGGCATCCCCATCTTACTCATTTCATCGTTTTTGAACTCAATCATCTGCACGACTTTTTTATTAAAGTCACTTCCCATGTTGGGTTCAGATACGGGAGAGGCCTCAAAACTATAGAACCAACCGTATTTGGGGACTCCGTCATAGACATAAATCTTTTGATAGGGGACTCCGTAGGCATTGTTGAGTTCAATTTGTTTGGTCTGATTATTCAAAACCGTTGCCGGCCGACCCAAGGTGTAAAGGTGATAGTCAGCAAAAGACTTCTCTGTAAACTGGGGAGCCGCTGCACTATAAGCAAGGCCATCTGCCAGCACCATTTCTGCTTTGCGGGCATAACGGTTTGGCTGTTCAACATTAACATCACCGGCCATGAGTTTGAGTTTGGCATCTTCAAAAGATTTTCCGGAATTATTAGTCATGGTGACCCATCCGGTTATATCCAGATTCCGTTCATCCTGACCCAACACCACGACATAATCCGCAGTCCAGGACATCCCCCGGGTGATATACGCCAGTTCGATGTCGTGACTACCGCCACGCTGTGCGCTTAACAGCCAGTTAAGGGTAGGTTTCAGGATAAGATTTTCGGGGAGTTTCTCCAGACGGACTGTTTCGGGTC
>CAZXWN010000018.1:0-38373 GCA_964644695.1 uncultured bacterium
CTTCTGGAAACCAATCTGGATGATGTGAACCCCCAGACTTATGACCTGGTGATGGAACGGTTATTTGAGGCCGGAGCATTGGATGTCTTCCTGACTCCCATTCAAATGAAAAAAAACCGGCCGGGGATATTACTCTCTGTCTTATGTAATCCGGGAGATACAAAAGCTCTGGAATCCATCATGTTCCGGGAAACGGGGACTTTCGGGATTCGGTCCACGACTCTGACTCGGACGATTCTGAATCGGGAATTCAAAACAGTCACTACGCCCTATGGAGATATCCGAATCAAAATAGGATCCAGAGGAAACGAAGTCATCGTCACCTCGCCCGAATATGAGGACTGTAAACAGGCGGCACTTGAAAACGGCGTTTCATTAGACCAGGTCAGACAGGCCGCACTTCAGGCTTATCGTAGATGGGTCGATGGCACCACCAAAGGATGCGGCTGTTAATTACAAAAAATATATAAAATTGTACTTCGTACTTTTCTAGCAACGAATTAACATCTCTAGCCAACAAAACAGAAATATACGGTCAAAGAGTTAATCCAAATTATTAACGACCGGCTACAGGTAAGAGAGTAAACTTATAAATTGGTGGGGGTGGCAGAGTAAGAAGTCTTACTCTGGGGCTATTTGTCTGTCTTTATAGTATTAGTTGCTTGTTGCTAATATAATGAGTGCACACCTAATCCCCACAAATAAGCCCGCACACCCACTGTTCATTATTAATGTTTGCATTGTTGCTCCTCCCAGCTGATTTAAGATGGATATTACAGTTAAAACATCCTTCATATACAGCAAAAAGAGATTGTCGTGCAACATTACAATTAACAACCAAACAACTACATAACAGCTTTTCTTATACTACCATACTATTAAATCCTCGTAATTGATTAAAGCAAAACACCAAGCATACATGTTCACACTTTATACAATTTCTCATCCTTGACTAAGTAGCTCACTCCGGCTCCTGCAACGAAGCATATACGGAGGTGGTCCGAGCAGGTCCGTGGATGATTCGTTATGAAAAAGATTTTGGAGGAAAATCGGAAGATTTATTTACGGAAAGATAAATCATTGAGTATCATTAAAAGAAGGATTATTCTTAATAATTAAGATAATCAGAAAGTAGATACCATGGCCGATACCGTTATTGAATTAAAGTTACAACCCCGATCCAGTACCAATGAAATTATTGGATTTCGGAATAACATCCTCTGGGCAAAGACCACCGCTCCACCCGTGGACTTTGAAGCTAATTCCAAGCTACTGAAGATGTTATCCAAGGCACTGGATGTTCCGAAAATGGACATCACCATCATTAAAGGACTCCGGAATAAATATAAAGTCATCAAAATAACCGGACTGTCTCGTGATGAAGTGATAGCAAAATTAACTCCCCCGGAGGAGAAGCCGGAATGAATGACACCCTGTTAATGGTCAATCGCCGCCAGGTGCAGGAAACCGCCGCCTGGTTAGAAAAAAAATTGCCCGTCATTCCTCATACTGCTATTATGCTCGGTTCCGGTCTGGGAAACCTGACCACCTATTTTGAAAAACCAGAACCTGTTTCCTACATTGATGTCCCCAATCTCCCGACATCCACCGTCATGGGACATAAAGGTGAAATGGTTTTTGGATACGCCGAAGACAAACCCGTTCTGGCATTCCGCGGCCGCTGGCATTTTTATGAAGGGTATCTGATGTCCCAGGTAACCTTTTATGTCCGGGTCCTGAGAGAACTGGGAATCCGGAATCTGGTGGTGACAAACGCCGCCGGAGGTTTGGGACAGGGATTTCGGGCCGGCGACATTATGCTGATTCAGGACCATATCAATATGATGGGGACCAATCCCCTCCTGGGTCCTAACGATGAATATTTCGGTCCCCGATTTGTCAGTATGAGTAATGCCTATGATCATAAATTACGGCAGCTTGCAGAAGAAACCGCCTCCCGTCTGAATATTCCCCTCCAGAAAGGGGTTTATCTGGCGGTATCCGGCCCAACCTATGAGACCCATGCCGAAGTCAAAATGTTCAAAATCCTGGGTGCGGATGCAGTAGGGATGTCCACCATCCCGGAAGTCATTGTCGCCAATCAGTGCGGCATGAAAGTCCTTGGATTCTCCGCCATCACCAATGTGATCAATCCGGGAGACACCTCTCCTGTTACCCATGAAGAAGTTCTCGAAGCCGGACAAAGAATGGAATCCCGGTTCTGTACCTTGATTATGGAAATTTTAAAGAATATACCAAAAGGGGAATAAACTATGACCACCACCCAAATCAACCGTGCTGTTATTATTGTTCTGGATGCTGTCGGTATCGGGGAAATGCCTGATGCCGCCCAATTCGGTGACCAGGGAAGTAATACCCTCGTCAATACAGCACGCGCCGTGGGTGGACTCCGCCTCCCGACTCTGGAAAAAATGGGGCTGGGGAAAATCACACCGATTGAAGGAATGTGTCCCTGTGCCCATGTCCTCGGGAACTATGGGAAAATGGCCGAACTCTCTGGAGGAAAAGACACCACCAACGGCCACTGGGAAATTGCCGGACTTCCAACTCCGACAGCCTTCCCCACTTATCCCAACGGATTCCCCATGGACATCATCACCCCCTTTGTTCAAAAAACGGGACGAGGGATACTGGGGAATAAACCTGCTTCCGGGACTGCCATTATTGAAGAACTGGGGGAACAACATCTCCGGACGGGTGATTTGATTGTCTATACCTCCGCAGACAGTGTCTTCCAGATTGCCGCCCATGAAGATATCGTACCGATTGAAGAATTGTACCGGTATTGCCAGATAGCCCGTGAGTTACTGACAGGGCCTCATGCCGTCGGTCGAGTGATTGCCCGACCTTTCATCGGGACACCGGGGCAGTTCAAACGTACGGAACGCCGGCATGATTTCTCGCTCGAACCTACCGGACCCACCCTGTTGACTCGATTAAAAGAAGCCGGGTATCCAGTGATTGGTGTCGGTAAAATCGAAGATATCTTTGCGGGTGTCGGAATCACCAAAGCCGTTCATTCAAAAGGAAATCCTGCCTGTATCACCGCCACAATTCAGGAAATGCTCACCCCCGGCAACGGATTGATATTCACCAATCTGGTTGATACGGACATGATTTATGGACACCGTAATGACCCGGTGGGATTTGCCCGGTCACTGGCAGAGTTTGATGAGGCTCTCCCTCGAATCATGGCCAACCTCGGTCAGGATGACCTGCTCATTATTACCGCTGACCATGGGTGTGACCCCACCACCCCCAGCACGGACCATTCACGGGAATATGTCCCTCTGTTAGTGTATGGACCGGGATTAAATCAGAATGTAAACCTGGGGACTCGGTCGTCCTTTGCGGATATTACAGCCACCCTGTTAGAAGGATTCGGTCTGGGGACCTGGCCGGTAGGAACTTCTTTCTGGACTGAATTAACGAAGAAATAAATCAGATATTTCCGTGCAGGGATTCTCTATTGAAGGTGATGGAGATGTTTCTCCATGAGAGTACGCATTGAGATTACTTGTTCTTGATTTCAAACAGACTCGTCATCTTTCTGCTGGCCATCATAAATACAAAATTCAAAACAGCCGCCGTCACCACAACGGTCCGGCCCAAATCCAGCCCCTTCATCAGAAACGCCGCTGAGGCTGAAATCATCAGCCCTAGAAATGAGGCTTTTAATATGGCATAGGTTTCCTGATATTCATTGAGAGGTTTCTTACGATGATACAATCCGAACCAGGCGGAACAGAATATCCAGAGCAGAACGATGACTGGGAAAGCTATCACATAAGGTTTGAGGTCGTTGATAGGACCCATCCAGTCGCTTAATGAATAACGAAGTCCATAAGCCGCAAACCATGCACTGGTGGCGGCGATAATATCGATGAATACAAGGGCAATGACTCTCATAATAAACAATATGTTTCCAATCAGATAGCGTTTCCACATCCGTCCCGGTTCCAGGATGAGGCGATACAACCACTCCAGGCCATTGGACCGCATCCAATAAGGTGCCCGGCTTACTTTTCCTGCATAATATTCAAATAACGCACCTACCCCCCAGGCAACAGGAACATTCAGTTCCTGAAGGTGTTCCCTCAACCATTTTTCCTGTTGTGGAACTCCCATTCCCACCAGAAGGATTTCAGGCCGTTTCTCTTGTATATCCTTGATGATATCCTTTTCTTCCTCAGGTGTAAAATATCCATTCCGAATCCCGGCGACTTTTAAATCCGGCACTTGTTCCTGAATCATCTCAACACACCGCCGGGCAATGTCCGACTCTGAACCCAGGAAGTAAACGGAATATCCTTTTTCATAACACCAGCGGCAAAACGGTATCAGGAAATCGCCGATATTCACTCGTTCCGGGATGGGATGATGGGTCAGATGAGAGGCCCACACAACGCCCATGCCATCCGCATAAACCAAATCGGATTGTTTGATGATGGCTCGATACTCATCATCATCAAATGAACGGTTGATACAATGGGCATTCAAATAGAGTATCTGGTGGGGCTTTCCAGATTTAACATAGGATTCCACACGGTCCATGACCTGACCCGTAGTGATCCGGTCAATCGGTAAACCGAACATGGAACAGATGAGACGAGATTCTCCCGGGTGTCCCGGAAGGCTATGTGTGGTTACCGGTGCCATATACTCCGCATATCTGCATAGATTGAGTAAAATCCTAACGCGAAATCCAAACCCAGTAAAGAAAACCGGAAATGAATCAAATCCTGTAATGTATATTTTGTCATCCGAATCAGATTCCGTCCCTGATTTTTCATGATTTCCCAGGGTGTTATGGGTCCATGAACTCCCAGCGAAGTCCAGCGCCATCGGGTCCGAATCACGGTATAAGCAGTGTCTTTCCTTAAATGATAGACCTTTGCCTTCGGTTCATACACTAAATCAAATCCAGCCGCCCTTAATCTGCGGGAGATATCCAGGTCTTCATAATTCGTTCGGTATTTGTCGAGATACCCACCCACAGCCATCAGGGCACTCCGGCGAAACACCGCGCTGTGTCCATACAACCATTGAGGGTTTCGGATGGGAAGTGCACCCCAGTGCTGTTTCATATGGATGACTCGCCAATAATCCGGGATAGTCTCTCTGTTGGATTCAATCAACATACTGCCCACACCGGCAATCTTTCCCTCAAGCATGTTATCCATGAGCCGTTCTAACCAATCAGGTTCCGCCACACAATCCGAATCAATATTGGCGATAAATTCTGTCGTAATGTTTTTGAGTGCCGTATTCCGCGCTACCCCCAGCCCCTTATTTTCCTCATGTTCGATGATCCGGACCTGGGGATATTTCCTGACTCTGTCCATGGAATCATCCGTAGAACCGTCATTGATGACCAGGATTTCTTTAACGGGAAAGGTTTGGGCTAACAGGCTTTTTATACAACGGTCAATATGAGCCGCTGCGTTATAACAGGGAACATAAATGGTGACTTCTCTCTGACTCATCGGGGGTTCTCCGTCAGAGTATGATAGGCGTTCAGAAACAGGTCCGCTAATGACGACCAGTTATAGGTCTTCTCCGCCTGTTGCCGGGCAGTGATTCTCATTTGGGTCATGCGGTCAGGCTGCGCCAACAGTTGAATCAAGGCCTGTGCTATTGCTTCTGAATTTCCGGGAGGGACCACAACTCCGGCATCTCCTACCATGAGGGGCACATCACCTACATCAGACGCAACAATGGGTTTACCCGCCGCCAGGTACTCAGCGATTTTCAGGGGACTCTTACACCGGGTCAATTCGTTATCTTCGAAACAGGCCACACAAATATCCGCCATCCCGACATAATCGGGAATCTCTTCATGGAGAACATAGTTCGTAAAATAAACCTGTTTATGAATACCTAATGTTTCGGAAAGTTTCTGGAGTTCCGGTAATCGGTGTCCACCCCCTACCACCAGGAACCGACATCCGGGATAACCCGCCAATACGGCAGGTGCCGCCTGCAGCAACAATTCAGCATAACTGCCTTCTTCAAGCTGCCCCATGTATAAAATAACCGGACCGGGTAAATCATATTTCGCGCGCAGGTTTTCACCGCGGCGCTCCGGCTTAAATCGTTCCAGGTTTGCACCAACGGGGGCCATGTGCATCCGGTCCTTCACACCGCCTCGGGTCAAGGTCATTTCTTCCACATACCGGGTGGAACAAGCCGTCCAATCAACCAGTGAGGGTAAGACCTTCTCATATTTATCAACCAGATTGTAAATAACCGGCGACTTTGTCCATTGCGGAACAAAGGCTATCTCCAAGTCATCCCAGTCATAAACAACAGGTTTCTTCTCCAGCCAGGAAGCCCACAACGCCAAAAGTGCAATCTCGGGGAAACACTTCTGGAAATGAATCACATCGCTGGTTCGGGCAAGCTGACGGATAATCTTCAGGTTACTGAAAAAGGCGGTCTTCTGGGAAGGAAGTTCAACGACTCGAACCCCATCAGGGTTCTTGGTTCGGATGAGAGGCAGATGTTTCCGGCGTTCATAGTTTGGGTAATAAGCCAGAGTGACTTCATGGCCTTTCCGGACAAACTGTTCAGACAGTTCAACCATTCGAACGGTACCGGCAATCGTAAAGATATCAAACCGATTCAAAAGAAGAATCTTCACGATTTCTTCTCCTGAAAAGTCTCTTTGAGTTTTGGCTGAATGATTTGTTTACCAAAGAGGGCAAGCAGGATAAAGCACCACCCGGTATATACAGTCAGGCTCATCAGCCGAAAAAGTTGCCGAATACGACTATGTCTCATAGGTAGATAAACAGCCGAAGGACTAGAACCGGCCCTCGGTTAAATAGGTTTTTAACCGGCGTAAGGCTCGGGTGGGATGTTTCACAAACTTACCCGCCGTTTGCAGGAGTTCGACACCCTGAAAAGACCGGAGAAATCGTTGTCGGGCAAACCGTTTTTCTGCATCGCGCAGGATTTTCACGATATCCTCAGGACCTAATTCATCGGTACGGGTGACAGCATTATTGTACCCATCATATAAATCCCAGTCCTTCGTCAGCAGGTTACCAGACTTTTCTAACTCCTCAAATAGCCGGCTGCCTGGGTATGGGGTCGCAATCGAAAACTGAAGTGAATCGGGATTGAGTTCCAAGGCAAGCTTTGTGGTTTTCTCAGCGGAGGCCCAGGTTTCCCCAGGATGACCGTAAGTGAAGGTCAAGTGAACTTTCAAGCCCAGCTCTTTACTCCGTTTAACGGCTTTCCGTAAGGTGTCCAAATCCAGATTTTTCTTCATTTGGTCCACAATATCCTGGTCACCGGATTCCACACCGTATTTAATCGCGACCAGGCCCGCATCACGAAGTTTCTCCAGCGTATCAAAATCACAGGTGTCGGCACGCGCCATCGCCGCCCAGGGCAAACATATCTCACGCTTTTTCAATTCTTCAGCAAACTTCAATAATCTCGGCTTGCCAATATTGAAAGTGTCGTCATCCACATAAAAAGACTTGTATCCGTACTTCTCTTTACACCAGGCTATTTCATCAACGACGTCTTTAGGGTCCCGGACACGATAGGAATGGTCTCCATACATAATCTGGGGCCAGGCACAGAAGTTACACTGGAAGGGGCACCCCCGGGATGAATGGATCTGTAAACTGGGTTCGGGTATTCCACCCGGGCAATCATGATATTTCATCATCGGGAGCTGTTCACGGGAGGGCCAGGGCAACTGGTCTAAATCACTAATTAAAGGACGTTTCCCGGTATAAAAACCGGCGCCGTCCTTTCGGAAATACAGCCCCAGACAATCGCTTAAATCTTTTTTATCACTCAAACCACGAACCAAATCCCGAAGCGTGTACTCATACTCACCCTCAAGGACATAATCTACATAAGGCGTTTCTTCAAGGAATTTGGGGGAATACATGAAGACATTCAAACCACTGTAAGCAAGACGGGTCTCCGGTAATCGTTCCTTGATCTGTCTTCCCATCTGCTCATCAACTTTGCTGGAGCTGGTAGAAACTTCCAAGAGTACTAAATCCGGCTTGAATTCTACTACCCGGTCAAGGAATTGTTCCGGCGTTAGATCTTCGGCAATCCCATCCACCAGACAAACATCCTGTCCATCCTTCTCCAATACCGCCGCCGCATACGCCAGGAAAAATGGAAACGGCATATAGCCAGATTCATCACGTTCGAAGTGCGGCCACCGTGACCCGGCTCGTACTCCATAAAAACCTTTTTTTCTCCAGGGAGAATTTCCTAAAAATATCTTCATTATTCACCTTATATGCTAGTTATACATAAATTTTATATCATTAATCATCAATTAAGGGATAAACTAAATATCAGAATGCCTTTTATCTGGTTTAACTCTGTTATCCATGCACATTGGATTCTGACATAAAATTGTGTATAATTATTGTATTGTTCTTTAAAAATCAATCTCACATTGTCAAAGACCGCCGGTCCCTTTTATAAGGGTTAATTTTCCTGCAACGGAAAGCCTGCCAAGACGGATGAGTGGATTGGACAGGTTGTTGAACGGAAGAGTTTATCTCTTCAAGTCAACTGCCTGTCTAAACGAATCCCCATCGAAGGCACTGGTCTTCGATGGGGATTTTTGTTTATGACAGATTGGAGGTGAATGAATGCCTAAGCAATTTAAGATTGATGAAGTACAGTTTCTGACCTCGAGATTTCAGGAAGCAAAGACATTCTTTGTAACTGAATACCGTGGTCTGACTGTTAAGGAAGACTGGGAATTGCGCGCTGCTTTACGGGGTGCCAATGCTCAGATGAAAATCGTCCGTAACCGCTTGACCAAGATTGCCTTGGAAAATGTCGGGTTGGGTGATTTTAAAGAACACTTTGTGGGTCCAGTGGCCGTGGTTTGGGCCTATGGTGATGCTGCACAAGCTGCCAAAGCACTGGTTGATTTCCAGAAAGCACATGAAAAACTGGTTATCAAGTACGGTGTTATGGACGGTGTTGGATTAGACAAGGCCAATGTTATGGCTCTTGCCAGTCTACCTTCCCGCGAAGTTCTACTTGGAAAACTGGTATCTTCCCTGTCCTCGCCGCTCTACGGCCTGGTCCGCGTCCTGCAGGGTCCAATCTCCGGTTTGGCCAATTGTCTCGACCAAATCAAAAAGCAAAAAGAAGGGACGGCTGCCTAAAACGGCAAGCTGCCTGATATAAACCAAAACAGATATTCAATTTTTCAAGGAGAAAAATAAAATGACTAAAGATGAACTCATTCAGGCTATAGATAGCATGACAGTTATTGAACTGGCCGACCTCGTTAAGGCCTTAGAAGAAAAATATGGCGTTTCCGCTGCTCCAGTGGCTGTGGCCGCTGTCGGTGGTGCTGCTCCGGCTGCTGCTGCTGAAGAACAGACCGAATTTGATGTTGTTCTCGTCGATGCCGGTGCTGCCAAGATTAACGTCATCAAAGAAGTCCGTGCCATCACTGGCCTGGGCCTGAAAGAATCCAAAGACCTGGTCGAAGGTGCTCCTAAGCCGGTCGTCGAAAAAGTCGAAAAAGCCAAAGCTGAAGAAGTCAAGAAACAGCTTGAAGCTGCTGGCGCCAAAGTCGAAATCAAGTAATTACCTTTTTTCGATATCGAAAGCCCTTTCATCTCCGGATGAAAGGGCTTTTTTGTGTCTGAAACTCAGTTTTGTACTATACTTTGTCCACTGGGAATTATTTTCCAGAGTAACTGTTATTATGTAGGTTAAGTAGTTTATTTATGAGTGGAGGTCCGTATGTCTTACCGAGTATCAATAATGCTTTGTGCTGCAATCTGGTTAGGTTTACAAATCCCTGCGATATCAAAGGATATCCAGCCTTCTCAAAACATCAATTCCGTCAAAGGGGTTACTGTTTCGGCCCAGACAACTAAAGGGGACAAATCTGCTTTAGATTACCAATTAATATATCCGGTCATCAAAGGAGCTCCAAACCGTTCCGTTCAAAAGAAACTAAATAGCCTTTTCAAAAACGAAGCGCTTCGCTTCAACAAGAAAATGATAAAAACAGCAAAAGAAGACCAGGAATCCGCCAAAAAGGATAACTACCCCTTCCGAAAATATCAGGCATTTACTGCGCCAGACCTGAAATACAACGATGGCAGAATCCTCAGCCTGACTCGGGATTTCTACGAATATACCGGGGGTGCGCATGGAAACACTCTGAGAACACCCACTAATATCGACCTGAAGACCGGTAAAACAATCAAATTAAAAAATCTGTTCAAAGCCGATACTGATTACCGAGATTTGTTATTAAAAGAAATGAAACATCAGATAAAAGGACATGAACAGGAATATTTTGCTGAGGAGATCAAACCCTTCGAGAAAGACCCCTTATTCTTTCTGGAAAAAGGTAATATTGTGATTTATTTCAGCCAGTACGAGATTGCACCCTATGCGTCCGGGATGCCGGAATTCAGAATATCTGTTGAGAAATATAAAGAACATCTGACACCCACCGCTCAAAAACTATAGTATAACCTGCCCTCTAAAATAAAAACCCCGAATCACACTCATCGGATTCGGGGTTTATTTTTTATAAAACTACTTCCGTATTATATATTTATAAAGACTAACCAATATATAACCTACGACAGGGATTATCATTGCCAAAAGAGTATAGTAGATAAAACCCATAATAATTTTCCTAGACAGATTACTTTGGGGCTGGAGATTTAATGGAGTCGTTACTTCTTCCTTATCAAACGGAAGCGACTCCAGCACCTCATTCGCCTTATCATATAAATTCTCTGGAACAAAGACCAGGTGCTCCATCAGATGAGCTTGAGTACCGGGGCTAAAAGTAATACCGGACACATTCCCCTCCTGTAAATAGAAAGGAATCCCCGCCTCTCTGAGAGCATCCTGTAACATTGACGATTTCCAAAGCATGTCACTCCGAAACAGTAATTTGTGGTCATTCATGTGAATCGTTCCCCTTTATATTATGTTTTGGATCGTTTTCATATAATGACTAAAAAGTAATAAACCCACCAACAGTAGAATCATGCAAATTATCAGATAAATCAAATAAAACCATTTCATGTAGGAACGCTGCCGTTTGGGTTTTGGTTCAATCGGCATCGGAGGAATAAATTCCACAGGTGTGGATTTGACCGGTAAAGACAATAAGATAGTAACGGCCCTGGACACATCCTCTTTTGCAACATAGACATGTCCGGGTTCATAACGACAGGGAATACCCGCGATCCCTAATGTATCGCGAAACAAAAGGGCTTTATCCCCATCGCCTTGAAATACTTCCACATTACAATCCATACCCTGTCCTCCACCATAATTGTATTCAAATTTCATCCAAACTACAAATGACACAACAGATTCCGTTCAGCCCCCATGTCAATTGCCTTATAATAAAAGTTCCAAGTTTTAATTATTTCCACTATTTTAAGGAGTCCATCCATGGCAACAAAGAAAGCGGACAAACAGGGTCATGCCGCTCACATGAAAAAGGCGGACAGCCAACTTGGTTTGCCCGGTAAATTCCAGAGATCCATCAAAGTAACCATGATGGGAGCGGGCAGCGCCTTTACCCCTCCTCTTATGAGTGATATTCTCCAGATACCCAACAGTGGTCCTATTACGATTGCATTGGTGGATATTGATGACCGCCGATTAAAAATCAACCTGGGACTAATCAAAACCCTTGCAAAGAATCTCGGTCGTGACGATGTGACCGTTCTGGCCTCTACGGACCGGAAAAAGGTTCTCCCCGGAACAGATTACATTATCAACTGTATTGAAGTGTCCGGTGTGGACTGTGTCCGCTTCGATAATGATATTCCCCTCAAATATGGGATTGACCAGTGCATCGGCGACACCATTGGGCCCGGCGGCTTATTCAAAGGGCTCAGAACTATCCCGGTTTTCCTGGAAATCCTGAAGGATGCGGAACGCCTGTGTCCCAATGCGATTGTCCTGAATTACACCAACCCCATGAATATGCTCTGTCTGGCAGCCGGAATTTCCAGTTCCATGCAGGTGGTCGGTCTTTGCCACAGTGTTCAGGGTACCAGCCATATACTCGCCCGTCGTGCCGGTGTTACTTATGAAGAAATGGATTGGGAATGTGGTGGTATCAACCACCTGGCCTGGTTCACCAAACTGGCGCATAACGGAAAAGATTTATACCCGATTCTTAAGAAGAAAGCCCAACAGGACTTGGCTGGAAAACCCTCTGACCCGAACGACACCGCAGATTTGGTTCGAAAAGATATTATGCTCCACTTCGGCTATTTTGTGACAGAGTCCTCCGGTCATTTCTCCGAATATGTCCCCTACTACCGGAAACGGAAAGACTTGATTGAAAAATACTGCCGTCCCGGATACGATGGCGGTTCCAGTTTCTACGCAGATGGTTGGCCCCAGTGGCGAAAAGCTGCCGATGAGAAACGGATGCAGATGGTCAAGGGTGAATTACCTGTTGGCTGGCCGCGGACTTGGGAATATGCCTCATGGATTATTGAAGCCCGGGAAAAGAACTCCCCCTTCCGAATCCACGGCAATGTTATGAACCGTGTAAATGGAGCAGGTCCTTTGATTTCTAACTTGCCGGTGGATGGATGTGTCGAAGTCCCCTGTATGATTGACCGGAACGGAATCAATCCCTGTGTGTTCGGGAAACTCCCCCCACAGGTAGCCGCTTTGTGTGATGCCAATATGCGGTTCTTTGAACTGGCTTCTCAGGCTGCCGTTGAACGCAGTAAAGAATTGGCCATCCTCGCCCTCATGCTGGACCCATTGACCTCCGCGGTTTGTGCCCCGGCTGAAATTAAGAAGATGACCTTGGAACTCTTCAAAGCTGAAACTCCGTTCCTAAAAGGGTTCAAATAAGAACAATCATTATTGAGTCATTAAAAGACCCCCTTTGGACTTCGGACCGAAGGGGGTTTTTATTTATATAAATACAGAAGAGGCTTTCGAATCATCCACGGACTTGCTCGGAGCAGCTCCGTGGATAACTCGTCTCATTTAGACTTACAACAGGGATTTATAGAGGGTTTCCATCCGGTCCATCTGAGAAGAAAAACAAGCCTTCTCCGTAATGACTTTTCGGGAAGATTCTCCCCCCATCTCTTGTGAATCCATGGCAGTTAACAACATATTGGATAAAGCATCCACTGAATCCCCGGGATAAATCCAACCCTGCTGCGGTTCAGTAACCCATTCCCGGTTGGAAGGGAGGTCACTGACCAGAACCGGCAATCCACAGGACATGGCCTCCAACAAGGATACGGAAGTCGCATCACTGGAGGGAATACTGACAAAGAGGTCAGATGCCTGAAGGTATTCAGGCAAATCCGAATATTTCACTTCACCGACGAATTGGACTCTATCCGATAGATTCAACTCCATGACTCGTCTTTCTAATTGAGGCAGTTGACTTCCAGTATGGAGAATCACCAGGAGTGCATCTATTCTATTCATCCTGGCAAAGGCTTCCAAAATCAAATTCACTCGGTAGAGAGATTCTAATCGGCGGTTGGAGAGTATTACATACTTATCTTTCCATCCGAATTGTTCTTTCAGAAACTCTTTATTGATTTTGGGTGTAAATAAATCCGTATCCACACCAAAGAATATTAATTCAGGAGATTTCACAGCAGGTTGGAGGGTTTGAATCGCTTTATTCATGTCCCGACTGTCTCCCGTCACCAAATCTGCATGACTCAATGCTCGCCGAATCAACTGACGAGACAGAACACTCTCCTCCGGCACTTTATATATATCAGACCCCCAGGCCGTCAGTACCAGAGGATGAAATCCAGACAAATCCGCCCAATATCCGTAACCACTGATAAAGTGGGCATGAAGAATATCGGGTTTCCATCGGATAATCTCTTTTTTGATGAGAGTAACACATCGAAGGTAATGCCAGAGTTTATTTCGGTCAGGTGACCCCATATTGATCGGGTCCACACCTCGGTAGGGTGTGTCAGAAGGATAATCTGTCATTAACCGACATTCATGACCCCGACGGGAAAACTCCTCAACCCATCGTCGTGTGTGAATACTTCGGGCATCTCCAATAAATAAAATCCGCATATCTCTAACACTATACTCATTCAGGCCGGAGATTACAATCCCGAAGGATTCTTTTTAATCAATCCGCATCCTCATGTTCTTATGAATTGATTCCGAACCACTTAAAGGGAGAATACCACCTCTCAGGGGATAACAACCTTCTCTGATAAATACTATTTCTACACATTAAATATATATTTACCATATATTTCGTATTATTATTATATATAATACCCTTGACTACCCTATTTAATCTGACATATACTTCATTTTTAAACATACATTTACCATTAATAGTATATTTATTAGGTTTTAATGAGAGCCTTGTCTCTCATATTTTAATTAAAAGGAGTAGGGAAAACCCCTATGAAGCACACATTTTTAAAAGTAGCCGTGGTGGCAGCCGTCCTCTGCCTGACCCTTCCGGGCTACGCAAAAAAGTACTCTGATGACCCTGCGGGACAGGGAACATCCACTGTGGGAACAGGTGGTGATTACGCCAGTATTCTGGAGGCATCACTGGATTTCAACACCACAGCAGCAACAGGAAGTTGGACATTAGAAATCCTCAATGATTTAACAGAAACAGCTCCCGTATTTTTCGGAAAAACTGTGGATGCAAGTTACACCAACACCATTAAACCCGCCGCCGGAACTAATCCTATAGTTACTTTTACAACATCTTCTACAACCTTGGCTGGTAATTTAGTGTTCGGTGCTTCTTTCAACACAATTGCCGACCTTATTCCCACAAACAACTTTGTTGTTGATGGTTCTAACAACGGTACCAACAGCAGAAATCTTACATTGACTAATACTTCTACATCTAATTCTGCCTGGGTTTATACCGTTCGTGTTTATGGTGACTGTGATAACTTCACCATTAAAAACTGCAATGTTTATAACCGAACCACCACGGTAAATTTCTCCTCTGCTATCGGGTTCTGCTCTCGCGTAACCACAGGTGCAACGATTGCATTACATCCTGACAATGCCAAAGTTCAGAACTGCTATGTTGTTGCCTCCACCATACTGAATGGATCCAGTGCTGCAATAACTTTTGAAGTCAGCGGCACACTCCCAACGGGTTCTGTGGCTACCGGTTTAGAAATAACCAATTGCTTTGTGCAAACTTACAATATGCCCCGAGAAATCTTTATTAACAATGCGGTTGGACAAGGTGTCATTTCTTCCAACACCGTTCGTGGTTACCTTCCTACTGGGGTAAGTGTCGGTTTATGGCCTATCAATGTTAACGGCTCAAACAATTTGGATAACTTCGTTATTTCAAACAATGTAATTGACGAGATGATTACGGGCCGTACATCCGCTGGTGACGGCATTATTGCGATGAATCTGAACGGTAAAGCAGGTGGAAATGGCACTGTTGGTAAGTTCTATGTTTATAACAACACCATCAGTGGATACAACCTTAACGGAACTCCAAATGCTTTAGGGGTAAAAGTAACCGGTATTCGCCATTATTCAACCAGCGAAGGGTTCTATGTATTCAACAATTCCATTAATGTCCCCAATCTAGGCAACTGGACTGGATTAGCAAACTGTTATGCTATTGGATTTGAAAGTGGCGCATACGCTGGTCCGGCTGTTGTGAAAAACAACATCATTCGAATCAACAATAACCGGTTCGTTGCTATTGCCAAATACAATTCGACCTTAACCACTGCCATCGTGTCCGATTACAATGACATTGTCACTTTATCTGGTTCCAGTGTTGGTCGTTTTGGCTCAACCTACTATGGTGATTTAGCTTCCTGGCAGGCAATTCCTCTCGCCAACCTTGATGCTAACACACAGACTATTAACCCCATGACATCCACCCCTGGTCATTGGATTTCAGAGACCAATCATCACTTTACGGATTCCAATGTAACAGGATTAGCCGCAGGAACACCGATTACTACACCGTTCGCCCTGAACACTGATATTGACGGTGATCCCCGCAGCGCAACAACACCATGGCGTGGAATAGATGAAAACGGCTCATTAGTACCCGTTGAACTATCCGGGTTTGATGCCGAGTAATTCAAACAAGATACTCCCATAACGGTTCTCCGTTTCCCTTTCTGGGGAAGGTCCAAGTGACCTTCCCTTTTTTTTATTTATCTTTACCCGGAGGATTCGGATTTACTATAATCAAGAGGCAAGCATCTTCCAAGGGAGATTCGTTTTTATGCCTGAACAAAAGCCCCTTTTTCATATCGTCAGCCACACTCACTGGGATCGGGAATGGTATCGCGGATATCAGTCATTCCGCCTTCAGTTGGTAGATTTGGTAGACCACCTGTTAGATATTTTGGATAGGGACCCAGACTACAAGTTTTTCACTTTAGATGGGCAGACCATCGTACTTGATGATTATCTGGAGATTAAACCCCAGAATAAAGAACGACTGAAGAAGTACATCGAATCTGGCCGTATCATGGTGGGGCCCTGGCACATACTGCCTGACGAGTTTCTGGTCTCTGGAGAAGCAACCATCCGGAACCTGATGTTCGGCAGTCAAAAAGCGGCAGCGATGGGTGGATGTATGAAGGTCGGATATCTTCCAGACCCTTTCGGTCATATTTCCCAGATGCCGCAAATTTTAACCGGATTTGGAATCAATAACTTTATCTTCACCCGCGGGATTGGATCATCTCCTAAAACTGAGTTTTGGTGGGAATCTCCGGATGGGTCACGGGTATTAGCCATTAATCAGAGAAATGGGTATTGTAACGCCATGTCACTTCCATCAGGAGTGGATGATATCCTGAAGAAATTTGATATGCTTTATCTTGATTTAGTCCCCTTTGCCTCGACTCGTCATGTTCTGGTAAACAACGGATGTGACCATCTGGAGCCTCAGCCGGAAATCCCTGATATATTGAAGACCCTGAAATCTCGATGGCCTAAAGCAGAAGTTATTCACTCTACCTTTCCCCAATTTGTGGAGTCGATACTCAAGGATAATCCCGAACTGGCAACATTCCGGGGTGAACTTCGAGACAATACCAGACACTTCCTGCTTTACGGGATTTTATCTTCCAGAATGTATCTGAAACAAGCCAATGAACGATGCCAGACCCTTCTGGAAAAAACAGCAGAGCCACTCAATTCAATGGCCTGGCTGGCAGGACTCCCCTACCCACAAGAGGCACTGCATAAAGCATGGGATTATTTGATTCAGAACCATCCCCATGACTCCATTTGTGGATGTTCTATTGATGAGGTCCACGACCAGATGATGACGCGGTTTGATTGGTCCCGGGAAATATCCCAGAACCTGTCACTTCGAGCTCATCAGACACTGGCACCCCATATTGATACGACATCATTGGAAGGGGATGAGGTTGGGCTTGTGATATACAACCCAACTAATTGGGCACGGCAGGAAGTCTTCACCACAGAAGTTCTTTTCCCGGAAGGATATCGGGTCAAAGGAGTCAGGGTATTTGATTCTGAAGGAATTGAACACCTTTCACAATTACTGGAAGCAAACTCCTGTATCAATACCGTCTTAAATCCGCAACAAGTGCCCTCTTTCCCGAAAGCAATCAAGGTAACACTGGCCTTTGAGACAGGGGTTATTCCGGCAGGAGGCTATGCCTTCTATCGAATCAAACCTTACCAAATAGCCAAACCCATTGCGGGGGTACCAATTGCTGACGGACGAATCCTGGAGAATGAATATATTCGGCTGGCCATCAATTCCAATGGTTCTTTTGACTTATTGGATAAAAAGACAGGATACATATTTGAAAGCGCCCATATCTTTGAAGATGGGGGCGATATGGGGGATGAGTATAATTACTCACCGCCCATGACGGACCAGACATTTACGACAGTTGACAGTGACCCGGAGATGGAATTAATTGCCAATAGTCCCCTCTTTGCTACGGTAAAAGTCACACATCAACTACAAGTCCCCACAGGGATATCTTCTGACCGGAAATCTCGGAAGAAGGAATTAACCCCCTTCCAAATCGTGTCATTTATCACTGTAAACAGGAATTCCCCACGGGTGGATATTAAAACAGAGATAGACAATCAAGTGACAGACCACAGGCTGCGAGTATTATTTCCTGCCCTATTAGCGACGAATTACTCCTATGCTGAAAGTCAATTTGATGTCGTCCAGAGACCTATCACACCCCCCACTGTCCCCAATCAGGACTGTGAGTCCATACCTGCAACCCATCCGCAACAGTCTTATGTCTCACTTTCAGATGATAAAGTAGGATTGACCGTTATTAATCAGGGTTTACCGGAATATGAAATCATTGATTCTCCCGGACGCGCCATTGCCCTGACCCTCCTCCGAAGTGTACAATGGCTTTCCAATGATGACCTTTTAACCCGGTGTTCGGATGCAGGCCCCCGTTATGAAACTCCTGGTGCCCAGTGTCTCGGAAAACAAACCTTCCATTACGCTGTGTATGTTCATCCAGAGAATTGGGAGAAGTCTCAAGCCTATCGTTATGCGCACCTGTTTAATGAGCCCCTGGTCAGTTATATGGAGACAAAACATCAGGGGTCATTCCCTGCGGTGATGAGTTTTGTCCGCATTGAACCCGAAAACATCCTCCTATCGGCGCTAAAGAAATCGGACAGAGAGGATAAACTGGTAGTCCGGGTATGGAATACAGGAACGCTGATAACCCGAGGCCGGATTGTTTTCTTCCGACCCATAAAATCAGCCTGGCTCGCCAATATGAACGAAGAACCTATCCGGGAAATAGGCCTGGATAAAAATCAGTCAGACCAGATTTCTTTCGATATTAACGCTAAACAGATTATCAGCCTGTTGATAGAGCTAAACTAGCCAGTTTCGGAACTAATCAGTATAATTACATCAATATAAGGGGCGGGGATTTGATCCCCGTCCTTTCCGTTTATTTTAAGGATTTAATCATGACTTGGCAGGACATCTTTAATATTGTCATTTTATTCCCCATCTTAGGGGGAGGCCTTTGGCTGGGACACTTGACCAACCCAAAGGCGGGATGGGTCAAATGGGCCCGTCGGTTGGGTCTGATTGGATTATTTGGTCTAATCTTTGTACTGGGTCTAAAAATCGGGAGTTCACCCCGAGTTATGGGAAATCTCCGTTCAATTGGAGTTAAAGGGGCTACTTTTGCTGTTTTAACCACACTTGGAAGTGCTCTTGGCGGGTATGCCATCATGCATAAAATCCCCCGGAGTCACCACTAATGCGAGACGTCATCATAACCCTTTGCATTTTTGCCTGTATCGTCGGTGGAATCATTTTAGGAGCCACAGGACTGGTACCCAGTACGACAATCTCTCAACTGGATTCGTATGCCTGGTATTTATTGGAACTCCTTATTTTTCTGGTAGGAATTGATTTGGGAATCAATCATATCTGGAAACGACTCAAGGCGGTAGGTTGGAATATGCTGTTATTGCCTGTGGCGGTCATTTTAGGTTCTTTCATGGGAGGAATAATTGCCACCGTTCTGTTGCAGTTCCCTTTCATGAAGGGGATGTGTCTGACCGGAGGCCTTGGATGGTATTCACTGACTTCAATTCTCATGGATAAATGGATGGGACCTGAAATGGGTGCCCTCGCCTTTATTTCCAATGTGATTCGGGAAATGCTCACCATGTTATGTTTTCCCCTGCTGCACCGCATGGGACTTTCAATACCCGGAATGGCTATGGGCGGCGCTACCACGATGGACAGCACTTTGGTCCTCATCAATCGGGTATCAGGACCCGAATATGCTTTCCTCGCCTTTTTTCAGGGCCTGATAATAACCTTGATCGTTCCTTTCCTCGTTCCAATCCTGGCTATGTTCTGTAAATAATCACCGTTAATGAGCAGACAAAAAAAATCCCCCTCTCAAGGGGGTTAGGGAGGGAGAGGGGGTACTTGTAATGAGAGTAAAACTTTTAGTCAATCGCGCTCGTCAGAAAGACAATCCCCAAACTTTTATCATTTTTTAAATCCTTTAATGTCGTATCTATTTAATTACTAAACACTTTGAATAAGCAGAGCGTCTCCTAGGCCATTTGCCCTACAACTATTTTTAAAAAAATCGAAAATAATTTGATTTTTTATGAAAAATCTCTCGGATCGGGGTCAAAACGGGTATTTCCGAGCAAAAAAGGATGTTCTGAGGCAGTATTTCCCGAGATTCGATAGTTTCGAATCTGAGGAAAACCGGGGTTGGTGAGGGAAACAATAAGATAGAAAACGGATGGAGAATAGGCTCGCTCGATATCCTGAAGAGAAATGTCCGGGGGTGTATGGGGGTGGGAATGATAAATACCTACTAATTGGAGCTTCTTCTTACGGATATCTTTCATGGCGGAATACTGGTCTTTAGGGTCGAGTAAATAATTGGAGTTGGGGTGGGTATGTGTATTAGTTCCTGGATAAACCTGAAACACTTGGGCTGAACCATCAGAATCAAACCGTCCCCCCAGTAATCCACAGGCTTCCCGGGACAGGTCTTTACGCAAATGAGAAATAATCATTTCCCAACACGTATCCGGAATTGAAAAGAAAGGTTTAACCATAATTTACATGAGAATATACCCTCTGAAGAGTAACAAAATTAGAGCAGAGGACACCCCGATTGTAATATTATCATCCCAAGGCAGGGGTAAGGATTCCAAGAATCCAGCAACCAATGAAGCAATGAGAACTCCCAACCAGATTCCATTCCAAGTCAAAGCTGGAGTCGTCCATAACATCATGCCCATCGCCGCCAAAAACCCTAACAACCCAAAGAAGAAGGTTCCTTCGATGGTTTTTGAACGATTCCAAGACCAATAATGCCATCCCACCCATCGGCTCACCAAGTCAGAAGAAGCGTCCCCGATAGCCAAAATAGCCCATGCCCCGGCAACGACATCCTTATACTGCCATGGAACAACCAAAACCAGGATCAAAATCGTTACGGGATACGACATGATTCCTCTGAGAAGATGGGAAGATTTCTCCCAGGGCCGAATAATTTCCGGGAAGAGTCGAGGCAGGAGCCAGAGATTAAATAAGACTGCCATAAAAACGAGGATAGCCGAAGGATATTTACCCATAAAACGCAGGGTAAACGCCCATACTAAAAAGAGGATATGGAGTACCTTCCGTTTATCTTCACTTAACATGAATCCATGATACCAGATTCATCGGAAGAATATGAGACCTGAATCAACTGTTTGAAGAAACAGAGGCTGAAGCGGGTGTGTTCATCAACTCAATGAATTTTATCAGCGTATCTGTTGAAGGGTTTCCCCGTTTCAGGTACCGGATAACACCCTCTTTATCTATGATGATGACGGTCCGTTGTACAAAGTTTATCAGTGGAAACAGAACCCCATAATTATGACTAATGGACTTATCTTCATCCGCAATCAGGGGGATTTTAAATCCGAACCGCTTCTGGTATTCCTGGTGTTTCTCCAAAGATACGGGATTAATGGCTAAAACGACAGTATTACACTCGGAAAATCGTTCCAAATCCCGGTTAAATTCATTTAATTGTTGATTACAGACAGGGGTGTCATTTGCCACATAGAAACAAAGGATAACATTGGATTTACCCCGATAACTGGATAGTTGTATGGTCCCTTCCGTAGAGATACAAACAAAGTCGGGAGCCACATCACCTGGTTTAATCTTATCGGACATAATCTACTCCTCTACAACAATACTTACATATAATAACCAAGGGTGTAACCAGATAATTCCCAAATAATACAATTTTGGGCAGACCCTCTTCGCTTCTGCTCCAGTGGTGCACCATAAGTAAACCTGATTATCAAACCAATAACACACAATTTTGGTTCGATAATCAGGTTATTCAGGTTAAGTTATGATTTGGTTGGGGTAAATATCAATTTGAAGGTAAAAGGTTCCGGCCGAAGCAGATGCCAGTCCCAAGGACGGGGCCCACAACTATTAGACCCGATTCCGTTTTGAGCCAAATCCAGATTAACCCAGATTTCCGATCGGGGGATCAAGTCACAGGGATGAGCTGCTTTCTCTAAATCGCTCGCCTTATACCGGGAAGCACTAAAATTAAGGTTCGGACTTCCGGTCACCTTCCAGCCTCTACCAGCGGTGTCCGATAAAATCATCCATTGGACATCCATCCGATTTCCGTTTTCCTGAGGCCGAACATAAGGAGTCATTAATCCTTCGACTGTTTTTTGGAATATACCAAGATGCACACCCTCACAGCTGTCACGATAGGATTCACCGGGACCCTTGCCGAACCACTCGCATTTATTCAACTCAAGGGGCACGGCCAACCTCAACCCAATTCGAGGAAGGCTTTCCGACCATGTTCCTGTAAACTGACCGGTGAAGGTAACTGTCCACTGACCTGAACTGGAAAATTCATAGTGATAATTTGCGTTGATTCCAATATCCAACACGGGTGGCGCAATCCTGGTTTTCAAATACAGATGATAGATTCCTTTTTCATCCGGATGAAAGTCAAATTCATCCAGTCTCTCCTGTAATCGGTTCAGGCCCGCATCCCGCCAGGATTTGGAATTATCCCATCCGCGGTCATTATCTGTTGGAGCTCTCCAGAAGTCAGGTTCAGGACCGGATACGATGAGGGATTTCCCATCCATTGACCAATCCATGAGCCGTCCATTTAACCGATTTATCACCCAAGTAAAACGGTCACAAAAAAGAGTCAGTCGGGTGTTGGTCACAGTTTCATTGAGTACAGATTCTGTATCTGAAGAAATGGGTTCCGGAGAAACAGCGGGGAAAGAGGGATAGACCCACTGATGCCAGGCCACGACATGCCCAGCCTTTGCCCATAGAGTGTCTTCCTTGAGTGAAAATTTCACAGTGAAGGTTTTAATGGACTTTAATGTTTCATCGGAAGCCCATGGAACCGGCAATGTCCATTCACTGGATTCACCTGGTTTCAAGTTCAGAGAAGACAGCTCACCGAATCCATTTGGAATCCCATCCTGCTCCGATTCCCAGGTTATGTTCAGGTGAGACAAATCAAGAAAGTCATATCGATTCGTAACTTTCACAACACCTTTACTAATATCCACATTTTCGAAAGTCACAGGCTGGATTATTTTCCGGTATTCAATCAGTCCGGGAGAGGGAGTCCTGTCAGGGAAAACCAATCCATCACAACAGAAATTCCCGTCATGGGGATCTTCACCAAAGTCTCCCCCATACGCAAAATATTCTTTTCCGTCTGAAGTTTTCTGCCGAATCCCATGGTCCATCCATTCCCAGATGAAACCACCTTGTAATCGGGGATATTGATAGAAGGCATCCCAATATTCTTTTAAACCACCAGGGCCATTTCCCATGGCATGAGCATATTCGCAGAGAATAAATGGCATTTCTTTATATCGAATAGGAGTCACTTCGATGGGTTCCCCTTTACCGATTTTTATCACCTCATCCAAAGGAGAATACATCCGGCTAAAAACATCCGCCACTTTAATTTCCTGATCCCGCTCATAATGTATCGGGAGTTTGTATCGACTCTTATTGACGAACTCCGCCATATCAAAATGATTCTGACCAAACCAGGCTTCATTTCCTAAAGACCACATAATGATGCAGGGATGATTTTTATCACGCTCGCACATCCGTTCCATCCGATCCACCATGGCATCCCGCCACTCGGGATCATTGGTCGGGTCTTTTCGGCCACCTACCAACTGGAATCCATGGGTCTCGATGTCACACTCATCAATCACATAGAGACCATACTCATCACACAGGTCATACCAACGGGGGTCATTTGGATAATGCGATGTCCTCACAGCGTTGATGTTGTACTGTTTCATCAGCAGGATGTCCGCAACCATATCTTCCAGAGTCAGGGTCCGACCGCGGTCAGGATGAAACTCATGGCGATTAACACCTTTGAGCATGATGGGCACATCATTAACCAAGAGCTGTCCGTCTTTGATAACACTTCGGCGGAACCCCGTCCGAACCGGGACCACTTGGATAATGTCACCCATTGAATTCAACAAACTAATAACGACCGTATAAAGATGGGGGTTTTCTGCAGTCCACAAAGAGGGTTGAGTGAGTGGGAACTGGAAAGTAAGAAATTCGGATGATAAATCATGGGAATACTGTACAGGAATGCTCTCCAGTAAATTCATGGAGGTATCGTAGAGAGACGCTTTCATCGTAAAAGAAGCCTCAATTTTCCCAGGATTACAAATCCGAACCTGACAATCTATCTTGTTTGATTCATTCAAAGTGATAAATAAATCATCCAGATAATAATCATTCGGGAATGAGTGTAGAGAGACCTCACGGAAGATGCCACTAAGCCACCACATATCCTGGTCTTCCAGATAGGTTCCGTCAGACCACTGAAGAACTCGAACGGCAATCAGATTTTCGCCGGATATGAGACATTGGGTAATCTCAAATTCCGAAGGAAGCCGACTCCCCTTGCTCATGCCAACATATTGCCCGTTCACCCATACATCAAAACAAGAGTCAACGCCCTCAAATCGCAAAACAGTTTTCCGCGGTTCCCAGTCTTGAGGCAATTTGAAAACATGGCGATAACATCCCGTTGGATTATTGGATGGGACCCGGGGAGGATCCACAGGAAAGGGATAAGGAAGATTAGTGTAGTGAGGATTTCCATATCCATTCATTTGCCACTGAGATGGAACAGGAAGCGTCTTCCACTCGACATCATGGAATCCGATTGATTCGAAATCCAATGGAACAGCCTCTGGTGCTGGGGCATAAAAAAACTTCCACTCTCCATTCAGGCTTATAAACCATGGAGAAGCGGAAGGGTCTCTTTTTAAGGCTGTTGCTTCATCTTGATAATTCGTAAAATTCGAGCGGGGTTTTAATCGATTATGCTGCAATTCCCTGGGATTTTCCCAATGATGAGCCGACATAATTATTCCTCAGAATAAGGGTGGTTTAGCCGCGTAAGATTGACAATACTTCTTGATATACAGCCGGAGGGTCTTGAATAAACTGTTTCAATTCTCCGGATACAGGATGGATAAATTGAATCTCCCGCGCATGCAACATACAGCCCTCGGACTTTTCAAATAAATCCGTGAACTTATGGGTCAACCTATTATACTGGGAAGGACCATATACCATATCCCCCATAACCGGATGTCCTAAATAAGACATATGAACCCGAATTTGGTGAGTCCGACCGGTAGTTAATTGACACTCTACCAATCCAAATTTCATTAACTCAGAACCCATTTTGTATTGAAACTGTTCCAGCTGATGATAATGTGTGCCGGCCATTCGGCCGCCTTCCTGGACAACAGTTACTTTCTTCCTATCTTTTGAATCCCTTGCTAATTGAGTTTCAATAAATCCCTCAGGAGAGTGAAAGACACCATTCACCACAGCCCAGTATTTACGAGTAAGTGTCCGGTGCTTTAATTGGGAGGAAAGAGAATGGTGAGCTTTATCCGTCTTTGCCACGAGCATCAGGCCAGAGGTAACTTTGTCCAACCGGTGAACAATACCAGGGCGTTGAACCCCATTAATTCCAGACAAATCTGCAAAACGAAACAGGAGGGCGTGTACCAGCGTCCCTGAATAGTTACCACAGGCAGGATGGACCACCATTCCTGTTGGCTTGTTTATGACTGCCAGTTGATCATCCTCATACACGACATCCACAGGAATGTCTTCGGGAATGATATCAATATTCTCTGGTTCCGGGACATTTAATTCTATTTTGTCCCCTGTTGTAATTTTGTGACTGGGACGAATAAAATGGGCATTTACTCGGATATGACCTTCCTGGACCAAGTGTTGAATATAGCTTCGGGAAAGGCCCAGGTCCTGATGGGAAAGATAAACATCTAATCGTTCCCGGGTCACGTTTTCAGGAATGATTATTTCTAGTTGGCGTGGCATGAGTGAGGTTTGACCCTACTTCTTTTCCTGCACTGAATAGACTTCTGGTTTAAGAACTCCAACATAAGGTAATTGGCGATACCGCTCCCCATAATCCAGTCCATATCCCACAACAAATTCATCTGGGATATCAAAACCAACATAATGGAGTTCCGCCTCACAAGTTCGAGTTGTCTTCTTGTTCAATAATACACAGGTTTTCAATGAGGCTGGTTTGCGAGAGTTAATATGGTCCACAATGTATCTTAATGTCCGGCCAGAATCATAGATATCTTCCACAATGATGATATCTTTTCCTTCCACATCTTGTTTTAAATCCATCACCAGCTTAACATTTCCAGAAGAGGTGGTCTTATCACCATAACTGGACACGGTCATCAAGTCGAATTTACAGGGGATAGTTATTTCACGAAGTAAATCTGAAAGAAAGAATAAAGAGCCTTTAAGAACGGATATAAAAACCGGCTCTCGGCCTGCATAATCCTCGGAAATAGCTCGAGCTAAATCCTTTGTTCGTTTGAACAACTGTCTTTCATTAATCATTATTTTTAATATATCGGGATGTCCGTGAAGAACACCTTCACCATGAATAATTGGCTGTTCCATGGAAGACCTTTCTGCCATACTCGGCACTGCGGGCGTTTCGCCCGGATGTAGTACCTGCCATATTTCCTTACGAGCTCGAGTCAGGGTAATTCCGTTTTTGTTCAAAATCCGGTAGGCGATTCCTGTCCCTTCCCGAATCAAACCTAATAACAGATGTTCTGTCCCGACATGGTAATGCCCGAGCAACTGGGCTTCTTGTCGAGCTGATTCAATGACATTTAAACCCGTTGGACACATCCTGATAGATTCCAAATCTAGATCATTGGCCACAGGTCGAGACTGAATAGATAAGTGAATAATTTCCCGGCGCATCAAATCCAAATCAGGATCAAATCGTAATATGGCCTGAATCCCGGGATTGTCATTAGACTCAAGTAAAGATAACAGGATATGTTCAGTGTCGATTTGACGGTGTTTCATCCGGAAAGCAATTTCCCGGGCACCCATCATAACAATATCCTGAGATTGTTCATTTAGTGATAACCGCATAATTTCCTATCTCTATTTTATGGCGATTATTCGCCAGTAACAATGGAAACCCCGGCGCTTGCACCAATTCGGGTCGCTCCCGCCTCCACCATAGCCATAGCAACAATGGAGTCTCGAATACCACCCGCAGCCTTTACACCGAACTTTGGTCCCATCACAGAGCGCATCAGTTTCACATCATCAACTTCAGCACCCCGAGGGCCAAATCCTGTGGAAGTCTTTACATAATCAGCTTGAGCAGCCTTTGCTATCAAACAGGCTTTGACTTTTTCCTCATCTGTAAGATAACAAGTTTCGATAATTACCTTCAGGAGACTCTCTCCACAAATCCGTTTTAACATCAAAATTTCTTCATAGACCTGGGTATACATACCAGACTTCAGCAGTCCGATGGGGATAACCATGTCAATCTCATCAGCACCATCTTTCAAAGCAGATTGGGTTTCAAACGCTTTTACTTCTTCAGTAGTGGCACCTAAAGGGAATCCAACGACTGTACAAACTTTTACAGAACTGTCTTCCAATTGGTTTTTGGCCAGTTCCACATACACAGGGTTTATACAAACAGATGCAAATCCATGCTCATCAGCTTCGTCACAAAGCTTATAAATCGAAACCGGTAAAGCATCTGCCTTCAAAATCGTATGATCAATAAAGGGAGCTAAGCCTGTAGCAGAACTTGGAATAATTGGGAACTCTAAAGTACGCACAGGCTCAATCGAATCAAAGCTTTTAATTTCATCAGGCTGGTATCCCAGCTGTGGAAGTAATTCCTGTTTAATTTTTTCAATATCGGGCATACGAAATAACCTCCGTCTCAATTACTTATAATATTTACCTATTATGGGTTTCAGGTCTTCCTTTACCTGTGCAGGAATGACACTTGGATTTGTCATAACAGCTGTCTGAAGGGCTGTTCCACAAGCGCATGTTCGGCTTTCCTGTTCCAGTAAGGGAATCATATTTCGGATAATCTGTTTAGCGTTAGAAACATTACTTTGAAGGTTTTCTATTACCATATCCACTGTCACAGAATCATGCTCCTCATGCCAGCAGTCATAATCAGTAACGAAGGTCAGGGCCGCATAACAAATTTCCGCTTCCCTCGCTAATTTAGCTTCAGGCGAGGTAGTCATACCGATAATATCCATTCCCCAAGATCTGTAAAGATTTGACTCTGCTTTTGTGGAAAAAGCTGGACCTTCCATACATAGCAGTGTCCCGGCAGAGTGAACATTCAAGGTCAAACCTTCCGTAGCCTGAAGAGCTAACCGCCGCATATTGGGGCAGAAAGGCTCTGCAAAGGCAATATGTCCCACAATACCATTTCCAAAAAAAGTATTCGGCATACGACGAGTCCGATCAACTAATTGATCAGGAATCACCAGGTCTCGAGGGCAATAATCAACCCGAAGGGAACCGACAGCATTGATACCAATAATTCGTTCTACACCCAGAGATTTCAGTGCCCAGATGTTTGCCCGAACATTCACTTCTGTAGGCAGAATCCGATGCCCACGGCCATGTCGGGGAAGAAAGGCAACTTCCCATTCGCCGAGTTTACCAATCATAATTGAATCAGAGGGATCCCCAAATGGAGTTGATATCTTCACCTCACGAAGGTGGGTCAGCCCTTCAATTTCATATAAACCGCTGCCACCGATTACCGCTACTTTAACTTGCTCACTCATATTCACATCCTCCGGTGAATCACATTAAGTCCAAACAGGTACCCATTCAATATAGATATAGTTTTTCATTATATCGTATCCGAGAACTGCAGGGAGTCAAACCATCAGGGGCGAGATTCTACTCGGATAATCACAGTCTCAAAAGACTGGGGGAAATAGCGATATAAAAGGGCTTCCGGCCTGCTGGTCACCTGTGGCGTCACCATAATATCCGGTAACAAGGGTAAAGTGCGCGCAGTAAATTGAGCTTCCGGAATAATTACAAACCGCCGATTAATCTGACCCAGTTCGTAAGCTAAATCCGTTTGAATATTATGAAGACAAATATAATCACCTGGCTGGACTAGCGCCAAATCATAGTATTCAACGGGCAACCCACTCCAGAACCGAATTTTAGAATTAGTGGTTCCCTGCCGATATATCTCATTATCAAAAATTCGTTTCCCAGCAAGTTTATCTCTCATGTAATCCGCGGCCTGGTGAATATCTCCAAAGGTGCCTCGCTGTACATATAACGATACTATTGCAAACAAAAGACTGTACAATATCATAAAACCAACAACACTCTTCCTCCAAACCCTGTTATTTACCTCTTGTAGCTGAATTGCACCACAGGCACTAACAACAATCGTTAGGGATATCAGAGGGAGAAAATATCTAAACTGAAAAGACTGGAAGGGGGCATGTGCCGCCAGCCAGGCCATCCACAGATAAACAAGTAAACCTATCATAAACTTAAAAGATCTATTCCAGTGTCCACAGAACAGGGCATAAAGGAAGACAATAAAAACAGGGTAAGTCGCTACATAGGGGAAGAAGGTGACAAAACCTTCACCCATTGTCAGATATGCCGCTAATGTCGTGAAAGTATCGGTCGCCGTGCGTTCCATATACTGACCCATATGACCCGATCCGCGATAACTCCACCAAAGAGGTAACATCACCCAGGACACAAAGGCTGTCACCCAAACACTTAAATTGGATGGCTTAAAAAGCATTTTGAATGATACCTTCCTGCGAACCGTCATCCAACCCAGTATCGGGAATAAAGCCATTCCCTGGTATCGTGTCAACACAGCCAACCCACCCGCCAACCAGGCAAATCCAAGATGTTTTATGATAGATTCCCCATCATCCTGACTATCCCAAACAGCCACCAGATGTGCCAGACACCAAAGAAACAGGGTGTTAAACAAGGCGTCCGTCATTACCCGATTGTGCCAACGCCATATTTCAGGAGATACCAGATATAACGCTGCGGCCAAAACACCCGCTCTATGGTTTTTGAGTCGCCGAGCCATAAAATATACAGGGAAAATCCCGGCAACACCTGAAATCATGGAGACTAGTTTTCCGGAAAGTTCCATATCCCTGAACAAACAGTTCAAACCTTCAGCTAAAACCGTATATAACGGCATAAAAAAGGTATTACTGGCAGCGGAACTAAATAAAGTCAGCTGGAGAATACCATCAGTGTATTCTCCCTGATTCCAATAGACAAAAATCAACCGGCTGGCTAATCCCAGCAAGAAGAGTATCCATAACTGTTTTTTCTGATTTCCAGTCATCATTTAGTCGTTTAAAAAAGAGTATAGATAAACGGTGCGACAGCGCTGCCACTGGTCAGAATTATTAACAGACCAATCAATAACAGAATAATGATCATTGGAAGCAACCACCATTTTTTTCTTTCTTTTAGAAAAAGCCACAAATCTTTAAATAATTCCATAATTTATTTCCTTTTAGGCTGGTACGGTTTCTGAAGTTTCTCCAGTATAAACTGCGCAAGCCGCCGATGTGCCAATCGAGAGGGATGTCCATCTAAGGGTATGGAATATAAATCATGATGATCGCCATACCGGCGGGACATCTCCATGGATGTGTACACTTCAGCCGGACTTTGTTTCAACTTATAGTATAGGTAATTATAGTTAGGGTCATAATCCGCCGTCCATAAAATAACAATGAACCGATCTCCATATTTTTTCAAGAACTCTTCACGAGTTTGAGCGATGATGGCTAATAACAAGTCCTGATCGGCCTGCGTAGTTTCCCAGCCCAGCCAGTGAGATTCAACAGCTCTTTGAAAAAGCACCGACATATGTAAATAGATAGACCATGATTTATGCATCCATCTGGAATTAGCATTATCATCCATGGGACCTTTATACTTAACTTTTCCCGTAGATTCCAAGATATATTGGGGACCCCCAATACCATACAATACACTGGGATAATTTCCAGACACCCGATTTACATGATCTCCAAATACCTGAATCACTCCAATCATCGGCTTATCGGAAGAAACATATTTACTGAGTTCCCCTGTTTCCAGAATTCGCAACGACTGGTGGGGCCCATATCCAATATAGGCAAGATTATGAGTCCGGTATTTCCCATCAGACATATCCTCTAATAAATAAGACATCGTCTGATTATCTTTCACACCCTGCCCCCAAACAAAAGAACATCCGAAACAAACAATATCTCTAACATCCGACCGGAATTTCATCGGCTTTATATCATGGGGACTGACCCGAAGCCCTTGATGATTGGTTGTGTAGATTACATCAAATACTTCCATCCCATTGACCACTTTTCTGCTACTGAATCGCCGATCAGAGGGAGGGATTTTCCCCCGGATAGAGTCACGGATATCGTTCTCGCTGGAATAAAAGTTGCCTGACCATTGCTCTTGATGAATATTTTTATTCAAACGACCCAGAAAATACCATCCTCCAAGGTAATCCTCAAAACCCGCAAGCACCACAAAAATTAAACTCAAATTGAATAATAAAAGCTTGAAATTCTCTGAACGCCCGGGGCGTGTCATTAGATAAAACAAAAGACCTGCGATACCCCCAAAGATATACACATAGGGACAAAAAGCAATATAGTGAATGATCGCCCAATAAAGAAACAACAGGAGGATTGCAATTCCTGCCCTGCGAAAGAGTTTCAAGAAACGGTTTGTGGGATAAAAATACAAATTACCCTCTCTGACTAATCCAGGACATAATCCGATTTCCAGTCCTTCTTATCTTTCCACACGGGTTGCTGTTTCTTATCCAGAAGATATGGACCTACCACCAGATAGTCCATTTCCGTCCGCATAAAACACCGATAAGCATCTTCAGGAGTACAGACTATGGGTTCCCCACGAACGTTGAAACTGGTATTCACCAAAACAGCAACTCCTGTTAAGTCAAAAAATGAAGATATCAACTGGTGATACACCGGATTCGTTTGTTTGTTTACCGATTGGATGCGAGCCGAATAATCAATATGAGTAATCGAGGGTAAATCTGATCTCAGGAAATATAACTTCTCTTTCCAAGACTGATCATGATAATCCCAGGGAACAGGTATCCGCCTTGACTCTTTGACTCCTGCTATCAGCAACATATATGGGGAAGGCCGGTCCAATTCAAAATAATCAGCCACATTCCCCTCTAAAACGGAGGGAGCAAAGGGACGGAATCCTTCCCGATATTTAATCTTTAAGTTTAATTTCTTCTGCATCTCCGGATTACGAGGGTCTGCCAATATAGACCGATTTCCCAAAGCTCTGGGACCAAACTCCATCCGTCCTTGAAACCATCCAACGACATTTCCTTCAGAGATCAACCGAGCAGTCTTGTCACAAAGAGTCTTCATTGAATCTGTCTTTTCCATGACAGCTTGATATCGGCGGAGTGATTTTTCGATTTCCTTATCTGAAAACTCCGGACCCAGGTAAGACCCGGACATCCTATCTGTTTTATCATCCGACACCCGAAGACAATTTTCTTTAAGATGATGAACACAAAATGCCGCCCCTACAGCACCACCCGCATCACCCGCCGCAGGTTGAATCCAGATATCCTTAAAGATACCTGAACGGAGTAATTCACCATTTGCCACACAATTCAGAGCCACTCCTCCGGCCAGACATAAATACTCTGCACTCGTTAATGACCGGACATGTTTCGCCATCAGGATAACAATTTCTTCTGTGACCTGTTGAATAGCCAGTGCCAGGTCACAATGTTCCGCTGACATATCATCCTCTGGTTTCCTGACTTTGATACCAAAAAGTTTTTCCCATTTTGATTCCCGGACCATCTTCAGGCCAGTTGCATAATCGAAATAGTCCTGATTTAACCACACGGACCCATCTTCATAAATCTGGATCAGATTTTCTTTTATCTTTTGTATAAACTCTTTCACCCGCGGCGACCCAGGGTTTCCGTAAGGAGCCAAACCCATCAGTTTATATTCACCCGAGTTAACACGAAAACCCAGATAATAAGTAAAGGCTGAATATAATAATCCAATTGAATGAGGGAAATGCATTTCCTTCAACAATTCAATTTGATTTCCCTTTCCATGACAGATGGATGCGGTAGCCCATTCACCCACACCATCCAAAGTCAGGATGGCCGCCTCATTAAACGGTGAAGGATAAAAGGCACTGGCCGCATGCGATAAATGATGTTCAGGAAACAACAGGCGAATCTGTTTATTATGACTGGGGCTGATTTCCGCCAGTTCTTTTCTGAGCATGTCTTTCAATAACAGTTTTTCTTTAATCCAGACCGGCATCGACTTCAAAAACGAGACGACTCCCCGGGGAGCAAAGGCATAATATGTTTCTAATAACCGCTCAAATTTAATAAAAGGTTTATCGTAAAATGCCACCCACTCCACTTGATCTAAATCGATACAGGCCTCATCCAGACAATATCTTATTGCATTTGTGGGAAAAGACGGATCATGTTTTTTTCGGGTAAACCGTTCTTCCTGAGCGGCAGCAATCAGCACCCCATCTTTCAATAAGGCGGCGGCGGAGTCATGGTAAAACGCTGAAATTCCAAGTATATACATGGGGATTTTTTACCAGATATTATCCAGGTCCTTTCCTTTATAGGGATGGGATCGGGTAATCCAGATAGTTTTTTCCGGTTTTTTCAGGTTCAGTAAATCCCCTTTAACCAGACGAAATGCCAGAGCGATGGGTACTAAGAAAACATAATAAATGACGGATAATACCAGTGGATTTACAATCCTGCTCAATAAATCCCCCAGCTTCATCCAATAGGTAGCGATGAGCCGCGCCACAGGTTGAATCCACAAGCCAATAACCATAAAGATTACAGCCAACCCAAGCACGAGGGGAATATTCACCCTTTTCCCCAACAAACAAAACAGAACACAAACCAGTGCAAATAAACAATGGATTTCCAGTATTTGATATCGTGTTAAGGGTTTATTTTTCATTTATTAAACTGATTTCTGTACTTAGTAGGTTTATTATACTTTTAAAACCTGTTTTATATGGATAAATTCCTCGTTGTTTTAGATGAATCATGTAAAATGTAAAGAAATTCATCGATACCCAACAATCATTCAATATGCCGAATTATTTTACACAGACTGATTCATCAGAAACAATTCACCTTCATCAAAGCCAAAGCCTTATCAATCTGGGGGCTTTATTTTATACGGGATTAGCCATTTTCCTGGCATTTGCGGGCAATTTTGCCATGATTTATACCGAAAAAGGGATAGGCGAATGGTTGTTAGCCGTTGGATTTATTGTTTCTTCGTTATGTTTAATGATAAATATCTCTGACCGAATGAGAAAACCAACGGATTTATTTTATATTCTAATCCCTCTGTTTTTGATTCTTCGGTTTGGGTGGATTTGCCTGATGCCGCCAGTTCAACGGTTTGATACAGACCTTTACTTGTCTCTGGCCACCCAATATTCACAAGACAATTTTAATATTACCAGTAAGGATGCAGAGATTATTTATACTGTCCCCTTTAAGGTAGGTTACCCCTTCCTGATGTCTTTCATTTTCAGGATTTTTGGTGCTGAGCAAATCACAGCGCTGACTGTCAATTTACTGGCGGATGTCGGCTGTCTGATTACCCTTTATTTTCTGGCCAGGGATTTATTCAATCAAAGAGTCGCTCTTTGTACGGTAATTCTTTACACTCTGTTTCCTACGGGCATCATGTATTCCATGTTTGTGACTTATGAACACTGGTATATTCTCTTTATGCTGTTGATGTTGATGACCGCCCTTCGCGGCATCAAATCTGATAAAGAGTATCTTCTGGGTCTCAGCGGTGTATTAGGAGGAATCACTTATCTGATTAAACCCACCATCAGTCCCATGATATTCTTGTTTCTCCCGTATATCCTCCTGGTATCACCCTTTAAAGAATGGAAAAAGAAACTCAAAGAAGTCCTGTTCATCATTCTGATATTTATCTTTTCCTGCCAAATCATCAACTTCTGGGTTACATCCTCCACAGGGGTACGGATTCAAGACCATTCCGCCGCTTATTCCATGATGATGGGGTCAAGCCTCATTTCACGAGGAGGGGTTGATGATACGTTAGTGGACAGGCTTAATCCTTACCTGGCATACCCACAAACAGCAAATCAAATCGCCAAAGATATTGCTGCCGAGAACTGGGAAAACAACCCGTCCATGAAATCCGTATTAATTTATTGGAAGTTTCTGATTCAGTGGTCTGATGAACATGTCACACATTATCTCTGTGCTTATGTTGATTCGGATAATCCCGGGAAATTCCAGCATTTCGTCTTCACCTTCATCAAAGATTTTCGGTGTTATGTCATGACCTATTACGGAATCATATTGGCTCTGGCTTTTGTAGGGATATTCCTGGGATATTCCCGTCAGCCCTGGACAGTGTATTTCTGTTTGTTTTTACTGTTTAATATCGGGATGTATTTTATTCTGGAAGTCACCCCTCGATACCGATACAGTATGACCCCGCTTATGATGATTTTTGCGGGGTATACCCTCAGTTATTTCCCGAAAGAACAGGTCAATCTGGATTTAGGGAAACTTTTTAAACAAACAATTCCAGGCTTTTTTCGAAAGGCGGATAAATCACACCTCGGTCAGTGATCCACGCTGTAATTAACTCATGGGGTGTGACATCAAAAGCCGGATTAAACACTTTTACATTGTCCGGTGCCGTTTGTTTACCAAACCCGTTTATGATTTCGTGAGCAGGCCGTTCTTCAATAGGTATTTGAGACCCATCGGCAATATTCAAATCAATTGTGGAGGTTGGAGCGGCAATATACATGGGGATTCCATGATATTTGGCATTGATGGCAACACTGTAAGTTCCAATCTTATTGGCAGTATCCCCATTTCGAGCAATCCGGTCTGCTCCCACAATGACCGCATCAATCTTTCCCTGCTTCATCACCATCGCCGCCATGTTGTCACAAATCAGAGTCACATCAATGCCGTTTTCCTGGAGTTCCCAGGCTGTTAACCGGGCACCCTGTAATAATGGCCGGGTTTCATCGGCATATACTTTGATTTTCTTACCCAGTTCAACGGCTCGATAAATAACAGCCAGCGCAGTCCCATAATCCGCCGTTGCCAGTCCGCCCGCATTACAATGGGTCAGGACCGTCATTCCATCCTGAAGCAGGTCAGCACCATATTGTCCCATCTTCCGGCACATCATCCGGTCTTCTTCATAGATAGACAGGGCTTCCTGTTTCAAACGGGATATCAATTCCGGAACGGGAAGAGACACCTGAGTCTGGCAAAAAGACCTCATCCGTTCAATGGCCCAGGCCAGGTTTACTGCTGTCGGTCTGCATTCTTTCAGGTAATCTGCCAGCCGGTTAAATTCATTCATAAACCGGTCTTTATCCCAGGCTTGAAGATTCTGGATTCCCAGACATAACCCAAAGGCTCCAGCGATGCCAATAGCCGGTGCTCCCCGTACTTTCAATACCTTGATGGCATCCCAGACTTCCTCAGGGGTAGTGTAATCTACCTGTTCATATTTGATGGGAAGTTGGGTCTGGTCAATAATTCGTACTTTATCATTTATCCATTGAATTGTCGGTACAGGCATAGTCGGTTCCTTGATATATAATTAGTTCGCTGGTACATGCAATTTTAACATTACCAACAATAACGACGGGTTGTATAAGATTATATTGTGACCTCAAACTGGGAAAACATACAAACGAAACTTCGGCACTATACGATGATAACTGCCGCCGGATTCCTGTTGTTAGCCATCCTGGGAGCATTACCTTACCACATCTTATTCCAATTCAGAGGAGTTCCAGCCTTTGTATTGGGAATTACCGTACTGGGGTTATTCCTCTTTTTCTGGAATAGAGTAACCCAGCCGATGTCATCCCGAGTAAATATCATCCTTGATATCGTCTTACTCTCCCTGATATATATTGTCCCCCGGGTCCTGATAATCCATTATTTCCCAGTTCATATTCAGATCGATTTTTCTCAATACCATGAATACGCCTCTCAACTTGCAAAAGGAATCACTTTCCCTATCCGGGAGTATGACCAGTGGTTTTTATATCTTCCGTTCAAGGCGGGATATGCCGCTTTTTTGTCTCTGATTTACCAATGGTTTGGAACTGACCCGGCCTGGGGACGAATCATAAACCTGATTGCGGGATACCTGTCCATGGGATTGGTCTATCGAATCACACTTGAAGGGTTTTCCCGACCCGCGGCCCGAGGTGCGGCTTTAATGATGGCCATGCTTCCTTCTTATCTGTTGTATGTTCCACATCTGGGGACAGAACCACTCTTTACCCTGTTTTTCCTGACAACAGTCTATTTGATTTGGAAGTCTATCCATCATCCCAAAGGATATCTCTATTTCGCCGCAGGATTGACCGCGGCCACGGCGACAGTATTCAGGCCAACGATTCCCCCATTACTGGCGGCGATGATTGTCTGGTTGATTTTATATCTCCCCCGAACAGTCTGGAAAAAGACTCTCCTTTACCTGGGAATCCTGTTAGTTACTTTTATTTCAGGTGTCAGTTTCTGGACATATTCGATTGAAAACAGAACCACTCTGAACATTCAGGAAACCTCTCCATGGTTATCCCTGATGATTGGATCCACAGTTTCCTCGGGAGGGCGGCCACTCCCCTATCATTACCATTCACTGGACCCGATTCTCAAAGACCGGGAAGCCTGTGACCGATTCTGTATCCAGGAAATCAAAAAGAATCTGAATGACATTAAATCCGTATGGCCCTCTTTCCTGTGGCAAAAGTACCGGAATACCTGGTCAGGTGATGATTACAGTCTGATATTTACTCATGACTATCTGATTCAAAGTAAGGCACCCAGGGTATGGAACTGGTTTGACCGGAATTTCTATGCCATCTGGCATATTCAAGCCATGGCGTTCACTCTTTTGTTAATCCTGACACTGGCAGGGTTCTGGTATTACCGAAACGGTCATCCTCTCATCACTTTAGTGTCGTTTGTTTTTCTGGCTTACATGGTCTTCCACATGATTATGGAGGCACAGTATCGGTATCATTACCAGGTTGTGCCATTACTCATGATTCCGGCAGGTGCGGCTATTGCTCGACTCTTGAAATCTGATACCACCCGTACACAATAACCCTCTCACATAAAAACAATCAGGAGTGTCCACCGGTTGGAACCCGATACAACACCCCTGTTATGACTCAGAATAAAGATAAGATACTGGATTCCTGTTTCCGCAGGAATGACCGTCATTCATAGAGATTACTATTTGATTCTTCAAACAATG
>CAZXWN010000019.1:0-35362 GCA_964644695.1 uncultured bacterium
GGGTAGAACAGGGGGTTATTTGCAATCCAGCGCCAGGTATGGAATAGCCAGAGGATGCGGATAGTCAGAATAGGGACAGGTACAGATAATAAGATGCCGATAAATAAGAAAGCGGAAAAGTCTGTTTTCTTAAAAAGAAAGTGTCTTGAGAAAAAGAGAATAGACTTCAATAAAATCAATCCCAGAACGGCCGGAGTATATTTCCCCTTTTTAGATTTATATTTCGGGGTCAAATCTTCAAACTGGACAACAGGTGTTGTTTGGTTACGCATGAGATTAAGCCGATGTTCAAAACGGTCCATCCAGTAGGATAAGGAAAACCATCCCAGAATATAAGAAATCAGAATCAGCAACATGAACCAGGGGATCCAGTCCGGTTTTCGGGCTGCCCATAATAAGATGGGAATTATCAAAACCCATACCAGATAAATGAGCAGGGATTTCATAAAATAGCGTCTATATTGGGCCGGGAGGTCTGCCAGAGAAGACCCGTTATACGCATTTTTGGGTATCAGATATTTTTCAAGGTCAATATTATACTTATTCAGCATTTACATTCCCAAGAGAAAGTGGATTCTTTTTCAGGTAGAACCAGAGACGAATGTTCCAGACCAAGGGGATGGACACAAAAAATAATAACAGGGATGTAGGAAGACAGAAAATACTATCAGTGTCAGTGACAGAAAAACCTCTTATAATAAGCACATAAAAAAGCGTATAACTCCAATAAAACCAAAGCACAAAAAGAGTCGACCTAGTCCAATAAGTCCTGAATAGATAACCACTCATATATTTTCTGGGGTTTGCTGGCGGTTCCAGAGGATAGTATTCTTTCCCAGTTTTCTGAAGAAAGACGGAAGTGTTTAATCCCCTCAAAATATACTTTTGAAATATCCCACTGGTTATAAGACTTATCAGTAATCCAATGGAAATTGAAAGTAAAAAATAAGAGCAATAAACCGGATTTTTTATGTGGATGATACCAACATACAGAAAAACGAAAACATAATATCCAATATTCCCAAGTGATTTTGAGCGGAGGATATTCTCATATTCACGCAGAGGGGCCTGAATCAAAATATCCACAGGGATAACAGAGAAGAACAAACTATCTACCAATCCTTCAAATACGGACTTTTTACTCCAAAGGTTCCATGAGAGGTTCGTGTCGCTTTGGAGGAAAGGATTTTGTTTTTTTATGAATCGGGTGAATTGAAAGAAACAGACCATAGTGATAAGAAAAGGAAACACAATAAGGATAAATGCCAGATAGGGGAAAATCATCATCTCTCTATGAGTATAAGGAGTGAATAGAGATGGAAAAAACAAAAAAAAAATAATAAATCCCTGTACATAGAAAAAAAGAGTTAAGGTAAAAAAACTATCCGGTTTTGTTGGGAGTTGGTTCAATCTGGAGAGGATAGCAGGTTTTAATTTTTCGAAAATAATCATCCCCAGAACAATGAATAATGCGGAAATAGCCAGCGTTATAAGAAAGAAAGACATTTTTTGGAATCTGAAAGATACAATAAAAAACAGAGAAAGCCCGAGGAGATGACCCATGAGATTTTTATAGACATGTTTAAAGAGAAAGAAAGGGTATTGTGAAGGCTGTGCTTTTTCGAAAAGATTTTGAGGAACAAGTTGTGGAATCAATAATCGGCTAAACAGGTTCATGGTCGCCCTCCCGGTTCATTATACACAAAATGATTAACCTGGGGAATGGAGATGTTTTGGGGAGGGGGGAAATTAAAATGGGGCAGGGGATAAAAAAAGAATTTTTGGGATTATTTTTTTAGGGATGTTCGTTCCTGGTTCGTTTCTGATTCGTCGGTGATGGGGTGTTATAATATGGGACATTATGAGGACACCCCTAAAACTATACTTCTTGATATGCTTTATTGCATGTTATGGATTGGCCCTGAGTGCCGACCCAATGATTTTTCGATTTGACCCTTCCGTGAATGGAGGCCGACCGTATCTGGAGTCGAGTGTCTTGGATAAACCGGTGGATACGACGCTTCGCGTTACGGTTTATGCAGTCGATGGCCCGACAGCCAAAGATACGACAGTGATGGAGGTGAAAACATTTCCCTCCGATAAGCCCTTCAAGGTGGAGATTCCGGATCGTGGGAAAGGTCGGGAAGTGGTCGGTGTTTTGGTTCAGTATGAATCTGACTCAACGAAGGCCGCCCCCATCAAAGATTTTCGGGCGTTGTCTCTGACGACAGGAAAAGTCATTGATGATATGGGAAACCCGAACTGGAAGACTCCGAAGGATTTGCGCCAGTACTGGGACCGGAGTTTGAAGGAATTAAAAAAATATCCGTTTGGGGTGACAGTGATACCGGCTCCGAAACGCAATTCATCCACGGGGAATTGTTATCAGATTTTGATTAATTCCTATGGGAATGTGACCGTGTCGGCCTGGTATTTTGTTCCGAAGTCTGGAGACCGGTTAGCAGGCGTTACGACCGATAAGAAATTTCCGGCCGTCCTGAGTATGCCGGGGTATGGTGGTGGAATCAACCCTGTTGATTTGACGGCACAGGGATATGCCAGCTTAGCTTTGAGTCCTCGTGGTATGGGGGAAAGCTCAACCTGGTGGAATCGGCCTCCGAATTATCATCTGAATAATTTGGATAATCGGGAGAAGACCTATTATCGTCAGGGATATCTGGATGGGGTGAGAGGAATAGATTTTTTAGTGTCTCGTCCGGAGATAGATGACAGTCGGTTGTGTACTGAAGGCGGGAGCCAGGGCGGTGCTTATGCGGTAGCGGTGGCAGCCATCGATCAGAGGGTGGATGTGTGTGCGACGCATGTGCCTTCACTTTCAAACTTTCCTGATTTTGGTTTAATTGGCCGAGCCGGAACTTCCACCAGTTGGTTACCTGCCATGCAGGATAAGAAAAAGGGTAAAGCGAATTCCCGTACCATGCAATATCTGGACACCGGAAATTTGGCGACGCTGTTGAAGATACCGACTTATGTGACGGTAGGTAATTTAGACATGGTGTGTCCGGCATTGAATGGAATCGTGATAAAAAATCGGGCGGCTCGAAATGGTGTCCCGACGGGAATTACTTTTGGCCCGATGGCAGGTCATACCGTTACAACAGAGATGCGGAAAGCGGCGCGGGATTTTATGGCGGAATATTTGAAACCGATTCCGGAGAATATTTCAAAATAATTCAAGAAGGCTGTAATCTATCAGCGATTTTCACAGGGAGACTATGGTGAAGATACAATACATTATTCTGGCGGTCATTCTTCTTATTCTGGTTATTCTCTCCATCCCTTTTTTTAGTGAAGATAAAACCTCTGCGTTATTTGAGGCGGCGCGGTTGGGTAATATCGAAAAGGTAAAGAAGCTGATTTATAACGGAGCCGATTATAATGCCAGGAACGAAAAAGGCATTACCGTATTAATGACGGCGGCAGTCACCGACCATCCTGAAATCGTGAAACTTTTATTAGACAAAGGCGCTCCTATCAATGTAAAAAATAATTCTGGGAGTACCGCCTTGATGTACATTGCCGACAAGGGTCATCCCGATGTGGTGAAACTTCTGATTCAGAATGGTGCAGACATTAATGAGAAAAATGAATATGGCTGGACGGCATTATTGATTGCCGCTCTCAATGGCCATGCGGAAGCAGTCAAACTCCTCATTGATGCGGGAGCCGATATTAATGCCAGGGAAGTTAACACGGGAAGTACGGCTATGATGATAGCCAACAACAAAGGGCATGGGGATGTGGTGAAACTTCTTGTTGAAAGTGGCGCCCTGATTAATGATAAAGATAAGAATGGTGTGACGGTATTGATGGTCGCTGCTGATAAAGGTTTCACGGAGACCGTGAAGTTGTTGATCAAAAATGGTGCTGATGTAAATATGAAAGATAACAATAGGTGGACCGCATTAAAATTGGCTGAGAAAAAGAACCATACGGAGATAGTGAATTTGTTGAAGGATGCGGGAGCCAAGGAATAACAGGGTAGGGATGTCTGAGTTGTTTATGTGATGGGGAACAGGGTCGGTAAAACATTTCAGAAACAGGAGATTTGAAAATGAGAAACCGCATTGGGTGTTGGGTCATGATGGTGGGGCTGATGTGTTTTATGAGTACCATGTGTGTGGGGAAAAAGATTGTAAATAGTGAGCAGCTTGATTGGAATCAAAAACTGATTGAAGTCGCGGAAAACGGTGATGGAGAGCTGGGGCGGATTTTGATTGGGTATGGGGCGGATGTGAATTGGAAGAATGAAACCGGTGCTTCAGCTTTGTTCCGAGCGGTGGAGGGTGGTCATTTAGATTTTGTGAAGCTGCTGGCAGCTCACGGGGCGAACCTCAACCTGTTGGGGAAAGAAGATGAGTCGGTCCTGATGGTGGCCGCCATGATGGGACATGGGGAGATGGTGAGATATCTTTTGGGACAGGGAATCCGGGTGAATCAAAAAAACATTTGCGGTGAGACGGCTTTGAGTCTGGCGGTGCGTGGGGGACATGCGGAAATCGTCCAGATGCTTTTGGATAAACATGCTTTAGTGAATGTGACGGACAACACTCGCATGACGCCATTGATGGAGGCTGCAACTCAAGGCCACTCCGACATCCTTCGGTTATTGTTGAGTCATAAGGCAAAAGTGAATATGTTAGATATCGACAAACGGTCGGCGTTGATGAAGGCGGTTATCCGAGGTCATGAAGAAATCGTTGTCATCTTAATCAAGGCGGGTGCGGATATGAAGGTGAAGGATGCTGATGGACGGACCTGTCTGAATTGGGCCCGATGGATGGGACAGACACAGATTGCAAGGCTGTTAATGAAAGCCGGGGCGAAATAATGATAAATAAAAGATGGCTGATGATTCTAGGGCTGTCGTTTATTCTTTGCTCATCAGGTTACAGTGAAAACCCGATGAGCCAGGAAGAATTAAACAATCATTTGAGAGTGAGTGTACAGTCGGGGAATGTTCAGTCTGCAGAGGCTTTGATTAAACAGGGTGCGGATGTGAATGCTGTTGAGAGAGGCGTTGAAAATTTAACTCTGTTGGAAACGGCCACGGATTATGGCAATTATGAAATGGTAAAGATGTTAGTGGCTCAGGGTGCGGTGATGGAATCCAAAAAATATGAACCGTGGCCGTTATTGAAACGTGCCGCCGTGAGTGGAAATAAAGAAATCGTGAAATTATATTTGGATAAAGGTTTGGATCCGAATGTGAAAGATGCCTGCGGTGATACGGTTTTGATATGTGCCGCTTATAACAATCATCCGGATGTGGTGAAATTGTTATGGGAACGGGAAGGCAGAGGGGATGAGGGGCGCTGCCCAACTTTAGTATGGTGTGCCGCTGCGGGTTTGAAAGACCAGGTAAAGCGAGAGTTAAAACCAAACGTTAATGTGAATGTGAAATCCATTTGGGGGATGACTGCGCTCATGTGGGCCGCCAATAATGGGCATCAGGAAATTGTGAAATTACTCATTGCCCGGGGCGCTCAAGTAAATTTGAAATGTGGAGAGAGAACCGCACTTCAAATGGCTCGACAAAATGGTCATAAAGAAATCGTGTCGATGTTGAAAAAAACTGGGGCGAAATAATAAAAGAAAAGGAACCCTTCCGAGAAAGGATTCCTTTTTTCAGTGTTAATAACTTGTGAATTAATTTGACTGTCGTTCGAGCTGTCGGAGAGAGTTTTGCAGGAGTTTCATTTCTTCTCCATAGCCAGCCCAATCGCCTGCCTTGAGTTTCTGTTGCGCGCGTTCATAGTGAGTCGCAGCCTGCCGCGCCAGTTCTTTGATGGAGGTGGCTGTGTTAATGCTTTCTTTTTGTTTCGCGGTGGTGTCGGTGGAGTCTGTTGATGGGGCTTCCTGGAGAGTGCCGCCGGTCAAACCTGCTTTGCCTCCGAAGATGGCCGCGAGCGCATCCTCCAGAGTGGATTCCATAGCAATCTGTTCATCATAAGCCACGACCACTCGTTTGAGTTCCGGAATCTGTGACTGTTCGGATTTGAGATAGAGGGGTTCCACATAGAGGATGGAATTCTCAATCGGGATAACCAGGAGGTTCCCTCGGAGAACACGAGAGCCCTGTTGATTCCACAAAGATAGTTGCGGAGAGATGACAGGGTCTTGATCGATACGGGCCTCAATTTGCTGAGGACCATAGACGAGTCGGTCTTTGGGGAATTTATAGACAATCAGTTTTCCATAGTCTGGATAATCTGACTTGGCCGCCATCCATGCAATCATGTTGGTCTTGGTCGCTGGTGTGAAAGGAACCATCATCATGAACTGTTCTTTAGGTTCACCGGGTAACCGCATGATGTTGTAATAGGGGTCAAGGGTCTGGATTTTATCTCCAAAAGTTTCCTTGGGGAAGGTCCATTTGTCTTCCTGATTGTAGAGGATATGGGAATCTGTCATGTGGTAAGTTTTGAAGATTTCTGCCTGAAGCGTGAACAGAAATTCTGGATACCGGAGATTATCTTTGAGAGATTCGGGGATGGCAGTGAGAGGCTTGAACAAGCCAGGGAACACCTTCTGCCAAGTCTGAATCAATGGGTCTGTGGGGTCACTGATGTAGGCATTTACAGAACCGTCGTAAGTATCAATGGTAATCTTCACCGCATTACGAATGTAATTGATACGGGAGCTCACGGGTTGAGAGTAGGGGAACTGATCAGTGACGGTATAAGCATCCAGAATCCAAACCAGCCGGCCCTGGTCAATGGCGATATAGGGGTCTTCGTCCAGAATGAGGAAGGGGAATATCTTGTTACAGCGTTCCACGATATTACGACTCATTACCAAGCGGCTTTCGGGAGTAAGCCGTGAGGTAAAGAGTAAATCTGTATCACCGAATCGCCAGGCAAACATCAAGCGTTTCAGGAAGGAGTTTCCAATTTGAATCCCTGCTTTACCCTGATAGGTGGTATAGACATTTTCATTTCCTTTGGGATAATCAAATTCTTTTTCCTGAGTTTTGACGATGACATAATCACTCTGATTTTCACCGAAATAAAGTTCAGGTCGATCAATCTTGAGTTCCGGTGGAGAGACAGGAGGAATATCCCGGATGAGGAGTTTGGGGAGGCCTTCTTTTTCAACGGCATTCACTCGGGTCATGGCCACACCGTAACCGTGGGTGTAAACTAACTTCTCATTTGTCCAGGTACGGGCATCTTTGGGGACATCAATTTCGCGGGGAGATAACATAACCTGCATGTATTCATTTCCAATGCGGTACCGGTCAATGTCCACATCAACAAATTTATAGTACTGACGAATAACCTGGATTTGCTGATAGGTATCCCGAAGGGGCCGATAGTCCCAGAGCCGAATGTTATTCAGGGTTGGGGCATTATTTTTCAATGAGGCCTGTGAAAGGTCATGGATGGCAGCAAAGGGTTTCGACTCAATATTTTCAAGACCGTAAGCTTGGGTCGTGAATTTAATGTTGTGTTGGATATAGGGGGCTTCTTTGGAATACTCGTTGGGTGTTACTACAAGGCGTTGAACAATTGCCGGATAGACGGCGCCGAGGATAAAAGATATGGCGATCCAGATACCTACACCCATCAGAGGCAGCATGACTTTTTTGAGTTTGAAATTCAGGAGCAGAATGATGCCTAAAACAAGGGTCAGCCCTGTCAGTACCTGATAGGCCAGAAGGTGGGCATGAATATCTGTGTAAAAGGCGCCGAACCACTGGCGATTCTGGCTGAATAATAAATCGTAGCCAGAGAGGATATAACCGCATGATTTCAGAAGCACCAACACTCCAAGTAATGCAGAGAGATGGGACAGAGGGCGACCGGTCAGGATAAATCGACCTCTTGTCGCGCCACGCAAAATGGCGGGGATATAAACGACCAGGGTTCCAAGCAAAGTAATAAGAGTCAGAGTGAACGCCCAATGATAAAGACCTTCCAATATCGGAAGGGTAAATATATAAAAGGAGACATCCAGTCCAAAGACAGGGTCTGGAGTGTTGAAGGGAACCCGATGGAACCATGAGACGATTTGGGTCCAGTTGAGAGCCAGCGGCATTCCAATAATAAAGGAGATGAAGGCAGTAATCAGCAGGGCAGGGCGTTGTTTTCCCAACCATTCACTGACATTCACTCGGGTTTCGCCCACATAGAGAATCTCAGGATTGGAGGGTGATTCGAGCTCTCGTTTTATAAAGTTCAATGCCAGTGCGATATTTCCCCACATGATTCCAAAGAATAACAGGAAAAAGGTTGTGCGGCTGGCGGTTTCGGTCAGTAACTGAGTCCAATAGCGGTTCGTGAATCCGACCTCCTTAAACCATAAGTAGTCGGTCATCAGGTTGATCAAGAAACCTCCGAGCATGAAAAGGGCAAAAAACAAAACAAAATAAACCGGTAATCGGGACTGTCTTCGCATAAGTAGAACTCCTTCCTCTAATGGGTCCATTCTAGCATTATCCAGGGGTAATTCAGGATTTCAATGGCGACAGGTCTTTTATAATGGCGCAAACCACAGGATTGGAACCCTTTTCAAATCAATGATAAATGAAATTAGAAAATAAATTTTTCTACAATAATAGTCGGAAATTAGTTTCCAAAAAGTGGGTTTGGATTCGAAGATTTGATGATTAGGGGGGATTATTATTCGAATAGACGGGTTCAACGATTCCTAAAAGGGGTGCTAATATATGAATTTGGTGCGAATGATGAAAATATAAGAAAATCCATTGAACTAAATTTGTTTGACATTATGATTCTAATCAATTATTATAGTTTTCAGATAGCTAAGAGGTACTTTGAAGACCCTCCCCGGGTCGAGTAAGAGTACGGACGAGTTATCTACAAAACCCTAATTCCCTTTCCTTGTTGCCCGGTTTCGAACCCTTCGAGACCGGCTTTTTTTTATCATAGAATCGGGTGAGTAGGATAAACTATTGAGGATGATAAAAGAATGGATACAGAGGCCGTGGAGATTTTCCCGAGTGGTGATACTGGGGTTGGCCTGTATTGTGGGCGGATTTCTCGGGGGAGTTATCTATTCCGACCGAGTCTATGAGTCATTGCAACAGCAGGACGGTGTTCAATCGGTTGGGATGCCGGAGGGACATCCGGATGTTATGGAGATGATGGACCCGGAACTTCAATCCTTATTAGAAAAGGCATCCCAGGTACCCCGAGACCCGTTTCTACAGAAGAAGCTGGGAAACAAGTTTGCGGAGATGGGATTGTATGAGCGAGCTGTGGGGTATTATGAAGCCTCGTTGAAATTAACAGGACATCAACCGGAAGTATGGGTAGACTGTGGAATCATGTATCGGAATCTGGGGCAGAAAGAAAAAGCGTTGAAATATATTCAGCGGGGATTAAAAGAGGATCCGAAACTGGCACTGGGATGGTATAACCTGGGGGTAGTGTTGTACCACGACATGAACAATCCGAAGGAAGCCAAGCGGGCGTGGCAGAAGTATATCCAAATGGAACCCACCACAAGTCAGTCCAGTTCACTGCAGGTCTGGTTGAAATCAGCGCACTGATATAAATATGAATGAGTGCTGTATGTGGCAGAGAGTAAATAGATGGACCACATTAAACGCAAGCAAGTTCCATATGAGGACTTGTTATAAATAACCAATTGCGTTTTTAGTTGTATAAATCCTACCGGTATTATTTTATTTTCATCGAATGGTTCAATATTAATAAGGGATGGGGAATAGTGTATAATCGGTCAGACTGATAACAGTACTGACTTTAATAATTAGGTGGGAGTAATAAATATGTCATCATCGGCAGCCAAACCGTCAGGTCGTGTCGAGGCCATTGATGCCTTTCGGGGCTTTACAATATTTGCCATGATTTTTGTAATCATGGTGGCGGGATACAAGAATCTTCCTTTTTTATTTCCTCAGTTCGGGAGTGTTCCATTAACGACCTTCAAGCATGCGGGAGAAGGGGGTGACCCGGAGGAGTGGAGGCGATGGGAAGAATCTCATCCGGGGACTCGGTGGTACATCGGGAATGTAAAATCGGTTAATGCGGATGGGACCTACAATGTTGCGGTGGATATCAACAGCACCACTCAGGAATTCCCCAAGTCGGTTGTATGGACAGGGAAGGTGATGAAGGCGGCGGACCCCAAGATTGAATATGCCGGTGATGAGGTTATCGGTGTTGAGAAAAACGGACAATGGACGTTTCAGCAGTCAGGCATCGGGGTAACCTTCTGTGATTTAGTGGCGCCGTTTTTTGTATTCATTGTGGGATTGTGTATTCCGTTATCAAGGATGGCCCGAGGAGATGCCCGGTGGTGGAAACATGTTTTAATGAGGACAACAGGCTTAATCCTCCTAGGTGTACTTTATATTTCTCTGATATTAAAAGTGTCCTGGTGGTGGGGGATTCTGCAGGCCATCGGAGTTGCCTATTTCATGGGCGCGGTAATTATGTTATTGCCAATGAGCGGCCGCTGGATCGCATTGGCGGCACTGGCAGGATTCCACGCCTGGATGTCATTAAAGTTTCCGTGGTGGCTCACACTTGGAGAACCGGGAAAAGAGTTTTGGACTATCGTTGCACCGTTGGGAGATAAACTGCGGCCCCTGACTTTACACTGTACTCCATGGGGTTCCATCGGATATGGATTAACCACGATAGCGGGAACCTTTTTAGGGGAGGCGGTGGCAACAAAAGACCGAAAACAAATCGTGTCCAAGTCCATCCTTTATGGAGTGATTTTCACAGCGATTGGATTAGTGATACATCAGTGGATCCCCATGCATAAAGACATCGTGTCTTCGAGTTATGGATTATTCACCGCCGGAATCGCCTGCTTCTTCTTCCTGGGATTTTATATGGTGATTGATATATTGGGCTGGAAGCAGGGATGGGTGTGGTTTTTGGGAGTCTTTGGTGCGAATGCATTGCTGGCCTATTTCATGCAACCTGTGGTGCGGATATTTCTGCAGGCCCTGGGGATATATTCAGGACTGGGTGGACAGGCAGGCTGGGGAGGAATGTATAAGGGAGTGTTATGGACATTATTATTGTGGTGTGTGGTGTTGGTCTGTAACCGGAAGAATATTTACTGGAAATTATAATTTAATAAACATACTTGAGAAGAGCCGTTTTTATGAACGGCTCTTTTAATTTATGAGCATAAGGTGCGAATGGAATTTGTAGTATTCCAGTTTGAGGTGTTACACCTTCCCCCTTCGTTTCTGGTTCGTTGGTGAGAGGGAAATTCCGAATGAAAACAAAAGGGCGGATGGTTATCCGCCCGGTCAGATTATCAAAATTGTATGAGAGATGATTTGTTACCAGAGAGACAGGTCTCCGAAGTAGGGGTCATCCAGATCCCGGAGGAAGTCGATATCACTGACATTGATTTTACCGACGACATCGCTGTTAGCAATGAACTGGAATTGATGATAACTGTTTCGTCCAGGGCCGATGACATAATGATAACCATCGTTGATTCGGCCGAACTCCGCGGATGCCATCAACTGCCCCCCGGTACTCCAGAAATCATAACTTCCATTGGAAGGGACTCCGTATAATGCCATGAGGACAATGGACCCATAGGAGTCCAGAGCGCCGGCCGTTTTTTCAACATAGGCCTTGAATCCGACTTCATGGTCCGGCATGGAACTGGGAGTATAGACTCCAGTATGGTTAAGTTGTGCGGTCAGTTTCTTACCGTACTGGATGCCGGTTGTGGCTTTAGAGAAATCGAATTGAACCGCATCATCGACGATATTCAGAGGACAGTCGCCCTCGGTTGTGGACCAACCGTAGGACAGGTCTGTAAGACTTGAGAAACTACGGTAAGGATATTTCAAAGCACTTTGACTACGGGTATCAATGACATAAGGGATATCGTCCATAATATTTATTTCATCAATATAGAGAACACTTTGTTTGGTGCCGGGTTTGAGAATTAGCTGTACATATCCCCTACCAGGTTCCTGGGTATATACGGGGGCTTCAATCCAAGTCCACACGGTGGGTACTCCAAAGAGAATGTTACAAGCGATATCCACATGGGGACTGTTGGGGATTGTGCCGTTGAAGTTAAACAGTCCAACCTGGAGGTCATTATTGGGCGTTGGAGACATGAGTCTCATGCGGGCAATGCCCCATTGATTTTCACTATAATAACGCCATTGGTTAGTACTTGGAGTGAGTTTGATGGCCTGATTGGTTGAAGTAAAACTGAATCTCCAAACATCACTCGCGATTTGTCCTTTTGAGTCTATTATCTGGGGCAAGTATCCCCATTCTGGAGTAGCCGAATAATCGGCAAGCATTTCTTTTCCCCAGTCTCCCCAGACCCATTGGGTGGTATCCATCATGTCGCCAATCGGCAATTCATTCGACCAAGTATCAAACCGTTCTTTATCCATGTCCGGGCCATAGGGAGGTTCACTTTTGGGGGAAGCAATAATATCTACGGATAGACGGTACCCACGATAATAATAACCGGTGATACTCAAGAATAGGGTGGTTGGATTGATCCATGTGACATTAAGAAGTTTATGGTCATAGATCAAGGAACTGTCATTCCCAAAAGATTCCGGGATAGCAGGTCCGGCCGAGGAAGTGACATATTGTGACATGTCGATATAGACAGAACTGGTATAGGGAAATGCAAAATGGGGCAGCTTGGAAATTCGATAGGTGGTGATTTTAATGGGAATCCTAGCGGTGTTAATTTGACCTGAGGAATTCAGGTCAATGTATAAATAACCAGTAGTAGGTTGATTCCATGAACTTAGTGATATAGTTCCATTTGATAACGTTCCAAGTCCCAGAAAGTTGCCAGATAATGTATAGGGTCCTTGTCCCACCGGATCATAATCAGAGACAGCCAAGGCATTGGGAAGGGATTCTCCCAAGACTAATTTGATGGCAGGGAAATCAATGGTACTGGACCCAAACACATGAATATAATTTATCTGACCGAAGGTTGTTGTGCTTAATGAATTTGCGACGGACAGACTGACGGAATATCGACCTGCAGTGGTATAGGTATGAGTTGGATTTTTAATTGTGGATGTTTGCCCATCCCCGAAATTCCAATTCCAGGAATTAGGGGCCCCCATAGTTTCATCCATAAAAGGAACACTCAAAGGAGCCACACCCCGGACCGTTACTGATGAAAACTTTGGCTGAAGATACCAACCTGGCTTAACTTTGGCAATAAATCCATCGTATGCACCACCCTTAAAAGTAGTCTGCAACGAATTTACAGTACAAGGGAATGCGGTAGATGACTCTGTCCATCCGGCAACCCACACACTCCCATCGAAACTTTGAGCAACACTGTAGGCATAATCATGATCTGGTCCACCAAAGAGTGTGGAATGAACCATTGTATTCGTTCGTGTATCCATCCGCACAATGTAGATCTGGAACCTTCCATTCTGGGTCGTATCCATCGCGCCGGGACTGCAGGGGAAATAGGCTAACCCTCCAGTTTGTCCAATCAAAGTAACGAATCCAATTGTGTCTGTTGAAATATTCCATCCGGTTTCAGAATAGTTCCCTCCAATGAAAGTGGAGTAATCCAAACCACTGCCATCTGCTTTTAAAATTGTGAAGAGTCCATCCCCCAAACCGGTGTTGATTTTGTCATAAGCATTTGCTGTTACCGGGTAGTTTGTTGAACTCGAATATCCAGTGAGAATGAGTCTTCCATCAGGAAGAATGTCACTTCCCATCGAATAATCATCACTTGAGCCACCCAGGAAAGTGGAATAAATCAACGATGTACCGTCAGCACTTATTTTTAGAGCAAAAACATCACTGTAACCACCATTGTAATTTGTATCATAAGCATTTAGTGTGACCGGGAAATTTGTTGAATTGGTTCCCCCCGCCAGTTGGATATTTCCATCAGCATCAAGATTGATATTTTTGATATAAGTTTCATCACTGCTTCCCCCAATAAATGTGGAAAAGAGAACTGAATCGCAGGCATTGGTCAGTTTCATGAGGAAGATGTCCAAGCCACCATTATAGGTTGTATCCAGTGCACTCACGGTGACTGGAAAGTTTGCTGAATTAGTTTGACCTGTGAGAAGGATGTCTCCGGTTGAATCCAGTTTAATGCTTGAGATGGATTCATATCCCTGTCCACCCAAATATGAGCAATATTTGATTTGACTGCCATCTGAACTTAAGCGCATCAGGAAGGCATCATTGGATCCTCCATAAAGGGCGGTACTAATCGCATGAGAGGTGACAGGTAAATCTGTAGAGTTGGTATATCCTGCCAATAATATATCCCCATTAGTATCGATTGCTAATGTCTCACCCATGTCATTACCAGAACCCCCTAAAGGCCCGATTACATTCGAGACGGTTCCGTTATTATTCATCCTTAGAATGAAGGTGTCATAATCTGGTTGAGTTGTTTTATCGGAATAAAAGCCTGAACTGATGGAATACATAACTGCCAGGACACCCCCATCTCCAGAAGGGATTATGTTACGAAAAAAGTCTCGGTCATTTCCCCCCAGAAGGGTGGAGTATTCAAGATAATTCGCGGTTTGTCCATTAGTTAGTTTTGCGGCATTTACGGGCGAGATAAGTGAAAGGATAAGAACAGATAAAAATCCCAACAGAAAACGGTAAGGTTTATAGCAGGACATAAAACAACCTCCAACAGAATCCCCGATTCGTTGGAAAAATATATAAATCAAGGTAGATTAAATGTATAACGCATTCCGGATATTAGCAAGTCCGGTTTTTAACCCACTGGGACACTTGATGTTTGGGTTTCAGATTTTAAACAAGAGAATCTTTTACCATAAGGAAATATCCCCGAAATAAGGGTCATCAAGGTCGCGGAGGAAATCCAAATTCCGAACATTGATTTTACCCGGGACATCACTGTTGGCAATGAACTGGAACTGATGATATCCGTTTCGTCCAGGGCCGATGACATAATGATAACCATCGTTGATTCGGCCGAACTCCGCGGATGCCATCAACTGCCCCCCGGTACTCCAGAAATCATAACTTCCATTGGAAGGGACTCCGTATAATGCCATGAGGACAATGGACCCATAGGAGTCCAGAGCGCCGGCCGTTTTTTCAACATAGGCCTTGAATCCGACTTCATGGTCCGGCATGGAACTTGGAGTATAGACGCCAGTCTGGTTAAGTTGTGCGGTCAGTTTCTTACCGTACTGGATGCCGGTGGTGGCTTTGGAGAAATCGAATTGAACCGCATCATCGACGATATTCAGAGGACAGTCGCCCTCAGTTGTGGACCAACCGTAGGACAGGTCTGTAAGGCTTGAGAAACTCCGGTAAGGATATTTCAAAGCACTTTGACTACGGGTATCAATGACATAAGGGGTATCGTCAATAATGTGTACATCATCAATATAGAGAACACCTTGTTTGGTGCCAGGTTTAAGAATCAACTGGAAATAGGCTATACCCGTATCCTGGGTATAAACGGGGGCTTCAATCCAAGTCCATACAGTGGGTACTCCAAAGAGAATATTACAAGCGATATCTATATGCGGACTACTGGGGATTATGCCGTTGAAGTTGAATAGTCCAACCTGAAGGTCATTGTTGGGCGTCGGGGACATGACTCGCATACGGGCAATACCCCATCTATTTTTTCCGTAGCCATACCACTGGTTAGTACCCGGGGTGAGTTTGATGGCCTGATTGGTTGAAGTAAAACTGAATCTCCAAATATCATTCGCGATTTGTCCTTTTGAGTCTATTATCTGAGGCAAGTATCCCCATTCTGGAGTGGCCGAATAATCGGCAATCATTTCTTTTCCCCAGTTTCCCCATACCCACTGGGTCGTATCCATCATATCCCCATAGGGGAGTTGGTTTGACCAGATATCAAGGCGTTCCTTATCCATATCCGGACCGTAGGGTGAGGATGAATTTGGAGAAGCAATAATATCTAATGAAACACGGTATCCCCGATAGAAATAAGGGCCCATACTTACACACAGAGTTGTCTGATTGACCCATGATGCAGAAACGAGGTCATGGTCATAAGTCAGGCAGCTGTTATTTCCAAAAGATTCCGGGATAGCGGGACCTGCGGAAGAAGTGACATATTGCGACATATCAATATAGGAAGGGCCGGTATAATCGAATGCGAAATGGGGCAGCTTGGAAATCCGATAGGTGCTAATTTTAATGGGGACTTTTGCGGTGAGGGTAATGCCAGGATGGGTGAGAGTCAGATAGACAAAACCACTGGTAGGTTGACTCCAACCTGACAGGGAGACGGTACCATTTGAGAGGGTTGCCATACCGAGGAAATTGCCGGATAATTCGTAAACACCCAAACCTTCCGGGTCATAATCAGCGACAGCCAAGGCATTGGGAAGAGCTTCTCCCAAGACTAATTTGATAGCAGGAAAATCAATGGTACTGGACCCATACACTTTGATATAATCAGGTCTTCCATAGCCCGCTGAACCGAAATAATTCGATGTCTGAAGGTGGACCGTATATTTCCCCGGGGTGGTATAGGTGTGGGTTGGATTACAGAAAGTGGTTGATTGTCCGTCTCCAAAACTCCAGTTCCAGTAATCAGGGGCCCCAAAAGATTCCTCAATGAAATTGACTGTCAGGGGGGCTATCCCACTGACGGTCGTTGCAGAGAATTTAGGCTGAAGATACCAACCTGGAGTTATCTTCATATAGAAAGCGTCGTAGTAACTTCCCCTGAAGGTACTTTGTCGTGAGTTAATGGTGCAGGGAAATCCGGTGGTAGATCCTGTCCATCCGGCAACCCAAACACTCCCCTTTTCACCCACAGCCAGAGTCATCGGACTATCCATATCGTTACCCCCAAACAGGGTACTGTGGATAATGGTTCCAGTGTTTGAGTCTATCCGCATGATAGTGCCATCCATGTGTCCATTGTGGGTCGAATCCATTGCACCGGGACTGAGAGGGAATCCAACCGTACCGGCAGCATTCCCGATAAGGGTGAGATAGCCATTTTCATCGGCGACCATCCTGCTGTTATAGTCATACCAGAGCCCTCCCAAATATGAGGAGTAGCTAAGGTCTGTTCCATTGGTATTCAGGATGGTCAAAAATCCATCAATATTACCCCCATAGGTGTTATCCGCATTGGTGGTTGTGGTTGGGTAGTTGCTGGAATCTGTATAACCGGTAATGGCGAATCTCCCATCAGGGAGCAGGGCACTTCCTAAGGTATAATCATTGTTTGTTCCACCAATGAAGGTGGAATAAATCAGAGCTGACCCCGTTGAGTTTATCTTCATAGCAAAAGTATCGGAATAATTGATATTGTAACTGGTATCATAAGCATTAGAGGTGACCGGGAAGTCGGGGGATCTAGTGTCACCAGCGAGATAGATATTTCCAAGACTATCAATACTGATCGTTGCTCCCGCATTATCTTGGTCAGAGCCGCCGATATAAGTAGCGAAGATAATGGAGTCACAGGCATTGGTGAGCTTCATCAGGAAGATGTCACTTCCCCCATTAAGGGTCGTATCAAAAGCGTCCGTGGTGACAGGGAATGTCGAAGACATTGTATAGCCGGTAATAATGAAATTCCCATCAGGACTTCTTTTGATACCATAAGGGGCGTCAAATCGTTCCCCACTGATATAGGAACAATATTTTACTTGTGAACCATCGGGATTAAGTTTCATCAGGAACCCATGTTCATAGCTTGGTTGATAGACAGTATTTATGGCATTGGTCGTTACCGGAAGGTCGGGAGAAGTGGTATGGCCAACCAAGATAATGTCCCCATTAGTATCTATGGACAGAGCTTCTCCAAAATCGTTTCCGCTGCCGCCAAGGGGCCCGATAACTTGAGTTATTGTTCCAGCGGAGTCCAGTTTGAAAATGAAGGTATCATAATTGCCTGAGGTTGTTTTAGCGGCAAACAGACCGGTGCTGTTGGTATAAAGAATAACCATGGCCCCGCCGTCCTCGGTAGCGATCATATTTCGGATAAACTCATCCTGTTCACCGCCCAGAAGGGTAGAGTATTCAAGGTAATTAGCATTTTGGCCATTGGTGAGTCTGGTGGCGCTTACGGTAGAGATGAAGGAAAGAGAAAAGAGGCATAACAAGCTCAGGATAAAACGGATTGGTTTATTACAGGACATAAATCGACCTCCAACAAAATCCCCGACAAGTGGGTCAACATATAAATCAAGGTAGATTAAATTTATAATGCTTTACAGGTTTTGGCAAGGTGGAATTTATAAGGTGTTCATATTGCGGAGTTTTGTAAAATTATGTTTGGTAAAATCTGTAACAATGGGGAAAAAACACGGGGTTATTTGAGGGGAAGTTCAGGGGATATTTTTCATAAGGTGCGAATGGAATTTGTAGTATTCCAGTTTGAGGTGTTACACCTTCCCCCTTCGTTTCTGGTTCGTTGGTGAGAGGGAAATTCCGAATGAAAACAAAAGGGCGGATGGTTATCCGCCCGGTCAGATTATCAAAATTGTATGAGAGATGATTTGTTACCAGAGAGACAGGTCTCCGAAGTAGGGGTCATCCAGATCCCGGAGGAAGTCGATATCACTGACATTGATTTTACCGACGACATCGCTGTTAGCAATGAACTGGAATTGATGATAACTGTTTCGTCCAGGGCCGATGACATAATGATATCCATTGTTGATTTTCCCAAACTCCGCCGATGCAAATAATTGTCCTCCGGTACTCCAGAAATCATAACTGCCATTGGAGGGGACACCATACAAAGCCATCAGGATGATAGAACTGTAAGTGTTGAAATTCCCCGAGTCGATTTGAACATTCGCCTTAAGTCCGACATCGTGATTGGGCAGGGAACTGGGTGTATAGACTCCAGAGTGGTTTAACTGGGCAGTCAGTTTCTTACCATACTGGATGCCGGTGGTGGCTTTGGAGAAATCGAATTGAACTGAATTATTGACCACATTCAGGGGACAGTCGCCTTCAGTCGTGGACCAACCGTAGGCCAAGTCTTCAAGATTGGAGAAACTACGATAAGGATATTTCAATTCACTGTGGGTTCGACTATCAATGACAAAGGGTTCAACATCGACGATATCCAACTGGTCGATGTAAACAACTCCGGGTTTGGTGCCAGGTTTGAGGATTATCTGTACATAACCCGGTCCAGTATCCTGAGTGTAAAGGGGAGCCTCAATCCATGTCCAGACGGTAGGAACACCAAAGAGGATGTTGCAGGAGATATCCAGATGGGGGTTGGTTGGAATAACGCCATTGAAGTTAAACAAGCCAACCTGGAGGTCATTGTTGGGGGTAGGAGACATGACTCTCATGCGGGCAATACCCCATTGGTTTTTGTCGTATGTCCTCCAGTTGTTAGGAGGAGACGTCAATTTATAAGCCTGATTCGTCGAAGTAAAGGAGAAGGACCAAACTCCCTTGGCGATATTGCCTACGGAATCCACATAGTTACTGATATATTCCCAAGCGGGGACATCGGAATAATCGGTAATCATTTCTTTGCCCCAGATACCATACAACCAGTTAGAGTTGTCGAGATATTGTCCAATCGCCAAATAGTTAGTTCGGACATCGACCACTTCAATGTCCATATCGGACCCGTAGGGGGGCGCACTATTGGGAGAGGCGATAATGTGAACGGGCCATGATGAGTTAAGGGAATAACCGCCCGCATTTTTGAAATACAGCGTTGTGGAATCAACCCAATGAACATCCAGGTGTTGGGTGTCGTAAACCAGACAACTGTTATTTCCAAAAGAGGGTGGGATGGCAGGGCCAGCAGAGTTGGTAACATAAGTCGCCATATTCAAATACATGGGTGTTTCATGTTGGAACCCAAAATGAGGAAGTTTGGCTATTCGGTAAGTGCTGATTTTAATCGGGATTCTTCCGATTGTGGTTTGCCCCGAATGGGTGAGGTTGATGTAAATGAATCCAGAGGTTGGTTGTCCCCAGGAGCTGATAGAGATGGTCCCATTGGATAATGTTCCGAGGTTCAGGAAGTTTTCAACCAGCTGGTAGGTGCCAGTGGACAGGGTGTCATAATCAGCAAGGGCATACGCATTCGGGAGAGATTCTCCTGGAAGCAGCTTGATGGCAGGGAAATCCAGGGAGGTAAATCCAACACGGGTGATGGTGATTTTTACCCGAGCGGTCAGAGTAATCAAAGGGTGAGTCATCTTAATGTATAGATAACCGGTGGTGGGTTCTGACCAGGGACCCAGAGATACCGTAGAGTTGGAGAGGGTCGCCAGACCGAGGAAGTTCGAAGTTATCTCATAGGTCCCCTGTCCTTCCGGGTCATGGTCTGAGACGATGAACGCCTTTGGTTTTGCTGTGCCGGGGGTATATTTTATTTCCGGGAAATCAATCGTGCTGGAACTATAGAGATGTATATAATTTGTTAGTTCGCAGGTATCCGAACCCAGGGGGTTGGTGGTCACTAATCGCAAGGTATATTGACCGGCGGTGCTGTAAGTATGGGTTGGGTTTTGCAGTGAGGATGTTTGTCCATCACCGAAGTCCCATGCCCAATAGTCGGGGGCGCCATAGGTTTCGTCGATGAAATCCACAGAGAGGGGCGCAATACCTCGAGTTTTATTCACAGAGAATTTCGAATCAAGATACCAACCGGGTGTCATCTTCATGATGAAGGCATCGTTGTATCCACCAGAGAAAGTGCTTTGGATGGAGTTTACTGTACAAGGAAATCCAATCGTAGAATTGGACCATCCAGAAAACCAGACACTCCCGTTTGTTTCGGGAACTATCCCGGTGAAGTAATCATCATTACTGCCGCCGAGTAGAGTGAAATGAATCATTGTGTTAGTCCGGGAATCCCACCGCATCACAAAGAGTTCCCACCCGCCCGCGTTCGTTGTATCCATCGCACCGGGGCTAAAGGGAAGGTCTCTTATACTTCCTGTTTGGCCTCCGATGGTGATAATCCCTTGTGTGTCGCAGGACAAGACCACTCCATATTCCCCACCCAGTTTGCCGATAAAAGTGGAATAATCCAGACCACTACCATCGGATTTCATGATGGTAAAGAAAGCATCTGCCCAGATATCACCCACCGTGTCCATTGCATTGGCCGTAATGGGGAAGTTTGTTGATTGGCTGTAACCTGTGATAGCAAGCCTCCCATCAGGTAATAAATCACTACCCATGGAGTAGTCATCAAGTGCACCACCGAGGAAAGTGGAGAAGACCAATTGATATGTGGAGGGATTAAACTTTAAGACGAAAGCATCGGAGTATGTGCCACTCAAGGAGGTGTCATATGCATTGGTAGTAACGGGGAAGTTTGCAGATCGAGTTGCGCCGGTCAGAAAGAGATTGCCTGCAGAATCAATATTAATGTTCTGGACATTATAATCTCGATCTGAACCTCCAATGTAGGTTGAGTAGAGGATAGAGTCACAGGCATTAGTCAGTTCTGTCAGGGTGACATCTAAATCACCATTATATGAGGTATCCAGTGCGTTTGCGGTGACAGGATAGTTGGAAGAATTAGTATGTCCAGTCAGCCAGATATTACCCGCAGCGTCCAGTTTTATTTGGGAAAGGTAATCAACATTCTGACCGCCTAAATAAGAGCAGTACTTTATTTGGGAGCCATCTGGACTTAACCGCATCAAGAAGCCATCGAAATATCCCCCTTGATAGGTAGTATTTAAGGCGTTAGTTGTTACCGGAAGGTCAAGGGAAGCCGTATAACCAATCAATAAAAGATCTCCGTTGGTGTCTATGGCCAAAGTTTCACCCATATCATCCCCGGAACCACCCAGGGGGCCAATTATTCGGGAGACAGTTCCGGTCGCATCAAATTTCAGGATGTAGGTGTCAAGGTCGGACTGGGTTGTTTTTGTGGTGAAGAATCCGGTGCTGTTGGAATACATGACCGCGAATATTCCCCCATCATTGGTGGGCGTAATTTTTTTCATAAAATCGCGTTCGCTCCCGCCCAGGAGGGTGGAGTATTCAAAGTAGTTACAGGATTGCCCGTTAGTCAATTTTGTTGCGGCGGCGGGAGAAAGAATAATCAAGGTCAGTACTAAAATGAGGCCTGTCAAAACAGGGTTAAACTTTTGGATCGGCACAATAAGACCTCCAATAGGAACTACTATTGCCAAGAATTCAACGAATCAAGGATTATTCAAATTATAGCTCTATATTGGATTTGACAAAATGGCTGAGGTTATTGAATGGTCAGTAATTTTTGGGTGTCATAAGGACCCACAGAATATGCTGCGGTATTTTTGTTGAGAAGGGTGTAATGCGCAGGGATGGAACGGGACAATTGGCTGGCTTCCGGTTTTTTATCAACAAGGGTCCCCATGGGGGTATATATGAGAAGTGTTCCATTTAACTTCTTGCGCAATTTAGTGGCGCCTTCCATCGTGAACTGAATTTGTGATACTGGAGACACTTTTGCGTCAGAATGGGCGGATGGATCAATCTCAAAACGGTATTGCAATTTACCCAGCGTTCCGAAATATATCAGGTCTATGCCGGGATAGAGATTTTTGTATCGGACTTGCTGATAAGTCCGAATATTGCTGATACTGCCGGAGGGGTTATTGCCTGTCAGGTAATTGATTTTACCGGGAAGCTCAGCTTCACCCAGAATTTCACATTGGGGATTGGTGTGAAGGAAACGTTTTTTTAAGACAAGATGTTTTGTGATAACCGTTTCGGGATTTTTATTATTGGGAGATGTTTTTTGGGCGGAAGGTTTCACGGATTGAACGATGTCGCTGATAATGCCATCCGCAGTGAAATAGAGTGCACCGCCCGGTCCTTGTGTGTAAAAACGAACCGTTGAGTCCATCTGTCCTTGATTGGAAACAAAAGCCAACGGCAGATTAGCATAAGACTTCATAGCATTGGTTTTGGTTTGTGCATCTACTCTATTTGCTGGAGGTGCCGATGGAGTTGGATTTTTAGCTGACGCAATAGATATGAGAGAAATGATCAATAGTGAAAAAATTATGTGGGAGAGTCGTGGGCTACGAGTCATTATTATTCCTAACCTGCAAATTTATAAAAAGTATAAAGCGCTGTGGAGAGGACTGTCAATTTCGCAGAAATTCAGGGAGGACAGAATTATTTTTTAGGAGTAAATATGGCGTATTGGTCGCGCCCCGCCTGTTTGGCCTGATACAATGCGATGTCCGCATCCCGGATAAGCTCAAAGGGTTTATTATAAGAATCATTTCCAATGACAATGCCTAAAGAAGTGGTCACAGTCTGGGGTTCATCGTTTAAGTATATCGGCTGGTTCAGTTCTTCTTTCAATCGTTCAGCGACCAAGATAACATCACTTTCTTCATGGATGTCTTCCAGTAACAGAACAAACTCATCTCCCCCCAGTCGGGCAGCAGTATCTGTTGGGCGGATGATATGTTCCAGCTTTCGGGCCACATCGACTAAAAGCCGGTCACCTTCCAAATGGCCAAGTGTATCGTTGACTTCCTTGAAGCGGTCTAAGTCCATCATTAATACGGCATATTTATAATCACGATGACGCTTTTGCTGGCTCAGACAGCGGCCAATTCGTTCCAGCAACAGAGTGCGGTTGGGTAATCCTGTCAGCTGGTCTGTGAGTGCCTGTATTTTGAGTTTGTGTTCCGTTTGTTTTCGTTCTGTTACATCTGCCATACCAATAACAAAAACTTCATCGCCACGATATCGCATGGTAATGACGGACATATCGACCCAAATAATCTGACCACTGGTGGAGCACAATCGGATTTCAAATCCCACAACTTGATTATCGTTGCTAGCCATTTGTTCTAATAAAGCCTTGCGGTCGGTGGGATTATAATAGAAGTTGAGCATCTTCAGGTTGTCCATATAGAGTTCACTGACACCTAACATGGCAGTTGCCGCCTGATTAGCAATAATAATTGTAGAGTCTTCCTTGCGGGTAATGAGCATGGGGAACGGGGCCGCCCGGAACACAGCTCGGAAATTCTCCTCACTTTCACGAAGAGCTTCTTCTGACTTTCGTCTTTCCGTCACGTCCCGGAATGTCCAGACTTGCCCTGTTGTCTCATCTCCAACACGATAAGGTGAAATATAACGTTCCAGAATTCGGGAATCTTTCAGCTCCATTAATTCATATCCTGAGACTTTATTGTTGAATGCCGAATCTTCATTCAAACGATAAAACAGACCGGGTTGTTTGACTTTGCTTTCTAGAACTTCGATACGATAATCTGAATCCTCAATAAACTTGTCATCAACCTCCAGTTTCCATAAGCTTTCAAACTGATGGTTATAGTTCAGTACTTGTCCATGATGGCTGATCACCAGTAATCCATCTGTGGATGATTCTATGACTGCTTGCAACAAACTTAAAGAACTGCGGAGCTCCTGTTCGGTTTCCTTGCGGGAAGAGATGTCAAGTAAAAAACCAATAGACCCGATTGATTGTCCCTTTTCATCGCGTAATTCAACAGAGGTGTCTGCGACCCATTTTAAATCGCCATCTTTTGTTTGGATCTGATAATCAACCGTCCATTGGGCTACAATCCCTTCACGAACACTCCTGACAGCATCATCTGCAGTCAGCCCTTCCAGTTCTCCTCGAAAATGAGTCTGGATATGGAGTTTTCCCCATAGTTCTGGAGTGAACTCATCGGGTGGATATCCGGTGAGTTGAGTGATCCCTTCCCCCACAAAGAAATATCGGTTGGGATTAATACCTCGATGATAGGGAACCCCACCGGCGGCGGTTATCGCACGGCGGTAGATACCTTCAATCTTCTCAACAGCTTCATTGGATTTCTTTATATCCGTAATATCTCTGTTTCTGGCGCGCCGGCCCAAAAACTTTCCATCATCATCATAGATGGAACGGCAGATGTGTGAAATCCAGCGGATGGACCCATCTTTATGTTGAATCCTGAATTCGGACTCCCCACAAGGTGTTTCCTTAAAAGAAGCTATATGGTGAAATAGTTTGTCCCGGTCTTCTGGATGGACAATATTTTCCATAAGTTTTGGGTCCGCATAAAACTCTTCCGGCGTATATCCTGAAGCCTCTTCACAGGCAGGAGACACAAAAACAAATTTTCCCGTGGGACTGGTCCATGTTTCCCAATCGAATGTGAGTTCTGCCATGGTCCGATACTTTTCGGCACTGGCCTGGATATTCTTCTCCATGGTTTTTCGTTCCGTGATATCAGAAAACACAGTTGCAAAATGTCCTCCCTGAATCCGAAACGCAGAGATAGAAAAATGTTTCTTCAGGGGTTCGAAGTAGGTCTCAAAGATGGTGGGTTCCCCTGTCTGAGCTACTTTGGCATAAACATCTAAAAAGGGTGGTTTTTCAAAAGAATTTATTTCAGAAGCCTTTTTCCCGACAATATCCCCGGTCAGTCCGGTGTGTTGATAAAAGGAGGGATTCACTTGAAGATATTCATAATCCACCGGTTCTTTATTCTCATTGAACAGAACTTTGTGAATGGCCATACCCTCCTGCATGTTATTCATGACGGCAGAAAGAATCTCGCTTTTTAATGATTCGCTATCCAACAAAGCCTGCTTCTGAGTTATAGATAAATAAGGCCTGAAAAGAATATATAGAAAGACATGGGAAGTAAAGACAACTCCCCAATAGGTTATGATTTGAGTTGGAGAAAGTTTTGCCAACCACCCAACCAAACAAATAAATATCCCAATTGCAACCAGGAGGGTTATTAAAAAACCCACCCAAATATATTTACCCATTCAATTCCCTGCTGTGATTTGCTAAAACCAGAATAATTTTCATTAGCTGTATAAGTATTCTGTTTTTATAGAAATACCCCTGAGTATTTCTTTCCTACATAATACAACAATTTTGTTAATAATTGTATAAAAATTAAGTATTTATTGACTGTATCTTTTCATTTTATTGATTCATCCAAACGCGTCCAAGGTTGCCATCCACTCGAACTTTTTGCCCATCTTTCAGCTGACCAAGTATCCCTGGAATATTAAGAACGGACGGAATCCCAAACTCACGGGCCACAATAGCCCCGTGGGACATAGTCCCTCCCGCCTCAACAATGATTCCAGATGCCTTCAGAAACAAGGGTGTCCAGCCTGGGTCTGTTGTGGGTGCCGCCAGTATTTCTCCCGGTTTCAGCCGGAACCCCTCCTCAGGGTGCCGGATGATGCGGACGATACCCTCTGCAACTCCGGTCGCCGCACCAATCCCCTGATAATATCCACCGGTTGTAACCTCAGCCGCCGGAGCATATTGTGGGGCATCTTCGATAATCAGGTCCGGGGCATCCAGCTGCTGCCATTCTTGATACAACTGCTTTCGTTCCTCAATCAGGTCTTTCAATCCCGCCCCATCCCAGTCATCAGCTAATACCGATAATAATTCCGACCAGTCACAATGGTGCACATCCTCCGGACTATTCAGTATCTCTCTCTGAACCAGTTCCTTCCCGATGTGGTCACAAAGCTGTTGGAAGGGCATCAATATCCGGATCATTTCGGATTTGGCTTGCTCCCTCAACTCAGCTCCCCACACAGCTTGACCGACATGGAATTTCACCAGTAGCCGTATAATCAGGGAACACTTCTGGTTGATTTCTTTCCAGGCCGCCTTTCGGGTATCTTCTTGTCTCTTTTTAAGTCCCTTATAATCCGCAGTCGGCAGCATATCCCGTATTCCGCACAACAGATAGGACGGGTCATTGGCCCACCGGGGATTTTTCATGTCGGCTTCATAGACAGCCCGGTGACCAAATTCCTTGAGATATTCGGTAAAAGCTTTCCTGAAAGGAGAATCTTCCGCGAATCTATGGGGCCAGTCTTTTGGATTAAATTCCATTGACTCAAACCATGCCCTCGCTTCAGGGTCTTTCCGGGCAATCTCTGCCATCCGTACCAGCTGATACCCGTGTTCGGCAGACACGATTTTTCCAGCACCCATCATCAGGGAATGGGTCAACTCCTCTGTTCTCTCTCCAAACACAGACCGAAGAGTATTCTGTAAAGTAATCAAGGGTATCCCGGACATCCCGTTGATTAAGGCAATTGTCGGAAGCAGTGACCTGCTGTGATGATACATATCATCCACACCCACTAACATTTCTTTGATGGATAACGGATGCTGTTCCTTCTTCATCCAATGTCGGCAGAAAGCGCGGTTTCGTTTGAATTCCTGAGGAGCTTTCCATTGCATCCGGAGTGCCGGAATCGCTGTCAGGATGTAACGCCATGCTCGGACGGCTTTTTTCCACAGGGGCCGGGATTCCGATTCCGGGATTTTGAACTCCGCCTGATGTCCTCCGGTCAGGCGATTGGTAACATCGGGTTTCACTCCCAGGGCATCGAAAAAGGACCACTGTAATACCGTCAAATTGAAATACCCTCGCCCCTTATATAATCGGTAATAGGGAATCCAGGGAGGGCGTTTGTAATGTATCAAATCAAAAGGGACATCTAATATCGCATAGACCAGGGATGAAAATATTTTACGGGACAAGGTGGACTGGACCATGGGGACCGCGTCTTTGATGTTGGCATTGGACCAGTGGTCGGGCAGGTTCATCAGTGCCGGGTAAGTGCATCGAGGCTTGGCGGTTACGGGGCGGGCTTGTAATATCCACCAGGACTTCCCGTCATATAACCATTCCACATCTATGGGGATTTCTTCCTGATTCAGAGCCGCTGCCGTTCGTTGCACCAATCGGCCCAACTGTTGGACCTGGGTATCATTGAAGACAAGGGAAGGTTTCCCTTTTGTTGAGGGGTTTAATGTCTCGACACCCCCGGAAGATTTCAGGACGGTTTGCGCTTGATGGCGTCCCGGTCTTCGGGATTTGATGTCCTGTTTATATCTTCGTAAATCCAGGATATATTCATCCGGGTCTGTCTGACCGCTGACGATGGCTTCCCCCAGTCCGGGACCGGCTTGTATCACCAACTCATCTTCACGCCCATTATGAGGGTTACAGGTGAAGGCAACTCCGGAGGCTTCCGCGTCTTTCATCTCCATCATTACCAGACCCATAGAGGCTTCTTTATGGTCCAGTCCGATTTTTTCCCGGTAAGCGATTGCCCGCGGACTCCACAAGGAGGCGTATCCCCCGCGGATTCCATCCCGGATTTGTTCAAATCCGATACAATTCAAAAAGGAATCATGGATTCCCGCAAAAGAATGTTTCCCGGAATCTTCCTGAGGGGCGGAGGACCGGATGGATACAGGTTTTCGGTCCCATCCGGTTTCTGTCAGACATTGAATGAGTTCCGATTCCAATTCCGGGGGCAGGGGAGACTTCAGAATCATCTCCCGGAGTTCCTTTAACCATCCCACCCGATCCGACTCGGGCATTTTATCTATCTTTTCGGCCGGTTTAAGATTGTTGTATTGAAAAAACAGGACACAGGCCGAAGAGTCTATCACCCGGAAATCGGGGATTGGAAATTGATAATGTTTCAGACGGGACAGGTTCCAACCTTTCCCGCCGGATATTTCCGGCTTCTGGGTCAGGACCTTTTCAAAGTCTAGTATATGGGTCATCCCGGGATAACTCCCTCATAAAACGAAGACTATAAATTCAGAATATCACAATCATCTCTCTTTCTTTACGAATATTCTCTCCTTCTCTTCCAATTTTCCCCATCTTTCTTACCTTATTCCTATCGGACCCATAGGACCTATAAGACCTATTGGACCTATCCCCCTCCCTCCTTCATCCCTTCCCCCTTGACATCCCTGTCCACTCCGCCTCCTGAAACGAACCAGATACGAATCGGGTACGACCCTCACCTTATTATGGTTATTCTCTACACTCCCGGTAACCTGTTAACCCGCTCAATCCCATCAATTTAGAATATTACTGGAAAATGCGGATAACCCTTGTCAACCGACTGTGGACTTTGTGGGTAAGGTGACTTCATATAAAAAGGAGGATATTGGGTATGAATACGGCAATACGGTTATGTGTGGGATTGTTTTTATGTTCATCAATGGTAATGGCCACTCCGGGAGCAACCTCAAATAAAGAAAAGGCTACTCCCTTCACGACTAAAACGAAATCCGTCGTGTTATTCAAAAATGGATTGGGCTATTTCCAACGGCAAGGCACCGTGAACCTGAACTCTGGCGACTGGGTACAGACCCCGTTGACCTCAAAAGCCGTCATGGGCAGTTTTTGGGTGGGGACCTTTGATAAAAACCTCGAAATAAAAGAACTTGTATCTTCCAAGGAAAAGCTTGCCAAACAGACGGACTCCATTTCCATGGACGAAATGCTAAAAGCAAACATTGGCAAACTGGCTGTCATCTATACGGGGAGCACTTCGATGACAGGCTACATCCTGTCCATTCCCGAAGACCGGAAAAATCAGCCAAACACCTTCCAAGATTCGCGTTATGGATATTCCCCTTATAGTTACGGCCCCAATATGGGACCCCAGACCTTTGCTTCCAATCTGGTTCTTTTGAAAGATGCTTCTGATTCTAACAAAATAATCACTCTCCAAAAAAATCAAATCTTCTCCATTACCTTCCCGGAAGGTTGTAACACCCAATACAACCGGGAAGAAGAAACTCCCGTCATGAAGATTCGGCTGGATGGTAAATCATTGGAAAGCGATATTGCCCTGAGTTATCTCCAAAAAGGCATCATCTGGGTTCCCTCTTATTTCCTGGACCTGAAAGATGACACTCACGGTAAACTAACCATGAAAGCCGCGGTCATTAACGAGGCAGAAAACCTTGAAAATACCGAAATTAATTTTGCCGTAGGATTCCCGAGATTCCAGTTCGCCGAAGTGATTACGCCGCTCAACCTGGACCAGGCTATCCAGCAATTCATTAATGCTTTGAACAACATGGACCGGGGTCAGGGACAATTTTATGGTGCCAACAATGTGTATATGGCCCAGAGCATTGATTATAACTATGATAATCGGGGTAACCGGGCCATTGACTTTGGATACTCCGCCAATAACCTGTCAGGCAAAAATGAAGAAGACCTGTTCTTCTATAACCTTAAAGACGTTTCTCTGAAACAGGGTGAACGGGGAGAGTATCCCGTCTTCTCCACCGATGTCGATTTAAAGCATGTCTATGAATGGTCAGTGGGCGAATCTATTAAAACCGGCTCTGGAGAACAGAAAGATGTACTCTGGCACACTATCAGAATGACCAATAAGTCCAAACTTCCCTGGACTACCGGTGCTGTCTTTGTTTCCTCTAATGGAAAACCTGTGGCGCAAAGCTCATTAAATTATACCCCTCAAGACGGTTTGAATAACCTTAAACTTACCGTTGCTTCTGATGTCATGGCGGAATCGTCTTCTGTTGAAATAGCCCGTGGTGAAGCAACGCGGCTTGGAAAAACCTCAACTCCAGGTATGCCCTTTATGGTCTATTACCCAATCACTGTAAAAGGGACGCTGGTACTTCGTAACTTCAAGGATCAGCCTATTGATGTTGAGGCTACTAAGAAACTATCCGGAAAAGTCCTGGATGCTGGAAAAAATGGGAAAGTAACTGTTAAAGCCGATGTGTTGAATGCGGTAAATCCTGAATCTGAGATTACTTGGAATATCCATTTGAATCCGGGTGAAACACTGACTTGGGATTATACCTATGAGTATTATGTCAAACAGTAGGGCTTGAGACAAAACTATCTTTCGTCCATAATGATTGAAAAGACTAACCCCGGCTTAACTGTCGGGGTTACCTATTATTACGGAGGCCAATCGATGAAACAAATCCTGGTCGCACTACTACTTACAGGAGGACTGTTAGGTCTTATGACAGATTCAACAGAAGCAGCAAAAGTACCCTCTTTGATTCCCAGAGAGGTCTTATTTGGAAATCCCCAGAAGGCACAACCCCGGTTATCTCCCAATGGCCAGAAGATGGCTTATCTGGCACCGGTCAATAATGTTCTTAATGTTTGGGTCCGGACGATCGGGAAACAGGATGATACCCCCATTACATCTGATACCGTTCGGGGGATACGCCAATATTTCTGGGCACAGGATAATGAACACATTCTGTATATGCAGGATGCCGGAGGAAATGAGAACTGGCGTCTATATGGAGTTGATATTAATACCCGGGAAACCAAAGACTGGACGCCGTTTGAGAATGTACAGGTCCGGATCGCTGACCATGATAAACGGTTCCCGGACATTGTCCTTCTTGAAATGAATAAGGAAAATCCCCAGGTCCATGATATGTACCGCCTGAACCTGAAGACCGGTGAAATGGTGATGATTGCCAAAAATCCCGGGTCCTATGATGGTTGGATCACCGATGTAAACCAGAAGGTTCTCGGTGCGTCTCAGGCCCGGCCCGATGGTGGATTTGATCTGTTGGTAAGAGATTCCACCGAGGGAGAGTTCCGGGTGGCCTATCAATGGGATTATGAAGACAGTGCCGGCTCAGGCCCTATGGGATTTACCCTGGATGGCAAGTCCATGTATATGAAAGATATGAAGGATGCCAACGCCAGCCGATTGGTAAAACTTGACCTTGCCACCGGTGGACTGGAAGTCATTGCCGAAGACAAAATCTATGATTGTGGTGGAGTGATGTTCCATCCAGACTCCTGGGAAGTACAAGCGGTCTCTTTTGAACGCGCTCGTAATGAATGGAAGGTATTAGACCCTGCCATTGCTAAAGACTTTGAGATTCTCCAGAAACTGAATTCGGGTGAGATGTCCATTGTCTCCCGTGACAATGCAGACCGGACCTGGTTGGTAGCCTTTATTCAAGATGACCAGCCTGTATGTTGGTATGTCTATGACCGGAAGACCCGGAAAACAGAATTCCTGTTTAACAACCGTGATGACCTGAAGAAGTACAAACTGGCTTCTATGGAACCCATCTCCTTTACCAGCCGGGATGGTTTGACCATTCATGGATATATTACTTTCCCTGTGGGAAGAACTCGGAAGAATCTCCCGATGGTAGTCAATGTCCACGGTGGACCCTGGGTCCGGGACTCCTGGGGATATGACCCGGAAGCGCAATGGCTGGCAAATAGAGGGTATATTTGTCTGCAGGTGAATTACAGGGGTTCGACTGGATATGGTAAGGCCTTCTTGAATGCCGGCAATAAAGAATGGGCCGGAAAGATGCACAACGATATCATTGATGCTGTAAACTGGGCGGTGAACAATAAATATGCTGACCCGCACCGTGTGGCTATCTATGGTGGTTCCTATGGTGGATATGCGGCATTAGTTGGCGCCACTTTCACACCGGATACCTTTAAGGCGGCGGTGGATATTGTAGGCCCTTCTAATCTGATTACCCTGATTAAATCCGTACCTCCTTACTGGTCCACCTTCCTTGCGAATATGAAGCGGCGGGTAGGTGACCCTGATACCGAAGAAGATTTCCTGAAGTCCCGGTCTCCTCTCTATAAGGTGGATAACATTAAAATCCCCATCCTTATTGGGCAGGGTGCCAATGACCCCCGAGTAAAACAGGCGGAGAGTGAACAGATTGTCGAGGCCATGAAGAGAAAAGGTCTGGACTATGAGTATGTTCTGTTCCCGGATGAAGGACATGGTTTTGCTCGTCCGGAAAACCGGCTTAAGTTCTATGGGATTGCCGAGAAGTTCCTCCATAAACACCTCAATGGAATTTACATGGAATAAATAAACTCACAAAACCGAGAAATGATGAAAGCGGCTCGGACTCCGGGCCGCTCTTTCTTTTTTCTAAGTTTGTATTATGATGGATAACGAAAGACAAAGAGTTGAAGGAGCGTTATGGCTAACTTTCTGCAAAAAGTGAAGATTGGCACCGGTACTTTGATTTACTGGGCGGGTATGGTCCTGGGACATATTGCCGTGGGATTGTATCTCTGGATGATGTTCACCAGTGGGGTTCCTCATATCTGGAATATACCGTTTAAGTTTGCATTGCGGCACATTGCCCACTGGTTGGCGTTGGGTGGAGTTTTGTATGGATGGAAGAACGGGTACCTGGGTGGAATGTTGGTGGTCGTGGCATTAGTGTTCCGGTTGACCCTGGACCTGATTGTAACAAAGACCTTCTTTGGAGATTACTTCTTATTACTGATGGCTGCCGGGTTATTGATGCTGGTGGGTGGTTATATCCGCGGTCGCCGATAAAACCTTGTACGGGTAATCCTGATATCAAAAATAAATACAAAAAGATTGGGGAGTTTGTACGATGAAACGATGGAAGATTGCATTGATTGTCAGTTTGGTTTTGGGGTTGATATGTCTCACCTCTTGTGGCAGAAAAAAAGCAGCCGCACCTAAAGTGGGAGTCTTATTTGCCAATTTCGATACCGAGAGTGACGACTCCTGTAACTGGGGAGAATACATCTGTACCTTACTTCACTCCAAAATACCCTATGCCCCGAACCAGTTAATGTTTGTTCCTAACTTGTTTCGGACGGATGCTGTCTGGAATCGTATGTATCCTTACATGGGAAAAAAAGATATCAGTATGTCCGATAAAATCTATCTCGCAAGACTTTATAACATTAACAATATCCTGCGGGGTAAGGTAACCAAAAAAGGGACGACTCTGTCCTTTGAGGGTGATATCTATGATTATGCCAAATCTAAATCCCTCTCCACGATATCTGTTCAAGGCAGTATAAATGATCCCGGTGATTTCATGAATCGGCTGAGTCTGGAAGTCCTGAATAAAATGAAAGTGTCCTTGACCCCTGAAAACAATAAATATTTGGCGCGGAATGTGACTGGGAATAGCACGGCGTTTGCTATGGGGGCACAACTGTTTGATAACGATGACACAAATGATGAGAGTTTGGTGAATCAAATCCTCAGTCAGGATAAAGATTTTTGGTATGTACGGAATCTATGGGTGTTTTCTGGGGCTTCTACGCAACAGGAATCCATGCAACGGATAGAGCAGAATCTAAGAGATTTCCCGGATTCTGTATATTTAAAAACCAGGGCTCTCCTTTACCTGGAAAGGGTAGGTTCTGATAACCCGCGAATGGTGTCCTGGGCAGACGAAATCCTTAAGGATAATCCATTAAATATGGAAGCTCTGGGTTTCAAGGCAGAGGCTTTGATGTGGGAGAAAAAACATGAGGATGCCATCAAAGTTGCAGAGACAATGGTTCAGACGTATCCCAATTGTTGGTTCTCGCATGATATCCGGCGGTATGTTTTTGCTGAGATAGCGAGCAGGGCCCAGGATGGCCGATACATTAAGGATATGAGTCGGGCCGATCGAGAGACTATGTCGAAAGCTAATGCTGAGGACACTAAAGAATCGCGTATTGCTTATGAGATGAATCCCCGAGATCCCTACGCTATCAGCAAAATGGTTGATCCGAGTTGGGATGATGAAGAAAATGAAAAGTATTTCAGTAAAGTGACCGCCATAGACCCTGGATACTTTGAGGTTTATGAAAGGATGTGGGTTTGTTATATTCCGGGGTATTCGAATCAACCCTATAAGTGCCGACAGGTGATTGCGGAGGGTGTGAGATTAAATCCCGATAGATACAAATTTGCGCATCTCGCTTTATATAACATCTGGTGGCATACGGAGGTTTATCCTGGAACACCAGATATCAGTATCTATGCTGCAGATTCAATCACCATCAAAAAAGCCGCTCAGTGTGTTGTTGATGTTTGGAAAAAGAATCTTCAGCCGGCAGCGGCGGCAGACTGTTTCCGGGATATCAAAATGCTGGATCGTGTTGGAGAAGTTGCCAAGGCGTGGGAGCTTTTAGAGATACTTCCCAGAGACCAGAAGTATTTTCAAGACATGGCCTATCATGAAGTTCTCACTTATCAATGTATGATGGCTCATCGATTGCAAAAATATGACAAAGTCCATGAGTATGGGGAACTGGCGCTCCAGTCTGGAGCCTGTAATGTTTGTGCGGCAAATGTTTATTACACTTATAGTTTAGTGGATTTTCATAACAACGATAAAACGGCTGCCTTTGCAAACATGGAGAAGGCCCTGGCATCGGATCCTAATGATGCTTTTATTAAAGCGGAATATGCTTACTATGCTGCGCAATATAATTACAATCTGGATGTAGCCTTAAAGTATATCCGGGAAGCCATCAAGGAGCGGCCGTCCTCTGCGCGTAATTATGGAATCCTGGCGCGGCTTTATTACTCCAAAAATGATAAAAAACAGGCTGTGTTACACATCAAAGAAGCCCTTAGCCGAGATGCTGATAACGAATGGCTGAGACAGGTGAAAGCAAAAATCGACAAGATGTGACGGGATAAGTAGTTGTTCAAATCGAAGAGAAAAGAGTTAACCACAAGGTGGAGGGAAAACTCAGCTGTGGCGGTTCCTCTCATGATTTGGTCAGCTCTTGTGGAGGAGGATGTTATTAATG
>CAZXWN010000020.1:0-34086 GCA_964644695.1 uncultured bacterium
GTGTTGGTGATGGAAAAGGAACTGAGACTAGAGGTGGAGTAACCAGCGGTCAATATAAGATGTATGAAGCCTCTCCCTACTGGGCCCAATACATGAAAGCCCCGGCTTCTGTGTATAACTACTCTTCTGATAATGATGCTTCGGATGATGTGGGCTGCCGACCCTTATATGCTGAATGGGAAAATGAAAGTTGGGAGGACCCTGTATTTATCTCCTGGCACTCAAATGCGGCGGGAAGTGGTGCCACTGGAACGGAAACATACATCTGGAGCACTACCTATGCTTTTGGGCAGACGGCCTCGTCTGATGGACCCGCTCCAACGGGTTCCTACAACCTGATGAATTATGTTCATACAAATGTGATCAATGACATTCGGAATGGGTATGATTCTTCATGGACCAACCGAGGTAAATTTCGGAATAATTACGGGGAATTACGACAGGTAACCAGTTTTCCTGCAATGCTGATTGAAATGGCTTTCCATGATAACGGAACCAAGGATGCTCTTTATATGCAGGATCCTAAATTCCGTCAGATATTGGCCAGAGCCGTGTATAAAGGCATTGTCCAATATTATGCAAACAAAGGTGGGTTTACAGCTGTTTACTTACCCGAACCGCCGACTAAACTCCGCGTTGTAAATACGGGAACGGGTAGTGTGACCCTGAGTTGGGCTGCCGGTGCCAGTGGCGGGATTTACGGTGGCGCTCCGACGGGATACCGGATTTACAAGGGAACCAATGGATATGGATTTGATAATGGAATTGCTGTCACGGGAACTTCCTATACGATGAGTGGGTTGTCCGTTGATTCTGTATATTATTTCCGGATGACTGCCACCAACACGGGTGGTGAAAGTTTCCCCACCGCAACTCTGGCAGTCAGAGTTAAAAACGATGGAACAGCTAATATCCTGGTGGTAAATGGATTTGATCGGGAAGACCGGTCCATCGTTCCGAATATTGTTTCTACCAGTTCTTATGATGGAAGTTCAAATGGTACCCCCAAGAACCCCATCCCCGACAAGACCAATGCATTCAACTATGTGGTCCAACATGCTCAGGCTATTTCTGCGGCAGTATCCGGTACAGGTACGAAGTATTACTTTGACTCTGTTGACCGGACGGCTGTAGAAGATGGCTCGATTAATCTTTCAAATTACTCACTCGTTATCTGGGCGGCAGGTAAGCAAGCCAAAGTAACCAGCAATGGACAGACTTCCAAAGAAGCTCTGACTGCGAATGAGCGGAGCCGAATTACTTCTTACCTAAGCGGTTCAAATAAAGGTTTCATGATTTCGGGTGCTGAAGTGGCTTATTGTCTTCACAGCCAGAGTAATGGAACCTTCCTCAATGGGACATTACATACCAATATCGAAGCAGATGATGCGAATTCCTATACTGTCACAGGTAAGACTGGAACGCTGTTTGATGGCTTAAGCTTTAACTTTGATAATGGGTCGGGAAATACTTACAATGTGTCCTATCCTGATTTAATCAGCCCTAATAGCAGCAATCAGGTGATGGATTATGATGTTGGCGGTGTTCAATTAGAAGCCTTCGACAGCCTTAACAATTGGAAGGATCCTAACTATTCGGGCTCATCAAATGCCGATGCGGCCAGTACGATTGATATAGTAACCAATCCTGCATATGAGGGCGCGGGCGCTGCTGATTTATACTATGTCTGGGGAACAGGTAATTTCATTCGTGAATACCAAACCAACAGTGCTTATAAAATCCCTGTTGCGGCCTCGGTCAGTATGTGGGTCTATGGTGACAATTCCAATAACAGCCTTCGGTTATGTGTCAAAGATACCACGGACACAGAACTATTTGTAAGTCCATATACGGTCGTGAATTTCACTGGCTGGCAGAAACTGACTTGGAACAACATCTCCAGCTGGACTCGGTGGTCAGGCTCTGGAAGTAATACCGTAGGTGATCCTGCTCCGTGGTTGGACAGTATCCAAATCAGTAAAACGGGAACCAGTGCCTCAGGTCATATCTATTTTGATGACATCACCTATTCAACAGGAGCGGCCTCGCTGACGGGTGCGGCGACTCTGTATAATGGGTCCTACAAACTGCTTTTCTTGGGATTCCCCTTTGAAACCATTACCTCTGAATCCAGTAGAAACAGTGTCATGCAGTCCGTTCTTCGTTACATGATATCGGGTACTACGGATGTCAGTGATTGGAAATATTTGAACTTGTTTGAATAACGAATAGTTGTTATCAGCCTGCCGGTAAGATGATTTACCGGCAGGCTTTTTATTTTTAATCAAAATCCGGTGGTATTTTTCAATAAGAGATGATGTTGCAAAACTCTGAATAACTTGCCAAATCACGAAACTTATTGTATAAATATCCAAGTAAAAATGAGGATGTAACTGGATATCCTCAGGGATGATTTATAAAACAAATAGTTGAGGGGTATGAAATGCGTTTATTTTATCGGTATTTAATGGTGTGTAGTTTACTGATGACCGCAGTGTTGGCCCATGGTGTTACTTATGTTGTTGGAGGAAAGGGATATACACTGGAACGGAGCCAGCCGGCTTCGGCCCAAACAGAAGCTGATAAGGGTCTCTGGGTCATTACAGAATTTTTGAAGGGGCCATCCGCTGAGGAAAAGGCGGCGGGCATCCAATCAGCAGTTCCTTCCGATATCCAAATCATCAAATCAGCGGTCAAGGGCGATGTATTGACTGTATATGTGAAAATGCCGGCTGATTATCTATCCAGTTTGAATGTTATCCAAACAGACGAGTTTTATGACAGTCTCGGAAAGTCATTATTTGGGATCGTGACCAGTTATCAAGTAAGTGTTTTAGTATGGGATTCTGCAACGGGAACCTATAAGAAACTGACCGACTTCCTTCCACCTCTCCCCACGGTTGAACCCAAAGGAACTCAAAATGAAATCATCCCTGAACCCGTTGCTCCCGGAAAAGAGACCTATGGTCAATCCATCACTGATGTGGCACAGGCTGAATCCATTGCTTATTATGGACAAGGGCAGCCGACGGGACAGTTAGGTGGAAAGTCCATTTTTATCAGTCCTGGTCATGGTTGGTATTATGCCAGTGGGTCAGGGACTTCATCCGTCTGGAACACTCAGCGCGGAAACAATTATGACATTGTGGAAGACCTTTCCAATGCGGAACATGTGAATTACTACTTGCTTCAATATTTATGGAATGCGGGTGCAAACACCTATTCCTGCCGCGCCAGGAGTCATACAGATGACAGATACCAAGTGGATAACACAGATTCCGGGTATTCAGATAATGGGGGATGGACTGACAGTGTATCCACCTCGCCTTATATTGGGACAAACTACCGGGTGATTCCTGCTGCCACCGTTTCTACTGCAACAGCGACCTGGCGACCAACAATCACTAAATCGGACTACTATCCAGTCTATGTGTTTTATACCGGAGGAACGAATCGGGCAACAGCGGTAACTTATTATGTCGTTCATTCGGGTGGAACCACCCAGTTTACACTCAATCAACAGAGAGATGGATATACCTGGAAATATATCGGGACCTACCACTTTAATGCCGGGACTCAAGGGTGTGTGTATGTGACAAATCAGACTCCCAGCCCGACTGGAATGTATGTCATCGTGGATGCTATCTGTGTTGGTGATGGAAAAGGAACTGAAACCCGAGGTGGAGTAACCAGCGGTCAATACAAGATGTATGAAGCCTCTCCCTACTGGGCTCAATACATGAAAGCCCCATCAACTATCTATGACAATTCAACAGACCCTGATAATACGGATGATATTGGATGCCGGCCTCTTTACTGTAACTGGGAGAAGGAATCCTGGGAAGACCCGGTATTTATTTCCTGGCATTCAAATGCGGCAGGCGGCGGAGCAACAGGAACGGAAGCCTATATTTGGAGTGACACCTGGGCCTTTGGACAAACGGCAACCTCCGATGGTGTGGCTCCCACAGGTTCATACAACCTGATGAATTATGTCTATACAAATGTGATTAATGACATTCGGAATGGGTATGATTCTTCATGGACCAGCCGGGGCAAATTTAGGAATAATTATGGGGAACTCCGACCTATCACCGATTACCCTGCCTTGATTATTGAAATGGCCTTCCATGATAACGGGACCAAGGATGCTCTTTATATGCAGGATCCTAAATTCCGTCAGATATTGGCCCGTTCCGTATATAAGGGAATTGTCCAATACTATGCAAACAAAGGTGGGTTTACGGCTGTTTACTTACCCGAACCGCCGACTAAACTCCGTGTTGTGAATACGGGGACGGGTAGTGTGACCCTGAGTTGGGCTGCCGGTGCCAGTGGCGGCATCTACGGTGGCGCTCCGACGGGATACCGGATTTACAAGGGAACCAATGGATATGGATTTGATAATGGAATTGCTGTCACGGGAACTTCCTATACGATGAGTGGGTTGTCCGTTGATTCTGTATATTATTTCCGGATGACTGCCACCAACACGGGTGGTGAAAGTTTCCCCACTGCGACCCTTGCCGTAAAAATTCGTAATAATGGAACCGCCAATATTCTTATCGTGAATGGTTTTGACCGGGAAGACCGGTCGATCGTTCCCAATATTACTTCTACCAGTTCTTATGATGGAAGTTCAAATGGTACCCCCAAGAATCCTATTCCGGACAAGACCAATGCGTTCAATTATGTTGTTCAGCATGCCAAAGCTATTGCTTCTGCTTCCTCTGGTGAGGGGCTGAAATATTATTTCGATTCAGCAGATAGAACTGCGGTAGAAGATGGCTCGATTACCCTTTCAAACTATACTGTCGTTATCTGGGCGGCAGGTAAACAGGCCAAAGTAACCAGCAATAGCCAGACTTCCAAGGAAGCTCTGACTGCGAATGAGCGAAGTCGAATCACCACTTTTTTAAGTGGCGCTGGAAAAGGTCTTGTGATTTCGGGTGCTGAAGTGGCTTATTGTCTTCACAGCCAGGGTAATGGAACCTTTCTCAATGGGACATTGCATGCGAATATCGAGGCTGATGATGCCGGCTCATATACGGTAGTCGGGAAAAGCGGTTCAGTATTTGACGGAATTAGCTTCAATATTGATAATGGGTCGGGGAGTACTTACGATGTGCCCTATCCTGATTTAATCAGCCCTAATAGCAGTACTCAGGTGATGGATTATGACATTGGTGGGACTCAGTTGGAGACCTTCGATAGTCTCAACAGTTGGAAGGATCCTAACTATTCGGGTTCATCGAATGCCGATGCCGCCAGCACCATTGGAATAGTATCCAGTCCTCTGCATCAGGGGTCGGGTGCCGCCGATTTATACTATGTCTGGGGGACAGGGAATTTCATCCGTGAATACCAGTCCAACAGTGCTTATAAAATCCCTGTTGCCGCCACAATCAGTATGTGGGTCTATGGTGATAACTCCAATAACAGTCTTCGATTATGTGTCAGAGATACAACGGATTCCGAACTATTTGTAAGTCCATATACAGTCGTGAATTTTAGCGGGTGGCAGAAACTGACCTGGAGCGATATGACGGGTTGGAGCCGATGGTCTGGGTCGGCTAGTAGTACGATAGGTGATCCTGCTCCGTGGCTGGACAGCATCCAAATCAGTAAAACGGGAACCAATGCCTCAGGTCATATCTATTTCGACGATATCACCTATTCAACAGGAGCGGCCTCGCTGACGGGTGCGGCGACTCTGTATAATGGGTCCTACAAACTGCTTTTCTTGGGATTCCCCTTTGAAACCATTACCTCTGAGTCCAGCAGAAACAGTGTCATGCAATCGGTATTACGGCTTATGATACCCGAATCTGCTGTTCCGGTGGAGTTATCGGGGTTTGATACGGAATAGATAGATATCCTTCATTAGATTTATTCTTCAGCCTGCCTGGATAACCATCATCCTGGCAGGCTTTTTATGACTTATTGGGATTTACCTTCTGACGACTCATCCACGGACCAGCTCGGACCAAGTCCGTGGTTTCTTCGTTCTGACTGACGAAGCAGAAACGAACCGGGTCGATCTAAAACCACAGTTTTAATATGTAATCATTCACCCTATTCCCCTGGTTGGTCATTCCTGCGGAAGCAGGAATCCAGTACCGTATCTTTATTCTGAGTCATAACAGGGGTGTTACATCGGTTCCCAACCGGTGGACACCCCTGATTGTTTTTATATGGGAGGATACTCTCATCACTGGTAAAAGTGCCAGGATGTTCTTTGACAATTAAATTACAGAGTAATGGATGCGTATTTTGTTTGAGTATAGAAGCGGTCAGATTAATTGAAGAACCGATACCAAATCAAAATCGCCAGGGCATTGATACCATCATACCAATGTATTTTCTTGCCCTCATCAAATTCTCGTCCGGCATAGGAAATGGGGACTTCGTAAATACGAATCCCCTGTTTGAGAATCTTGGAAGTGACTTCCGGTTCAAATCCAAACCGGTCACACCGAAGTTTCATTCCCTTGAGGAGGTCTGCCTTAATGATTTTGTAACACGTTTCCATATCCGAGAGAGTTGAGTTATAGAGGATATTGGTTATGAGGGTCAGGAACCTGTTTCCTATCCAGTGATAGAACAACATGTTTCGGTGTTCACCCGTGAATCGGGAACCATACACAACTGTGGCCCATCCTTTTTGAATGGGTCGAAGCAGTTTCAGGTAGTCTTCCGGGTCATACTCCAAATCAGCATCCTGAATGAGAATATATTCACCCGTTGCCGCCTGTATTCCGGTTCGGATAGCAGCGCCCTTACCCTTATTCACCTCATGGTAAAGGATCTGGTCCACCTCTCCGGATAAAGTTTTAAGAATATCCCGAGTTCCATCGGTGGAACCGTCATCGACGATGACAATTTCCTTATCCAGAGGAACGGCTTTTACCAGTTCAATGATTTGACGGAGGGTTTTCTCCTCGTTGTACACCGGAACGATCACGGTGATCCGTGGGACCGGCAGGTTGGACTTCATAGTGCTCGACAAGGTTCTGCTCCAGTTTGGCTTTTTTCCGCTCCATATAGAGTGTATTCATTCTAAAGGTAAACAGGCAAACTAACAAGATGAAAGAGATAACTGACAGGGTGGCTCCGGTTATAAATCCCGGGGGTAAATAAGTAAATGTTATCCGATGCGGCCCTACGGGGAGATAGATGGCTCGTAATCCCCCATTAGCCCTGTAGATCGGTGTTGATTTGCCATCAACGACAGCTTTCCACCCGGAAGCATAGGTCTCGCTTAATACGAGAAATCCACGGGCCGCCACGATGACTTTTAAGTCAATCTTGTTGGGTGAATACCGGGTAATCGTAACCTTTTCATTGGAAGTATCCACTTCCATCCATTTGCTGGACCCTTCTTCCCGGTCCACTTTCTCGATTCGGTCAAACCGATAGACCTGGGGAATTGAATAGGGAACCTGTAACTGGGCATACTGTTGCCCTTGAGACACCATGGCTTGTCCGGGCTTGGCTCCGGTAAGACCGAGGATACACCATGCCGTTTGTCCGGAAAATTGTTGACTGGACCCCAGATGACGCAGGCATTGCCAAAGGGTATCTGTGAATGCTGTCTGAACCATTCCTGATGCCGTTATACCAACAATTTTTCCCGTATCCAGCGACATCAGGTACTGTTCAAAATCAGTGATGGATTCCGGTTTATGGAGCACATCAAAATACTTCTGGTCTTCCTGTTCCCCTGTCTCTGGATTCAAGACAATGAGATGGACCCCTGGTGAATGGGTTCCGATGGCGATATCTTGATTTTCAGATGAGGCCGTATCTACTGTATCTTCCGCTTCAGGTAATGTATCCAGCAGGTCTGTCCCATCCAATATAAACTGGACTTTGGGGGCTGTGTCCCGGGCATCACTGATAATCTGAATCGATCTGTTAGCAGGAAGTTTAATATCAGTCTTACCCAAAAAGTTACTTCTTTTCTCCGTCAATTTACCTACATTTTCATGGAGAATGAGGGTGTTCTGGGGATTAAAAAAGTCCTGTCGCATCCATTGTGCGGCCAGATTATTACTTTGAGTTACCAACGCACGGTGTGTCATCCAGGCCCTGGGTTGGACATTGGTTGCTTCATAAACAAATAATCCATTGCTGGAAACAAGTCTGGAATTTTTCAGTTCTAACGGAGAGTCAGAAATGAAGTATTTGATATTCATCATATCCGTAAATGAATTGATTTCCGGATTGAGGGCCGCATAATGCCAGTTGTCGTTATAAGGGGGCCTTTGAGGTTTCCCATTATTGGCTAAATCTACCATCATCCTGTAATTCTTCAGGTACATGGGATTATATCCCTGCGCATCCTGGAGTTGATACACCATTGCAGTATTGGACAGGAGTTTTTGTGTGGCTGCTGGAGGATTAAATGTAGGTTCAGGCAATTGGGACGATTCGATACTGCAATATCGATACAAACTACTGTCACGGGAAAGGAAATTCACCAAGTCATATTCAGGATATTGGATTGAAGCCTTTTGTCCAGCCAGTAACCGATTATAATCCGGAGTGGGTTGCCATAATTCTGTCAGAGTGATTGTTGCTATGGCGATAACGATTAACCAGGGATGAAACATTCGGCCCGGACATAAAACAATGAGCAGGATGACCAGTATCCCGGGTATCAGTTTCCAGGTCTGATTTTGTAATCCTACGCTGTTCAGCAGTAAAAATATGGCCAGAAGGATACCTGTAAGTTTCCAAATGTTGAGGGGGATGACATCCAGTTCAAATTTCCAGTTTAATAATTTATCCAGCGCCAGCCCCGCAATGATGGATATGGCCAGCGTATAAATAACAATATACCGGTGAGTCACAAAGAAGGTCTTAAATCCGGGAATGTGTCTGAAAACATTCTGAGTACAGTAGGGTTCAAGAAATACCAGGCTTAGAGAAAAAAGAATCAATGCCCAGAATACTCTTGAAACAGGATTGTTTTCGGTTGATGTTTTGGGAAGAACGAAAGACAGGATTATCAACAGGAGGGGAATAGTCCCGATATACCCACTGATGACAGGATCCCCCATTCCTCCACCCAAAAACAAGTCCTGCAACACATTTTTGAACTGAAGGGATAAATTGATGATTCGGAAATATCCGAAATCATTTAGGCCTGCTCTCAAAGTCTCCTGCTGGAATAATAATGAAGGGTACAGTTGAACGGCAGCAAGTCCCAATCCCAGCAATGAAGCCAGGAGTAAGATGATAAGCGATATTAAAGGTTGGGGCTGGATCTCAATAGACTGGTACCGGATAAAAAGAATATATCCGAAAAGAAGGACCCCAATTCCTGTGGTAATCATTCCAATGACCCAGGACGAAATGAATCCCGGGAAGTTCCATGAAGCCAGTGTTGTTGTGATTCCCGCAATAAAGAAGGTGATAAGAATATTTCCAATGACTCGATGTCCGACATTGATTTGTGTTTTGGGTGTCAGAATAAATATCTCGCCGGCGATTCGGATGAGCAAATAAATGCAACCCGTTAGGAGAGTTAGATATATCCCCTGTGGATATCCACAAAGCAGTAACAAAGTCAGACAGATTGAGGAGATGATGAGAGAGCCGATCGTTCGTTTCTGGATTGTTCTTTCAATGGCAAACAGCGTCAGTGGCAAAAAGGGAAGGGAATAGAATATGCTTGTTACAAGGACCTTGGTAACGCTGTATTGTCCCAGCATGTAACACATACCTGCCAGAATTGATGCCGGTCGGGATAAGGATAATCTGCGGGAAAAAAGATAGGTAAACCAGCCTGCCATAAAAAAATGAATCAGAAGGTTAATGGGAAATCCCCAGTTTGCAGGAATAAAGGCGGCGCTCAGCAGGAGAGGTAAATGCGTGGCGGCTGATTGTGGGTCACTGAAGAAAGGTGTCCCCGAAAATGAATAAGGATTCCAGAAAGGGAAGCCGCCCTGGTGTAGTTGCTGAGACAGAAAATGAAAGTTTGGATAAGTGAAAAGGGTGATATCTCCACCTGTTGGAAAACGGCCTTCCAATGCCATGTCTGGGAAGAATATTACAGGTAATCCCAGAAACAGAATGAACACACATAACTCTCTAACCCATCCGGGGAGTTTGATTCCTCGAATCCAATGTAATTTCCCGGTTTGGGAACGGTGGATTTCAGGTGTGGTTTGTGGGGTCATGGTTTATCAATGATTTATGAAGTCTCTTGATTTTAACCAATTCTCTTAACATTTTCAGAGAATCCTGAATGGGATTCACTTTGGACTGTGGCGAGTTGACCCAGGATACGGGTATTTCCGCCACCGGAATATTGAACAGTTTTGCCAGGTACAGGATTTCAACATCAAAGGCAAATCCATCCAGTTTTTGATGGGCAAACACTTTTTCAGCGGCGGCTGCCGTGAGTAATTTAAAGCCGCATTGAGTGTCAATGAATCCGGGTATAACCAATGTTTGGACAAATTTATTAAAGGTCTTCCCCATTTTTTCCCGGTACCAGGGTTGGTGGACCAAAACTTTGGATTGCGGTAGCGAACGGGATCCGATGATGATATCGGCCGATGTTTTCTCCATCGCTTTTAGAAGTGTGTCCACTTCAGTTATTGGTGTGGAGCCATCCGCATCCATAAACAACCGGTATTGACCCTTTGCCGCCAGCATCCCCTGGCGAACCGCAAATCCTTTCCCATGATTAGGTCTATATGATAATACCTGAAATAATGGGAATCGGGTGTCAAATAGATGGCAGACATCTTCCGTATGGTCCTGACTGCCATCGTCAACAATAATAACTTCAATTCGGCGCGGGTCTTTTTCAATCCAGCTTAATATAGATTCTAATGTCTTCCCTATTCGTTTATCCTCGTTATAACAAGGAATTACGATACTCAGAAATAATGGTTTCTCTTGTTCAATATTTATCGGCATTTGCAATTATTATCGCCAAAAGATGGCATTTCGCCAAATCTATGTAAGAGGATTTTGGCATACGAACCCATCCGCTGATATAATTATTCGGTATTATTTGTATAAATACCCCCGGGTGAAACCCATCCTAAAATCCATTAATGAGGTATGTCAATATGATTTCCGCATTGGAAAAAGTCCGGAAAACTTATCAACCGAAGTTGCCCAAAGCTCTTGCTGGTGGAAACTTCAAGCTGGAATTCGGTGCTCCAACAGAACCGATGAGTGACAAGGAACAAGTCGAAGCCTTATTCCCTAATACAGTCGGCCAGCCGATTGTGAGAATTGTGGAGGGTCAGGGTGACTTATCAGGTAAAGCCCTTAAAGTGGGTGTTGTTCTTTCTGGTGGTCAGGCTCCCGGTGGACACAATGTTATCGCTGGTTTGTTTGATGCATTGAAAAGTGTAAATGCTTCTTCTGTCCTGTATGGATTCTTAAAAGGTCCCGGCGGTGTCATCAAAGGTAAATATGTTGAAATTACCTCTGAGATGATGGACAAATACCGCAATACCGGCGGATTTGACATGATTATGTCCGGTCGTGACAAAATCGAAAAACCTGAGGACTTGGCTGCCTGCAAAAAGAATTTTGAAGACATGGGTCTTAATGGTCTCGTTATCATTGGTGGCGATGATTCAAATACGAATGCTGCCATGCTGGCTGAATACCTGAAAGGTGCAGGTTCCAGCACCGTGGTTATCGGTGTTCCCAAGACAATTGATGGCGACATGAAGAATGATTATATTGAAGCTTCTTTTGGTTTCGATACTGCTACCAAAACCTATTCCGAATTGATTGGTAACATCTGCCGTGATGCCAGCTCCGCAGTTAAATACTGGCATTTTGTTCGTTTGATGGGTCGTGCTGCTTCTCACGTGACTCTGGAATGTGCTCTTCAGACTCAACCGAATATTACTTTAATTTCTGAAGAAGTCCGTGCCAAAGGAACGACAATGGAAGAAATTGTTGATTACATCGTTGATGTCGTTGTGAAGCGCGCCGCTGCTGGAAAAAATTATGGTATTCTCCTGGTTCCGGAAGGACTTCCTGAGTTTATCTCTGATATCAAGGTCCTGATTGATGAGTTATCGAATATAGTCGGTGACCATGAAGATTATCTGAAGACTCTGGATACTAAAGAAGATCGGTTGCAGTTTATTAGCGGTAAATTGACCGCTGTTTCTGCCAAGGTTTATGCTTCATTACCTTCCGATATTCAAGAAGTCTTATTGCAGCGCGATAGTCATGGTAACCTGACTTTATCACAGGTCGAAACTGAAAGACTGTTGATTGATATGGTCCGCGATAAAATTAATGAGCTGAAGAATGAAGGTAAGACAGAAGCCAAGTTTAGTCCTCTCTCTCACTTCATGGGTTATGAAGGTCGTTGTGCGGCTCCTTCTAATTTTGATGCCGATTACTGTTATTCCCTGGGCTTTACTGCGGCTCAGCTGGTTCGTGCTAACCTGACAGGCTTTACTGCCACGGTAGAGAATATGACCCTTACTTCTGATAAATGGGTGGCGGGTGGTATCCCTGTTACCATGATGTTGAATATGGAAATGCGTAAGGGTAAAGCTAAACCGGTTATCAAGAAAGCCCTGGTTGAGCTTGATGGGAAGCCGTTCCAAGCCTTTGCCAAGAATCGTGAGAAATGGGCTTTGGAAGATTGCTATGTCTATCCGGGTCCCATTCAGTACTTTGGCCCATCCGAAGTGTGTGATTTGCCGACCGTGACTTTATCTTTGGAGAAATCCAAATAACTCGAGTCTGCTAAAGAAAACCGTGAATCAAATAACCGGCGGTCAGCTGTCCTTGATCGCCGGTTATTCTTTTGAAGAGCATGGAATAATGATATATTTATGGGACAGTGTTTGCTTATACTGATGGAAAGAAACAGGATTTATGTTGCTGATTGATTACTCCAAAATTCTCGCATTTCATATATTGTCGGCAGGTTATCGGCTGACAAAAGACATTACTCCCATCCGTAAAAGGGTTATCCCTTATCTGAAAAGGGCAAATCAATGGGTAGCGAAATATGATATGCGCAGAGGCCGAGGGCCTATCCGAAATTATCCGGTCAATGTAACATTACAAGCGACTTACCGGTGTAATTTAAGTTGCCCGATGTGTTTTCGGCAGACAGTTATGGCTGAATCATTCCCGAAACTGAATACTCTCGAAATTCCCATAGAAGACTTTACTAAAATAGCCAATCAGTTATTTCCTTATGCCTATACTGTAAATTTATCCATTGCAGGTGAGCCTTTTCTTTATACAATCATTGACCAGATTTTACCTCTGCTTGATAAGTATCAATGCAAGATTGAGGCCTACTCCAATATGACTCCTCTTACAAATGAGAAGCTGATGGATAAAGTGCTGCCTCACATGGCGTTATTAACTGCATCTATTGATGGAGCAACTCCGGAGACTTTTGAGAAAATTCGCAAAGGGGCAAAGTTTAACGCTGTTGTGAAAGCTCTGGAACAATTTGGTACAAAACGAAAAGCCTATCTTCCGGATAATTGCCCGACCTTTGCGTTGAATGTAACGATTCAGCAGGATAATGTAAGAGAACTGCCAGATTTAGTTCGTCTGGCGAAACGAGTAGGTGCCGATTATATTTGTGGGGACCATATTGTTACTTATGATGATCCTGAACTGATGAAAACTTCCATGGTACAGGATATGGACACTTATATTTTGTATTATGAAGAAGCTGTGAAGATAGGTCAGGAAATCGGGATTGAAGTAAGGTTGCGGCCTCCTGTATATAAGAACAAGGAAGAAGAAACTTCCAAGCTGATGCAGAATTCAAATCAACCTGTTCATATGGAATGTCCCTTTTTGTGGCGACAGGTCGTAATAAATCCTAATGGGAATACTTATGCCTGTTGTCATCCAGAACCTCCCTTGTATGGACCGGATGGGATTAATGATTTCTGGTCCGTTTGGGACAGTCCTGAAGCACGCAAATTACGGAGCCAACTTCAAAGTGATGAGACTCATCCCAGCTGCCGAAATTGCTGGATTAAATATCCTGTGAAAGACTAAGGACTATTTATTTCTGATGGGTTTGAAATATAGCGCAGATAGCGGGGGTAATGTCAGTTCTAGTGTATAAGGGAACTTGCCCCATGCTTCATCTTTAGGCTCGACTCCACCCATATTACCAATATCACTTCCCCCATAATAGGCAGAATCACTGTTTAATACTTCTTTATAAAATACTTTTTCTGGAACGCCAATGTGATAATTAATCCGAGGGACTGGTGTGAAATTAAAGATGGCGAATATATAGTCGCTGGAATCTTTGCTTTTTCTTAGGAAAGAAATAATAGATTGATCGGCATCATAAAAATCAACCCACTCAAATCCTTCCCAGTGGTAATCTTGTTCCCACAAAGCGGGTTCCATCGCATATAGATGATTTAAGTCTCGAACAAAATTCTGAAGTCCTATATGCCGGTCAAATTTCAGGAGAGACCATGGCAACTGGTCGTTGCAATTCCATTCCTGCCACTGTCCAATTTCATGCCCCATAAAGTTCAGTTTTTTTCCAGGTTGAGCGTACATATAACCCAGCAATGCCCGCAGATTGGAAAACTTTTCATGATCATTCCCAGGCATTTTGGATAAGAGGGAAGCCTTACCATGAACGACTTCATCGTGAGATAGTACGAGAATAAAATTCTCCTGGAAAGCATACAGCAGTGCAAATGTTAAATTGTTGTGGGAAAATTTTCGGAAGACCGGGTCTTTGGAGAAGTATTCAAGAATGTCATGCATCCAGCCCATGTTCCACTTCATGGAGAATCCAAGCCCTCCTAAATAGGTGGGACGCGAGACCCCGTTAAAGGCTGTGGATTCCTCCGCTATAGTCAACGACCCGGGGAAATACTCATGCACAATAACATTCAGTTTACGGATGAAGTCAATCGCTTCCAGATTTTCATTTCCACCGTATTTATTGGGAATCCATTCCCCTGGTTTTCTGGAGTAATCGAGATAGAGCATAGAGGCCACAGCATCCACGCGCAGTCCATCAATATGATATTTATCCAGCCAGAACAGAGCGTTAGACAAAAGAAAATTACTGACTTCATTACGGCCAAAATTAAAGACAAGGGTTCCCCAGTCCAGTTGTTCCCCCAGACGAGGGTCTTCATGCTCATACAAAGCCGTTCCATCAAAACGAGCCAATCCATGGGCATCTTTGGGGAAATGAGCAGGCACCCAATCTAGTAGTACTCCAAGTCCGGTTTGGTGGGCTTTATCAACAAAGTACATAAAGTCTTCCGGAGTTCCAAATCTGCTGGTGGCAGCATAATATCCCGTAACTTGATATCCCCAGGACTCATCCAGCGGATGCTCTGCTACCGGCAGTAATTCCATATGGGTAAATCCCTGTTCTTTGACATACGGAACCAGTTGGTCAGCCAGTTCTCGATAAGTTAAAAATCGATTATCTTCATCTGTATTTCGTCTCCAGGACCCTAAATGTACTTCATAAATGGCAACAGGTTTTTCCAGCCAATTAGACTGTGTTTTCTCTTCAATCCATTTCCCATCATGCCATTCGTAAGTATCAATGTTTCTGACTTGACTGGCAGTTCGGGGCCTGGGCTCGAAAGCAAATGACATGGGATCGGATTTTAGGAAGATTTGATTAGATTGGGACAGAATTTCGAATTTATAAAGACTATATTCGTTTATACCGGGGATAAATATCTCCCACACACCGGATAAACCTAATACCCGCATTTGATGGATTCTGCCATCCCATTGATTAAAATCTCCGACTACACTGACTCTTTTAGCATTGGGTGCCCATACTGCAAAATGCACACCTTGATGCCCTTCCACTGTCATTATGTGGGCACCCAGCTTGTCATACAAACGATAGTGATTCCCTTCATTAATCAAATGTCGGTCGTAATCACTTAAGACAGGCAGGAACGAATAAGGGTCTGCGGTTTCAAAAGCAGTGCCATCTGGCCAGGTAAACCTTAAGCTATATGGAAATACATCAACAACCTCGGGTATGATTACTTCAAAGAATCCGGAGGGATCAATTTGGTCCATTATCCATTCACCGGGTATGGCACTTTGGGATATTACTGTTACTGTCTTGGCTCCCGGCCGATAAACACGGACGACTACTGTGGGGCTGGTTTGATTTTTGGCATTGAGTTGATGCATCCCCAATACTATATAGGGGTCATGGCTTCTGGCTTCTATTATTTTACGAAAAGCTTCTTTTAGCATATTGATTATCCAATGGGAATGTAATGTCTTAAGTTAACACAGGCACAGCATTCCCTCAAGAAGACCTGCTGATATAAAAAAGCACTCCTTCAAGGAGTGCTTTTTTTACTGTTATCTTAATTGGGCCTATTGAATACTTTTAACCTTCATAATAGGTTCTAACCATTCATCCAATCCGGGCCAGGGACGAATCAGGAAGATGTGACGATAGGTTTCACCCGAGAGGTAATAGAGAGTATTGATTTTATCCGGTTGTTCAAGAAGGGTTCCCAGATTCCATGTCCACTCAGGGGTCAGAATATCAGGTTTAGTAAAGGGTTGTTTGCATGAGCCAACGATCCAATCCTCATAGGTTTGTAATTCAACTCGATGCCGTTCCGTTCTTTTGATATTGCCGGCATTCAAATCCAAATACCCCAATCTGGAACCGTTGACTTCGTCGGCGTGATTAAACTCGACGATATCTGTTTTTTTGGTGATGTGTGTCGAGTAGGACGACGAGAAAAAGACCTGACCGCCATGTCTCAGCATGGGAGTGCACATACAATTTCTCAATAGATTTACTTCATCCCGGGGTGTTTTCGTATCCGGGTCGTTCCAGTTCACTGTCGCAATGATAGTGAAGAAATCTGCTTTCAGAGTAGAAAATGGGGGAATGCTTTCACTCTCAATTACAAAATCCTGACCCTTTCGAGGGTCGTACAATAAAGTATTCCAATTCATATTAAACAATTTCATAGAGCCCTAACCCTCCCATTGGAAGTTGCCCTTAATATACTCCTATTTGCCCCGTCATGTAAAGGGGTAGATTGGGTTGATTCTAAAAAAATATTTTTACCCTGGTGTGATGAGATTTTAGAGATTGGGGGTGGTTTGAATGTTCGGGGAAATTTTACGAATCTTAGTATTTCTGAAAAAACATAAAATAAAATACATCTAAATAATTGAATATAAATTAGTTAGATATATTTTAAATACAAAGTTATGTCCTGAGTACAGCGAAGTTGACAAGAAAATATATCAGTAATGAAAAATAATAAATCTCTGGTTTTATAAATGTCGCGACTAATCAGAATTATGAGAACTTATATTTAATTTAATAATTAAATCTCAAGGTTTGCAACAACGGGTCTGTGATCAGAGCACATCCAGGGATGAACCTCAACGGATTTAACTTTAAATGCTGGGGGTACAAAGATGTAATCAATTCTTTGGTCCGGTTTGGTGGAGGGATATGTTTTAACCCTGTCCATTCCCACCATACTGCCAGAATCGATTAATCCACTTGTTTCAAGAATCTTAGACAGGTGGAATATTTCCTTATCCTGATAGGCTTCTTCGTTCTCCCAAGAGAGGTCCCAGTTAAAATCACCCATGAGGATTTTATTCGGACAATCATCTTTTTCAATGATGCGGGCAACAACTTGTGCCTGAGCCCAACGGTCTCTCTCATTATGTGGGGCAGATGCATCTTGAAAATGAGCATTATAAACATGAAAAGTTAAATCACCTATTTGTTGAACGGTTAATAATAAGCACCGTTGTTCATTGCCCGGTGTCATGGGGAGTTTGAAGTTATGTACATAAAGAATGGGATTTTGACTCAGCTGTGCATTACCATAGGCTCCAACGGGTTCCCTGTTGGACTCATGCATGGAGGCATTTCCCCACTCCATATAATCCGTCATACCTGGCCCCGGCCATTCTCCGTCATCACGGGTAGAACCGTAAGCATAGTTTATATTCAGCATCTGAGCTAATTCGAGTGACTGGTGAAGATATCCAGAACGAGATTTGCCTGGCTGTCCGTAAAATTGGTCCACTTCATTGAGTCCAATGATATGTGCACCGGATTCCCGGATAGCTTTGGCCAGGTTGCTCATATCTTTTACGGTGGGTACATACTGTCCAATATTATGGCCTTCCGGGATCCCGATGTGGATGTTGTAAGTCATAACGGTTAATTCCATCATTCACTCCTTTGTAACGATGCTTGAATAAATTCCCATTGTCCCCATAACCAGAGCGCGGACTCTTTGTATGCTTGTGGAGGCAACATATGTCCTGATTCATACCAAATTTGTTGTTTAGGTTCTCTGGCGGATTGATAAGTACGCTCAGCAATATTTTGGGGTATCAATCGGTCCCATGTTCCATTCAACATGAGGATAGGACGGGGGCTGAAATATGGGAGAACTACCTCAGGGTCCATCTCTGGGTAAGTTTGCCATAATCGGATACGGTCTGCAAGTATTTCCTGAAATTCGGTGTCCCCATCATAATCTACTGCCTTGTGGGGCATTCCTCCATGGACCATCAGGCTGAGCGCTTTTACCCTGGAGTCAGAGGCTCCCGCCATTGAAGCAATCCACGCACCCAGAGAGTAGCCACCCATAAGGATGCCGTTGGAGGTGTTAAATTCGGTTCGTTGGCAAGCCACATCCATTAACTCCCGGACTTCTATAACACATCGGCAAATATTCCGATAAAACTGGTGAACATCTCCCAATCCTGTGATCATGGGTGGATAACCGGTTCTTTCACCGTGAAACGGGAGGTCTGGTATCATGACGGCAAATCCCATTCGGGTTAATCGAGGTGCCTGCCAGTAAAGGTATTCGGCCTTATTATTAAAAAAGCCATGAACAAGGATTACTAGAGGATAGGGAGAGGGTGCCCAGCTCGGAATAGCCAGTAGAAACGGTACCGATTCACCCTGACTGCTTTGAAAGGTCATTCGGAAAAGTCGGCACTGTTCACGGCAATCGGAAGTCGGGTCGGGCAATCTCAGTTGATAAGCTGCCGCCATCGGGTGATGTCCGGTACGGAGGACTTCTTCCATAGAGACTTCCTGCTCATCTGAAACCTCAATGTTCCTGATTGGGTAATTGAATGGGGCTGAGTTCCATCCTGCCGGATATCTATTTGTTTCAATCGTCATGTTAACTCGTGGTTGTGTAATCTTTTAATATCATTATAGACAATCTGGCTTGTAAAAATTATTTTAACTATTGGGAAATGTGTTGCCAAAACCAATAAATCGTGTTTATAATTGGGGCAAATAGAAGAAGGGAGGTGATTTGAATGATGAAACGAAAAGGGTTTACTTTAATTGAATTATTGATAGTCGTCGCTATTATTGCAATTCTCGCGGCCATTGCTATTCCTAATTTTCTGGCAGCACAGGTGAGGGCAAAGGTAGCCCGGGCAAAGGGTGAAATGAGAAGTATCGCAACGGGTTTAGAGTCCTATTATGTAGATTATAATGCTTACCCCCGAGCTTGGGTGCCCACGGGATTTATTAGTAAATGCAGTATTCGCATGATCCCATTGACTACTCCGGTTGCTTTTTTAACAAACATTCCCAAACCGGATCCCTTTGGATTACCTCAGATTCAATCGGATGAGTATGACACTTACGATTATTTGGATGAACAATCCTTTATTGAATTGAGAAATTCACAAGGTGCTAATCCAAAAGCTCAATGGGGTGGACATACTTGGGGCCGTGCATGGCGTCTTTGTTCTCCAGGCCCGGATCGCGTTCAGACCTATGCTATGGCTATGCCAATAGCGGGTGGAGGAACCCCCTGGTCTTTTGTAGAATGGACCAATGACAATACGCCTACTGCCTATCCAAACATTTATGATCCTACTAACGGTACGGTATCCAATGGTGATATTTTACGGTTAGGTAGTGAAGGTAAGTTGGGATATGGAAGTGCGATTGTTTGGTTGCCCAATGACTAAAAATTTTTGATGTTAAAGAAAAAGGCTGTCCTGAACAGGGACAGTCTTTTTTTATAAACGAATTACCCACGGAGCTGCTCGGAGCTGGTCCGTGGATGACCCGTTTAAGGATTATTATTACAAGGGGTAAACGGAAGTATTCATTAGATGTCGGAAAGGACTTTCAGGGCTGCCTTGACCTTGGATTTCAACATCTGGGGCGTTTTAATGGTTAAGACCAATTCTCTTAATATCTTAGAGGGTCTTAGATAGAATCGCCGCATGGCCATTTTTTGAGCTTTGACTAAATCTTCCGGGGTCAGATGTTCGGTTCTCATGACGGCCGAACCCTCTTCTTCATACTGGGTCCAGTCATCGGTAATCAGCCAACCCTTACTTTTTGCAATAGAGTATAGTTCTGTCCCTGGGAATGGGGTGGCTACATGGAAATTCACATAATCCGGGTTTGCCTTAATGGCGAAATTAATGGAATCATGGATAGTGTCCCATGTTTCTCCGGGTAAACCCACGATAAAGTATCCAAAGGTCATGATACCGGCTTCCCTGGTCCATTTAATAGCCTGTATCGTTTGGTCCAGGTTAATATTCTTCTTTGAGGAGTCCAGTATTTCCTGGTTTCCGGATTCCAATCCATACGACAGGATCTCACACCCGCTTTGCTTCATTAATTTGAGCAATTTGGGAGATACCGTATCCACCCGGGAATTTCCTATCCATCGAATCTTAATCCCTCGGTCGATGATTGTTTGACAGAGTGCCTCAGTCCATGAAACCTTTAAAGTCAGGGTATCCGTCATCATAACAATATTTCGGATTCCAAATTTATTTATGATTTCTTCCAATTCATCACAAACATTATCTGGAGACCGATGCCGGGTGGTTTCTCCCCACACCTGACCTGCACGACAGAATACACACTGGAAGGGACATCCTCGTGAAGGAATGACTGTTACAAAGGGCTCAGATCCGAAAAATGGCATAGTATAACTTTTCACAGGCATTAAGTCCCGAGCTGGGAAAGGGAATGAATCAATATCGGGATAGAGAGGTCGGGCAGGGTTTAATTGAACCATTCCATTTTTCTTATATGCCAGACCGAGAACCTCAGACCAATCCTGGTCTATCTTTTCCACTAAATCACGAATCGTCATTTCAGCTTCGCTGATAATGACAAAATCAGATTCCGTTTGTAGCAGTGTTTCTTCAGGGAGAGCGGTGGGATGGGTTCCTACCAAGCCACAGATGGCGCCGGTTTGAGTCTTGATTTCCTTCAATAGAGCTACATCGTTTTTGAAGGTTGGTGTTGTGGTGTGTATGATGGCTAATCGGGGCTGGAAGGTTTTGATTCGGGATAAGGTTTCACTCGTAGATAGTCTGGAAGCCATGGCATCCATGAAAAGAATCTCATGTCCGGCTTCCCGTAATACGGCAGCAATATATGCCAATCCAGTCTGGGGCCACACTTCACCGGCTACGGACTTTCGACCGCAACGCCCCAGTTCCTTCATATAGATAACCCCGTTGTCCATCGGGGGATTTAAGACGACTATTTTCATGGTTATTCTATCTGTTATTCTAGCAACAGGATATAAAGATGACTCTTCAAGTAATACTGGTTAAGAAATGAAAGTTTGATTATCTGGAGCGTTTGGAAATCAAATCAGCCAGAAATCCTATCATCAGAATCTCGACACCGGCAGTGATGGCGGTAATCGTGGAGACATCCATCAATTTGCCCAAAAAGAATTTACTGTAAATTCCGACTATGATACCCAGAACAATCATTCCCATTCCCACAGGCATAAATACTCTCAGGGGGTTAAAGTAAATAATGGTTCGGATAATCAACATCAGGAATTGCCATGTATTACGAACAGGCATGATTTTCGATTTACCTTCCCGTTTCAAATATCTGACGGGTACATATTTCACACTGTAACCATTGCAAAGGGCTGACAGGGTAATGGTAGTAGTAAAGGAAAAACCATTCGGAAGGATGTGCCAGAAAGATTCCACCAGGGATTTTCGAATCAACCGAAGGCCTGAATTTAAGTCGGGTATTTTGGTTTCAGCCAGGAAGTTTGCCAGTTGTCGGAGGACCCATTTGGCAAAGGCTCTTGATGGCTGGACCCAGTCACGGGCTCCTACCACCATATCGTACATATCCAAATGTTCCAAAATTCGGGGTAATTCATCCGGAGGATAGGTTCCATCTGCATCAATAATCAGAATGTACTCGCTTTGGGTGTGACGGATTCCTGTTTTTAATGCGGCACCATACCCACGATTTTCTTCATGATGATAGACTTCAACACCGAATGATTTGGCAATTTCAGCGGTCCGGTCTGTAGACCCATCATCAACAACAATAATGGGGTAGGATTTCTCCATTTTTGCAAGAACGGTCTGGAGTTGTTCCAAGACGGGGCCGATACCTTTTTCTTCCTGATAGGCTGGAATAATGATTGTTACTGAGTTATTCATGTCCTGCATATCCTAACGCATCCCCTCATCTCCGGCAACCGGTGCTTTTTTAGAAAAAATTCTTGAGTATAAGTATCCGGAAGAGACGGCTAAACCCATCAGATAAATCAAAAATCCCAATTTTAGTCCGATAGAGACAGGCGTTTTCCATAGTTGATAGTAAAATAAGTCCGCTGTTTTGTCTGTTAAGATTGCCCAGTGTCCGGCTAATGGTGACCGAACAGGAATATACAGTATTTCATGTAAGGGGCCAACAGACTGATAGTAGAAATGGTAATCCATAAAACTGACCAGAAGTGCTGGTATCTGGATATAGAGACTGCCCAAGGCCAATAGCCCTACGGGAATCCAGAAAAACATATTAAACCGTTTATCCTGTTGTTTGAGGAGAGCCAGCACCGGAATAATCAAGAAGGCATGAATTTGATAAATATGCCGAGGACCCCAGGTCCAACCACCCGCCCATGATTCCCATTTGGAGTAAAACAAGACATAGGAAAGAATAATGAGTATACATAAGAGGGCCTGTTGTTTATGCTCCTGCCAGAAATGTTTAATAGCCGGGAAAAATAGAAGCACGAGAGGAGAGTAAATCACTACTCCTCGACCAGAACTAAGAAGTAAACCGTAAAGTCCGTCCCACATGGAAAAGCTGAAAGTCAATCCTTCTGACTCATAACCAGTATAGGTCGGCGATCCAAACCTGATAAAGTTATACAGGGCAACCAGAAGACCGGCAATAATCAGGGGTATCCCAGAAGCCAACGCATTACTCCAGAAATTTTTCCATTTTGATTTATCTGATGGAGCTGTCAAAACGGGATACAAAAGGTAAAGGATGAAAGATGGAATCAGGATGATGGTATCCACCCGGGTGAGTAATGCGGCACCCACCCAACATCCTGCAATCATAAGATGTTTGCGAAGATTTGAATTTTGGAATCGACAGAGGTGATAAAACGCCAGAAGAAGAAATAGTGTGACTGTCGGCTCAGAATAAAAGGTTTTGGAAAAGGGGAAAGCCATCGTCCCCAGACCATAGAATAGACTGATGAGAAATCCATTTTTGGAAGAGTAACCTAATTGCAGGGCAATCAAGAAAACCATCACACAGGCCAGCGCCGTTGTAACTTGTCCCATGCGTGAGACAAAATACCGATTCCAGTATTCCTGTGGAGTGTGCCCGTGGTAAGCAATGGCGGTGGAGGGACGGAAGGCATACAGTCCCTGGTCAGGGAAAAAAGGAGATATTATCTGACCTGCACCCCAGAAGGGAAGTGCCCAGAGGGATTGACCGATACCATAATGTCCATAGAACCGGCCTTGTGGATCTTTATCAGTAAACCGGTCTCCCTCATCCTCTAAAGGTTGAATAGACAGGGTGTGCGATTTTCCGAGAGATTCTGTCGTGCGATACATAATCTCTTCATCAGGTGAATACAGGTGACCGGACATGAATAAGCTGTAGATACTGAAGAAGAAAATAAAAAGGAATAAGGCGGTTTTAAGATTTGACCGCATGGATTCTATTTCCCTCGTTGGAAAGATAATCGAATCAGGGTTTTAATTGCCAGGTAAATTTCACTTTTGGATATTTTGGATGTACCAGCGACTCTATTTTCAAAAATAATGGGTACTTCGCCTACACTGAAACCCTGTCGAGTGCAATGAAAGAGCATTTCCACTAAAAAGGAGTATCCACTGGATTTGATTTCATCAAATGGGATGGTTTCCAGAACTTCGCGCTGATAACATCTGTAACCCGCGGTACAGTCATGGGCTTTTAGTCCCAGGATACTGCGTGCCAGGAAGTTCGCAGTAAAACTGATAGCTTTTCGATGGGGACCCCAGTTAACAGTTCCTCCGCCGGGGACATACCGAGACCCTATAGTTACCTCAAACATCTGATTTTTGTCGATGAGTTGGGGGATATATTTGGGCTGGTGGGAGAAGTCAGCATCCATGGTGATAACCCGGTCGAACTTGTTATCCAGGGCATAATGAAATCCGGCACAATATGCAGTGCCCAGACCCATTTTCCCGGCACGATGGATTATATGGAGGCGTTCTTTCTGTTTGCAGGCTTCATCAACAAGATCTCCTGTACCATCGGGAGAATTGTCGTCCACAACCAGAACATGGATATCATTTGATAAGCCAAGGACTTCTTCTGAGAGGTCGATTATATTAGGTCGTTCGTTGTATGTAGGTATGATAACCAGTGTTGGCATAAGGGTTCACATAAATTAATTATTCAAAGGATAAATCTTAACTGATTATGAGAAGGTCGTCTATCTGATATCCATCATATCTTTAGCTTACTTCCTATATTATAGGGCCAGACATAGATAACATAGACCTCAGAATTCAAAGGATTTGCATAGTGATAAGTGGTACAGGGGACTCCGAAACTGGCAGTAATCGGGGCGTCCTCCAGAAATAGTAATCCATATTCATCTTTTTCAGTGTAAGGACTGATATAAGGAACTATCAGAAAGGTGGAGTCATGGTCGTAGGGAGCTGAGAACCAATGAGTTTGGGTCTTCTCCCGGAAGGGTCGGAATAATTGGTATTCCTTGTCATATTGGACAGGTCTTACCTTGACTTGATTATTGGTTATCCCCGTAATGACATGCGTATGCCAATAACTGGAATAACCCTTTTGTAAGTTTTTTGATTGCAGTAAATTACTGATTCCGGGGTGATGTTGAACAGGCAAGGGTTGGACAAATGTTTGTGATAATCCAAAAATGACCCACATGAATATCCAAATCAACAGGATTGAGTGGCATAACTTGTTTGTAACCGATTCTAATGACAAAGAAATCCAGAAGGCATAAACAAATAACAAGGGGATTAAATAATAGCCATTCTCATGACCTTTAATTGAGGAATCTAAAACAAAAGTGATGGATAAAATTATTGCCATCACTAATAGATAAGTTTTGATGAGTAAGGGGATAGTCCTTTTTTCAACAAAGATGGATCTGAATCCATGCAGTAGTGCGAATACGCAAACCACTAAACTAAAGAATCTGAATAGAACGATACCCATAATTGGAATAGTCCAGAATTTGATCAGGAAAAAATCGTCCAGGACATTGAGCAGGGTCCGGAGGTTAAATTGTGCTTGACTCAAACTGGACAGAACCAGAGGGTGATAAGCAATGTTAAATCCGAACCAGGGTTTTGAGTAAATAATACATAACCACCCTGAGACTGCAGCTCCGAGGATTAAACTCAGTAGCAAGGTTTTTTGACTGGCCCCGATTTTTAACCGGCTAAATACATAAATTAGACTGATTAAGACTGGAATCACAAACAGGTAAAAATAGAATAAATTGGACAGCATACTTAAAACAATCAAGAAAAAGAGTCCAATCGACATTAAAACTTTTACCCAGTATTTCTGCATTAATGTTGATTGACTGACCAGTCCAATGATGAATAGCAGTGATAAAAGGGTGTTGTTGAAAGTCCCCGTATTTACAGAGGGTTTAACCAACCATTGGATCGCAGGAACTGTACATCCCAGTGCGACCATTAAAACAATTAATGCAGATTGCCAACGAATTGCCTGCTGCGTGAGTATAAATATATAGAATAATGAAAATAATGCAATTACAGCACTGATATAACCAATATATGGGAATGTTACCGATGTAAATAAGTCGGTGAAAAGATAATACGGGAAATCCGTGAACAGGAGATTCGGAACGGATGTCCACCCGATGAGAAAACTAATACCAGATTCTTTGAAATCGAATAAATTGATATACAAAAGTACATCATTACTGGTCATATCCTGATGAAGTGCCAGGAAAAACAAGCGAAATACACCGATAAGGACCAAAATAATAATGCTGCAGTTAAGTAGTATTGATGGATTTGAACCTTTTAATCTATTAAACATATCCTGAAGGGATTATAACTGAACACCTGTCAAATCTCCATTTATTCATATCGATGGACGATTGATGGACAATAAGATAGGATTGTTTTTACCACTATGATGAAGAAGATTTTGTGCACAGTAACTTTTATTGTCTTGGCGATATATTCAACGCTGGCGATGAGTTCTCAAAACTCTGCCGGGGTGGGGATGGAAATCAGCCAACAGGATAATCATTTTGTCGTGACGGGTATGATTGACGATGGTCCAGCTCAAGAAGCTGGAATCCAAACCGGTGATGTAATTTATCAGGTCAATGGCGAACCTGTAGATAACCTGACTCTGGAGGAAGTTGTATCGAAAATTAAAGGGGAATCGGGTACGAATGTAAGTATAGTTCTTCATCGTGGAAGCGATGAACAATCACAACAGGAACTTACTATATCCGTGAATCGTCAGTACGTATTTTCTCCTACGAATACTCCCTTAATCAAGACAAATCCTCCCACGAATAGTATTCAAAAATCACAGGCTTTACCCTCTGTGAATAATAGTATAAATTCAATTCTTTATTTTGTTCCCCTCAGTGCCAAGGTTACTGAAGGTATGGACTTCCCCCTGAATATTTACCTGAACAATCCCAAAGGTGTCATGTGCGATGAATTGTGTTTGTTTATAAAATATGACCCGAAAGCTCTTCAACTCCAATTATCAGGTCCTGGATTATGGATTGAACTTAATCCAAAACTATTTGCACACTGGAAGATTGAAACAATAAGTTATGACTCTACTCTGGGTGAATTATCTCTGAAAGCTCATAATCGAAAGCCGGATATTCCTCTCTCTGGCGCAATAGGTACAATGTTATTTACAGCAGGTGGGAAAGTTCCTTACTCACAGGTCAGTTTTGAATTCAGAGAGGTGTCTCAGGGGATATCCACTCGTGTTCAATCAAAAGGTAAGGATATCTTAGGATTGGAATCAGAATCTAAAGATGGAGTTATCAGCGCTTCTGTGCGAATTGTGAGTCAATCCCAAAAGTAATAAATACTAATTCTGTACAGTTTCTTATCTTGATAAAATTAAGACAAATAGTTTCTCTAATTTGGAGGTTATTGTGATACCTGATCGTGCTGGAGAAATTAAATCCTTCCTGGCCATGGATGTTCTGGATGAAGCTCAGAAATTACAGCGAGCGGGTCAATCTATTATTCGGCTGGAAGTCGGAGAACCTGATTTTCCTACGCCTCAATGCGTTGTAGATGCTGTGCATGAGGCGTTGGACCGAGGTCTGACTCATTATACAAGCAGTATGGGGATGTTGGAATTAAGAGAAGAAATCTGCCGTGACTATAAAGATTCCTACAGTGTACAACTGGACCCTGACCAGGTTGTTGTGACAGAGGGAACTTCCCCAGCCATGATACTTGTGTTTGGAGCTCTGCTGGACATCGGAGATCGAGTGTTATTGTCAGATCCGCATTACGCATGCTATCCGAATGTGGTCCGATTCTTTGGCGGAGTAGCTGACTATTTCCAAGTCTCGGAATCGGATGGGTTTCTTTATGATATTGAAAAAATGAAGCAGGCGCTTCGACCAGAGACTAAAGCCGTATTCATCAACTCCCCTTCCAATCCCACGGGGAAGGTGCAGGAAAAAGCTATCCTTGAAGAAATAGCAGGGTTAGGACCCTATATCATCTCTGATGAGATATATCATGGATTATGTTACGGGAAGAAAGAGCACAGCATTTTGGAGTTTACGGATAAAGCCTTTGTTTTTAATGGCTTTTCAAAAAGATATGCGATGACTGGCTGGAGGTTAGGTTATGCCATCATGCCAAAAGAGTTCATTGTCCCTATCAAAAAACTCCAACAGAACTTTTTCATTTGTGCCAATGCTTTTGTACAATACGCTGGATTGCGTGCATTGCGTGAAGCAAAAGGGGACTGTGAAAAAATGCGTCAGGTATATGACCAGAGAAGGCATTATATTGTCCCCGCTTTAAGGGATGCAGGATTTCAAATCGGATACGAACCGGATGGGGCCTATTATGTCATGGTGAATGCAAAGAAATACTCTCAGAACTCTTTGGAATTTGCTGACCAGATATTACATCAAGCTGGAGTTGCTTTGACCCCAGGGATTGATTTTGGTCCATCTCTGGAGGGATATTTACGGATTTCTTATGCCAATTCCATCGAAAACCTTACTGAAGGCGTAAAACGATTGAAGAGTTTTCTGGCTACTTTATAGCCCATCTTGATAATAAAATAAGCCCGGTTGGATTAAGTCCGCCGGGCTTTTTATTTAGTGACTATTGAATTATATTTATGGGTTTTCAATAGAACTCATAATTTCATCGGCTATCTTTTCAGGGGACATACAGTTAGTGCAATTGGCTTTGTGTCCACAGCTGGGACAGACGATGTTTGTTCGTTGCACAACAGCATTGGTGATGACACGAACTACTTCTTGCATATCGACGCCACCCATCTCATCCCTGAGTTCTTCGAGGATTTTCTGTAATTCAGGGTCAGGATTATTTTGTGGATTGTCTGGCATAAATAGTCCTCCTTATTTCAGTCAACGGTTCAGAACTCTTTTCCCGATTCTAGCATAGTGTTTAGGGCCGATACAGAAGCATAAAAAAAGGGAACAGTGAATTCACTGTTCCCTTTGAAAAACTGTCTAACGGGTTATTTTGCAATAAGTCCCATTGGGAGCCCACCATTTTGTGTTGGGACATTCTTATATCGCTGAGCCAAAGCCTGATACTGGGCCGCCTTAGCCCCATCTCTGACAATAGTGCCGTAATAATAGGCCAGATTTGCATAGGCAGGGTAGAAAGATGGATTCATCTGAATAACCTTTTCCCACATGAACACGGCATCGGAGGTTCTGCCCAACCAGAAGTAAGCTTCACCTAAATTCTGGTATGCCATGTAATTCTGCGGCATACCGCGAAGGGCAGTTTCGATGTTGTTGGATGCTTTGGTAACAAGTTCGACATGCTTCTGAGCCTCATCAGCGGTTAGCTGACTAATATCCCGACCCTTGCGTAATTTTGCAGCCAATTCCATCTGAAGAGCCCCTAAAAGGTAATAGGCGCCGGCATCATTCGCATCCTGATCATAATAATAGAGGGATACACCTTTTTCGAGGAGTTTGACGGCCTCTTCGGTTTTACCAAAGTTAGTTCTGTACATATCAGCCAACATAAAGTAGGAAAGAGCTTTTCGAGGCTGCGTTTCGATTGCTTTTAAGAACTCTGTTGTTGCCTTATCAAGAATGCCTTCATTCCGCCAGATATTTGCCAGGTTGATGTGCATGTTATCAAGGTCCCAGCCAGTTTCTGAGGTTTTGTCAAAATGCAGATAGGCTTTCTTTTTGAGTTCTTCTCGTTTCACAGGGTCAACAGCTTGCGTGTACTGCTGGTAGTAGGCTCGGCCAATCAGGAAGTGGTAGTTGGATACCAGCTCTCGAGTATAGTAGTCAGTGCCCATTTCATAGAAGAATTTATCGAGTGTGGTCAACTGTTCCAAAGTGCTTTCATAATCAGGTTCTTTTTCACCAGGCCGGACCGCTTGATACACAATCCCGGAAGGTAATTGCTTGACCTGTGGGAATCCAGGAAAATCCTGATACCGTGTGGGGTCGTCTGGCGGCGGAGTATTACTCTGCACACTCATATAGTAAACAGGTGTATTGGAGGTCATTGTAATCTTAGCTCTTCCAATATCTTTCAACCGGTTATGCGTCATAGGATCAATTCTGAATTTGTCTTTACCAAAATCAAAAATGGGGACAAACAGGTTTTCCCCTTCATCATAAATCTGAGTGGGGGGGAACTTGTTTTCCACATAAGAGAGGTAACCCAAAGCAAACGTCGGATTATCTCCAATGATGAATATCTTTCCATCCTTAGGAATGGATTTTAAAATGTTCATTCCAAAGTAGTACGCCACATCATTTTTTGACAAGTTCTGATGCCAGTAATTTGAAGCAAGGGGGACAAACGGCATGAGAACCATTGCACCACAGAGTGCATAATGTAATGGATATGTAGCGGGTTTGCTCAGCTGAGCTGCGACAGTATCAGCCCCTTCTGGGAGTGCATTTACGGGCTGAGCATTGCGGTAATACTTATTCATATCTTCTTCGCTGATATCGGGTACCGGCGGAAGGCCTGTTAACTTGAACCCGTATTTCAGCCATTCCATAATTTGTTGGGCACCAAAGGCAATCCAGATAGCCGCAATCATGTAACTGGGAATGAGGAATCGGGCAATAATATACATGGAGTGGTTGGTAGTCTGATAATTCAAGACAGCCTGCATTCCCGGCCCATAAATCAAGAAGGCCATCAGGGTCAACACGAAATACTTACCGTTTTGGCGGAATAGACGCCAAATACCCAACAGCATCATGGAGAACCATGCAGCCGTCCATAATCCGACAAGAACCATATGTCCCTGTGAAGGCCAACCTTCAATGGGCTTATATTGATGGTTAAAGTGGTCGAGGGTTGGATCACTGTAATGAGTTTTGTAAGAACCAAACTGCCGGAAGAAATAAATCCAGTATTCGGCAAACTGTTCTTTCACGATATCCAGTGGTCCAAAGATGGCCTTATCTTTCAAGAATTCGGGGAAAACTCGAGGTATCGGGGACAACGGACCATACTGCCGACGAGAAATATGATTGTATAAATCTTCGGTGGTTTGGATGTAACCCCAGCTCATTGCCGGAACGCTCTTTTCCTGTGTCAATACAGTGTTGGCACGGCGTTGTTCATCCGTAATATTGTTTAAAGGATTGTTTGCCAAGCGCATGGGAATATACAGATACATGCACATACCCAGGATAAACAGTAAGGTTGCATAAATCCATGTTTTATCCCGTTTGTGCCACCAATGCAGAGCCAGAGTATAGGGCACAAAGGTCAGAATCGTCAGGGTGAATTTGGTCAGGAATGTATCTTGGGGAGGAAGGGGCTGATTGATAACTAATAGTGAAATCAAATTCGCCAGTCTTTCGGCCAGGACATACAGTATCAATCCAACAAATCCATAGATGAACAGATAGATAATCTCCCATTTTACATTCCACTTTTTAAACAGCGAGCAAACGATGAAATAGGAGTAGAGAAGCGGCATTACTAAAAACAGGTTGTGGTGGGCCATCGCCATTGCGGTGACAAAGAATAATGCCAGGAAGTATCGCTGCTCATGATTTTCACTCCACAGAAGCATCAACAACATGGTGACAACGGTGAAGAAAACATTCAGGATGAATACTTCAGAGAACAATGCCTGAGACCAGAAGTGGTAACAGAAGGCGAACATCAGGGAACCACTCAGAGCAACCGTTCGGTAATGTGACAGCTTTAACAGTAATACATAGAGGAAATAGGTGGTTGCACCGGCTACTAAGGCGCACAGGAAAGCCCCTCGAGCCGCAGGGTGTTCGAAAAAGCCAAATAAAGTTACAGCACATTTGACCATCATGATCCACATGGGATAACCCGGAGGGTGGGCTATACCTAAAACGGCGCCCTGGGCTGAGAACTCGCCTGAATCACCCACATACAAGGTTCGGCAGAGTGTCATTGTATAAATAATCAGAGGTAACAGAAATGCCGGAAGACCCCATAGCCAGTCTGCGGAATATAACTTTCTCAGAGGCAATGCTTTGTGGACTTTCTCCGGAGTCTCTCCTGTTTGTAACTCCCGGATGGCAGCTTCGACGTCTTTTACCGGGCTTTTCAAATTTTTAGCAATGTCCTGTGCAGACATTTTCTCTCTATTATCTGCAATGTAGCGGCGTTGCTCTTTGTTGAATTTCTTGTTCGACATGTAATACCTCTTTCGGGCATCCCGATTTGTAAAAATAAAAATCTTATCAAAACAACCCTCTCGTCCAGAATTGTTTGACAGTTAGTTTTAGTTATAAATGTTCTTTATTTTCTACTGAAACTCTATTACTTTCAAGTGTCTATTTATGGTTGACCCGGTGGACAAGATTTTAAAGGGTCAGTTATGATGAACATAATTATTCTGGAGGAATAAAAATGGACAAGAATTTCATGTTACCCGGGGAGACTATCCGATTTCAAGCTAATCCCCACTGGATAGCCTTGGCGGGTGTTTTTATTCGTGATTTATTTCTTATTTTATCAGTCATTATTGTGTATTTGTTTCTAACACTGAAACTTGAGGTTCAGGCGGGGTGGTTACTGGTGGTTTTGTTATACCCTGTTTTGGACTTTGCGTGGAAGTTACTGGTTTGGACACAATTGGAATACCTGGTCACAGATCGTCGAATCGTGAAAAAACAGGGTGTAATCAATCAGGCACTGACAGAAATTATATTAGATAAGGTAACGAATGTGTCTTTGAATCAGTCGGCTTTTGCCCGGCTTTTAAATTATGGCGATATTGTTGTGGAAACGGCCAGTGAACAGGGTGTGTTTCGGTTTCCAAAGGCATCCCGGCCTCTGGACTTCCGAAAAGCCGTTTCATCTGGGCCTGCTCCGTTAAATAATGCCCAACCAAAAGCTCTGAATACGGAGGATAGTAATCCTCCCTATCAGGATATTCCGGCTTTACTGCGTCAATTAAAAGAATTATCTGACCAGGGGGCCATCACTCCCGAAGAATATCAACAGAAAAAACAGGAATTGCTTTCACGGATGTAAATAATTCAGCAAAAAGTCTTGTTTTGAACGAAGAATCCACGGACCTGGTCCGAGCAGCTCCGTTAGAGGTTCGTTTTAAATTTGAATTTTGTTATTGATTCCAGGCTTTGGACCTGGTTTTGGAAACAAGTATCTAAATTATTACTTTAAAGGTGGTTTAGCCATGGTAAGAAAAAAATTAAGTTTTTATGTATTTTTGATTATTTTAAGTGTAGTTGTTTCTTCAACAGCGATGGGAATGGCTGGCAAGGTCTCTTCTTCCTCAAAGAGAACCTTTTCTTTTGGCTGGGTTTCTGACACCCACATAATGACCACGGTCAGTACAGAATCTTGTGGTGACCGGGCCGACCGTCTGAAACAGGTCATTAAAGAAATGGACAATAATCCCAAAATTGATTTTATTGTGCATAGCGGGGATATGATTGAGAATACAGCCAATGCAAAGCAATACAAGGCGTTCAATGAATTGATGAGGCCCGTGAAGTCCTGGTATCCAATTGCGGGGAATCATGATGTTGATAATAGACCTGGCATGGATAATATCAATTTATACCAAAGTCTGGGTTATGGCCGCGGAGAAAAGAAACAGGACTATTACGGATTTGTTCATAAATCAGCGGCTTTTTTTGTCATTAACTCGCAATCGTATGCTTCCAAAGACCCCATTGTTCAGAAGCGAGCTGAAGATCAGCTGGTTGAAATGGATGCATTCTTCACTAAATATAAAAATGTTCCCAATAAGTTTGTCTGTGCCCATGCCCCAATATTCATAAAATCATCCAATGAAGCGGATGATTATTTCAATATTAAGTCTGCATATCGAAAGAAAATCATCGATGTAATGAAAAAACATCAGGTTAAGTATTATTTATGTGGACATCGGCATGGGAATCATGAAGCTGCGGATCCCGATGGAAGCGGTATTACAGTTTTAACGCAAACGGCATTATCCTGGGGAATTGGTAAGGGTCAGACAACAGGATATTGTATTTTTACTGTATCTCCTAAGGG
>CAZXWN010000021.1:0-21537 GCA_964644695.1 uncultured bacterium
TCCGTGAAGGTGGTCGTACCGTGGGTGCTGGCGTCGTTCACGAAATCCTTAAGTAATTAAAATAAGCCATGGATAGAAAAAACATTTTATCCTGGTTTACTTTTGTAGCGGTATTGTATTAAAATGTAATGGTGCCGGCTTATCCTGACCTGTAGGGTAAGCCGGTTTTTCCCCGCAATAACAGGGCGGTCTTGGAAAGCGTTATTTCCCTTGACCGGAAAAGATCTAGCGATAGCGAAGTTAGCGGTATAAAAGCCGTTGATTTCCTGAAAAAGGTATCACAGCGTAGGCCAGTAGCTCCAATTGGTAGAGCGCCGGTCTCCAAAACCGGGTGTTGGGGGTTCGAATCCCTCCTGGCCTGCCATTACTTTTCTCTGCTATTTCCTGAAGGGACAAGTTTCCACAAAAAAGGGAATCATCTACAATGACTTTTATGGAAAAAACAAAACAGTTTTTCAGTGAAGTGAAAACCGAACTGAACAAAGTTACATGGCCGGATCGTAAGAGCATTATTGGTGCAACCACTGTAGTCTGTGTGACGGTTGTTATCGTGGTCGCAATGATTTGGGCTGTAGACTTAGTATTCTCACACCTCTTGGGTTTGGTATTCACCCGATAAACTTCTTTAAGGATAAATAACATGGCAAAGAACTGGTTTGTGATACACACTTATTCGGGACATGAGAATAAGGTTAAAACCAATATCGAAAAGAAGATGAATCAGGCCGTCCAAGAAGGCGGTATGCAAGGTTTTGTGGCTCAGGTCATCATTCCTTCTGAAACTGTTGCGGAAATCCGTGATGGAAAACGCGTTACAATGACCCGGAAAGTCTATCCCGGTTATGTCATGTTGGAAATGGACCTTCCCGAAGGATCTGGTGCTGACCATGACTTATTCATTCAGGAACTGTATCAGAAAGTTCGGGATATTCCTGGTGTGACGGGATTCCTGGGTACAGTCACTAAACCGGTACCTCTTCGTCAGGAAGAAGTCGACAGTATTCTGGCTCAGGCCCGGGGTGACGCTACCAAGAAACCCAAAGCCAAAGAATCCTACAATCTGGGTGAGAAAGTTAAAGTTATTGAAGGTGCCTTTGCCAACTTTAATGGTGAAGTTACTGAGTTTAATGAAGAAAAAGGTAAACTCACCGTCACCATTTCAATCTTTGGACGACCCACTCCCTTGGAACTGGATGTGTTCCAAGTGGAAAGAATCTAAATTAATTAGTTACGCACTCTGAGGGCTTTTGTGGAAAGCTTTCAAATGCGTCCTGACGGACGCCATAGAGGAGATAAATAGTTATGCCGCCGAAAAAGAAAATACAGGCACTCGTAAAACTGCAAGTTCCTGGTGGAGCTGCTAACCCAGCACCTCCGATTGGACCTGCTCTTGGTCAGCAGGGCATTAACATTATGGAGTTCTGTAAGCAGTTTAATGCCAAGACTCAAGATAAACCCGGAATGGTCATTCCAGTTATAGTGACTGTTTATGCCGATCGGTCTTTCACTTTTGAATTAAAGACCCCACCCGTTTCTGCTTTATTGAAAAAGACCTGCAACATTGCCAAAGGTTCTGGCTTAAACCTGAAAACCAAAGTTGCCAAAGTGACTAAGGCTCAGGTAAAAGAAATTGCTCAAATGAAAATGTCTGATTTGAATTGCCATAAAATAGAATCTGCCATGAAACTGGTAGAAGGTACTGCTCATTCAATGGGCATTGATGTAATTCCCTAAATTTATCAATAAATAACCCGAAGCGTCCGAAAAGGACAGCCCCGTAAAGGGGGTTTGGGAGTCCCGGTGAAAATCTGGGGCGTTACTACCAAGGAGGATATTATGAAGAAACATTCTAAACGTTATCTGGCAGCTGCCAAACTGGTTGATCCTGCCAAAACCTACTCTGTGGCCGAAGCGGCAGAATTATTAAAAAAGACCGCTACCGCCAAATTCCCCGAAACAGTTGAATTAGCTGTTAAACTTGGTGTTGATGCCAAGCAGGCTGATCAGCAGGTTCGTGCCACTGTAACCCTTCCCTTTGGAACTGGTAAGACAGTTCGCGTTCTTGTTTTTGCTTCTGGTGAGAAGATTAAAGAAGCTGAAGAAGCAGGTGCTGTTAAGGCCGGTGGTCTTGATTTAGTGGCTGAAGTTCAGGCTGGTTTCCTGGATTTTGATATTGCAATTTCCACCCCAGACATGATGCGTGAAGTCGGTAAGCTCGGTAAAGTTCTTGGACCTCGGGGTTTGATGCCAAATCCGAAAGCCGGTACTGTGACCATGAATATCGCTCAGGCCGTCAAAGACTTCCAGGGTGGTAAGATTGAATTCCGTACCGATAAAAATGGTACGATTACCGTTCCGGTTGGAAAGACTTCTTTTGAAGTCGCCAATATTTATGGCAATTTGAAAGCTGTTTTAGAAGCTATCATTCGTGCCAAACCGGCAGCCTGCAAAGGAACTTACCTGAAAGCCGCGACCGTGGCAACTACCATGGGTCCTGGAATTTCTCTGGATTCTTCCAAGCTGCAGTCTGTTGCTGCTCTGGGTTAATTTTACCCTTTAATTACGAATTTAATAACCGCCAGTTCATCCTTTGGATGGATTGGCGGTTTTGTTATAAATATCCATTGAAGGCCTTGTTTTATGAGGGTGTTTCAATTGTACCTAAGTGGTGGACACCCCTAGGACATTTTGTAGGGGAAGATAATGAGACTACTGGCGAGATGCCAGGATGATATTTTGAAAATTTAATAACAGTTTATTTTGCAACGGAGATTGAACTAGAAGCTTGGGCTGTTTTAACAGGTTCTTTCTTCATGTCTGGAGATTTATCTTCTAGTTTGATATTGGCGTTCTGAATCTGGATAGGAGCTTTCATGTCTAATGATAGTGGGTTAGCGGCCAGAGACTCCATTACTATTTCCTGATCCTCTTTCGCTTTACTGGGTGAGTAAGGATTCATCAGGATTGTTGGTTTTTCCATTTTTCGGGTGGTACCACCATAACGGATATGAGCTTGTTTCAGAGTGGAAGCAGATTTTCCGCTTTGATAATTTTCAGTAAAGGAAACATGTGCAGATATTTTATCCGTCATATATATATTCAAAGTCAGATTTGTTTCAACAGAAATGCCATCTTCTAATTTGTTAGAAGTTTGACCCATGACCTGTACTGATCCAGAGGGAACAATAGTAATATCGGCACTGGCCAAAGAATAAATGCAACATATTGTGAGAAATAGAATTTTCTTAATCATAACTCCATTATATTGAAAAAAGGTTTAAAGTAAAGCTGTTGTGGATTGATTTAGATGGGATATTTCAGTGTAGATATTTTGTATTGGCAATTAATTGTTCCAAATGTTCTTGAACAATCGATGAAGTAATCCCTGTCATACAAGTCTGTTCTTTTTTAGGACAAGATGTATTACGACAAGGGGCACAATCTACATTCAAATGGAGATGGGTGCTTTGGGGTCCTAATGGTTTCAAGTAGTCAGGACTGGTGGGTCCAAAAAGAATCAATGTGGGTCTGCCTAATATCCAGGCCAAATGCAGAGGACCTGTATCATGGCCAAAGACTAATGCGGCCTGCTTCAATAAACCTGCTGTTTCACTCAGATTCAGTTTGCCAGAGAGGTCAGCAATGGGTTGTTCTAGATACTCTTGAGTTTCCAGATTTGTGGGGATATCAGCTTCTGTCCCGATAAAAACAACAAAAAAACCATGCCGAGTCTGAAGATATCTGATGATTTCTGCTATCCGGACCGGGAACCATCTTTTAGAAGACCATCGAGCTCCTGTATGGATGACCGCAATGGGTTGCTTGGTCCATCCAGACTGTTCTAACAAACTCCGTATATGATTTTGCTGTGTGGTGGTTATTTCTAATGAAATGGGACTAAATGACCATGGGGTATCTGGATTTTTCTGGTCGTGACATTGAGCCCAGGCTTGGTCAGCCAGATAAATGTATTGTGATAAAACGTGAGTGCAATCAGAAGGAAGTGTCACCTTGTGGGTATAAAATATAGGGCTTCCCTCCCGTGAATGGGAAAACCCAATTCTATAAGGCGCGCCAGTTACACCGGTTAAGAGCCCTGATCTTAAAAGCCCCTGATAATCCAGAACTAAATCATATTTTTGTTTACGGAGCTCTTTTGCTAACTGCCAGAGCCGATCCAGTCCCCTGAACTGTCCGAAGGATTTACGATCAAAAGGAATGATTTTTCTAATTCCAGGGTGTCCTTCCAGGAGTGAAACATAGGGTGTATTGACTAGCCAGTCAATTTTGGCATCCGGAAATAGTACCCCCAACCTCTCTAATGCAGGCAGGGTATGTATGATATCACCCAGTGAACTAGGTTTAATTATCAAAATCTGATTAATGGAGTGTCCGGTCATTAAGGATGAGTCTCCGGGAGAGGAGGTCCGGGTTTTCCCCATCTCCGATGGAACCAGAAATATTGATCAGGATACTCTCGAATTCTCTGCTGCAATGATTCCTGCATAAATTTGGTCAATCGCAGAATTTCCTCACGCTCAGGCGCTTCCTGGTTAGGATAAAGGGGCTCTTCAATATGAATATCATAATACTGACCGTCTCTGCGGATAAAGTAGCAGGGAATGACGGGAGCGCCGGATTTATAGGCACAAAAGGCTGGGCCTTCAAAACATCGGGCGGGATAACCAAAGAAAGGAAGCTCAATTGAATTAGTGGAGGCTGATTGATCAACCACAAAGGCGACCAATTTACCTTCTTTGAGTGCATTTACAACGGGGCGGATAGAATACTTGGATGATATGATCTGGAGCCCATGGGCTTTTCGGATATTATTTAACCACGAATCGACTTTTCGGTTATGGAGAGGACGCGCGTAGGCATAGCAGTCATACTTTTGAAGTGCCATGATAGTTCCCGCTATTTCCCAGTTTCCAAAATGTCCTGTGGAAAAGACAATCCCTTTTCCTTTAGCGACCTCTCTGCGGAAGATTTCTTCACCGTAAACATTAAAGAAAGGGCGTTGTTCTTCCATTTTGATTTTTGGTAACCTCATTAACTCGAGTAACAATAAAGCAAAATGGCGGTAAGTATTGCGGGCAAGGATAGTTAATTGTTCCTGGGTTTTCTCTTTACCAAAACAGAACTTCAAGTTTCGTTCAACGACATCTCGCCGGATTTTAATTAAATCAAATAACAACCATGCCAGAAATTGAGCAAATTTCTCACAGGCTGACCAAGATAATCGTTGAATAACCCAAGCGATAGTTTTCAATAAGAATACAAGCATTACTTAATAAAATAACATACCCTAGCGATTCAGGCAGCCTCCATACTGGTTTAAATAATGTTTTAAAGGATTTTCCGGATGAGAGCGGCTTCTGTTTTTCCAAATCAAAGATTCGCCAAACAGCCAGTATTTACGGGTTATTTCTTCCCAGTTACACATACTTGATCGTATGTATTCTAATCCCTTTTCGCTCCATATTTTTTTCTGATCAGGATTAGTTAATAACTGGCTGACATGGTTTCCCAAATCCTGGCTGTCATGATACCAAGTCCCTCCGCCAGAGCGGAGAACTTGTGCTCTAGTTACTTCACAATAGGCATTGACTAACACTGGAGTCCCTTGTGCCCAACTTTCCAGCAGAACGATAGAAAGGCTTTCTTTTTGTGAGGGATTAATTAGCGCTAATGCTCCAGAAATTGCAGATTGTTTTATTTCTTCATCAACATAACCGGTAATTAAAACCCCTTTGGGTATCTCAGGCATTTGATCTTCAGGTTCCCCAATGAAGACTAAGGTGACCTGTTCTGGAAGATGAGACCGGAAAGAATTAAACATTTTCAGTAATTCACTACATCCTTTGGCATTATTAATTCTGCCAATATAAAGTAAGTAAGGATTGTTGATATTGAAAGTTGTTTTGAACAAATCAGGCTGTGTTGTGGAAATAGAATCAATACCAAACCCCATGATGTCCCAGTCGGCTGAAAGTGGCCCATGTACCTTTTGAACCAGAAGCATATCCTCAGGAGTATGAAACACTATTCCTGGTATTGAATGGAATAATTGCCGATACACAGGAAAATATAAATAGGGCTCATTGTGGGCCATTGGAACCAAAATTGATCTATCAGCGACCGGAGCTGTTCCGAATATGCTTGTTGCCCAGAGGTATCCAAAGAAAAGGAAAAAATCATAATTGTCTCTGTTTTGTTGGAGATATAAAGGGATTTCTGGCATCCACGGTCCCATTTCTTTGAGCATGGATAAATCAGATCCGGGAATATAAGGATTTGAAAATGCCAGATTACTGGACAGTACTATTTTTTCTGGATTTGATGGTGATTGTTGAAATCGACGAATTTTATATCCATTGGAAGAAGTACTTAGACCTGGTTCGTAGTCCATAGACCATGTGTGATAGGAATTGCTACATGAAGTTAAGAACTCAATATCCCAATAAGGGGCCAATTTTTGAGCTAGTTTTTGGGCATAAACTTCCTGTCCCCCCTGATTTATATCAGATAATCGACCAATGACAAATCCAACTTTTCTGCGTATCATATTTTTTCTAGATTCCCAGTATCAGCTGTTGAAACAAATCCCCATAGAACCCAATAGAGGAACATGAATTCATAGAGTACAAGTGGATGATTAGCTATGCATCCAATCAAAAGGCTTATTTGTGAAATAATAACTCCCCAAACTAAGAAGGTATCAGTAGAAGTTCCAAGAGCATTTATTGTTCCTATTGAGCTGCGAATCATTAGGCCCATAACGATAATCCATAACCCTAAACCAATTAATCCTGTTTCAGCAGCCCATTGTAGCATCCATGCATGTGCATTTTCATCTTCTGGGTTCCATCCTAACCGGCTTGGTTCTTTAAAAGAAGACATGAATCGAGAATACTGTCCTAGTCCGAACCCATCAATTGGTCGGTAAAGAATCATACGGGTTCCACTGATCCAGATATTTATGCGACCATTCAGAACTTTATTGATCTTACCTTCACCCCCAAACCATTTTTCACCGGGATAAATTTTCCCTGAGGGTGAATGAAATGCAGAAACAGTTCCCAAGTAAAAGGGAATTATAAAGACAACAATTGCCAAGAGTTGAAAAATCTGTACCAATCTAATCCGAGCTGCATCAATGTTTTTGTGGCTAGAGTAAATTAGAATTCCCCCGATAAATAAACTACCAATCATAGAGGCTATTCCTGTTTTGGAACCGGTAAGAATTATGAATAATGATTGAATTAGAGTTAATGTCCACCAGAGATAACGTTTCTTACATTGTTGATTCCATCCCACCATAAATGTGATTGGAAGTACCAGTGATAGATAATGTCCAAAGCTATTGGGGTCCCCAAAAGTCGAATTGACTCTCCACTGTTGTTGATCTAGCCAGAATTGCACCATTTTCCAGCCTGTAAAGTATTGCCAGGTACCTATAATTAAGGGGATGACAGAGCCTAAACTGAGGCACTTCAGCCAAAATGAGCGAGTATCTTTAATTGCAATCTGATTCTTAACCCAGAAAAATGTGATTATGGCACAACAAAGCCCCATGAGGATTCGGACACTATGGTACCAGTCTTGTCTGTGAGCAATAAATAAGTACTCAAATTGCCCCTTCCATCCATCTGCTTCAAAGTAATAGTTAATAGCAGGAGGACTCCAAGGGAATCTGGTTCTAATAGTAGATATCAGGCCCCAGAGTAAAAGCGCTCCGATAAAGAAATGAAGTTTAGTTTTTTGTATTTTTGGATAATTATCTGATAGGAACAATCCTGCCAGCCAAGCCATATTTGCAAACAATATCCATGAGAAGGAAGGTTGATGGAGATAAAGAAAACTATCTGGAAATGGGATAAGAAAGAGTGTGAACCCTAATCCCTGGATGGGCCATCTATACCCTAAAATAAAAAAAACAATTGTTAAGGGTATCAGAATAGTCGGTACTAATTTTAAAGGACTGATCACAATTCCCAAAAAAATTAATATGATTATTCCAGTTATGCGCGCCCACCATTTCATCATATTTGTACTTATACACCTATCTATCAGTATGTGAGAGTTCATTCTAACCTGTTTCATACTCTGCGACAATGGAGAAGCTACTGCCTACCAGTACTATGGATGATATTTGGACCTAATATGAAAACGCTGCCGGTTTGGAGTCCGACAGCGTTTTGTAGATAAATAGATTGGTATGGAAGATTCTTAGTTAGGAGATTTTCATTGGCATAATAACATTGATATAGTTCTGGCTATCTGCGGGGCGGAAGACGCCAGGAGCCAAAGGTTGGTTAAATTCCAGCAACGTTTCTTCTGTTTCAATGTTTTTTAGGACATCAATAACATATTTTACGTTATAGGCAACTTGTAGATCCTCACCTTTGTATACCACATCGAATTCATCTGTAGCATCGCCTAGTTCCGGGGTATTGGAAGCAACGATGATTTTAGCATTCATCAGTGAGAGTTTGACCATATTGTTCTTTTCTGAGGCCAATACTGATACACGCCGGAGGGATTGAAGGAATCTTTGGGTGTTTAGAGCAATTTTCTTTTCCCTGCCGGCTGGGATGACTTGTTCGTAATTTGGGAACTGGCCATCAATTAATCGGCTGGAGAGAATGTATTCAGCTACTTTAAAGAAAATTTGATTGTTCTTAAGAGCTATTTGAACTTTTGGGCCAGCCTCCAAGATTCGGGATAATTGATCTATTGCTTTAGTGGGAACGATAACTCCTAGCTTTTCCTTAATGCCGGATTCAACCTTTAGTTTCATCATAGAAAGTCGGCGCCCGTCGGTAGATACTAGTCGGAGTTCATTGTCTACAGAATGGAAATATATACCATTTAAGGCATATCTTAATTCTTCAGTTGAAACGGCAATTCGAGTCTTATCCAGAAGATTTTTAAGAACAGAGGACTCAAGCTCCAATGCTGGCTCCTCTGGGAAGTCAGGCATAGGGGGGAAATCGTCAACAGACATTCCAGACAGCGAAATATGAGACCGATCGCATGAAATTTTTGCAACCTGATTCTCTATATCAAAATAAACTGGAGCATTCGGGAGTTCCCGAACAATTTCTCCGAGTTTACGAGCCGGAAGAGCAATTCCTCCTTCAGCTTCAACCATAACTGGAAAGCGGCAATCAAGTCCAATTTCCAAGTCGGTAGCCGCGCATCGGATTTCACCGGAACCAGCTTCTACCAAAATATTCGCTAAAATGGGCATTGTAGTTTTACTACTGACTGTACCTGATAATGCAGTGATGATTTTCTGCAGGTCATTTTTTTCGATGGTGATTTTCACCCGAACACCTCCAGCGCCAGGATGTTTATTATGACATCTTATTTTAACCGATAATCCTACTATTCGTGAGCCTGATTTGTCCACTGAAAAACCAATTTTTCTGGAAAATCTACTATATTAATAGTGGGTCAGGATAAAATCGGTGATTTTGTCCTCAGAAAGGGGCTTGCTGAAATAATAACCCTGAATCATGTCACAATGCAACAAGGAAAGTAAATTATATTGGTCTTCATTTTCCACCCCTTCAGCAATAGTCTTCATGTCAAGGGTGTGTGCCAATGTAATTAAAGCATTAATTATCGAAGCCGTATTTTTATCTTCCACCATATCTTTAATAAAGGACTGGTCAATTTTTAAGTAATCAATGGGCATTTTCTTTAGACGCCCGAAACTAGAATATCCTGTTCCAAAATCATCAATTGAGAGATGAAAGCCCGTGTCAGATAATTGCTGCAGGGATGAATTGGTCTCCCACGTTTCTTCCATGAAAATACTTTCAGTAATTTCCAAGTTTAACTCATGAGGAGCAACACCTGTCTTATTTAATATGGATTTTATTGTTTCAATCAATTTTTTAGTCCGAAATTGAAAGGGAGACAGGTTAACTGAAATGGGAAGTATGGGGATCTGATCATGTTTCCATTGTGCAATTTGTTGGCAGGCTTTCTCGAGTGCCCATTGGCCTGCTTCTACAATGAGCCCTGTTTCCTCCAAAACAGGGATAAAGCGACCTGGAGATACCATTCCTCCCGCTCGTCTGTTCCAGCGCATGAGTGCTTCCATCCCTACAATTTTTTTTGTGGTAGTACTGAAGTATGGCTGATAATGCAGCAAAAACTCATTGTTTCGCGAAGCTTCGCTTAATTCCCGTTGGAGAGTAACTGTTTCCATAGCCCTCATATTCATATCAGGTGCGAAATATTTATAGATATTTCGCCCTGATTTTTTGGCTTCACCCAGGGCTGAATCAGCACAATTCATGAGAATATCTGCTTGAAGTCCATCTTTAGGGAATATGGATATTCCGATACTGACGGTTTCCACCATCTCACTGCCAGAGATGACTATGGGTTGTTCCATTACTTTAAAAATAGAATCGATTACCGGATAAACATCATTTTCAGAATTGAGTCCCATCAGAATAACAGCAAATTCATCAGAACCCATATGTGCAGCTAGATTTAGATCGCCAATCACAGAGGTGATTCTTTTAGCTGTTTCTTTGAGAACCTGATCTCCGGTAGCCGGTCCATAGGTATCATTTATATATTTAAAACGGTCAAGATCAATGCTAAGCACAGCAATCATCTTGCCTGTTTCACGCGCTGTCAAAGTAAGCCGCTTTAATTCATCATTAAACATGTTCCGGTTAGGAAGTCCAGTCAATGCACTGTATAAGACTAAGTGATTAATCCTCTTTTCTAGTTCTGTTTCTTGAGTGATATCCTTTCCGGTAGCTATAAATTGAGAGATACTACCTTCCTCATCAGCCAAAGGAGTGATTGTAATATCCAGTGTAAACAGTTCCATATTTTTCCTGCGGTTGATGAAAATAGTACGGAAAGGAAGCCCATGATTAATTATTCCCCATAGCGTTACATAAAACTGGTGTTCATGTTGTCCTGACTTGAATATGTTAGTTTTTCGGCCAATCAATTCTTCTTTTGTATATCCGGATAATTGAACAACAGTTTTATTAACATACTCAATAATACCTTGGGAGTTTGTAATCAGGATCCAATCTCGTGACTGTTCAACTGCTGTGCCAAGCTTTCGGACTTCAATTTCACCTTCTTTTCTCATCCTTCGTGAAACAGCCTCTTCAATAGCTCGGTTGACTGCTGGGACCAGACGACTCAGATTATCTTTAAGGATATAATCAGTGGCCCCGCTTTTAAGCAGTTCAATTGCTCTTTCTTCACCTATTGAACCTGAGATAAAAATGAATGGAGTTTCCGGCCATTCAATACGGGCGATTCGCAGGGCCTCCCAACCGTTATACATTGGGAGGTTGTAGTCGGATAGTATAATATCTGGCTCAATCCCATTTTGAAGCGCTGTCTCGTAATCTTCCCTATTGCTGGTAACCTGAAACTTACATTTTAATCCACCCTTTATTAACATCCGTTGAATGACTTCAACATCCAGTGGACTGTCTTCCAACATAAGGACTTGAAGTATATCAGGTGATTTAATCATAAGTAATCCCTGAATGTGATTTTACAGGTTTGGTGTCTGATTGTGTCGAGTCCAATAAATCCCCAATTCATTAACGACTTTTTGGAAGTCTGCAAAATCCAGTGGTTTTACAATATAGCTATTAACCCCCAGTCGGTAAGTCTCGACTAAATCTTTTTCCTGGTTAGAAGAAGTCAGTATGACAACAGGGATAAGTCGGGTTTTTGGAAAAGCCCGAATATGCCGCAACACTTCAATACCGGAGATTTTGGGGAGTTTTAAGTCTAATAAAACAATTCTTGGATTTTGAGGATTGCGATCTGAATATGCACCTTCGCAACGAAGATAGTCCAGTGCTTCCTGACCATCTTGCACAAGGGTTATTTTTAAAAAAGGATTACATTTGTTGAGAGCTCTTAATTCCAATTCCTGATCAGTCTGATTATCTTCCACAAGGAGGATGTCGTCAGGTTGTGGCAAGGGTTGATAGTCGTTCATTATTCTTTTTCCTCTTCAACTATAGGCAGGGTAAAAGTAATTGTGGCACCCTCATCAATCTTTCCTTCGGCATTAATTGTACCCCCATGTCGTTGGATGATTTTCGCGCAGATAGATAACCCAATACCTGTTCCCTCAAATTCTTTACTATCGTGAAGTCGTTGAAATACTCCAAAAAGCTTGTCCACATATTGCATATCAAATCCAGCACCATTGTCTTTAACCGCATAGATGTGGTATCCCTGTTCGGTCCATCCAGTTACTTCAACTTTGGCATTTGTCTTATATTGACTGAATTTTATAGCATTTGACAAGAGGTTTGTTAGAACTTGTCTCAATAAATTTCGGTCTCCCCAACATTGCGGAACTGAGTTAATAATAAAAGTGCAGGGATGCGCTTTATATAGATCTCCCGATTCGATTTCATTACATACTTCATGAAACAGGGCCTCTATATCAATCAGTGATTTTTTTACTTCAACTCGGCCGGCTCTTGAGAAAGCCAGTAAGTCATCAATTAATTGGCCCAGTTTAACGCTACTACTTAAAATAACCCTCAGAACTCTCCTGCCTTCATCATCCAGTTTAGAACTGTAATCTTCAATAAGTATTTGAGTGAATCCATTTATTGCTCTTAAAGGGGCCCTTAAATCGTGGCTGACTGAATATGAAAAGCTTTCTAATTCAGTATTCAGCAGTTTCACTTTTTCCAGAGCGTTGCTTAGTTCTGAAGTTCGAGACTGAACTAATTCTTCAAGATTATCTTTATGTCGTTTTAGCTCATCGGTCATCAATTTTATATCAGTTACATCAATTCCAATTCGACCCACCAGTGTAGGTTTTCCTTCTCTCGATATTGGGAATGTCAGGGTTCGATAAAAATATGTTTTTCCAAGATGGTTAATGTAAGGAGAAATTGTTTCAATAGTCTCTCCCGCCGCCGCGCGATCTTCAATATTCATGAGGTTTTGAGCAAGATCTTTTTTTAAAATATCTTTCAGTGTTTTTCCTACCAGATCATTGTTTCCAAAGAAGGTTTTAGCATGGGAGTTATAGAAAATAATTTTATGGTTAGCTTCTTTGATGCTGATAAAGCCAGGAAACTTTTCCATGAAAGTTTTAAAGCGGTCTTCACTTTCCAGCAGTGCCTCCTGTGCTTTTATCTGATCTGTAATATCCAATGCTACAACCATAATGGTTTCGATATTTCCATCATCGTCAGGAACAGGCACTACCTGGAAATCAAGAATGACATTATTAATGGTTAAGTTAAAGCGACTTGGGGTTCCATTAAGGGCCTCTTTAAAGCGAGGTTCCAAAACAGCTACTACATAAGGAGGGTCTGATTCATAGATTGTTCTTCCCACCATATTCTTTTTCTTTATATCTATCTTCTCAAAGATAGTCCCATCCACTAAAAGGTATCGTAAATCCTTATCTACTAAAACAACGGCCCCATTGGGCAGATAGTTTCCCAAAATTCTATATCTAGCTTCACTGGTTCGTAAGTTGGATTCTATCTTTTTGCGAGCTTCAATATCTTTGTTTAAAAGCCAGATTCCATAGGCCATGCCAAAAGCCAGTGAAATACAAATAAACCCCATGAACATGATTCCATAATCTGGAACAAATCCTTTACGGTAAGCTGTTAATTCAAGCCTGACACCAAGACCTGGTTGAGGAATCATAATAGATTTATTAATATTGTCATCCAATGCTCTTAATTTGGGTGTTTGAACTAATATGGTGCCCCGACTGTCCCGTAATGTGACATAGTATCGGTCGCGGATGTTGTCTGGAAGGATTTTGGATAATATGCGCTGCATATTGATAACGCCGCAGATATATCCAGATACTTTGATTTGATTATAAGTACCAGTATTAACGGGCACCCAGATTGCCATAATAGGGGTACCTCTAATAGAATCGTGAATTTCGGAATAGACAACCTCTCCAGTTCTATTGATGTAGTCCATACGCCTTGCCATATCTGGAGCGGCACGACCGTTAACCCCGATCCACGGGCGAAGTTCATCGGGAGGAACTACATCTTTAATCAGCCCGTTTTCCTCTACCCACATTATCCCGGCTGCTTCAGGATTATCTGTACAAAAGAGGGAAGCTGTTTTCTTGAACTGGGTTAGATCTAACTCACCCAAGGCACGTTGTTGGGCAATTGTTTCAAAATTGCCTGTCAGATTATTAATTTTCGTTTCAAGGTTGCTACGGGCCATGTGCAGATTATCTTCCAACCGGGCTTGTTCCTGTTTATTATGGTTATCATGAAGATATGTGACCAGAGCGAGAGATACGGTCATGAATAATATTGCTAATAAGCCTGGGCCCACCCAAGTCTTATATCCCAAAATATTGATACCGAAATTCGAAGTATAGGCTGAGCTGGGTTTATTGTTCAGCGACATAAAGACTAGCCTCCCGAATTCTATTATCCCCGTAGAAGCGGTATCCTATTAAGCCTATCTTATATGTATCAGGCTGTTTTGACAATATAGATTGATTTTAATCAATCCTTGACTCTATGAGGGCGTCATTCTAAAGTATTTCATTGTTTATTTAATAATCCTTATAAGAATTGGTATGGAAAGGAGTCTCTCTTGAGTACGGCTGTTATGAAACCCCAAGGCTTACGCCTGTCTTCGCTGGATATCCTGCGTGGATTTGCCCTTTTCGGTATGATTTTGTCCGGAATAGAACCCTCCGGGTTACCGTTGTGGATGTACCATGTTCAAGTTCCCCCTGGTAAAGGATTTGATCCAACAATTCCGGGTATTGGTTGGGTGGATTTAGTGTTTCCTTTCTTTATGTTTTCTCTGGGTGCGGCAATTCCTTTTGCCTTAACTCGGCGTATGGAATCCAATGAATCAATATGGAAAATACTGGGGCATGTGTCCTGGCGCAGTATTTTAATGTGTTTCTTTGCTCTTTATCTGGGGCATTACAGTCCATGGTCATATGGAGTGGACCCGAATTTGTATCCATGGATTCGCTGGCGGACATTAGCCGGATTTTTCTGCTTAGTTCTGTTATTAGGCAGGATTCCCTGGACTGATGGAAAGAAATGGCTGTCAGGATTAATTAAGGTGATTGGGTTTGCCGGAATTGCTACATTATTAGTGACCTATAAACGATTTGATGAAGCAACAGGGTTATGGACCTCTGCTTTCTCTGGAGATAATAATGACATTATTATCTTGATTCTGGCCCGGTCTTATATTTTGATTGCGTTGCTTTGGATGGTGACTCGGAAGCGGCTGGACCTGCGATTGTGCTTACTGGGGGTTTTTGTTGCCCTGAGATTGCATGGTGAGGCGGGTGGACCGTTTGCTGATATCGTTAATCAGTGGATTTCCAGTGGAAGCTGGCACGGCAGAATCATGGGTCTTTTCCCTGCCATGGCACAACACCCCATGTTAGCTAATTTCACACTTCCCCTTAAATGGTTCTTTGATCCAGGTATATTCCGAATTGCGACGATATGTCTGATGGGCTCGATTGTCGGCGATGTCATGTTTAAGTGGCTCAAGGAATATAAACAGAATCCCGGCTCTCTGGGTTTGGATAAGGCACGATTGACCCTCCTTTTAGTATTACTCCCGATGTTAACCATAGGGGGATTGTACTTCTTCTATACCCGGCAAATAGTGACGGGCTTTATTGCGACAAGTCTGGCCTTCATTGCAATTCATGGGTTATTGACTGCAACCGATACTCCCATGGGTAAATTGGTAAAGCAACTGTGTTATTTTGGGACACTGTTCCTGTTGTTAGGTTATATTCTTGACCCTGTGGGGGGAGGCATTAAAAAAGACCCTGCGACATTGTCTTATTACTTTGCCCCCAGTGGAATGGCAACGACCCTTCTGGCCTTCCTCTTTATTCTGGTGGACGACCTGAAGTTTGGAAAAGTATTTTCCTTGTTCCGTGGGGCAGGCTGCAATGCCATGCTGGGTTATATTGCCGGTGGTCATTTCCTATTCCCAATCCTGCATCTGGTGGGACTGATTCCACTGGTAGACAAACTCTGGGGCAACAATGTTTCGGTCTATTTCCTGTTTACGGTAGCCTTGACATTGGGTGCGATGGCTGTAACGGCAGGGTTTACCCGATTAAAGCTCTATTTGCGGGTTTAACTGTTTTAGAAATCACTCAAGCCGGGGATTTATCCCCGGCTTTTTTTATTTGATTGTATCTTTTAGAAATTCAGTTTATCTTTAAAGAAAGAAATATCAATAAAATGTTAATAAATTAAAGGAATGGAATGGATTTACAACTATGTTTACCATCATAACTCCCAACCGAGTTATTGGTCTTATAATCATTGTGATAATTGGGGTTGTTATTTATAACTCCATGACCCAGAAATTAGAGGAAGCCGGTCCCTTCCCAACGCCGATACAGAATGATATTGAGCCCCACCGACTGTTATCCCCGGAAGGCTATACTATTACAGGTTTAGCAGAATATTCACTGACTGCCATGGTGATGTCCAGATCCAATTATCATGTAGGTCGTGAAGCTGATTTATCTCAAATGGATTTGGTTCTGGCCTGGGGCCCTCTTACCCAGGAACCCTGGCTCAGTAAAGTCAAATATTGGCAGGATAATCGGTGGTATTTCTACAAGTGGAAAGAGGATGAACTGGAAAATGCCATTGAGACGATCAAGAATAACAGCGCCAATAACCATATCATCATTGAACCCGGAAACCCGGACATCGCAGATGTGATGTTATCTGTGCGTAAAGGTGATGTGGTGGATTTGAAAGGGTATTTGGTCCGAGTTGAGGGTGCAGGCGGATGGCATTGGAAATCCTCCCTTCGGCGAACGGATACCGGAGACCATTCCTGTGAACTGTTTTATGTGACTTCGGGGTCTATAGTGGATAAGTAAGTGTGAATGATCCTCTGACATAAAAAGACTGACAATAAAAGTTAAATCAATAACAGACATTTCCTGAAGCCTTGGGGATGTCTGTTATTTTCTTGACAGGTTAGGTATAACATTTATAGACTTTTGACAGATAAGATAATAAATCAGGAATCAGGACCTGCCATGAAATATATCAATCGATTATCAACCCTTATATTAGGGTTAACCTTACTCATTCATCCCTGGGGTGATAGAAGTCATGCCTATATGGCAACCGACTCTCCGTTAATTCCCAAGGTGATATCCTCTGATAATCAATCACTTCGCTTTGTATATGAAGAACCCTCCGGGGCTAATATCCCCAACCAGCTGAAATGGTTTGTTGCAATCCCGCCCTCCGGACAACCCGAATTACTCATTGATTCTTATACCCTGGTTTATACGGATTCTAATGGTCAGGAAGTGACAGTGAAATCCGGTGAATCCAATGCGTTGCCGGTCAATCATGGGGAATTAAAGAATCTCCTGCAATTTCAACCTCTTGGTTTTGTAAGAGACTATCGGGTTGCCCGACTCTCTTTTTATCCCCGGAAACCTCTCAATTTACCCAATGTGGGGAGTGTGGCTGCCCGGTTTACACGGATTGAGTTTAAGATACCTGTTCCCCAACCGGCAGGATTATTCCTCCCCGCCGGTCCCCGAAAGACGGGAATTGGATTAGAACAGGTTTTGGAACGCGCATTAGTTAATTATGAATCGGCTAATAATTACCGTGCCCTGCCTGTTCTTCCCGAAGTTAAGACACCGGAGTCCATGCCGGGTTTGGCATTTCCCTCTTTTACGGAGGCTTCGATTCCCCGGTTAAAAGTGAATGTGACGGAGAGGGGACTGTACCGGGTTTCAGCTGACAGTTTGAAAGAGTCCAAGCTGACGGGTAAACCTCTTCAGGTATGGAGAAATGGGAAACCTGTGGCGAGTCAGTTGTTATCATCGGGAGATTTAGTCTTCACAGGAGAACCCTCTAATACGATTTATTCCAAGACCGGGGTGTATTGGGTTACTTTTGCGGATAAATCAAATACACGCACCATTACGGATTCAAAATCCCTCCCTCTTACAGGCAATTCTGCATCACGGAGTGTTATCCGGGAATCCGCCGTTCTGAATATAGAACGCAAATATGACCCTTATCTCCGGACCCCTCAAGGAAAATACTGGTTTATGGATATTCTGGAAGGGGGTAAAACCCTGGAAATCCCGGTCCCGGTATCTACTCCAGATACTCCAGAATTATTCAAAAACCCTCCCCAAAACCCTGATATTACAATCACGATGATGGCCAAACCGGAAAGTCCGAAGAATGAACCGCAGGTGGTGATTTTGTTATTGGGAAATGACACCATTGCGCGGGTGAATTGGACGGGCCGGAGTTTTTATACACTGGCGACGACCTTCCCCTTCGATAAATTATCTGCTCCCTCAACCACCTTTACCTTAAAAGTATTACCCATGACAGAAGGTAAGGTTGAGGTAGCGGTGGGTACGGTCACCCTGAATTATGACCGGAAACTGGATTTGAGTACCGGACCTATATTACTTCAACCGGAAAAAACAAAACTGGATAAGCCTGCTGTTATTCCTCTGAGTTTTACGGGAGTGAATCAGAATCAGGAAGTGGTCCTCTGGTCTGTTTCTCCGGAGGGAGACATTAGTCGAATCCCGTCCAAATGGAATGGGAATACTAATACCCTGGATGCCGTTATTGATAGTCAAAAGACGGTGTGGGTCAGCCGAACCGATATGATTCCGATGGCTGCCGCAGTTAAGGTCCAGACGGAAACGAATCTGCGGGATTCTAAAACAGTGTCAGACGCTATCTATATTACTCACCCTACCTTATTGGATGGGACGAAACAGATGGCAGAATACCGCCAGTCTCAGGGTATTTCCAGTCGTGTGGTGTCGGTGGAAGATATCTATGACCAATTCAGTTATGGAGTGTTGGACCCGAGGGCTATCCGGAATTATCTGCGGTGGCTGGCCTATTATGGGGCCAAACCTTTCCCGGCTTATGTCGTCCTGGTGGGAGATGCTAACTGGGATTATACCGATAACCTGAAGACAGGAACACCGGTACTGGTCCCAACCTATCGCGCTCCCGAGCAGGTCCTGATTAATGAAGATCAGGGGTCGAATGAAGATTTTTATATTGACTTGATTGGTGAAACGGACCGTGAACCCTGGCCCGATATGGTATGTGCCCGAATTTCGGTGGAATCCAATGAACAGATGTTGGATGTCCTGGCTAAGATGAAAGACCATGATTCCCGTTATGAACTGGGACCGTGGCGGATGCAGGCACTGCTGGCGACAGATGATGGATTTGAAAGTGATGGATTGGAAGCGGCAAACCGGTATCTTTCACTTTGGGTGGAACCGGTATTTCTCCGTCAAGCAGATTTCCCTTATCTGCCGCATCAGAAATTTGGGAAGGATTCCGGTCGAAGACAAGCACCGAAGGCCACCGAAAAACTGATGGAATTAATGGACAGTGGAATTCCTCTGATGATATACACGGGTCATGCCGGTGGGGGAGTGTGGTCCCATGAAAGATTATTCCTGGGTGGAGAACATCTGAAGGGGTCAGATATCAATCGGCTTACCAATATGCACCGGTTTAATTTCGTGTTTGCCATGAGCTGTCTGAATGGGTATTTCGATTTCCCGATGAAACCCTGGCAAAGTATTACCCCGGAAGAATTGTTACGGCGGCGGGACAGAGGTTCCGTGGCTTCCCTGGTACCGGGAGGGAAGGGTGGAACATCGCAACACTTGAATTTTGGACAGGGGTTTGCGGAGTCTTTCTATAAATATCGGGATTCCCGAATTGGAGAGGCGGTCTTTCAGAGCAAAATCAATTATCTATTGAATACCAGTGATTTTTCTCAGAGTGAACAATTCGTCTTGATTGGCGATCCTTTTGCTCATTTCCCATTACCGAAAGAAAATATAGAGATTCAAACGCAACCCAGAGTCCGGTTTAATACGGGGGCACAGCCTGTCAAAGTCACCTGTAAAGCGCCGTTCAATTCCGGGAATATAATAGTGAAACTTTACACGACAGCGACCACTCCCCCGATACAGGAAGTTCAGGGTGTATTGAAACAGGGAGAGTATGAGGCCAGCCTGAATCTGCCGGAAGGTGAAACAGCTTTGATTCGTGCTTATGCCTGGGACTCCATAAGCCGAACGGATGGAGCAGGCGGTGTCATGATGTCGTTTATAAATCCAGTATTAAATATGGATTATCAGCCGGTATTAAGTGCTCCTGAGATGGGGCAGGTTACACTCCGTCATGATTGGAAGATGCCAGTCAATTCCGCCAAGGTTCGTCTGACAGTAGGGAAGTCCAGTCAGGATGTTGGATATTCCAATAAGACCTGGAATACCGGGGAACCCTGGACGATTTCCTTTACGGGTCCTGCCAAATCCGGGATTTATCCCATGACTCTGAAATTTACAGGTGAGATTAATCAACAGACTTTTACCCTGGAAACAGAAGTGGGTATTGCCATTGGTGCAGACGCAAATAATACATTCCCTCTGGGAGTTTATCCGGGTGAGATACAGAGCAGGCCAAACCCTGCCGTTCCGGGGGATGCGGTCCGGTTCACTGTTCCTCTTTATCATTATGGGAATACGACCCGGGATAATCAGGTATGGCAGTTAAAGGATGCGAGTGGGACTAAGGTCGCAGAAGGCCGGCTGGCACCTCTCCTTCCTTACAGTACGGTGACACTGACGCCATCCTGGACCGTTCCGGCGACTTTCCTGGCAGATGGGAAGGGTCCGTCAGTTTCGACCCGGTTAACTTTATGGTTGGGTGACCAGTTACAGGGTGAGATTCCAGTCAAGGTACAGACGGGGCCCCAGTTGGCATTCGTTTCCATGAAATATGAGCCGGAGGCTCCCCAGATGGGTGAGACGATTTATTTCAAGGTGAAAGTTAAAAATCAGGGAATGACCTCTGGTAGAAATGTCTCACTGGTGGCCTATATGGAACCAAAACTTCCGAATGCTAATGCCTTGTCTAATATTGCCATGGTACCTAATCCCATGATTTCTGAAATCAAGCCGGGGGAAACCATCGAATCCCGATTACGGTGGGACCCTCCCATTACTGCACTGGGTAATCAGACGGTTCGAGTCGTGATTAATCCGTATGTGACCGGGAGTGAAGACAGTTCCCGATGGATAAATACCGTTGTGAATATCCGGAAGAATGCCGAACTTATTATTGTTCCGGGGAGTTTCGAGGTGACTTCCGGGACCCTTCAACCGGGACAGACGGTCGAAGTTAAATTGCAGATTCAAAATATCGGGGATACCAGAGCCATCCCATTGTATCCCTGGAGTAACGACCTGCGGTACGACATTGAAGTCAAGTTTTACAGCAGGAATGGTAATGATAAAGACACCGTCATTGGACAACCTGTTTACTTTGGACCTTTGAACCCGGGACAAAAGACGGAAGTGACCGCCAATATCCAGTTACCGGATAAAATCCGTGAACTGGTGGTCAAAGTCGATTCGGATAATGAGGTCCTGGAGATGGACGAGTTTAATAATCAGGCGAA
>CAZXWN010000022.1:0-20037 GCA_964644695.1 uncultured bacterium
TGGCTATTACAGGCTTCTAATCCTTCTTTCCGATTTGTACTATACAGGGATGCCGTTTAAACGGTATCCCTTTTTTATTTATGTATGGAAGGGAATGTGGCACTGTCAGGTTTGGTATAATTTCATCAGATATTAACCGTACAAGGAAGGTGTTTTTATGATGATTTTTAGAAGTTCAATTCTGAAGGGTATGTTGAGTGTTTTAGCTGCAGGACTGATGGCGGGTGTGGTCTGGTCTGCGGTACCTGAAGTAACTGTGGGTAAAGCAACCAAGCCCATTAAGCTGGATGGGAAAATCAGTTCTCGTGAATGGAAGAATGCTGCCCGGGTCCAGTTAAGCCACTATACAACTGGAGCTCCGGTGAGTAATCCCACAGAAGCTCTTTTGATGTGTGACGGTAAAAATTTATATATTGGATTTATCTGTCAGGAAAGTCAGATGGATAAAGTAAAGGATGGTCTCCGGAATACCAATGGCGCCATTTTCTCTGATGATGTGGTGGAACTGATGCTGGCCCCGGAATCTCACCCCGTCGCCCCGAATTATTACCAGCTTGCTGTGACTGTTGCAGGAATATGGTATGTTCGTGATATGAAGGATGAATACCATTTCCCCGATTATGATGTGAAGACCTCTCGTCAGAAAAAGTCTTGGACTGCGGAGTTTGTACTTCCTCTTAAGAATTTCATGGATAAATCCAAAGCAGGTCAGGACTGGCGTATTAACCTGATGCGCGAAGAACAGCCCTCTCAGGAATTGTCCTCCTGGAGTAAATCTACAGGCGCCTTCCATGATGTTTCCATTTTCGGCGTCGTAAAGGGAATAAAGCTGAACGAATAAGCCTGGATTGTAAACCAGACAGACAGTAATAATTGTAACGATGACGGAGTGACTGAGGATGGTCACTCCGTTTTTATATTTTGGTTATTACCGGAAACTAAACTTTGTTTAAATAAGGTTGGCATACAGTTTCCGGTGGCGTAAACTGGGATAATAGGCAAGGGAAAGAGATAAATAGCAGCGAGATGGGTCACTCCAGAATCATAATAGAAAGGAAATCAAATCCATGCAGGTTCATTCAATGGCCGCTTTGGAACGCGGTGCTCAATTGACTCCCTGGCAATACAATACTCCACCACTGGGTCCCTACGATTGTATTATCAGGGTTCGTTCCTGTGGACTCTGCCACAGTGATATCCACATCATTGATGGGGACTTCCCGGCTCAATATCCGGTTGTTCCCGGGCATGAGGCAGTTGGAGAGATTATCGAAAAGGGATCCATGGTCAATCATCTGGAGATTGGCCAGAGAGTCGGCGTAGGATGGCAACGATCATCCTGTCTCCAGTGTCCAGACTGTCTGAAGGGGAATGAGAATCTCTGTTCTCAGGGAACAACTACGGTGATGCACGGGTATGGAGGATTTGGGAATCACCTGTTTATGGACTCCCGGTTTTGTTTTGCCATCCCTGACGGGATAGATACTGAAGCTGCCGGTCCCCTGTTATGTGCCGGCGTAACGGTTTACTCCGCGCTTCGGAGTGCAGGCATGACATCTGGGCAGAATATTGGAATCATCGGTGTCGGTGGGTTGGGGCATCTGGCTGTTCAATTTGCCTCCAGACTGGGGAACAGAGTGACCGTATTCACGACCAGTCCGGATAAGGCTGAATTCGCCGCCAAGATGGGTGCCCATGAATCAGTGCTCACGGAAAAAGGTGAAAAACCTCACACCAGTCAGCCACAGGATATTATTATCAGTACCGTTCCGGCTGATTTAGTATGGTCTGACTATGTGAATTTATTGGGTACCGATGGTACTTTGACTTTTGTTGGAATCGCACCCAAACCCATTTCGATTCCCATGTTATCCCTGTTGGATAAACGGAGGCGAATTATGGGAAGCCCCATCGGTGGCCGGGCGGTCATGACGAAAATGCTGGAAGTTGCGGATACGTTTGGGATAGCTCCGGTCATTGAAACCTTCCCAATGAAACAAGCCAATGAAGCCATTCAAAAAGTACGGGATAATACGGTGCGATATCGTGCTGTTTTGACGATGGATTGAACAACAAAAAAGCCCGGTTCATGAGAGCCGGGCTTTTTGATTTCTATGGATTTGATTATGGACGCCAGTCGGTTTTTCCATCACAGGCCATTACAAAAGCGGCCAGTAGTTTGGCGGTATTGGTCAAGTCATCCACATGTAATACTTCATTAGGAGTGTGCATATACCGTAAGGGTACGGATACTACACCTGTTGCAACACCGGCCCGCGCAACCTGGATAGCGACCGCATCCGTCCCGGAGTGGTGAGGCTGTGCTTCCCGCTGATAGGGGATTTTGTTCTTATCAGCGCATTGAATGAGTTGTTTTTGTACCTTCGGATTGATTTGGGCACCAATACCAATCATGGGACCATCTCCCAGCTTAAAGTCACCTTTTTTCTTTTTATCAGAGGCTGGATTATCGGTGGCATGACTGACATCCACGGCAATACCGACTTCTGCATCAATTCCATATGAGATGGAACGGCTGCCGGCATAGGTCGTTTCTTCCTGTGTGGTGGCAACGAAATAAACAGCTGTTTTAAGGTTCTTCCCTTTCAGGAGTTTCATTGTCTCAATGAGGATGTATGCACCCATCTTGTCATCAAAGGCGTGGGAACTATATACCTTCTCAGATAACTGTTCCATGGTGGAAGCGTAGGTGACAGGATCTCCAACATTTACCCGTTTGAGGGCTTCCTCTTTACTGGCGGCTCCGATATCGATCCATAAATCATCCAGTTCTACATTCTTTCCCCGTTCTTCCTGTTTCATCAGGTGAATCGCTTTCCGTCCCAACACACCCAGAACGGGGCCCTTTTCACCATGGACCCAGACTCTCTGTCCGACGACTACGGTAGCATCATGACCGCCGATGGAACCGAAATACAAATATCCATCATCTGTGATGTAATGGATCATAAAACCAATCTCATCCACATGGGCGGCGAGCATGATTTTCTGAGCGCCTTTTTCGTTCAAGACTGCAATGGAGTTGCCTAGAACATCTTTATCTATACGGTCCGCATATTTGGCTGCTTCTTTTCTCCAAACTTCCGCCGCAGGCCATTCAAAGCCGGCCGGACTGGGAGTCTCAATTAACTGTTTTAAAAAACCAAGATTATCCTTGCTCATACAAACTCCTTTTTATAATTAACCTCAGATGATTCAATAGTGATTATTTTATCAATACTGTTACATGATAAGATGATTCTTCATGTCTGTAAACCAGAAACACAGGCAGACAGCCATATTTATTGGGAGGGACTTTTTAGGATGGATAAAATTGTGGAAATGAAACCGATGCGGTTTGCCGGAATCCCTGTTCGAGGTGATTATTGGGGTCTTCCAGCAGCATGGCAGAAACTGATTCCATTGGTACATCACAAGGGATTATTTAAACCAGGGACTCAGGCAATGAGCCTTTTTATGTCCCACAATCAAAATGTACCTATGGAAGACCGTCTGTCGTATGCAGCTATAACCGTGGGTGAAGATTATCAGGCTTCTGATGGATTGGAAATCATAGATGTTCCTGGTGGGTTATATGCTGTAACCGTTCATCTGGGTCATCCAGACGGAATTGGAGATACCTGGGACCAGTGGCGGAACAATGGCTTTAGCCAACCGGGATATAAATATCAGGAAGGCCGCATCAGTTTTGAATGGTATCAAAACAATCCTCAATTTGTACCTGAGGAACTTCAGGTTGCTTTATTATGTGACCCGGTACAGAAAATAAACGAGGGCGATATGGATGTCAAGAATTTGCGGGTTTGTCCCTGATAACGATAAAATGATAACACCCTGTGGAATAATATCATTCTGCAGGGTGTTTTTTAATGAATTAATGAAGTGATGGAACACATGATGAATAAATGGTTTATTGGGATGATTCTCATAATAACACTGGGTTGTTCTTCTCTGGTGCTGGCGCAATCTGAATCATCAACACCTCAGCCGGTGAAAATGTCCTTATTACAAGCGATGGTATTGGGTATTGTAGAGGGAGTGACCGAGTATCTGCCCGTCAGCTCCACAGGACATCTTTTACTGACCAATCGGTTGCTGGGCATGGACGCTTCAGCCACTGAGAAGGAAGCCTCAGACGCTTATTCCATCTGTATTCAATTCGGTGCAATTCTTGCGGTACTTTGGTTGTATTTCGGCAGAATCAAGACAATGGTTCTGGGTGTTTGTGGCAGGAATGAAAAAGGATTCAAATTGACGGTGAATGCCGTTGTGGGATTTCTGCCGGCGGCGTTGATTGGTTTCCTGTTCGAAAAGAAAATTAAAGCCTTATTATTTGGGATGTGGCCCATAGCCTTCTCCTGGCTGGTAGGCGGGATATTGATACTGATAGTGTCTGGATGGATGAGGAAAGACAGTCACTCTCGTTTTGGACTGGAAGAGTTGACTTGGAAGAGTGCCCTTGTGATTGGATTGATTCAGTGTTTCGCCATGTGGCCTGGTACCAGCCGGTCACTGGTCACAATCCTGGGTGGTGTTTTGATGGGGCTGAGTTTACCGGCAGCAGTTGAGTTCAGTTTTATTCTTGGGTTAATCACATTATCGGCGGCGACAGTATATGAATCCCTTAAACTGGGGGGTGTCATTGTCCAGATGTATGGTGTAGCAATGCCGTTGGTGGGAATGTTATTTGCATTTATTTCGGCGGTGATTGCGGTGAAGTGGATGGTTGGATACCTCAACCGGCATCCAATGACAGTATTTGGCTGGTATCGGATTGGACTATCGGTACTCGTTGGCGTTTCACTGCTGGCCGGCTGGTTCTAATCAAACCAGCATAATCTTCCCTTTTCTTCCTGGGCTGTCCGAATGGACAACGGCTTTCTTTACTTCACTTAAAGGATAACTGGAATCCACTTGCAGTTGATTGTTTCCGGATAATAACAGGGCCATCACATTAGATCGGGTTTGTTCTTTTTCTTCAGGTGTTAATTTTTTTAACCAGTTCGGCAGGAAAAATCCTTTTAAAGTGATGTTTCTGTAAATCACATCCAGATTATGAACCTGGAGAGGATGGGCTCCTAATTGCCCATAAAGAATCAAAATACTATCCGTGTTAAGGCAATCTAATATTTGAACTCCCGTTGTTCCACCCACAGCATCGACTGCGGCGCGTAGTCCTTTCCCATGGGTCAGTTCCCGAACTTTGCCAATCAGATTATTCTTCTCAATATTGATAACAGCTTTAGCGCCCAGCCCCAGGAGCGTTTCTTCCCAGCCGTCCCGTCGGACAATATCAATGACTTGAATACCTCGCTGTGCGGCCAGTAGTGTAATTATCCGGCCTACGGTAGAGTTTCCCGCACTCTGTAATAACCAATCGCCGGGATTGAGTTTTAATGCTTCCAGGAGACCGTAGGCTGTCACTGGATTAATCAATGCCTGTGCGGCAGTCAGGTCATCTAATTCATCAGGAATATTCATGGTGACAAAATCCGGGACCAGAACATATTCCTGCCAGGTCCCCAGTTGGGTCAAACAAATTCTTTGTCCGACCGTCAGTGTACTCCCATCACCCACTTGCTCGACTACACCCACACCCTCAAACCCTACATGAGAAGGGAAGGCAGCACGCAATCCGTATCGGCCCCGGATGTAAAGCAAATCTGCCGGATGAATGGGGCGGGCAGTCATGCGAACTAAGGACTGTCCGGCAGTGACCGTTGGTGGGGATGTTTCGCGTATTTCCAATACCTGATTGGGTTCCCCATACATTAAAAATTGAACAGTTTGCATAACTATCCTCCCTCCCGTTTTCTTACTACAAACAACCTCTCATCCCTGGAGGCAGTTTTTGAACTGGGCTGACATCTAACCTAAATTTATATTGTCAGAGTATGAAAGTCAAGTTGCTTATGACTGGAGAACTATTTCGTGTGCGGTATCGCAGAGAAGGGCTGCAAGTCAAATAGAAATTCAGGGGTTGGGGGTGATGGAGGAGTCTCTAATCCTTTAGCGACTTCATCCCAATGTTGTAATATCTGCCGCACTTCGAGATAATCTGGAAACTGTTGTGCAACTTGTTTCCAGAACTTAGCTCCATGATTCAAATGCAGGCAGTGACAAACCTCGTGATAAACCAGATATTCCAAAACCCGGTCAGGAAGATTATGGGCTTCACTCCGGAAACTTAATCGGCATTTATCTGTACAGCTGCCCCATCGGCTCCGCATGGACCGAAAACTGACAGAAGTGATGACAACTTCCAGTTGTTCCGCATATTCCTTCACCAGCTGGAGGACTTTCTGTTGAAATTCCTCAGGAGTTCGTTTCACCGGAAGAAGATTTAAGTTTTGTACGCGCTGTTGTAATGCGGTAAGTTTGTGCGACCGTTTATCGGCTTTGGCGGCGGTGTTTTCTATCCATTCACGGTAATCATCATAGACTCTTTGCGGGTTTTCTTCAGGAGGCACAACGAGAGTGAAGGAGCCTTCTTGATAGATGACTCCTCGATAAATGTACTTCCGTCTGAATTTTATCCGGTGCCGAACAATGTTGATTTCCATGACTTTTTCCCTTGAATTGATAATCATTATCGCAAAGAGTTGGGTAAAAATGATAATTCTCTTAAAACAGGATTTGCAGTAAAGGGTATAGAAGACTGTATTTAGTGATGTTAGGAAAAATAATAAAAATAATTAAACAGGGGTATGCAAAATGGCCACATTCGTATATAATCCAAAAAAAGCTGGTACCATCAGCAGTTATGCCAATGCTGAAAGGGAGGTAGCATGCAAGGCTCGCTTGATGAAAACAGGCTCGTGGCCCTCCTTGTCGAAAAAAGGATGGTCAGCAAACGCCAAATCCGGGAGGTTCTGGAAGAAAGATCCAGAACTCACAAACCTCTGGATACGGTGTTGCTGGAAATGAAGCTGGTCTCTCCGACCCGCCTCAAAGAAATCCAGGCCCAAGTCATGGGCATGGAGTATATTCGGGTTGCGGATAAGACATTGGACCCCCGGATATTAAAGATTCTACCCAAAAGGTACGCCGCTGAACACCGCGCAATTCCAATCTCTCTGGAGTCTAACATCTTAACCATAGCGATGGAGCATCCTACAGATGTTCGGGCAATCGATGAGATGAAGATGTTGACGGGATACCAGATCAAAGCGGTGGTGTGTGGTTCCAATGATGTGGATGTTGGATTAAGTGTCTATCCTGAGATGAACGGTGCGGAAAAAGAAAAAGTACCTGTATCAAAACTAAGGCACACCCTGGAATTCCTCGGATTTATGGCCATGTTGATTATTCCTCTTGGAATCTTGGTTATGACCGCTTCCCGCATCCCCCAATTTCAAAACTGGTTAGTCGGTAATGGTCTGGATTACAGCAATTCTATTTTTGTCATGATTCTATGGGGTTTTTACGCAATTCTACTTTATTATTTATATAACATTTTCTTCAATCGTCCCCCTGAAACTACAGAGGAAGAATATTCCTCCACAGAAAATAAATCTCCAGAATCTGAAAATATGTCCTGACAATTTGTTTAACTGGTTCTGAACTGATAATCCGCAGAATAAATACTGGAGTCTCTTGCCCGAGACTCCAGTATTACTCTTTTCGGGCCCCGATTAATGGTAAAATCTTAATCTAGATTGACTGAGGATTTCCCAACCGGGAATCAACCATGTATATTCGTTCCCAACAACCTGAATTTTCTTTGGATGACCGCTCAAAAAGATTGAAATGGGCGGCCTTCTGTATCTTTTTCATTTTAATTTTGCGATTGTTTTTTCTACAAATCTGGCATGGGAACCAGTACCGCCAGATGGCTGAAAACAATCGTATCCGCCTGATCAAAACCCGGACTCCCCGGGGAATCATCTATGACTGTAACAATGTGCCTCTCGCTACAAACCGCCGTGTATTCTCAATTTTCTTTGATCCTGTGGTCACCAATAAGGAAGAGCGGGAAGATTCCTACAACAAACTCATCAGAATTCTTCGGAACCGAAATGCCAACTATGCCGATGAGCTGGCACGAAAAGGGAATATCTATCAACGAATGCAACCCCGTAAAATTGCCCAGGATGTTGATTATTCTGTGGTGGCGGCGGTCCGTGAACAGTCTCTGGATTTACCGGGTGTTTATGTTAAAGACGAATTTATCCGATATTATCCCCTGTATGAAGGGGGTGCGCACTTACTGGGATATCTGCGTGGTATAACCGTGGATGAACTTCAGGAACCGGAATATGAGGAATATGACCTGTCTGATGTGGTAGGTCGGGATGGGTTGGAACGGGTGTATGAAAAACAACTCCGGGGTCAGGCGGGTGGATGGCAGATTGAAGTCGATGCGCTCGGTCGGAAAAAGAGAGACCTGGGAGAACTGCCTTCTATCCCTGGAAGTAATCTTGTCTTGAATGTGGATGCCCGATTACAGAAAAAGGCAGTGGACCTGCTTTCGGGAAAACGGGGCGCTATTGTTGCCATGGACCCCAATACCGGGGGAATCAAAGCGCTGGTGTCCGAACCTTCGTATGACCCCAATCTATTGTCAGGGTATATTACTCATTCGCAGTGGGCGAGAATAGCCAATGACCCAGGCCGTCCGTTTAATAATCGTGCCATTTCTGGCACCTATCCTCCGGGGTCTATCTTTAAGTTAATTACCGCATTGGCGGGTTTGGAAAACGAGAAAGTTACTCCGAATACGACCTTTGTTTGTGGTGGTTCATATCGGTTGGGAAAATGGATTTTCAAATGTACCCATACTCATGGGGCGGTCAATCTCAATCGTGCGATTGGATTGTCCTGTAATGTGTATTTCTACAATGTGGCTCAGAGAGTCGGCATTGAAAAACTTTTATATCTGGCGGCGCAATTTGGATTTGGTGAAAAAACAGGGATTGACCTCCAGAAAGAACGCCGTGGTTTCCTTCCAACTCGGGAATGGAAAAAGAAAAACCGTCGTGAAGGTTGGTATCTGGGTGATACGGTCCAGCTGGGTATTGGTCAGGGATTCCTTCTGGCATCCCCCATACAGATAATGAATGTCGTCTCGACGATTGCCAATGGCGGTACGGTTTATCAACCGATGGTTGTCCGACAGGTGGAGGATGGTAGTGGAAAAATACTCCAGAAATTCCAACCAACGGCATTACACAAAATTCAACTAAATCCTGATCAGCTGAATCTGGTGAGAAAAGGGATGTGGACTGTCGTTAATGGGGCAGGTACAGCAACCAATGCCCGGATCCCCGGACTGGAGCTGGCAGGAAAAACAGGAACTGCTCAGAGTGGTACCGGAGGTAAGGATATTGCATGGTTCTGTGCTTATGGTCCTTATGAGAAACCGGGTTTGACGGTGCTGGCTATCGTGGAAGAAGGCGGATTTGGTGCCGTTGCGGCGGCTCCTCTGGTACGGGATATGTTCAAGGAATGGGACTTGATTCGTAAAGGTAAGGCAGAATCTCCCATGTCAGTGATTCAACCTCGGCGGATTCCGGGTGCGGCTCCTCTGGAACTTGATACAACAGCCAATGTGCTTCTCGGACAAGACTCAACCGTACCGGCAACCGAGGTTGTAAATCCAGCTCAGCCAACACCAACCAGTCCTGTTTCTAAAAAAGAGGAATCCGTGAAACCTCCAGTCAGTACGGGGAAATCTGAAGGAGCTACTTTGGAGACTTTACCCGGCGATTAATTTCCCGGGGCGGCTTGCATAACATTCTGAAATCTGGCATATTTCATCAATATCTGCTACTCAATTTCGACGAGGGAATTTATGGTACCCGTCATTGAAATCCAGAACCTAACTAAAACGTATAAGAAACAAAAAAAGAATCAGTATGACCATCCTGCTTTATCGAATTTGAATTTGACGATTCAATCCGGTGAAATATATGGATTTCTGGGACCTAACGGTGCCGGAAAAACAACCACGATCAAACTGATACTGGGTTTTATTCATTCGGATGCGGGGACTCTCAATTTGTTGGGGCGGCCTGCTGGGGACCCTGCCGTTCGGATGGATGTCGGGTATATGCCGGAAATTGCATATTATTACTGGTATATGAAGGCGGGAGAGCTTTTACAAATTTATGGACGGATGTTCCATCTCTCATCGCATGACCTCAAAAAAAGAATCCCTGACCTTCTGGAAAAAGTAGGATTGCCGGGGAAAGAAAATACCTTCCTGAAAGATTTTTCCAAGGGAATGTTACAAAGGTTCTCACTGGCGCAGGCTTTATTAAATCAACCGAAACTTCTTATCCTGGATGAACCGGCTTCGGGGCTGGACCCCGTAGGACGGAAAGATATCCGGGAGACCATCTTTGAATTAAATCGACAGGGTGTGACCATCTTCTTTTCGTCTCATGAATTATCGACGGTGGAAATGATATCCACCCGGGTCGGGATCCTGAATAAGGGGCAAATGGTCAGAGAAGGAAAACTGGAAGAACTTCTTCCGGAATCCCAGAAACTCCATATTCATTTCTGGTCTATTCTGACTCCGGAAACCATAGATGACGCAACTCGACGAATTCGCCAAAATACAGGGTCTATGGATTTATCCATGGAATGGACAATCAGTGAAGGCCGGACTCTCCTGGTATTGGGTAATCGAGCGGGATTTTATCCGGTGATGCGGGCTTTGGAATCCATGAATCTGATGATTGAGTCAGCCATGCCGCAGCGAGATTCACTGGAAGATTTGTTTATGCGAATTGTACAGGAGGAAGCCTGATGCTGGACTCCATCTTTGCTTTAGCTAAAATGGTATTTTTGGAAAGTTATCGAAAACGGATTATTCATGTGTTCATGGGGATTTGTTTTATTTTCCTGGTATGGGCTTCCACTTATAATGCCTTTGGGTTGGATGTTCAGACAAAGTTCCTGCAGGATACGTCCCTGTTTGCTCTGACTTTTGTGGGATTATTGATTACCCTGACTTCTACTGCCGGACTCCTCTCGAATGAATTACAGATGAAGACAGTTTATCCCCTGCTGGCAAAACCACTATCCCGATGGCAAGTGTTAGTGGGTAAATTTGTCGGTGCTTTATATGTGATTTACTTGAATCTGGGTGTCCTGGCGGTCATTTTCTTGAGTTTACTCTGGTACCGTCAGGGTCATTTGGAACAAACCACCATTCAATCCCTGTATCTGGTCTTTGTGGAATGTACGGTGACCGCAGCAGTTTGTTTATTCTTCTCCACCTTCTTTTCAACGGCGGCCAATGTCTGTGTGACATTCCTGATTTATTACCTGGGTGAGATAAAAGAAATAGCGGGAACCTTCAATCACTGGGTACTAAAAACCGTAGCGGTTCCTTTGAATAATCCTGTCCTCCCTCCAACATATGAGTATTTCGATATAAAACAGGCTTTAATAATGGGGATTCCGGTGTCCTGGACGTATATCGGAACGGTTACCCTGTACGGGATTTTCCTGGCAGCCCTTTACCTGTCTGTCGCTGGCTGGATTTTCTCGCGTCGGGACCTGTAATCCGGATTTTCCGGGTTCTACCAGAAAAAATACGGTTGATTCTCTTATTACCCGCAGATTTATTCCTTTTTGATATTCTTTTTCCCTTTATTTCAGGGACCTGTATCCTTTTCTGTTCCTGCTAACCTTGTTTCCCTCCATATCGAATCACCCACGGACCATCTCGGACTAACTCCGTGGATTCTTCGTTCTCACTGACGAAGCAGAAACGAATCGGGTCGGCCTAAAACCACAAATTTAATGTGATATTTTCTGTTAGGTAGCCTAAGTTAAAAACAATTGTTGACAGTCCATGATAAAGGGTATAGATTGGTGACAATGACGACTGAAAAAGGGGATTCAACAGCTTATGAGGATGAATAAACAATTACTTTGTTTGTTAGTTTTAGTATTAATTACTTCGCTTTCTTTTGCCGCCGGTGAAGGAGGATGGAGACAAGGAACTGAATTGACAGGTATGACGATGGAAAGCCCCATGATTTATTTTGATCATAAACTGGTTACTCCCAGATGGCCTGATTGTATTCAAATTCTTCCCGTAACAGATACTGGCGAAGTAGGTGAATGGAATGGATTCTCTCCCCAGGGGGTTGACTGTTTATCGGGAGTCATCCATAACAACGACGGATAAATATATGTTTATTTCTGGGGGATATTATGAAACCATCATGTATCAGGGTGGGCATGTGGCCGCTCTCTACCAGTTAACCTTGAGTCCAGACAGTATAGGGTATGTGGTTTATTCGGGTTCAATGGATACTCCCAGAGGAAAACATTCCAGTTTGATGGTAAATGATTATATATATATGTTTGGGGGAAGAAACTGGAATAATGGTGTAGCAAACACCTTTTTAAAAACCGTATCTTACGCTAAATTTAACCGAACGACTGAACGACTCGAAGCCTTCCAGCCTGGATATTCTTTTAAACATATTCAAGGTCCGGTTTATTCTTCGTTTAGATTGGGAAATAAAGTGTACTGTTATGGTCTGTACAAGTATGATGGCTCCATGGAAGACCCTGTTTGTTATATTGAATCTGCTGACATTCAGGAAGACGGTAAGCTAGGTCCTTGGACTGTTGTGGGAGGACCATATGACCATTATGTACCTGTAAGTGCGGTTTTTACTCAACAATCAACCTTATTTGTATTTGTGAATAGAAAAAGTTCAAGCGAAACAATAAATCCTTGTTATGCAATGGATTTAAAAGATGGTGGAGTCGAAGGAAATAAGTTTAAGTCGGTGACAGGTTTTACCCCATCAATCCTTGGTGGTTCAGATCTTGGTTTAGGTACATGGGGTCGTTTTATTTATGTTACTGATAACTATAACTACATTTATGACCCCTTATTAACGAGTGCTCCATTGTTTGAAGAACCCAATAGTAATCTCTATGAATGATAGTCATACATGAAGATATAAAAAGACCGGGTTGATTGCCCGGTCTTTTGGTTTTAAGCCGAAAAAAAGCCAACCCAAACCGGATGGTTTGGGTGAGATATGTGCTTTAGAAGGGTATCTGTGTTTACTCGCTGATGGAATTAGATAATTAAATCGGTGAGTTTGAAATTGTCCATGACAAAATTCCACTCGTCCCAGCAATGTTCCAATTCAGATAACAGATTATTTAATGTTGCCTGGTCAATATCGGTAGGTTGAGAGGATTGAGAGACCTTGTCCAGAACAAAATCCCGGATCAGTTGGGGTTTGATGGTCTCATTTTCATCCAGGTTGCGTGCTTTGATAAATAAATCGAAGAGGTTTTTTTTGACCGGGTCCAGATGCAGGGCTAAGTTTCCTCCTGATTTTGAAGAAACTTTTATTAATTCCGATGCGATTAACTCTAAAATATTTGTTTTACTCATTTGCCTGACCTCCGCTTGATTCTATTCAAATATTACCATAAAGTATTGTTACTCGGCAGTCTGAATGTCCGATGACATACGTCGGGTAATAGCGTGCGGGATAAGGGAAAACATAATGAAACAGAAGCTCAGGGATGTTTATAACCACTTTGGACCTTTCGCTTTTTTCTATAAGATTGCGGGTACTCTTTTAATTGGAATATTTGTCATCTGTTTCTTTTTATATCCCGCCTGGATTACTCTCAGGGTGGGTTTGGATACCTCTTTCCACCAGCAGGGAATAAATTCCTATACCCTGGGAATGTTCAAAGATGTTTCCCATCGATTTTCCCGCTGGGGAAGTCAGTATCTGAACCGAGGCGCCGGGTCATCTGTGAATCAGGATAGCGTTTCAGAAACTGAATGGCCCATGTTCGGAGCGGCCTTTTACCTGTTGACGGCGGAAGAAATCCAGAAACAGTATGGTTCGGATGAGTCATTAAAGAAAGTCATGGACCCTGCTGTAGAAGTGGCTGTCCGAATTGTGGCAGACCCCCGAACGGCTGCCTGGGTGAAGGAACGCTGGGGTGATGACTATTTGAACCGTGAAAATGTGTTTTACCGAATGTTACTGATTCAGGGGTTGACTGCTTATGAGAAGGTTTCTCACAAGACAACCTATCGAACTCTACTTCATTCCCAAGTCACCTCCCTGGGGCAAGAATTGGAAAAAGCCCCTCACCACCTGCTGGATGATTATCCGGGTGAATGTTACCCCTCAGATGTCTTATGGTCAGTGGCCGGGATTCGCCGTGCCGATGTGATTTTGGGGACAGACCATTCCAAACTGGCTGAAGAACTGATGAGTTCCTTGACGACTCACTCTATGACAGAAGAAGGTGTCCCTGCCTATATGGCTGAACCCAAAACAGGGAAGTCGATTAATTTAGCCCGAGGGTGTAATAATTCAGGGATTTTGATTTTTGCGCCGGAACTGAATCGGGACATTGCAGCACAGTGGTTTAAGAATTATCAAAAGTATTTCTGGCAGGAAAAGTATGGGGTAAAAGGATTTCGGGAATTTTCTACACGAATCCCGGATTCCGTACAAGATGCCGATTCCGGTCCTGTTGTGAAAGGTTTTGGGTCGGTTGCTTCTGTTTTTGGTATCGGAGCCTGTCGAACAATGGGACGGCTGGATTTGTCCGGTACATTAGCGCGGCAAATCATTCCGGTATCCTATCCTACCTTCTGGGGTTTGATGATCCCTTCCTCCATGGGTAAGCTTCTTGTGGATTCCGGTTGTCTGGGAGAAGTGGCGCTGGTGTTTTCCTTGACCCGTCCTGTTCCTGACAAGCCGATTTCAACCCAGTCTCCGGGTATTCCCCTGGTCGTCTGGATGATGTTAGGTGTTTATCTCATCCCTGCGGCATTATTGATATGGGTCGAATACAGGCACTGGAAGAAATGGCTGAAATCAGTCAATAAGGGCCAATAGATTATTAATCAACGGGTTGCGTTTCTGTGGATGGGACCAGCTTTGTCTTTCCTATCGGTTTTTTCCACCATCCGAGATAATAATAAGCACAGCTCATGAGTGTCCCAATTAGGGTGCTGAAAACCATGGCGTACCAGATGTAATGTAACTGGTGATACTGGTGTGATGCCCAGGTTGCCAGAGGCAAACGGATTATCCATAAGCCAATGAGGGTGAAAAAGGTCGTAGCCAAAGTGTGTCCTGCGCCGTTGATTATCCCGTTGGATACAAAAATCACAGCAAACAACAGATAACCCCATCCCATGACTCGAAGATAACTTTCGCCTAATTGAACGACCGTTACATCTTTGACAAAGAATTTAAGGAGAAAATGGGGTATTGTGAAGCACAACAAGGATACTATCGCCGTTAATCCGACTCCATAAAGGATTCCCCACCGAAAAACAGAGGGCACTCTGTCATACCGGTTTGCACCTACATTTTGTCCTGCCAGAGTCGATACGGCCATTCCAATAGTCATGGATGGGATAAAGGCTAATTGGTCAATTCTCATAACGATGCCAAAGGCGGCGGTGGCATTATGTCCATATTCATTCACTAATCCCATCATGATCAGGAATCCCATGGAGACTAAGGCCTGCTGCAGCATGGGGGGGATTCCCAATTTTAATGTTAACCAAGTCGTTTCCCAATCGGCTTTCATCTTGCGCCAGTTGGGGGTAGCGATATGTTTCTTGTAGTGAAGATACCAGTCTAATGCTATGACGCCCATAGCATTACATATTAAAGTGGCCCATGCTGTTCCATTGAGACCTAATCGAGGTAATCCGCACCACCCGAACATTAAAAAGGGGTCCAAAATCCCAGTGATGACCACTCCAGCGGCTTGAAAGTACAGGGGAGTCATTGAATCGCCCACACCCCGCAAAATGGAGGTGATGAGAATCATGACAAACATGAACGGAACAACCCATATAAATAATTTGATATATTGAGTTGCCATGGGCAGGATTTCTGGAGGGGTTTTCATCAGTTTTAATAAGGGTTCAACGGTAATGTAGCCCATTACTAATAGTAGGGCGCTGCTGATGAGTATTAAGACGAGTGAATTTTGAATGACCTGATTCATTCGGTCATAGTTTTTAGCACCGTATGCCTGAGATACTAAGACAGACGTGGCCATGGTCAGGCCGCCAGCTATTGCCATTAAAAAGAATATGACAGGGAAACTGACCGCAATGGCACCTACGGCATCTTTGCCCAGTCCATTCCCAACCCACAGGGCGTTGACAATACTGTATGCCGTCTGAAATGTGCTGCCGAGCAGCATTGGAATAGAAAATTTCCATAATTGTTGGCCGATATGACCTTTTGTCATATCCATGCCATGTTGTTCTTTTGGGGTCATACGAAAAGGTGACTCGCTCTCCAATATTTATATACTTATCCTAACTTAAATTTAGAGATTTATCCTAATCAGAATGGACAGGGTTCTGTATATGGAAGGGCTAAACCTATGCTTTATATGGACTTCCATAGGGATTATCTCCGGTTTTTGATGAAAAAAAGTATTCGCTTTATCTTCTTTGATATCAATGATATAATTAATATTCTGGAATAAATTTTGACTTTTAAAAGTTTTTTTCCAGAAAGTGCTTGCAATTAAAGAGAATATCAAGGTAAAATTATTATCTCGGGTTTTGCGTAAGCAGGTTCGAGTTGTTTACAGTGTGTACGGAATACACTGATTGACAGGTTACAGAGAAGGTCCTTCACCCATCCTGGGCGGACCGAATTATTGTAACCTTACCGTGTTCCACTTGAGGAACATATCTCTGATAAAAAGATTGTAGATACTGGATCAGAGATAGAGGCTGAACAGATTTTCCGGGTTGTTTTCCGGAGCTCGCCAACGAAAAATTCCGTCAGTACTTAAAAAGAAACCCAATTATTAAAATTTATTATAGTTATCAAGGTCAATAGGAGTCTTGATTCATGCCTACAATTAACCAGATTGTGCGCGGAGCGCGGAATAAAATCGTCTACAAGTCGAAATCTCCGGCTCTCGCCAGCTGCCCGCAAAGACGGGGTGTCTGTACGCGTGTCTATACGACAACGCCGAAGAAACCGAACTCAGCATTGCGGAAAGTGGCCCGCGTTCGGCTGACCAATGGATTTGAAGTTACTTCATACATTCCGGGTGTCGGCCATAACCTCCAGGAACACTCCATCGTTTTGATCCGTGGTGGTCGTGTTAAGGACTTACCGGGTGTTCGTTACCACATCATCCGTGGTGCCTTGGATGCCGTGGGTGTCGAAGGTCGTAATCAGTCCCGTTCCAAATATGGGGCAAAACGGCCTAAGAAAAAATAACTAGAAGTCTAATTCAACCAGAATCACGGGAAGTGAATAGATATGCCACGAAGAACAGTAGTTTTAAAAAAACGAGAACTCAAACCGGACCAACAGTTCGGTAGCCAACTGGTAGCCAAGTTCATCAATCACATGATGTACGGTGGCAAAAAGGGTACCGCTGAGCGGATTTTCTATAAAGCCCTTGAAATTGTTGAAGCGAAAACTCAGGAACCGGGTTTTAAGGTCTTTAAACAGGCCATTGAAAACTGTAAGCCTGCTGTTGAAGTCCGTTCCCGCCGCGTGGGTGGTGCTAACTATCAGGTTCCGGTCGAAGTTCGTCAGGACCGTCGGCAGGCATTAGCCTTCCGTTGGATCCTCTCTTACAGCCGCGATCGTAAAGGTAAACCTATGTGCGAAAAATTAGCTGAAGAGCTGATTGACGCATTTAAGCTCCAGGGCGGCGCTTACAAGAAAAAAGAAGATACTCATAAGATGGCTGAAGCGAATAAAGCTTTCGCACATTTCCGCTGGTAAATCATCAGGAAATAATCACCATCTCAATATAAAAATCGTAGGAAGGAAACAGGTTACAAAGCATTTATGTCGCGAAGTATTGATATTACTAAGGTCCGCAACCTCGGAATCATGGCTCATATTGATGCCGGGAAAACCACGACCACCGAACGAATCCTGTTCTATACCGGCAGAATTCATAAGATGGGCGAAGTCCATGACGGCGCCGCTGAAATGGATTGGATGGTCCAGGAAAAAGAGCGGGGTATTACGATTACCTCCGCCACCACGAAATGTATGTGGAAAGACCATCAAATCAACATTATTGATACGCCGGGCCATGTGGATTTCACTGTGGAAGTTGAGCGGAGCATCCGCGTCCTGGATGGTTCAGTTGCTTTGTTCTGCGCCGTGGGTGGTGTTGAACCGCAGTCTGAAACTGTCTGGCGTCAAGCGGATAAATACGGCGTGCCACGTCTTGCTTTTGTAAACAAAATGGACCGCACCGGTGCTGACTTCTATTCATGCGTGGATATGATGAAGAGCCGATTAGGTGCCAATCCTCTCCCTATTACTTTACCCATCGGTTCCGAAGATCAATTCAAAGGTATTGTTGATGTCGTTACCGGGAAGGCCTTGATTTGGCAGGGTGAAGAGTTAGGTGCCAAGTTTGATGAAATTGATATTCCTTCCGATATGCAGAAACTGTACAAACAGTATCGTGACCGGCTTATTGAAGCTCTCGCTGATGTCGATGAGTCTGTGATGGAAAAATATCTGGCTGGAGAAGAAATCTCTCTCCCCGTTATTAAATCCGCTCTTCGTCGCGGTACTTTAGAATGCAAATTTACTCCGGTAATGTGTGGAAGCTCCTTTAAAAACAAAGGTGTTCAGCCGTTATTGGATGCCGTTATTGATTACATGCCGAGCCCGGCCGATGACCCGATTATCTCGGGTATCAATCCCCGGACAAATGAAAAAGAATCTCGTCGTGCCGAAGATTCTGAACCTTTCTCTGCATTAGCCTTTAAAGTTATGACAGATCCTTATGTCGGCAAGCTGACTTATTTCCGTGTTTACTCTGGCGTTCTTAAATCAGGTTCTTATGTTTTGAATGCCACTAATGGAAAGAAGGAACGTATCGGTCGTTTACTTCAGATGCACGCTAATAAGCGTCAGGATATTGAAGAAATTTGTACTGGTGACATTGCCGCAGTAGTCGGTCTGAAATATACAACGACCGGTGATACTTTAACCGATGAAGATCATCCTATTATTCTTGAATCGATGACCTTCCCGGAACCGGTTATTCAAATTGCGATCGAACCCAAAACTAAAGCGGATCAGGATAAACTAGGTTTATCTCTGGACCGTTTATCAGAAGAAGATCCTACTTTCCGTGTCAATGTTGATGCTGAAACAGGTCAGACCTTGATTTCAGGTATGGGTGAACTCCACCTGGAAATCATTGTTGACCGTCTCATCCGTGAATTCAAGGTTGATGCAACTGTAGGTAAACCTCAGGTTGCTTACCGTGAAACCATCAAGAAGCCAGTTGAACAGGAAGGTAAATTCATCCGTCAGTCTGGTGGTCGTGGTCAATACGGTCATTGCGTACTTCGCATTGAACCAATGGAACCAGGTTTTGGTTTTGAATTTGTGAATGAAATCGTCGGTGGTGTGGTTCCTCGTGAATACATCCCCGCTGTTGAAAAGGGCGTTATTGAAGCCATGAAGACTGGTGTCTTGGCCGGTTATCCGGTGGTAGATATCAAAGTCAGTATCCTGGATGGTTCTTATCATGATGTTGACTCTTCAGAAATGGCCTTCAAGATCGCCGGTTCTATGGCTTTCCAGGCAGGTGCCAAAAAAGCTCATCCCATTCTTCTTGAACCGGTAATGGCTGTTGAAGTTGTTACACCAGAAGAATTCATGGGTGATGTTATTGGTAACCTCAGTTCCCGTCGTGGCCGGGTATCCGGTCTTGATAAACGGGGTAACGGTCAAGTCATTAGAGCCCATGCTCCACTGTCTGACATGTTTGGATACGCAACTGCCTTACGTTCTTTAACTCAAGGCCGTGCAAACTACAGCATGCAGTTCAGTCATTATGAAGAAGTACCCAAAAACGTTGCTGAAACAATTGTCTCAGCTGCGACAGGTAAATAGATACTAGAAAAGCGAAACGCCGATTCGTCGGTGTAACCGGGAATAAATAACCCAAGTTGCTTAAGGAGAAATGACCCATGGCGAAAGCTAAATTTGAGCGCAAGAAACCGCATGTTAA
>CAZXWN010000023.1:0-17701 GCA_964644695.1 uncultured bacterium
TTATTCCCACTCAATGGTGCCCGGAGGCTTCGAAGAAATATCGTACACGACTCGATTAACCCCATCGACTTCATTGATGATGCGGCTGGATATGGTTTCCAATACTTCATAGGGAAGTTTTGCCCAATCGGCAGTCATGGCATCATCGGAGGTCACTGCCCGCAAGGCAATAACATCGGCATAGGTTCTTTCATCGCCCATGACACCGACAGTTTTGACCGGAAGAAGGACCCCGAATACTTGCCAGAGTTTAGAATACCAACCACAGGCTTTGATTTCATCCAAGATAATATCATCAGCTTCCCGGAGGACATCCAGACGGGCTTTGGTGATGGGTCCAATCAAACGGACGGCCAGTCCCGGACCCGGGAATGGATGACGCCACAGGAAGTCATGTGGAATCCCCAGTTCTTCGCCTAAGGCTCGAACTTCATCTTTGAATAATTCGCGGAGAGGTTCTACCAGTTTGAATTTCATGTTTTTGGGGAGACCACCCACATTATGGTGGGATTTGATGGTTGCGGAGGGTCCCTTGGTGGATATGGACTCAATGACATCTGGATACAGGGTGCCTTGAGCCAGGTATTTGGCATTTTTGAACTGTTTTGCTTCTTCTTCAAAAATCCGGATGAACTCACGGCCGATGATTTTCCGTTTGCGCTCTGGATCAGCAACGCCTTTGAGCTTTTTCAGGAACCGGTCTTCTGCGTCCACGAAGTCCAGTTTAATTCCAAATTGTTTGCGGAAGGTGAAAAGAACTTTTTCTGCTTCATCTTTGCGGAGAAGCCCATTATTCACAAAAATGCAGGTCAATCGCTTTCCAATTGCTTTGTGGATGAGAACGGCGGTCACGGTTGAATCTACACCGCCAGAAACGGCACAGATAACTTCATCGTCGCCGACAGTGTCCTGAATCTGTTTAACAGCTTTTTCTACAAAAGAATGCATGCTCCAGTCTGCGGAACATTTACACAAATTAAACAGGAAATTATCGAGAATTTTCTGGCCAAACTGTGTATGAACTACTTCGGGATGGAACTGGACACCGTAGAGTTCCCGTTCTTCGTTTGCAATGGCTGTGATCGGAGTGTTTTCACTTTCTGCCAGGACATCGAATCCTTTTGGCGGACGGGTCACTTGATCTCCATGGCTCATCCAGACAACGCTTTCTGCAGGAACGTCCACAAACAGAGGATGTTTTTTTACGATTTTGATGGGGGTACGGCCATATTCACGGCGAGAGCCCCGTTCGACCTTACCCTTGAGGTTAAAGGACATCAATTGCATCCCATAGCAAACTCCGAGGGTAGGAATCCCGGTATCAAACAGACCGGGGATTGCTTTAGGGGCATCCTTTGCATAAACGCTGGCCGGTCCTCCCGAAAGAATAATCCCGTTGGGGTTACGATTTAACAGAGCTTTGAGGTCGGCTGTTGGGGGGTGGATTTCACAGTAAACCTTTTTTTCCCGAATACGACGGGCGATAAGCTGGGTGTACTGAGATCCATAATCCAGAATGACAATAAAATCTGACATGTACTGACTCCCGATTCATGGTCTTGTAGTGGCAGGTGCCTTGATGCCCGGCTAAAAAAACGGTTTTTTGGGTGCCAAGGCTTATCTGACTATGTTATCATAAAAAGCCACTAGTAAGCTCTAAAAACCCTAGGAAAACAAGGAGTCTTGGCATGAATAAGATGTCTATTACCGATGTGGATGTAAAAGGAAAAAGGGTTCTGACTCGTTTAGACCTCAATGTCCCCATGGACGAAAACCTTAGTATTACTGATGATACAAGAGTTCGAGCTTCCCTACCGACCGTAAAATATATCATTGAAAACGGTGGTAAAGCGATCCTGATGTCTCATTTAGGCCGGCCCAAAGGTCAGGTGAATGATAAGTACCGGTTAGGTGCTGTGGCAAAACGGTTGAGTGAACTTCTCGGTCAGAATGTTGTCTATGTGACTGATTGTATCGGACCAGATGCTGAAGCGGCTGTGGCCGGTTTAAAAGATGGCGATGTTTGTCTGTTGGAAAATGTTCGCTTCTATGCTGAAGAAGAGAAAAATAACCCTGAATTTGCTGCCAAATTAGCCAAACTGGGTGATATTTATTGTAATGATGCGTTTGGATCTGCTCACCGGGCCCATGCTTCCACGGAGGGTGTCACCAAATATCTTTCCCCGTCTGTGGCTGGCTTCCTGATGCAGAAAGAACTGGATTTCCTGGGGAAAGCTCTTGCGAACCCGGAACGTCCGTTTATTGCCATTATCGGCGGCGCCAAAGTCTCCAGTAAGATCAGTGTTATCAAAAACTTACTTCCGAAAGTAGATAAACTGCTTCTCGGTGGTGCCATGACTTATACTTTCTACAAAGCCAAAGGTTTAGAAATTGGCAAATCTTTATTAGAGCCTGATTATGTCCCGCTGGCCGCAGAATTATTAGCCGAAGCTGGCGACAAGCTGGTTATCCCCGTTGATAACATGGTGGCGGATGCATTTTCTGCAGATGCCAATACTCAGCTGGTAGAACGTGATTCCTTCCCCTCTGATTATGAGGGTGTGGATATCGGTCCCCAAACAATGGAAAATTTCAAAGAAATCATTGCTTCCGCAAAGACGATTGTCTGGAACGGTCCATTAGGTGTTTTTGAAATTGACAAGTTTGCCACTGGCACAACAACGATTGCCAAGGCCGTTGGTGCTTCCAGCGCGGTAACCATTATTGGTGGTGGTGATTCCATTGCTGCTTTGGAAAAAGCCGGTTGTATTGATAAGATGAGCCACGTTTCCACCGGTGGTGGTGCTTCCCTGGAATTCCTGGAAGGCAAAGTTCTTCCCGGTGTAGCCGCTCTGACTGACAAGTAATTTTGATAATAAATCCAATCGCCCCCCTGACAACATCAGGGGGGCATTTCTATATCTGTGATTTGCACTCTGCTGAAATTCCCGATAGCATATAAAGAAGCGAGAATTCGGTCCCAACCCCACACCTAGATGAAGGAGAAAATCCTATTATGTCCAACGATACTACAGTGAAAACTCGTAAAGAAACCGACAGTATGGGAGCTATTGAGGTTCCCTGTGACCGGTATTATGGTGCACAGACGGCTCGTTCTTTGATTCATTTTGATATTGCAAACGACGTAATGCCCCGTGAACTGATTCGTGCTTTTGGCCTATTGAAAAAGTCGGCGGCTTTGGTCAATAAAGAACTTGGAAAACTTCCCGCTGATAAAGCGGACCTGATTGTAAAGGCCTGTGATGAAGTCATCAGTGGAAAACTGGATGAGCACTTCCCGTTACGCATCTGGCAGACCGGTTCCGGGACTCAGACGAATATGAACACTAATGAAGTTGTGTCCAACAGGGCCATTGAAATTGCAGGTGGTGAGATGGGAAGCAAGAAACCCGTTCATCCCAATGACCATGTCAATATGTCCCAATCCTCCAATGACACTTTCCCAACTGCCATGCACATCGCTGCTGCTGAACAGGTGGTGCATTATCTGATCCCCGCTGTCAAACAACTCCGTGACGGGCTTGCCAGGAAGTCTGAGGAATATAAAGACATCATCAAAAGTGGCCGGACTCACCTGATGGATGCCACCCCCATTACTTTGGGCCAGGAATTCTCCGGTTATGTGGCTCAGTTAGATCAGGATTTAGACCGGTTCCAAGTTATTCTCCCAGACCTTTTCAAATTAGCATTAGGTGGAACGGCGGTGGGTACGGGTTTGAATACACATCCGGAATTTGCTGAACGCGGTGCCGCCAAGATTGCGGAATTAACGGGACTGCCGTTTGTGAGTGCTCCGAATAAGTTTGCTTACCTGGCTGCTCATGACCCCTTTGTGATGGCCTCCGGTGCCCTGAAAACTCTGGCCTGCACCCTGATGAAGATTGCCAATGATTTCCGGTGGATGGGTTCCGGTCCACGGTGTGGTCTGGGTGAATTATTACTGCCCGAAAATGAACCCGGTTCTTCCATTATGCCCGGCAAGGTCAATCCTACCCAGTCCGAAGCCATGACCATGGTGGCGGTTCAGGTTATGGGAAATGATGCGGCGATTGGATTTGCGGCATCCCAGGGTAACTTTGAATTAAATGTCTTTAAGCCGGTGATAATCCATAACTTTCTCCATTCGGTCCGGTTACTGGCGGATACCTGCCGTTCCTTTGATGAACATTGTGTTAAAGACCTTCAGGTCAATCGGGACAGGGTAAATTTCTACATGGAACAGTCTTTAATGTTGGTGACGGCTTTGAGTCCCTTGATTGGATATGACAAATCCTCTCAGGTGGCCAAAAAAGCCCATCATGAAGGGACTTCTTTGAAGGAAGCCTGTATGGCCCTGGGTTATGCAACAGAAGAAGAATTTAATAAGTATGTTCGACCGGAAAAAATGATTGGTCCTGATGAAGTCTAAGTGATAAAAACAGGTTACTTAAAGGCCCGAATCAGCAAGTTTTGTTGATTCGGGCCTTACTTATTATAGAGATGATAACAACTCTTATTGACGGTATATTGCATGTATGTTAAAAGAGAACTGTCAATATTGTGCCACTGAATCTTAAAAAAGTGAGGGATGTATGAAATATTCAACTTTAATGAAGTTAATTTCCAGTGTTCTATTTACGGGGGTGTTGATAGCGGCTTCATCTGCCGAAACTAGCGTAAAAGACCTCCAAATGGCTCCAGTAAACCCTGATTTTACAGCTTATCAGGCCATTGAAAAGACAGGGAAAGTCCAGACATATACCAAAGACTGGAATGCCCTCGGTGAAATGCCGAATCCCATCGATAAATCATATTTGAAAAACTTTATTCTCCCCCCTTCCAAAAATGCTGAAGCAAAAAGTCTCCCCGTATCCTTTGATTTGAGAACAACGGACAAACTTCCCGCCGTCCGCAATCAGGCAAACTGTGGTTCCTGTTGGACCTTCGGATCGCTGGCTTCTCTTGAATCCGGTATGCTGCCGGGTGAAGTGTGGGATTTCTCCGAAAACAATATGAAAAATACTCATGGATTTTTATCATCCCCCTGCGCAGGTGGAAATGATAACAAAGCTTCAGCCTATTTATTACGGTGGTCAGGTCCTATCCTGGAAGCAGATGACCCCTATAATGACATTGATGTCAGTGACTCACCTGCTGGATTAAGCCCCCGCAAACATGTCCAGAATATCTATGAGCTTACCGGTGATTTTACAGAACTGAAGCAGGCTATCATGAGTCATGGCGTTGTCAAAGTGAGTATGTTTTGGGATGATGCGGCCTATAATTCGACGAACAAATCTTTCTATTACCAGAATCCTACTTCGACGAACCATGCCGTTTCAGTCGTTGGATGGGATGATAATTACAGCGCAAGTAATTTCAATGTTACCGCTCCCGGTAACGGTGCCTGGATTATCCGGAACAACTGGAGTTCGGCATGGGGTGATGGTGGTTACTTCTATATTTCCTATTATGATGCAGTAGCACCGGCCTCCCCCACTATATATGCACCGGCTCAATCGACAACCGTTTACCATCATGTTTATCAATATGACCCCTTCGGACATATAACGGATATTGGATATAGCCGAATCACTGCCTGGGTTGGTAATATTTTTACGGCCCAGTCTAATGAATACCTTGCCGCTGTGGGAACCTATTTTGCCACTCCCGGGTCATCCTATGACGTGTATGTTTATTCAAATGTAACCAGTGCAATAGGTCCCAGAACAGGCTCTTTGGTTTATCAAAATACCGGTACTGTTACAAATGCGGGGTATTCAACAATCAGTTTGAATACTGTTTTGTTCCTGCCTTCTGCCCAGAAATTTTCTGTGGTCATGAGACTGATTACCCCCGGGTACAATTATCCAATACCTTTGGAATATCCCGTTTCCGGATATTGCACGACAGATGCTGCAGCCGGTCAAAGTTGGATCAGTTCTGGTGGATCCAGTTGGCAGGATATAACAAGCCTTGGCGGTAATTATGCGTTAACGAATATCTGCGTCAAAGCCTATACTGTCAGTTGTGGCAGCACTCAGCAGGTTCAGGTGAGCGCCAAAGAACCCGTGACTTTCCATCTGATGACCTATAGTCCTTCCACCGTTTACACTCCATTGACGGTTAATGTTAATGCCGTCACAGGGACAGATACTTTGACTGTCACCGCCTTTGACCAGAAACATCCGAATGCTGTCAGTGGCTACTATGCATCCCGATGGTTCAGAATCCAGAGTACCGGTGGAATTACAGATGCCAATTTAACCTTAAACTTTACGGATCAGGACTTGTCAGATTCCAGCATCTCCGAAGATGGGCTGCTGTTTGCTAAATATTCTGGAGGAAGTTGGTATTATACGTCTCCCTCCTCCAAAAATCTGACGACGAATTTGTTCACCTTGAACAATGTGACATCGTTCTCGGATTGGACCTTGTCTGGACCCGATGGTGTGCCGGTCGATGTTTCAGAGTTCCAAGTAGAAGATTCTATTCAATAAAATAAATCAAACAACCCTTTTTTCTGTAAGAAAGAGGAGATAATCAGATCTATCCAATTGGGAGGACAGATTAGAATGAAAAAAGTTATTTGGGCATTAATGTTAGGTCTCATGGTTGGAATGGTGGGGATGGGATGGGCCTTCACAGATGATTTTGAAGGTGGGAATCCCTGGACTGATAATCAAGGCAGTGTGAATGTCAGTATCACCCAAAACCATACCACGGGTGGAATGTACAGCATGTTAGGTGTCGCTACCTTTTCTGCACCGGCAGTGGCCTATCGGCAGGAAACCTCGGCCGCAGTGGGTGAGAGCTGGACTGTTACAGGATGGATTTTCCGGAATGGTGGAACCGTTCAATTTGGATGGAACGACCATACATTATCCAACCAATCCGGTTCGACCAATACCTGGGTACAGGTAACAGATACGATTACATTCTCGACCGGGGCGACTTTTGATGTGAAGTTTTTTGTTTCAGGTACAGGGACCCAGGCTTATTTGGATGATGTGGTGACCAGCAAAAATACGCCCGTGACCGATTGGGCTCTTTACGAATAAAGGAAGTGAATAAAAAGCAGGATTTCTTCGGAGGTCCTGCTTTTATTATTTATTTTATTTGCAGGATAACTATACAAAAGACCCTGTTCCGGCTGATAATTTCTTTATGAATAAGTATTTGAAATATATCTGGATAATAACACTCACCAGTCTTCTGGTGATTTCTTTTGGTTGGTCGGAGCAGGTCGTCTTGCGATTGCGGGACAGTGGTGATGTCCAAGGTGAACTTCTCGCCAAAGAGAGTGACCAATACCTCCTGGAATTAAATAACGGGGTAAAAAGGTATTATCCCAAGGCGAAGGTTCGTGAAATTATGTCCGCTGCGGAATGGCACAGCCGGCGGGGAGATAGTTTTGCCTCCGTGGGTGAACAGTCAAAGGCTGTGGAAGCGTATCAGACAGCTCTTAAACTGGATCCCGACAATTCCCATGCAAAGAAAGGTCTCCAGTCTCTTCGTGCGAAAGACGAAGACACCCGGAAGACCCAATCCAACCAGCAGTATGCCACTTTAATGGAACGGGGGAATGCCCGGTTACGGGAAGGGAATTATCTTCAGGCATCAACCGCCTTCCAACTGGCACTCCAGATCCAAAATACTTCCGAGGCACGGGAAAAACTGGGCCAGGCTGTAAAAGCTGAAGATGACCGGAAACAGGCCCTGCGTGCCCGGGTCACTCCTAAACCAACACCCACTCCGACACCGACACCCCGGCCCACACCAACTCCCACGGATGAGCCGGATCCGTTTACTGCCACGAATCAGGGTAAATATTCCCTGTGGTCAGACTTCTTTAATGGCCGTTCTGAGGATACCGTTTCATCTGATACTACCGGGGGACCCACCGGACCCGCAGGGACAACTATTCCACAAAAAGGACCTTTCACTGTTGGAGGGCCAGCTCGTAAAACGGGATTATCTCTCTGGTGGTATCTGATCCCCTGTGTTTTGGCTTTGTTGGCAGTACTGGTTTCAGTGTTACAGCGGAAGCCTCAGACTTTATCCAAAATAGAACCGGTGAAAGAAGATAAACCCGGTGAAGTTGCCAAACTCGAAGGGCCTCCAGACCGGACCCGGTATTGCCTGTTATTTGGCAGGATTTGTTATGCGGCCATTGTCAGTGGACGGGTTTTGGATGATGAGGTGTTGAAGGTTCTGAAACAGGGATTGGACCAGTTCAATTTTGAAAATCGTGAAAAGGACTGGATTATTCATTATATTAAGATGTCCATGGCACGGGATGTGAATGTCACTCCGGGCCAATACTCACAGCTCCGCGGTCTGTTAACAACAACGGAACGAACTAACCTCCTTAAATTATTATTAGACCTGTGCCGTGCGGATAAAGCATTATCGGCTGCGGAACAGGGTTTCCTTCAGCAGGCTGGGCTGGCTTTGTGGTTGGGGCGTGACACCTATCGTGAATTGGAAAATCGTCATCTCCAAACTCCTTCACAGGGGACGCAAATCCCTGACCAGGAAAAGAAACCAGAGCCGGAACAAGATTCCAAACCGGATGATAACCCCAATCCTTCCTGAGGCATTACCCCATCATGATATCGAATGAATTAACTCAAACTGTTGCCTGTTGTGGTCTGGTTTGCGGTCTGTGCCATCTGGCATCAGAGTGTCCGGGGTGCAGGACTCAACCGGGGGCTTGTGAAAAACTTCAGGGGAAGAAAGCCACCTGTTATCAACGGAAATGTTGTTCTGAAAAGGGACTCCTGGGATGTTGGGAATGTTCAGATTTCCCCTGTGGACAGGATATGTTCAGTCCCTCTCACGATATTAAAATCCAAGCCTATGTCCAATGTATCCGTGAAGAAGGGTTAGGTAATTTCATTGGGTATCTTTTGGAAAACCAGAAAAAGGGTATCCAGTATGGATATAACAAGGATTATGACCATCGAAATAATATCCAGGAAGTCTTAGATTTGTTGCGGGGAAACAGGAAACCTTAAATTACATCAGGGTTTTATGGCAGCACTATTCCGGGTTTCAAAAGAAAGCTGATTAAGGGCGGCAATCCGGTCTTCTATCGGGGGATGGGTACTGAAAAGTTTGTTCAACATCCCGCCATGTTCCAGCAGGGGATTCACAATGTACAGATGAGCAGTGGCTTTGTTGGCTGCTTCCAGAGGTTCGGTATCTTCGGATAGTTTTTTAAGCGCATCGGATAACCCTTTGGGATACCGCGTCAGGAGTGCACCATCGGCATCCGCCAGAAACTCACGGCGGCGGGATATGGCCAGATGGATCATCTGGGCAACGATGGGAGCCAAAATAGCGAGGACTAATCCAATCACCATGATAATGAGTTGAAGCTGTCCTCCACCTTCGGAACGCTCAGAGTTTCGGCGGCGGCCCAAAAAGGCGGAACGGATGAAAAAGTCTGCCAGTAATGCGAGGGCACCCACCATCACCACCGTAATGGTCATCAACAGGGTATCGTAATTTTTGATATGAGACATTTCATGGGCAACGACCCCCTCCAGTTCCTGACGGGTGAGTTTTTCCATCAGGCCTGTTGTGACACAAATGACAGCATTCTGGGGATTCCGGCCGGTGGCAAAGGCATTGGGGGCAGAATCGTCAATGACATAAATTCGGGGTTTGGGGAGGCCGGCCGCGATAGCGATCCCTTCCACAATGTTATCGAGCATCCGGTCTTCCTCATGAGTGGCGGGGCGAGCTTGAGACATACCCAGGACTATTTTGTCCGAATAATAATAACTGCCCCAAGTCATAACAAAAGACACTAATAAAGCAAGGGGCAGGGCTATCTCACCCCACCCCATTGCGATGGATATCAAATACATGGCGGCCACAACAAAGACTACGAAAAAAGTGACAATGATTCGAGTCTTCCACTGGTTGGACCGAATAACATCTCTTATCATATAGGTTTCAAATACCCGTTATTTGGTGAAACTGACCTTGACCGGTTCACGAGCAGCCGCTTCTGTGACCTCGAAGAACTTCCGGGCAGAATGGCCAAACATTCCGGCGAAAATATTAGCCGGGAAAGACTGCTGATAGGTGTTGTACTGCATGACCGAGTCATTGTAATACTGACGGGCATAGGAAATTTTGCCTTCTGTTCCAGTCAGTTCTTCCTGAAGTGCCAGGAAATTCTGGTTGGCTTTCAGGTCTGGGTATGCTTCAGAAACAGCAAACAGGGATTTTAATGCACCCGTCAGGAAGTTCTGTGCTTCTGCCTGTTTAGTTACATCATTTCCGGCACTGGATATCATGGCGCGGGCTTGAGTCACCTTTTCGAAAGTTTCCCGTTCGTGAGACGCATATCCTTTAACCGTTTCTACCAGGTTCGGAATCAAATCGAATCTTCGGCGCAACTGAACATCAATCTGGGACCATCCCTCATCGCACTGGTTCCGATACCGGACCAGTTTGTTGTAAATCACGATGGCAAATAGTAACCCGAGAATGATGATACCTAACAAGATGAGTAATACAATACCTGAACCAATTAATGGAAACAATATATATCCCTCCTCTAATTTTTGAGCTCTATCATACAGGCCTCATTATAATACACTGTTGACCTGGATGCGAGTTTACATAGGGCCTTAAAATTACCAGTGCATCATTCTAATCGGCTATCGTGACACAGTTTCGGCCATTTCTCTGGGCCTTGAGCAGAGCCAGATGAACCCGGTTCATCAGACTTATCAAGTCATAATCATCTGCTTCCGGAGTGTTGCCGGCGGTGCAGATTCCGGCAGACAGTGTCACATGGTCTCCCTCGGCAAAAGCTTTATTAGCGACCGTTTGTAAAATCTGGTTAGCATGATAGGTTGTTTCTTCCAGGCTGCGGTGGGGGAGGCAGACAATAAATTCATCGGTGCCATGCCGGCCAATCATGGCCACAGCCGGTAATTCTTTCCGCATGATCAAAATGATTTCTTTGAACAGGTCATCACCGGCTTGTGCCCCATTGATTTCCCGGTAACTCTTATAATGGTCAATATCAAATAAAACCAAACTGATGGGAAAATGAAATTCTTTGGCCTGCTTCACTTCATCCGCCAGATGTTCCCTGAAGGCGTCATAAGTGAATATGCCGCATTTTTCGTCCAGGGGAGTCAGTTTCCGCGCCATAATCGTGAGCCGTTCTTTTTGAACAGCCATTCCCACCATGTGTCCCAGAATACCGAACAGCTGGCGGTCTGTGGCGGAGAAATGTTCCGGTTCAGGACTGCATGCATACAATATCCCGATGGAGTTTTGGGCGTAACAGACGGGGGCCAGCATCACCGAACTGTAATCATGTTCCAGTTTCAGGTCCTGGTAAAACTCGGAATCCATCGGAACATGAGCGGACATGAAGGGTCTTTGAGTCCGAACTACTTCGACCATGATGTCACTTCCGAGGGGACGACGATATTCCTTCATAAAGAGGTGACTGATCCCGCGGGATATTCGAATCCGTAAATCTTCGGTATGCTCATCCATCATCAAAACAGCGACACTGGAACAATTGAACATTTCCCGGGCCACTTCAATGACCTGGCTGGCCGCTTCTTCATTTCGGATGGACTGATTTAGTATTTCAACCAGTTTTGATAGATGATTGATTTGTTCATTCAGCTGCATAATCCATCCTCCCTTTGCCTCATTGTAACACTGGAAACCGAGGTTATCCATAGTTTATATCAGGTCTTTTTTTATGGAAACTTTTTTCTTCCACATTCCTGACGAAGGAGTTACGGAGCAGCTCCGAGCTGGTCCGTGGATGAGTCGTTTTAACGGGGCCTTTGGCAGGGAGGTTTGGAGTGAATTTTTAATGAAAAAACATCTCATGATATGATGATTTTCGGTATTGGGATTTAATCCAGACGATGATATTTGAATCTTTATTGATATATAAGAGGATGGGGTTATGTCGGAGAATTTGAAACGGGTAGGGACTGAGCATGGGGATAAAATCAAAATATTACCCATTCACAGGCTTACGGATGTGAAAAACGACCTGGAAACTTTCAGTCAGTCAGAATCGTTGAATGGTTTTCAGAAATATATCTTAAGTGATATTTACCAGACCACCCTTCCGGAAGTGGATTTCACAATCCAATCTATTATTTTGGCAGCTTCACCTTTTCCCGCGTATGGAAAAGCCGTTTTTCACTGGCAGGGCGAAAAAGTTACCCTGACCAGTCCGGCACGAGCCTATCCGGGGAAGTTGAATCCTCTGGAATCAACAAAACAATATTTGACGGAGTTGTGCACCCCCCGCGGGTATCATTTACACCTGGCCATGAAATTACCCTTAAAACGGTTGGCGGTGTCCAGTGGGTTGGCGAAATATGGGCGGAATAATATTTGTTATGTTGAGGGAATGGGGAGTTTCTTTGCCTTAGTTGCTTATTTATCGGATATCCCGAGTGTAGATAATGACTGGAATGAAGTAAGCAGGATGGAGAGTTGTGATGGGTGTACGGCCTGCCTGAACAACTGTCCCACCGGAGCCATATTAAAAGACAGATTCCTCATTAATAATGAACGATGCCTGTCTTCCGTCAATGAAATGCCGGGGGAGTTCCCCGAATGGGTACCCGTCTCGGCGCATCACAGTCTGTATGACTGTTTCAAATGTCAGAATATTTGTCCACAGAACAAGCCATATATGAGTAATACCATAGGACCAATTGAGTTTAATGAAACGGAAACAGAGATGTTATTGTCTGGGACTCCGATGGAGGAATTTCCGGAGGACATGGTCGGTAAGGTGAAAATCCTGGGATTACATACCTGGATCAAGGCGATCCCGCGGAATTTACGGATTTTACTGGAAACCAAAGGCCAGCCGCAATAAACAGGCGTCAGTTGGGATGTTTGGGGAGACAAATCGGTCATCCAAACCCGTTTCGGTATAATATATATAAAGAGATACAAGTACTTCCTTCCTAAAATCGCCTGATATTCACCCGTGGGGGTGAAAGGGTTCGACAGGCTGAGGCAGGATACGGAAGCAGGCGGAGTTACGCTGACTCCTAAAAAAGGCGAACACTGTATAACTGCCAATAACGATTTGGCACTCGCTGCCTAATTAAAGGGTAGCGTGCGTTACCTCGGCCGGCCGGCGGGCGGGGGATAACGCATCATCTTCAGCCGGATCGCCCAAATCCCCGTGAACCGGGAGGCGGGTTAAACCTTAGGTTCGCTGGTTCTGCCCGGGACGCCAATCGGACCGGTCGGGACGAGACAACCCCGATTGGCTAAGCCTGTAGCGTCCGGTCTGGGTTTCAGTTTGGACCCGGGTTCAATTCCCGGCACCTCCACCATTATTTGTTAAACTTCTTGATGTGGGTATATTTTATAGAGTTATGTGATTTTAATATTCTTATTTGGGTAAATAAATGATCTAAGCGAACCATGTATTTTATCGTTTACTAACTGATAAACTCCTGATAATTCGAGCCACTCGGAAAGCTTAATTTTAGTGAGAAAATTGCCATTGATTTGCTTTTCTCCTAATATTACCCAAAATATACTTAGATTATTTTCTTGCAAAAACTTGCTTAATTCATCTTTTCTCATTATTAAATAAGGACTATTTCTTTTATCGACAGACGGATCAAAACAAACAATAGAACCTTGATTGTTTAGCCATATTCCAGGATTTTGGAAGTATTGTAAGTTCATTTTGGTATAAATAAATTCTCTAGGAGCAAGATATGATAGGTTATCTCCAGAACCGGTCTCCCATAAATATCCCTCAGCAGTTGGTAAAACTTTACCAATAACTTGGTTGTTGTTGCCAGGATCCTTTACCTCCTGCCAAAGCTCTCTTCCATAATAGGGATCATTAAAAAAACGATATGCCGGTGACCAATAATATTCTCGGCTAAATATTTGATACAGAGAAGAACGTTCTTCAGGAAACCAGCCCCCCATAAAATGTTGGTTATTTGCCCACTCAATTAGTTGGTTCGCTTCATCATTACTGACCAGATAGCTTCTGATTTGATACCAAATGCATTTATGAGGATATCTGTATTTATCTTCACCTATGGGAACAGGTTCTTCCCAATCAAGATGTTTTTCCAAAATTACCCACTCACTATCAGATATTGAAATTATTTTTTCAGGATCTGGTAGTTTCTCTGAACTGACCAACCAATCATTATGATTACCACCCCAATCACTATATTCAACCTTATCCCAGCATTTTTCTTGGACAAAAGGAGCCCTAGGCGGAAGGGATGTAGGATCAATATTTCTTACAAAGGGGTCCCATGGGCCTTGGAACCATCTATATTCTTGCTCGTCTCCACACCTGTCATGCATTTTATAATTGTCAGATATTCGAGCAAGAATCTCATACAATGCAATCCACTGATATTTCTTTCCAATTCTTTCTTTCGAGTTGATGTGTCTATTCCCCTCGCTTGAATGGATATCAAATTGACCATGCTTTTCGACATCATATTTATATTTTTCAAAGATTAATTTGCACGCATAGTTGCTTAAATCATTTGGATCAAATTGATCCCAATTACGCAGAGCACTTTGAAAAGTATAGCGGCCAAAGTCGCCATAGTTGCACCTACCTCGTCCATATTCAGTTACCATTGAACTTAAAATAGAATTCTGCCCCTGATAATATTCTTTAAATGATTCTGAATCATATTCATATTTATAAGCGTCAATTTCTTTATTGCTTGGAAACGTTGTTGGCCAGCTGCTTTTATATGGAGGACGGATTATTTCTGGATTATCTAACAGAAAGATTTCTTTATATATTGCGTATTCAACTATGTTCCTGGCATAGTCTCTTACCAAAATATTTGGATATACTTCATTTTGTTTAAAAATTCTGTCAATGATATGTTGGGAGAGTTTTTCTATTCCATCTAATTTCTCTGAATTTAGGACTGCTCCATATGCTGCAGCAAGGATGCGTTCATAAATATATGGGTCAATGACCTTATCAAACTCAGATAATAACTCTGTAATAGTGTTGATATGATTTACTAATAGCATTGTTAAAGCTTGGGTTGCAGAATCTCTTAATGGAATATTGGTGCTCGAAAATATCCAAGCTATAGCTTTACTTGCTAAAAGTCGGGATTCATCTTGCAAGTAACTTTTATCATCATTTGATAGTGCCCAATTGATTGTCCTTTGTATTGCATCGTCTTCGTAGTCTTTGTCGTGAAGATACGTTGTCCAATTTTTATCTAAATCTGCTAACGAAAACTGGGTGAGAAAGTTATGTAACCAATTTGCATTATATGGATGTTTTGGATCAGAAGATACTGAGTAAACTATCTGTAAAAAAAGGTCAAATGTGTAACTATTTCTTAAAATATAGTTATTGATATACTCAAGGGTTTTCTTATTTATTGTTTCTGGTTTTCTCCAGATCAAGCTATTGATGAATGCTTCAATAACTTGCAGTTTAGCTTTCTTTTCGTCACTAAGAAATTCGTACAGTTCTTTACCAGTCCTTTCAGGTATTTGAATTGATAGTGATTCTAAAATACCTTGATTAGAACCGTGATTATCAATGCATTTGATCAAAGATTCTTCAGTGAGATCAATCGTATCTAACAAGTAAGTTGTGGTGAGGTGATCATCAAATCTTTCATATGCCAGATGAACAACTGTTGCATCTTTATTTTCCAACGAATATTGATTTTTAGATAAAATACCTTCTGAGATAAGGGCGTCAAGAAAAAGGTGCTTATTGCTGAAGTTTGGAAGTGCCTTATCGGCAATTTCAAAGGCCATATCGTAAGGAATAAAGGTGCTTTTCTTGGTTATCTTATATTTTATAAGTTCATTGACTACTTTCCGAACAAGATTAAGATCTACTGAATAATCGCAGTAAGATGGAGATGAGAGTTTTTTATTAACACTATCTAAGAAGAAATTAATGATATTGGTTATACCTCTATAGCCTTTAGAGATTCGAGTTATTCCAGCTCGATTCAATCCTTCACAAAGCAATTTTAAAAATAAAGGGTTACTGAATTCTGGGTGAAGTAGGGGGATGCTGGGTTGTTCAATGCCATATTTCGTGAGGAACAACGTGAATGCTTTATATTTAACATTACTAAAACCAGGATGGGTTACTTTTATGGCCACATTTGAGGAAATCAAGTCTTCTGGAATAAGAGATTTTTCATATAAGGACCGAATACTTAACACAAGACCAATCCAAGGGAATTTTGAACAATCGTTAATAAACCCTCTTATGTGATCAGGCCAAAAAAAACGTCCTTGCCCTTCATTGATTGCATCAATTAAAAGCAAAATTCTTTCTCTCTGAGATTCTGCTTTGGCACTCAATGCCCCCAATAACTCTTTTTCATTACAATTAATCCTGAGTAAGTTATTGGTGATTTGCGTCCAAGGAGCTTCTTCTGAAGAAAAATGCTGTCCCAAAAGAAGTATGCAAGATTTTTTGGTATTAATGATGTTTTCGCTAATATCAGCGAGAAGATGTGACTTTCCTATACCAGCAGGTCCCAGAAGTAACATGATTGGTCGGTTTGCTAATGAACATGTAGGACTCTCAATAAAGTTTAAAAACTCATGTAATGTACGCATGGATTCATGTATTAAATATTCTGGATAATTAAGGTCCTCCTTCTTTTCTATAAGAGTATCTTTACACTGAGATAGAGTCTCTTCACATTGAAATAATGCCTCATTAATCAAAACGGCATTTTTCTTAATGTGGTCAAAATCAATCATAAGCAATTCTGTTTTTTGTGATAACTCAAAGCATATCTCCATATTATTTAATGCCGTATTAATGTGACTAATTATGCTTTGAAATTGTTGGTATCCTGATAAATTGTTTGCTAATTTATGGATTATTGTTAAAAACACATCGAAATGATTCTTAATGTTCTGACGAAAATTATCATTTCTACGCATAGCATCAAAGTGTTTTGATAGATCGAGATCTAAATTGAGCTCTGGAGTATAACGTTTACCTAAGTCCTTTTTGCTTCTCTCAACAATAGTCCGAAACCATTCATCCGAAAAGTCATGTTCAGAAAACCAGAACGATTTTCTGCCCGCATTCTTTTCCTGCGACAGGCGATAAATTAGTTCAAAGCTACCCCAATACTCAAACTCTATCTCTCGATTTTCCTCCTGTGCATATTTTGTCCATTCTTTTACTTTTATGTTCCAACAATCCATAAACCACATCTCATTATCGATTCTTGGATCTTGTCTGTCTAAAGGAATGCAGATATAATACTTTTTTAGATTGGGATGTTTTTTAAGTGCAGTCTTAAAAGATTTGGTTAATTGACTCCACTGAGGACTTTGCATTGATGAAAAATATTTAGCTTGCCAACCATATTCATCACCATTATTTAGAACACAATAAGCCTCTACTCCTCCATCTGGTGCTGCTATACGATAAAATTCTTTTCTATCTGCAATTGTTTCCTCTCTAGCCAATTGACATACAAGTTCCTCAAAAGCACTATTCTGAGAATTGTTTAACGGTTTTATAGAGTTCCAATTAATAGTCATTTCACTTCCTATTTTTTGATAAATGTATAATCCATTATTCTAAAAGCTACTCATGGAGATAGCCCCATGAGCCGATTTTCTCCAGCCGTTCACCCTGAATAGATTCAGGATAATTTTG
>CAZXWN010000024.1:0-15483 GCA_964644695.1 uncultured bacterium
CGGCATCCCTGTATAGTACAAATCGGAAAGAAGGATTAGAAGCCTGTAATAGCCATTACAAACGGGGCGACACTGGCTTCATTCGATTCCATAACAATGGATTTAATGGCAACATTCGGTTTAGGATTGGTCCAATGGCACTGAAGCAGGAAGATAGGATATCCAGTGGCTGTTTTCCCATTCCAGGTGAACTTGCCGTTCAGATAAGCTTCCTGGTCATCCCATGCGGCGATGTTCTTACCATACACCAGAGGAATGATTTCCTTGGAACCATCCACATAGTTCACAACATACTGACCGATCCGAGACCCTGTCGCCGCACTCAATACAGAGGCATTAAGGAAGGCAAGTGTGGAAGCCTTCTGATTCACTTTGATATCTTCAGATTGTGCGGGGAAAGTATCCATCAATCCATACCCTTTGACTGCCACAGCCGCCGGAACATCTTTGATGGTGGACACTCTGTATTTCACAGAATCCTGCAGGCTTAAGACCCCTTTATTCGCTTGAGCAAACATATTCGAGAGGTCATGGCCTGCAGCCACTTTGACAAATCCAGTCTGACCTTTATCAATCAGGGTGAAGTTTGCCGCAGGGGACAGATTTACATTGAATCCATCTTTTGTTTCAATCTGGGTTTTCCCATACCAGAGGTCATTCAAAATCTGGTAGGGGTTGTATCCCGGATTAATGACATCCCGGTTAACAGGGTTCCAGAACCAGTCACCATCGAGAATATAAGCAACGACCTGTTCCGGAGTCCGTTCCACAATAGAAATGTTTTCCTTATATCCAGACCAGGTGGTTCCCATCATACCTTTGGCACCCACTTTGTGGGCATATTCAGAGAACCGGGAGATATTCAGAGGGCTATACCAGGTACAACCGAGGGTTTCAAAGCCCATCTCTTCATACATCTTCATGGTCGGCTGTTCCAACTCATCACCATAACGCCAGTCAGCAATGATGATGTCCCGCGGGAGGGCTGGGAGATTATCCTTGTATCCCTGTTTCGGGAAGAGGTCGCCCCAGATCATTGTTTTGACTCCGCGGTCTTTCAGATAGTTATATAACTTGATGGTGTCCATGAAATACAGGTCGTATTTCCCGACCGCCTTACAATACTCATGATTGGGGAACTTACCAAACATGTCCACTTCATCATGCCCAATGTGGAGTGTGTTGGGTTTAAAAATATCCAGTGATTCCTGAATGACAGGAAGAATAAACTCATAGGAGCGAGGATCCAGTGGGCAGTAAGCATAAGGATGAGAGGTATCTTCACAAAACTCCAGATTCACCTTCTTACCCGCGGGCCCTTCAAACATCCATTCACCATGACCCAGGGACTGAACCAATGGGACTATTTCAATAAATCGGTCAGATGCCAGTTTGGCCAGTGCCCGGGCATCATCGGTAGTCATCGCATAATCTTTGGCAATTTCGGGACGGCTCTTCCATTTAATCCCATGTTCTACTTCAACGACCAGTTGATTAAATTTATATTTGGCAAAGATTTCCTTGATCATCTTGCCATAAACCTGAAGTCCATCCTTATCAATGATGATGTGGCAGGAGCGGACGGGGAAAGCCGGTTGATCCCAAATCTCGGACCCCTTCACGACCACCTGACCGTTGATTTTCCGGAAAAGCTGTTTCAGAGACTGGGCACCATAATAAGTACCCTTTTCATCCGTACCCACGATCAGGACTCTGTTCGCATTAGCTTCCAGAACATAACCTTCTTCCATGGGTTTGGCGGTTTGTTTAATCGGTTTGACAATCACATTGTTCCATTCACCCAGAACAATACATCCATCCACCGAACTGACATTATTTGTACGAACTATGGGGAGGCTGGCCATACCAAATTTGTTGACCAGTTCTTCGTTGATTTCAGCAGCGGCTTGTTCCTGTCCACGATTTGAATCAGACGGGATGATGATTTTGGATTGAGAGGTCAAAACCATGTCCTGACCCGTCAAGGCAAATTTCACAGGTTTGGGAATAATCACGACCGGTTCCACAACTTGTTCACGGGCCTTGGACATCTCCTGTGTTCCGGATTTTCCTTCACCTGAAACAGGATTGAGTGCCGACTTCAGGCCCACAAACTTACCATTGATGTTCATTCCCTTCAAAATACCAAAGGTATAGGGGCTGTGGAACATGCCATTGGTCAGGCTCCAGGAATAATACTGTTCTACGGGTTTGCGTTCCCGGTACAGATTGATTCGCCAGAAGGCAGAATTGCTATTTTCATCCTTCAGATAACTAAAGGGGATAACGATTTCAGCCGTCCAGGATTTCGCTTGACGAGCGGTCTTGACCTGCCAGTCAGCCTTCTTGTAAGGGTTCCGCAGATTGGCGGTATATTTCACACCCGCGATGTTGGCAGCAAGATGAATATAACTTCTTTCACCGACAGACTGAGAAGGATTGATCATCACTTCAACACAGTCATCCAGATAAACGGCCCCATCTTCTGTTGTCATTTCAGAAACGACTTTGTCCATCTGGTTTTCATGGTTGATATATCCGATGTAAAGGTTTTGGTCATCATACATAAGGAATACTTCGGTGGGATTATCCATTTTCTTACCCGAAGTGTAATGGTTCAGCTCAACTTTGGCTGCACCCTTCCATTCCTGGGGATCCAGTTTCCCATCCAGAACAACCTTCTGGGGGGCTCTGACAGCTTCTACAACCGGCAGTTTTGACAGCTGCGCATTGACACCCGTCATCATTAAACCTCCCAATGCCATTGTTGCCAAGACATTAAGTACTGATTTCGTGCGCTTCATCTGGGATTTTCCTTCCTCGCGTGATAGTGATGTTTGCTGCAATTATAACAGATTAGACACACGGGTTTCCTATGAAAATTCTTTCCATTTTCGACAAAAAACCCACTTCCCCGCCACCTTTTCTGGATACCTTTGAAACCACTGGAGTTACCCAATTTTTACTCCCCCAAAAGTCTCACCCACCAACGAAGCAGAAACGAAGAGGGTACGGACTTGCTCCGAGCTGCTCCGTGGATGATTCGCCGCACCTGTCCCCCTGAAAAGAAAAGCCCCTTACACCTCCACAGTGTAAGGGGCTTTTTCATTGAGATAATCAGTTTAGTTTTCCAACAATTGTGGCATCTTTAGTTTCGAGAATAATTTGTCCATTGTCACCGATTCGCGCATAGGATTTCCAAGATTCACAAACTGCACCCGAAGCATCCTGCAGTACTTTGATTTTGTTGGCAGCTTTATCATACAAACAATAAACAGTTTTTCCCTCATAGTCTACAGATCCGATAAAAGTATTGCCATCAGAAGATACGTCAAAGGTAATCATCTTGCCAGAGTAATTTTCAATTTTGGATTGATCTAAACTAATAAAACTTGTTTTTCCAGGCGATGTAAAAATCACTTCTCTAAGTTTTTCCGGCTGTAATGACAGGGCAACAACCTTTTGATTTTTTGTAAAGGGAGTCACATCCGCATGGTAATTAAGTGTATATAGAGCTTTAGTGCTTTTTAAAGACAATGTAAGAAGCCCAACTTCACTCTTTTCATAGCCAACTTTTTCTTTATACTGATCAAAAGAATAAAGTATTGAGTCATCTGTCACAAATTTAAAAGATCTACACCAAATGCGGTTAGGGAAGCCAATATCAGGAAAAGCAAATTCTGTGCTTGTATCCGTAAGTACATTTATTAAAGCCAGCTTTTTTATACCAATTGCACGACCAAATAATAATTGACCGGTTTCATTTAAACAAGAACAAACCATGTCGGGATATACCTTTTCCGTTTGAGTTGCAGAATCCCAAATAACAGACATTCCTTTTTTCTCAGATGATATATAATACCCAAACAATATCTTTCCATTTGCACACTGGGGAACTAAATAATAATTAGTAGATGAAGGGAAAACTTGTTTAGATATCATAGAAATCGTCTTCCCGGTTGAATCTACCAACCATAACATTTGGTCTTTAACGAGAATCATATTACTGCTATTTGGCACGAGAATCCCAGTATTACCATTATTGACTCTGTATAACTCGGTAAAGGTGACTTTTTCATACGAACCCTCAGGAATGGTTGTCGTTATCAATGAAGGCCCTGTATTGCCTGATGATGGAGTTGTTGTTACATTTAAACGAGAAGAACACCCGCTATTTAACAAAACCAAACTTACCAGACTTAGCAACACAAAACTTCTGAATAATGCTTTCATATTTTCCCCAATCGATTGATTTTATGTGTGATTGCTATTAACGCTCATATATTTATCACGACAATAATGAATTTGTCAATAAGTATTACATGAAAACATAAAAATAAAAGCCCCTTACACCTCCACGGTGTAAGGGGCTTAATGACAACTAATTTGATTATTCTAAACCGGTAATTCCCATCAGAACCGGTGATACATTGACAGGACTATTCACCATGGACATACTCCTGATTGTTTTGTCTGGATAAGGATTAACCCATCTGGACTGAAGGAGCCAGACCGGCCGTTTATTCGCCGTCATCCCAAACCAGGACCAGTTCCCGGAATAATATGACGCCATATCCTGCCATCCTCCAATGTTCTTCCCATAAATCAACGGCACTTTGACCTGGGTATTATCTGTATAAGTGATGAGATATTCTCCACAGAGCTTCCCTGTTTCCATACTGTATAAAGTTGTATGCAGGAAGTTCAACACAGAGGCTTTCCGGTTGATTTGGATATTTTCCACCGCACTGGGGAAAGACTCCATCAAACCAAACCCCTTTAATGCTATTCCACAGTGGACTTCTTTAACTTTGGAAAGTCGGTACTGGATATTGTCTTCCAGATGAATCACATCCTTTTGGGCCTGAGAAACCAGAGAAGAAAAGTCCTGGCCCTTCCCTATTTTCATAAAACCCGTCAGTCCCGGGTCCACCAGAGAGAGATTGGCATAAGGAGACAAATTCACCGTAAATCCTTTTTTAGGGGAAACCTTCGGATGACCATACCAAAGTCCTTTCATCACCTTGAAGGGGTCATATCCGGGATTATTGACATCTCTATTCACTGGATTCCAAAACCAGTCAGCGGCCGTGATATAAGCTGCGACCTGTTCAGGTGCCCGTTCCACAATCGAAGTGTTTTGATTGTAACCGGCCCAAGTCGTCTGCATCATACCTTTGGCTTTATTTCCATTGGCATACTCGCTGAATCTGGAAATATTGGCAGGAATATACCAGGTACATCCTATTGTTTCAAAACCTTTATCCATGTACATTTTTGTTGTGGGATACTCAATTTGGTCGCCATATATCCAGTCTGCAATAAGAATATCTTTCGGAAGTGACGGAAGATTATCTTTATATCCCTGTTTCGGAAATAAATCACCCCAAAGCATTGTTTTAATTCCCCTGGATTTGAGATGGTTATATATCATCAGTGTATCGGCAAAATACAGGTCATACTTCCCGACCGCCTTACAATATTCATGGTTGGGGAATGTGCCCCGCATATCTATTTCATCATGGCCAATATGGATAGTCCGAGGCTGGAAGATATCAATGGCTTCATCAAAGATAGAGAAGATAAAGTCATAGGATCTGGGGTCCAGAGGGCAATAAGCATAATGAGATTGAGGGTCTTCCGCAAATTCCAGGTTTGCCTTGCCATTGATTCCACCAAACATCCAGTCTCCATGTCCGAGAGATTGAATGAGCGGCACCACTTCCAGATAGTGGTCTTTTGCATACTGAGCCAGTTCACGGGCTTCTTCCGGAAACATCCCGTATGCTTTCTGAACTTCAGGACGACTCTGCCACCGAATTCCATGCTCCGCTTCCATAACGATTTGGTTATATTTGAACCGGGAGAAGAATTTCTTGATCATCTTCTTATGGATAACAGGAGACCCATTATCTAATAAAACATGGACGGACCGTACCGGGAATGCCGGCTGATCCCATATCCAGGCTCCTTTGACAATGACCCCATTATCAACCCGTCTCAACAGCTGTTTCAAAGATTGGACACCATAATAGGTCCCGGCTTCATCTGTGCCATTAATAATAATTTCTTTTTTCCCCACCCATAAGACATACCCCTCGGGGCCGGGTTTCGCCTGTTCCAGAGGTGCTTTCCTGCCTGCATTATCAAACTCACCCAGCACAATACAACCCTGATAATCGCTGACATCAGCGGCATTCACGATGGGAAGCGGCACTAAACCCAGCTCCTCGGTAAGCTCTTCATTGATTTCAGTCGCCGCCTGGAAATGTCCTTTCGTCGGGTTCATGGGAACAACGATTCGAGTTTGTGGATTAAATATGAAATCTTGTCTGGTGGGTATGAATTGAACCGGTTTAGGAATAATCAGCATAGGGGATTCTTTTTCCATCTGGGCAACATCCAGATTCTGAGTCCCTGGTTTTCCACTGCCTTTGGCAGGCATCACCGGTGCTTTAAGTCCGATAAACTTCCCATTAATATGGATTCCCTTTAGAACACCAAAATTCTGGGAGTCATGGAACCGTCTGGTTGTGGACCAGGAATAATATTCTTCTTTACCGGCTTTCCGTTCCCGGAAAAGATTGATTCTCCAATAAGCCACATTGACATTTTCATCAACAAGATAATTAAAAGGAATCACCAGCTCTGCTGTCCAGGAATCTCCCTGCCGGGCTGTTTTCACTTTCCAGTCGGCAACCCTCCCTTGAATCCGCCGGTTTTCTGTATATCGAATCCCGGCAATATTGGCGGCAAAATGAACATAACTCCGTTCACTGGTTGCTTCCGCGGGATTAATCATCACTTCAATACAGTCATCCAGATAAACAGCTCCATTTTCCGTGGTCATATAGGAAACAACCTTATCCATTTCCTTTTCATGACACATAAATCCCACATATAGATTTTGCTCGTCATACATCAGGAAAGCCTCTGTGGGGTTTTCCATGGGTTTACCTGTAAGATTCTGCTTTAAGTCGATTTTGGCTGAGCCTTGCCATTCTGTGGCGTTTAAAACGCCATCCAGAGTGATACCGCGAGTTGTTTGCGTGGGACTTACAACAGGTAAATGAGCGGGCTGCGCACATGCAATAGAGGTGAGGATACATCCAATGACAAAATACATGATGTTGGAGGGAATATGACAGGACATCTTCTTCATGGTTTAATCTCCCGGAAAGGGTATTGTTGATGAAATTATACCAGACCCGATGTTACGCTATTTCTGCCTGGAAAAGAAGGAGATAAACCATGCCTGTTTGGTTATTCCTTTTCCAAACAAATAAGAGGGAGTCTCAATAAATCGATGAATACACCAGGCAATAAAGACCACAATCCCCAGGGTCTCTAACATAATCAAGTAGTGGTTATGCTGGAACTTATACAAGAAGCCCATGATAATGAATCCATTGATACAGTGGACCATATATAAGGGATAACTGATTTTGGCAAAGAAATCAATAATTCTGCTCTGGGGGAAATACTCCCGCCAGTAATAACTGGCATAAACAATGGCCAGCGCTGGCATGTAATTCAATACAAGTATCCTGAATGACCATGGGAATGGACGATTGTATCCCGCCACCAGAAACAGGGTCGTTAATACTGCACTCATCCAGGCAAACTTCTTAAAGGACCATTTCTTCCTGTAAAGGTTATAAAGTCCAACGCCATTCAACATGAATAATATCTGAATCGTGTTGTACCCCAGAATGATGCGGACATGCTCACTCCAGGTATGGACATCAATGTATTTGAGAGGAAGTGCTATTGCCTGGCAGTTGATTCCCATCAGGATCAAGGCTACTACCAGAATTGCTTTATAATTATCCAATCCTGCCCAGCCCGCAATCAAGGCACACATCAAATAAAACTTGATTTCAATCTCTAAAGACCAGTTGATGTAGTCAATTGAAGGAACATAAGTCATATCTCGAAATAAGGAAAGATTCACAAGATAATCATGGAGGGAATAGGGGAAAGGATGTCCATAATACAGCGCATTAATGAAGACGAAAAGACAAGTAATTACTAATCCCACCGCATAAGTGGGATAAACTCGGAATAACCGTCGTACAATAAACCGGGGGACATTCCGGTCTTCCAGGGAGATGGATACTACAAACCCACTGATAAGGAAGAAGATAGCTACCCCCACTCGGCCGGATTCAAAGGCCATATTCTTCAGGGTTTGCGTCCAAAACATGTGAGGGAGTAATCGGACTTGTTGAAGGGGTTCAATCTGGGCCACTTCGGAAATCAATCGGTTCTCCAGCAGAAAGGCAACGCAATAATGCCAGTAAACTACGGATAACGCTCCAAGTCCACGGAGGGCTTGAGCAAACCATAGATATTCCTGAGTCTGTATTTCAGCGTGTGGCTTGTGTGTTTTATTCACGAATTATACTTATTTCTAAAACTTCAGATATGGTTGCCATTTTATCATAGCCCACTTGGTAAATTGTGGGCCCTTTAATCCAAACGATATCCAGTAAATAAAAAAGCGGAAGGCTGTTTCAGCCTTCCGCTTGAGTATATCAATTCTGATCAAGTGGCCTTATTCAGCCATTGCAGACCAGTCACTGACTGAAGAAGTACCTGTGAAGACAAAGCTACCGAACGGACGGCCTTGACTCCAGGCACCATTGGGTTCCCACTGTATGTCAGATTCATTCACTGGGGTCTGAATAACCTGGACACCCCAGACAGAACCGGCAGTCGGAGCAGCAGTCACGATTCCCTGTTCAGCCTTATCGAAGATTGTGAACGGAATCTTATATTCAACTGTCACAACATTGCCAACTTTGGTATAAGCAGCGGCATCACCAGTGGCATCCCAGCTGGAAGCGCCACCCCAGTTGATTTCGTCCCAAATATACATTTGACCAGTAGTGGTCGGAACGAAGATGGTGTGATACTGCTGAGCAGCCTGATCAACACCTAATGGAGACCAGAAGATACCGAATTCTTCGTGTGTTGCATCAAATGCAACACCACCTGGATCACGAGGACCACCCGTCAGGGTATATCCAAGAGCCCAATTAGGTTTAACAGCTTTCATCATGACATACAGATAGTTGTCGTCATAAGCAGCCTTGAAATATTCCTGTTCGGTAGAAGGAACGGTATTAGCTTTTGTAACATACACGAAATCTTCAGAAGCTGGATACGGAGTCCATTCAGAATCATTGCCATCAATCACTGGCGTAGAACCAACATTGATCTTATGAACATTGTAAGTCCGGTTAGAAGGTTTCGGCATAGCATTCATGGCTTTACCATAAACCAGGTTATCAATAGTTACTGAACCTGTTGCTGCAGCACCTGTTGGTGTGAAGGCGATTACAATTTTATTGATAGCGGTAACATTGGTTCTGACTGTGTAATCAGTACCCGGTGCGCGCCAATACTGGAATTCTTTCCAATCAATAATCTGTCCACCACCATCTAAAGCCCAGGGAGTTGTACCCCAAGCAGAGGATGGATAGTTAATACCATCAGATACGAAGGGGAAATATACCACACCACTGGTGCTGGATGTTGGTGAACCCCAAACTAAACCGGAAGCATAATTCCCGGCGGTATCACCGATATAGACAGCAAAATAGGCGTTATTTGCAGATGCGGCAAAAGCACTGTCGCCAGCAAAATCAAACTTAAAGTATTTTGCATCTGTCAAATCAATTGGAGTAGCAAGAGTTAATTCCAGACCAGATTGAGCGTTGGCACCTGTGAAAACCCTTGTCATTTTCACTTTTTTACCGCTGTTTCCGTCATCAAGAAGGGCGATTGCGTCAAGCGGGCGTGAACCAAATTTGTTTTTCCAATTGGTAGTCAGGGCATCCACGGAAGCATAATTGAAATTATCAATTACAGTTTCCTGAAGCGCAGAAGATGTACCTTTTGTATAGTACTTGAGATTGTCCAAGACATAGGAGACATCCGTATTAGCAGGAACAGACCCGCTGTTTTCAATGCGGAAATAAATCTTTGCAATCTTGGTCAAATCTAAAGCATTTTTACCATGCCAGACAGCACGTTTCAAATCATTTAAAGCAAAAGTATAAGTAATAAAAGCATTGGGAGTATTGTTGTTACAAGGATAGTAATCTACTTGAGAAACAGCACCATATATGTCTTCAATGTGCAAACCCATCATGAACTGGTCATTGGTATTTAACATTTTCACATCAATGGATAAATATTCGGCAGAAGAAAGATCAACAGGAGTTGTAAACACCTTCTGTAAACGAGTCGGTAAATACCATGGGTCTGCCGCAGCATTTACATGTAAATCTACCTTCAAACCATTCCCTGTCTTGGCAGCAACTGATGTCAATGTAGCAGTATCACCAGTTCTGCTGTAAGAATTCAAACCGAGAGCCGTGAAATCTGCAGGATTTTCAAAGCCTTCGACGGTTACTGTTGCCGCAAACAAAGAGCTGGTCAACAGAAGTGCTAAAGCTAAAACAACACTTTTTTTCATCTTATATCCCTTTCATAGATATTTGTATATTGCTTACTTGCTAATTAGTTCGTGTTTCAGTTCTTCAAAAAACAAACATGTGCACTCCTGAAAATAAAGTAAACCAACAGATAAAAACAGGAGTATTCTTACTTACTAACGGTTATATATTCTGCTTAATTGAGGGTTAGTATATCCTCCTTCCCTTGTTTATAAAACCATTTTTCACAAAACTAAGACAACGATTATTACTGGACCATTAAAGAACAACTGGATGTTTTTGTCAAGCACTTTTCATAAAAATTAACATTGAATTAAAAAAGCCCCCGGAATAAACATCCAGGGGCTTTAAATTTACAATCTTGCAAATCACCTATTCAAACAGTTCGGTAGCCATCGGAGCGGCAGTTGGATTTACTTTGATTGGAACAAGGAAAGTTTCGCCTGTCTGATCGGTTACGGATAAAGTACCTTCAGCAATGGAGCTACCCGGTGTAAAGGTCACGGTGGCACCAGTAGTTGCACTTAAGGTACCAAGAATACCACTGCTGAGAGCCCAAGTAAATGGACCCATACCTGTAGCAGTCAAAGAAACGGATACACCACTCGGACGAGCGGTCACTTCGTATGGAGTCACATTTAAAATATTCAAAGCAGGAGTACTGAACTCAACCTGGTCAATGTACATGGTGTATATATTGTTAATATTGTTGACCTGAGTTTGTGTATAGAGACCAAACTTGTCCACAATCGCCAAGTTAATGCCTTTTAATCGATTAGCATCACCGAGATCCCAGTCATCATTGAACAGGGTTTGGCTACTACCAGTCGTGCTGATTGGATAATACAGAGCCTGCCATTCACCATTGATAATGTTTTGAGCAGGAATTCTGAACCATGCACGTTGGAAAGTAGTATCCTGTAATGCAACTAAAAGTAATGGACCTGCAGTAGTCTGGTTGGAATAATCACCCTTGAACCAAATCTTAGCATAGTCAGCAGAGGTAAAATTCTGAACAGCAGGGAGAACTCTTCTAGATTCGCAATTGGACCAGTAGGTAGAAACCTGAGCAACCAGTTTAATGGACTTGTCATTGAAATAGCTGGTACTGTCCAAAGAATGAGCCAAAATTTTCAAAGCAGTAGTGTCACCAAGGCTATAGGTCGCATTGAAAACACTGTCATTGGCAAAATTGAAATTTTCTAAGATGGCAGTGGTTGCACGGTCAGACAATTCATAACCACGGAAGTTATCAAGATAGAAGGTTGCTGTTTCTTTCTGCCAGGTGCCAGTCGTTGGGCTTGATGGAATATATTTGGGATTCGTTGTGTCATAGCTTCTGACCTGGAAAACGAAATCAATAGCAGTAATACCCTTCAAATTTGCACCAGAATAACCCTTTACACCCGTCCACGGATCAATTTCCATATCAGTCAGATTGAGGGAAACAGTGTTCCATCCAGTCTTAAGAGGTTCAGTCCACCAAACTTTACGATAAACATTGTTAGAGTTGGTGAAAATTTTGATATAAGGGACCAACACTTGAATCTGTGTTGAATCAGCAACATACATATCAAATTTATACTTATTGTAAACACCAAAATCCTGTGGAGTAGCAAAGGTTTTCCGTAAAATGGCTTCATACCATTGTTTGCCAGAGTAAGCATAATCAATTCGGACTGAACCAGTACCCTCAGTCTTAATAGTATTTTCTACAGCAACAGTCATGGTAGCAGTGTTAGTACTAACGTCATTACCACTGATTGAATAAACAGAGGTCAATGCACCATAATTGGCAAAATCAAAAGTATCTAATATCTGCATACCGAAAGACATTCCGGCAACAGCTAATGCAGCTAAAGCAGTTAATATAACTTTTTTCATTGTTTTGTCCTTTCATAAATTGAATTTCATTGTGTCCGGTATTAAATAACAATAGAAACACCCTGTTTCCCTTAAACTGACCGGACTTGCTCGTAAGGGTGGATAATGATTATATATTCCGTGTCGTTAATTCCTCCTTTCCACCAAATTATAGTATGTCACAAAACGAATTTACACCGTGTGCATATTTAAATATAAAACACAAACCCTGTCAAGAAGAATTTACTTTCGCATTACGATTCAAACCATAACAATAATATAACTATCTGATTTATAAAAAGATATAAAAAAAGCCCCGGATCACTCCGGGGCTTTAAACATTTCTGTTTCTGTAACAATTAATCCATTAATTCCGAGGCTAAAGGAGCAGAAGTCGGAATAACGGAGAAAGTATAGCTGGCCGTATTCGGTGTACCAGACTGGCTGTCAGTCAGATAAAGAGTGACAGAACCAAGGGCGGTAGCACTGAACACCACGGAATCACCAGAGGCCTGGTTGATGGAACCATAAGCATTGGTCAAGACAGAGCTTGAAGAACTTAAGGACCAAGTGTAAGGAGCAACACCACCCATGGCATAGAAGGTACCGGTGAAGTTACGGCTGACAACAGACGGACCAGAGACTGCGAGGGCCGGCTGATTGAAAGTCAAGGCACCAAATGGACGACCGGAAGCAAAACCAGCGGTTCCATCGGGTTCCCAGTTCACAAACTCAGTGGTAGTCACATTGCTGACGACCATCCGGTTAATGAAACCGATTTGGCAGCCCCAGATATCGCCATTAGCTGGCTTGCCGAGGTTACCTTGCAGATTTTTGTTCAACATTGCGAATGGAAGGGCATATTCAATAGTAACGGTTCCATTGGCAAAGGTAAGAGCAGCGTTATCGCCAGTACCATTGTAGCTGGCGGCACCACCGGCATTGATTTCGTCCCAAATCAGGACGCGGTTGTTGGTGATGTCAGGGAACAACACAACATGGTAGTAATTAGTAGCATTCGGACCATAAGGAGCAATGAACAATTCAAGATCATCACCACTGAAAGCGGTTCCGGTAGGATCACGGTCGCCACTGGCAGGAGTGAAATCGAGTCCCAGGTAATTCTGAGGAGCCTGGAATAAGAAGTACAGCTTGTCATTGTCATAGGTCATTTTGAACTTGGCTTCTTCGTCAGCAACATTGAGAATACTGTCGTGAGACACAAAGTCACCATTGAATACATTGCTGGCCTGGTTCCAAGCAACATCATTGGCCACACCATCAACCGTCGGAGCATTGGCAAAGTTCACAGTGTAATTCTTGTCAGCACCACCGGTAACTGGAAGAGGTTTAGTTTCATAACCAGCAACCACTTCACCAAATGAGAATTCCATATTTTTCGGATAGACCCAGTTGATACTGGCATTGGCGGATGTGTCATTGGTCATATTACCAACCTGTGTATTGATGGCAATATGAACGGAAGAAATGGCAGCTAAACTAATCATGACATTGGTCGGGCTGTTCATCTTCCAGCAGGAGTTGTAGGAGCTGGCGGTATAGGAAATACCATTATTGGCACCACCCTGGAACGGAAGAATGAAGGTGTACCAACCATCAGTAGATGGGGCACCATACATATCACCTTCGACGCGACGGCCTAAGGTATCGGTCATGAATAGGGTAGCAATCGGATTCATAGAGACCCATGCACCAGTGCTGTTCATGTAACCACCATAAGTGGTAGAACCCTTCCAGGTAACCTTCATATATTTAATACCAGTCAGGTCAACTGGAGCTGCAAAAGTTTTGTTTAAAGCAAAGTTGGACCACTTGTTGTAGTGATTGTAGTTCATCTTCAGGGTCTTTTTGCCATTCACATCGACAATAGCTAAAGCAGTCGGCCACTGGTCAGTAACCTGCATGATACCAGAGGAATTATAACCAGAGTTTTTGCTGGTTCCGAAAGAGAAAGCAGGAACCCAGACAGAGGTAATCTGGTCATAGGTAGCTGTAGTAGCAAATTCATCAAAATTGATAAAGGGTCTTTCAACAACTTTGGAAATGTTCTTTGCAAAACGAACATTGTCAATCCAATAGGTGAAAGCACCAGCCGGCATGGCACCAGCATTAGCATACTGATAACGAATCTTGACGATTTTCTTCATATTGACAGATTTACCACTGACAGTCCAAGTATCTTTTTGGAAATCAGACAGTCTTAAAGAAATAGTCCGGAATCCAGCAGAAGTTCCAAAAATACCGGTGGGCCAATAACGGGCAGCCTGTCCATTTTCATCAAACAACACGACTAACAGAGTCAAACCTGTAATCGCCTGTTCATTCTTAACATCAAACTGGAACCATTCTTTGTCAGTAATATCGACAGGGGTAGTAAAGGTATGGTCTACATAACCGTTATTCCAGTTGGCAGCAACAGCGGTAGAGCAGTTGTTGGTCTGAGTGATCTTGAAGGAAGCAACGCCTTCGGTCTTGTTGACACTGTCAGCTTCAACCACTAAAGACCAAGGGGTTGTTGTAAAGTTTGCATAGCCATTCGCCAAAGTAGAAACATTGGAGACAACATCGCAATTATCAATGAGCATATCTGTCGCAAAAGAGAAGGACAGGGTCATTAATAATGCCATGGCAATTAATAAAAATTTCTTCATTACTTGTATTTCCTTTCATAATTTTATAAATACATACAAAACAAACTGGGGTCCTGTTGTTTATTGGGTTATTCCCGGAAATTCACAGAACCGGACCGGGATACATAGGGATAAACTATACTTTGGTTGGCCTAATTCCTCCTATATTAAGAAATACACTTTATGCCTTAATTTAAGTTTAATTTGGCACTTTTGTCAACTAAAAACTATTGGTATGAATATTACATAAAAATAATACGATTAATTAATTTCTCTACAAGTCTGATTCTATCCACACAACACAAACGATTACATCTAAGAAATATCAATGATTTCTCGAATTTTGGCACGATCAACCACGATAATGTACAGGTGTATCCCAAAAACTCATTCAAACAACTTTTATATCACGCATTACAAAATAGATACGATAGTATTACTGACCAAAATTTTGAGTGATAAGTATATTTAGAAAAATAATGAATTAAAAAGAAGCCTAAACG
>CAZXWN010000025.1:0-12055 GCA_964644695.1 uncultured bacterium
CGAAGTTATCAATACTAAAACTAACAAACAAAGTAATAGTTTCATCATCCTCATAGGTTGTTGAATCCCCTTTTTCAGTCGTCATTGTCACCAATCTATACCCTTTATCATAGACTGTCAACAATTGTTTTTAACTCAGGCTACCTAATAGGAAATATTTCACTAATCCAAGCTGTCATTCCTGCGAAAGCAGGAATCCAGAATCTTGATTTAAGACATAAGCCCTTATGGATTCCTGCTTAGGTCATGCAGGAATGACAAACCAGGGGAACAGGGTGAATGATTACCCATTAAAATGGTGGTTTATGAACCACTCAGACCTTTAACAAGGCAAATCATCTTCTTAAAAACTTATCCTGTTCATCGTTTCCCCTTCGTTTCTGCTTCGTCAGTCAGAACGAAGAATCCACGGACTTGGTCCGAGATGGTCCGTGGATGATTCGAGAGAAGGAAACATACAATTCGGGAATTATGGGAGAAAACTTTTTATTTGAAGTAGTGGCGAAATGAAGGGGTTTTAATAGTTCAAACTGTTTATTATCAGAGTGTTAGATGTATTCCCACCCTACCCCCACAGGACCTGCCATCCCTTACCGATGGAAATTTATTTCCTATTGTGTAATTAATATCTTGACATGAAATAGAGAAGAGATTTAAGATTCAGGCAGAAACGCATCTTGGGATAAAGTATGGAGGGTCATCATGAAATATGACCGGCAGGAAGAATTAACCCCATTGGGAGATTTTGAGACATTACGACCCATTTTGGAAGAGTCGGCCTCGTACATCCGGCGAACCCTGGTAGAAATGATATATCACGCTAATCTGGACGCCCCCCGCCGCGGACATTATGGTTCATCTTCCTCATCCGTTGAAATAATGTTGACGGAGATAGTCCGGTTGATCAATCCTTACAATGATTTTGTTGCCTGGAAACCCCATGCCAGCCCTGGAGTCTATGTCCTGTTGTATCTTCTGGGTGAATTAACTCTGGATGACTTGAAGACACTTCGCCAACGGAACAGCCCCTGTCAGGCCTATTTCAATCAATGGTTGACTCCATTGATTCAAGTCTCTACGGGATGTATGGGATTTCCACTTCCCTTCTGTTGCGGCCGTGCCATGGGAGATAAGATTGAAAACCGTGACCGCCGGGTTTTTGTCAATCTCGGAGACGCTGAATTTACCATGCCGATGGGTGTCGAAACCATGCGCTTCGGAGAAATCCAACGGCTTCATAATTTCGGAGTGATTGTGGATGATAACCGTCAATCCATGTCCGGCCTTACTTCTCATTTAATGGGAGACAGGCCTATCGAAGATTATTTCCGGTTCTTTGGATGGAATACTCTGGTGACTGATGGACATGATTTGGATCGGTTATGGGAAGCCTTCGCCGACATGGAACGCGAGATGCAAATCAACCGCCGACCTACCGCCCTGGTATGTAAAACCAACAAGTGGGAAGGTCTTCCCCACCCGGAATCCATCGGGAATCATGCCCACATGGCCGGGTTTGATGAATCTACTTTACGGGAATATCGAGACAGTCTGGGAGTGGGGAACAAACCCCTGTTAATTCCACCCTCTTCTGAAATACAGGATTTCTTCAGAGAATTGTCCTCCCTGTTAAAAAAGAAAGCCGACACCCTGAAAAAGGATTCCAAATCCTTTATCACTCCTCCTATCCCCTCACTGGAACCCGTCACTTCCCGCAGTACTCTGGGAGCGGTCCAGGAATCCTTCAGTCATCTCCGTGAATCGGGCTTTGCCCGGGACCATATTTTATATGTGGACCCTGATTTAGGTAAGTTCCCCGGACTCCTTCCTAATGTGTCCGGTCCGGATTCTGTGGAAGGGGAAATGACTTCTCCTAAAAATCCGAAAGGGTTTGTAGTCCGTACTGGATTATCTGACCCCTTTGCTGTCGCCATTGCCGCCGGCCTGGGCCGGGACAGTCAACGCTATCCCATCATTCCATTGCTGGATGGGTTTGGGCTGCTGATATCAGAATCCCTTCGACAAGGGTCTCTGTCCGCATCTCATTTCATGGTTTTGGGAATCGAAACAAATGCCTGGGAGGGACTGACTCACCAACCTACCGGTGCCGCCAATACAGCCATCAGAGATTTACCGGACCGCCCCCGTGACACATGGGGAAGTGAATGGGAATATGGTGTTTACCATTATTATCCCTGCCACCCTCGTGAATCAGCCCTGATTTTTGAAGATTGTATTCAGTCCAAGAAACTGGCCTACCTGAAACTGAACAGCCAGACCGTTCCTTCTCTGGCGGGGACGGATTGGGAACAAGTCAGTGATAAAGATTACCTGAAGGGTGGATATATCGTAGGACCGGCATGGGAACATCCAGACTTGGTTATTGCAGCTACGGGCCGGGAAGTCTGGACCTCCTGGAAAGCGGTGAATCAGCTCAGAACTTCATACCCAGATTTGAAAATACAATTTTCTGTCATCACCCTTTTGAATTTGCCCGTATCTCATCATCCCGAAGACCGGAAGTTATTACAAAGACTGATCCCCAATGGAGCGGCAGTGTTACGCGTGGCGGGACTTCCCCCGGATGCTTTGGGTACTGCTCGCGGTACTCGTGAAATCACTTTGAGTACCCGGTACCTCACCCAGAGTGAAACTCAGGAAGAAGTAGCAACCGACCAGGGTTATTCATTAGAGGATATTCTTAAAGCATCCAGAGAACTACTCGGTACCGTGTAAATTATCTCTGAGCTGTCCGCAGGATTTTAGCGAATCCCATCGGTTTGAGGAGGCAACTGGCGGTAGAGACTCCCCCCATTAATGCTCCAGCAATTCCATGGCTGGCAGCATCTACGCCCGTAATGTATAAATTCTGGATGGGAGATTCCGCCTGTAACCACTTAGCCCGATACCGTTGAGGGGTTCCGGGAATCCCAAAGATATTCCCATTCCGATGACCGGTGTAATGTTCCATGGTCAGAGGGGTTGCCAGTTCGTGATACTCTATCAAGTCCGCAAATCCAGGCAGTCGTTTATCGACAAACTTTATCAGAGATTTACTGATAGTTTCTTTTAACTTTGAAAAGTCTTCTTCCGTACTGTTTTTCTTCCAATCAATAACTGATCGGTAATCCAATGGGGCCATAATTTCAGCGGTTGGAGTCCGAGCTGCCGGGTTTTTCAATGACGGAAAAGACAAATAACATAAACAAGGTTTTCCCTCTATTAATTGATTATGTCGGGCATAGATGTCCTCATGGTCATAACTATCAAAGAACCAGTGATTTTCTCCCCGAACTTTCAATACAGAGGGTGACTGAGTCAGTCCCAAATACAACTGCACTACAGAAAATCCTTGGTGCAAAGCTTCCAGTTCATCTCTAAACTCAATGTCCACTTTTTCGGGTAACAATCGAATGTAGGTATTATAGGCTCCTGCGGCAGATACAATGACCGGAGCAAAGAACTCTTTTTCAACATAACTCCTGCCTTCATGAGCACGCACCCTTACTCCAACGGCTTCCCCTTTTCGTATAATAATTTCACGAGCCTCATGATGGAGCAGACATTCTCCCCCTGCCCTCTGGATGACAGGAAGTATTCCTTCCGCAATTTGACCGGCACCTCCAACGGGATAATAGGCACCTTCGAGATAGTGATACACTACCTGGGCATGGGTAGCAAAAGCACTCTGAGATGGGGGTAATCCATAGGTCCCCCACTGGGAGGCTAAAACGGCTTTTAATTTTTGATTTTTAAAATGGGAGTTCAGATAATGTTGAGTCGTCTGCAGGGCAAAATCTTCTGTTTTTTGCTCGAAACTTTCCAGATGTTCTTTAACAAAAGAAGGCGTGGACTTTAATGACCGATGACAAGCCAACCATCCAGCCACCAGTTTTACATCTTTGAAATATTGGCGAATGGCTCTTGCCTCTGATGGGAATTTATGAAGTAACTCCGCCCGATAGACTTTCTCTTTGGCCGGGACCTCAAACGATAAGTCTGGATAAACAAACTTCTCAAAAGGATCAGGTAAGGCAACCCACTCCACCTGGTCCTCCGTAATATAATCCATTATTTTTCGGAGCGGAGAATCTACTCCCATTTGGCCGACATAGTGAAGACCCACATCCCAACTTCTTCCCCCCGGCCGGAAATATGATTGAGAGAATCCACCGACAGCATGGTGTCTTTCAAGAAGCAATACTTTTGAGCCCCTCATTCGGCTCATTAAACCTGCGAAGGCCAAAGCTCCTACCCCGGAGCCGATGACGATGATGTCATATCCCTGTGATTTAGTCATGCTCGCACATCCGATACCTCGTTCTTTTTTCATGCTAGCACGATTCAATTCTATCAGGTTAGGAATTTATTCCGAGTTATCCAGTTTTGATTATCAATGAAAAAGGCGGAAATCCCTGAGGATTTCCGCCCTGGTAACAATCTGACTTGGTTTATTTTACGCCTGTGACCGCCAGCACAATCGGACAGGCTACCGTATTGGCAGATTCCACGACAATGGACTGGATTGTCTTCGTCGGTGAAGGATTGGTCCAGATGATATCACGGACCGAAACATATTCACCCGATGGGGTTTTCTTTTTCCAGGCAACCCTGCCATTAGTCAGGCTTTCCTTGGTATTCGTGATTCGGGTGTCATTAAACGCCCAGGCATTTTTACCATATATCAACGGAAGTGTATGACTTGTTCCATCAGTATATTTCACAACAATGTTTCCGGTGAGGGTATTGTCATTTTCCCGGAATCCGGAAGTCATCAGGAAGTGAATTTCACTGGCCTGTTGATTTTTCACATCCAAGGTGACGGAGGTAGGATATTTCCCGGAAGGATTCATCCGACCGGCCAACATGACCGCAGAATCACCTTTACCATTGGGTTTCACATTAAACCGAGTTTCTTCCAATATCAGCTGGCCTTTCGGGAAACCGGATAAATCCAGGCTGTTCCCAAATCCAATCCATCCTGAACCTGTCTTCGTGTCAACCAAAGGCCGGTTATAAACAGGACTCAAATCAACCATAAACCCTGATTTTGGATTTAATACAGGCTGTTTTCCAAACCATGTATCTATGAATAATTGTGGAGCATCAAAGGGTAAATCTTCCGGTAAAGTCGTATCACCAGACCAGAAATAATGATCCGCCCAGAGGTAGGCCCAGTATTGCATCCAGTTTTTCGGGTCATCCGTAATCTTCATATCAAATCCAGCCCATGTAGTCTGGAGCATTCCCATTGACTTGGTACTGACAGCGGTCAGAGTGAAATTCCGAATATTGGCAGGAAGATACCAGGTACATCCTATGGCCTTCTTCCCCGCCTGTCTAAAGAGGTCGAGTGATTTGAAGGACTCAGGGGCACCGATTCCGTAATGCCAGTCATTCACAACATAACTGTCCGATAGATGTTCACGAGCCCATTTTGCAATGGCAGTATCACGGGCATTTGTCGCATCTGGATCATCACCGACAGACAGGAACATATCTCCCCATAGCATAGGAGTTTTACCCCGTTTACCTAACCATTCAGCGATATAGTTCTGGTCATCAACCATCACTTCCCAGGGGTCTTTTCCGGTCCGTTTTTCAATATGGGCGCAGATGGGATTTCCCTGGACATTGATTTCACACTCAGCAATATGGAAGTACTTGGAATCAAACATTCCCATGGCTTCATCATAAATATCAAACAGAAGTTCATAACTCTTCGGATTATCCGCACAATAACTGTCTTTTCGAGTTGTATCTTCACAGATATCCAGATGGGCACCGGTTTGGAATAACCATCGTGACTGACCCAAGGCAGCGATACAGGGAATCACATCAATAAAATACTTTTTCCCAGTATCCAGGACTTTCTGAGCATCCGCTTTTTCCATACCAATGTTCGGATTATGCAGTTCAGGGTGTCTGTCCCACTTAATATATTCACAACTCCATAAGAGACTGTTTGTTTTAAATCGGGCCTGTAAATCACGCACAGCCTTCGACTGTTCATCACCCCGGTTTTTCCCGGTGTACATGTGGATTCCACGGAAGTCCAGTGTTGGATAGTCATTAATACGGCCGGATTTCAGTGAAACACCCTTTTCATCTACTTTGACCATCTGAATCAATGAGGTTAAGGCATAGAAAATCCCCTGGTCAGAATGGGCAGACACCTGGACCGTTTTAGGAGTTACGGAAAGACTGTATCCTTCAGGATGAACAGGTAATTTGAGTTTTGCATTCAGATTAATCCCAGCATCCTTAGAACCTGCGGTTTGTTTCACAACAACAGGAGTGACTTTATAATTTTTCTGTAATTCATCCGTGAAGAACTGAACGGCATTTAATAAGGCGGGACTGGGGTTCTCACCCACATATATCTTGGTTGTGTTAGATAAGGGATAACCACCTTTACCCCATTTCAAGGACTTTGGTTGCGGAATGATGATGGAAGGATCACAATGGGGGATCCGAGCATCTCCGATTGCGTTCACTGTCGGTGTGAAGGTCATTCCGGCCGAGGTCTTGGCAATTTTGTCAGTCGTTTTAGGGAAATTCAGAGTGAGTCCATAATGATGTTGTTTCCCGTTCACAACCTTTTCACCCAGGAACCCCATCCAGAACATGGGTGCTGCACCCGGCAATACCCAATCAACCCGACGATAATCCAACCAATGAAATCCCTCTTCGGGAGTGGTGTCCATCACCATCTCAACAGGTCCAAAAGTGGTTTCCCATTGTACGGACTTGAATTTTCGCCCCATGACAGCATCACTGGAAGTCACGCCTGTCTCACCCGCACCCAAGGCATATACACCATTCACTTTTTTCCCATCAGGATAAGTGATTGTATAAGGTTTGCCGGCAAAGGGTGTAGAGTAAAACATTCCTGGATTCCAGTCGAAAAAAGCGGCCTGGGTAGGATTACTGAAAGTGAATTCCAGGTCATTGGAATAGACATTGTCTTTGGTCAGAGTGAAGGTTTCTACTCCCGAAATGGGCCATTTATTATTTTTGGCGGTTTGATGATATATCTTGATAATAACTTTATCGGCACTGCGTTCTATTTTTGCAGTTTCAATAATATCTTTTTTGAATGACGGGTCATAAAATACACCCGCCCACCGGGGCCAGATGATAAACAGCCGGCTTCCATTTATTACAGGAACACCATAGGCACTGACACGAGCACCATCTTCAGCCGTGTATTGAAACTCCAAATCCCCCATCTTTTCGGAGATCGTTGGGACCGACCAGACTGAAGCTATCAAAGCAACGCTGGCCAACAAAACACCTAACACCTTACTTTTTCTCATAACAATTCACCTTTTCCCTAAAATACAAAATATTCATTATTCTAATGGATTATGGTTGATATGTGGAGTGTCTTAATGGGATGAATATAATCGGCAGGCCAATTCAGCCATCCGCCGAGCATAATTCCGGCAACAATTCAAGGACCTTTCATCCGGGGTCTTAATTCCCACAGGCCCATAATGGTCACCCTGATGCATCCCCAGAACCACCATTCCATGAATCAACCAGGCATGATGAATATTGAGAAGCGTTGTTTCATTCCCGCCGCCAATATTGGCAGAACTGGTAAAAGCGCCTCCCAGTTTTCCAGCCAGTTCCCCATGATATTTCACAGAATCATCAATCAACTTCTTACATTCCCAGGGCATACTGCCATAATAAGTCGGAGCACCCATTATCAAAACATCGTAATTTTTCAATTCAGAAGGCTCTACTTCCACCACAGGTTTCAAATCCACTTCAATCCCGGAAACTTGCTTCATACTTTCGGAAATTTCCTGGGCCATCACCTGGGTATTACCCGTCCGGGTATAGTACATTACCAATACTTTCGGCATAGTCAATCCTCACTCTTTATTTACGTAATATTTTAATAATAAACGATTCTCAGTGCCGCATGAAACGAATAAATAAAAAGGGACGGCATTAACTGCCGTCCCGTGTAAAACATAACTCTCTGGAATACATTAGGGCTTCAGATAGGTCTTGAACCAATCCGCATTTTCCTGCCGCATAATGGGAGAGATTTCATGATCTGCCATCGGATCCATCACCAATTTGCGAGTCACACCCGCGGGAATCCGGTTATGGGCAACAATACCGCCCAACGGAGGACAGACGCGATCTGTTAATCCAACGGTAATCTGAACAGGACATTTGATGGATTCGGCCAGGTTAACAGGGTCACAATACATCAGTGATTTCTGTGCCATCTTTCCAATTTTCGGATCCAGCATCTTATCTAAAATAGGCTGACCGAATGAGTAGAACTTCGAATAATCCCATAAATTACATATATAGGGCACATTAGCACAGGCGGCTTTCACTCGGGAATCCAAACCTGCTGCCGCAAGAGCAAAGGCACCACCCTGACTCCCACCTTCCTGACCTAATCTGTTTGCATCCACTTCAGGACGGGAAGACAAGAAATCCAAACCCCGAACAATGTCCATGTAGGCCCCAGTGTAATAATATTCATCAGGATTTTCGACTTTATAGAGATGGTGTCCTGCGGGTAAAGGCCAGAATTCCTTACTGGGTCCGTGTCCACGGGGGTTCATGGATAAGGTAATGTATCCATCCGCAGTTCGGTCAATCGGTGTTTCTTCCGCACCATATCCCGGAGCAATCTGGATGGCAGGATATTTCTTTCCATTAGGGGTAGGACTCAGAGGGTCCACATCATTGGGAACAAAATACCAGGCCGCAATTGTCATTCCACCATAGGATTGCATCACTATTTTGTAGCAGTTTCCAGTAGCGGACTTCTTCTCAGGAACAGGCGTGATTACCGCATTCATCGGAACCGCGGCTAATTTGGCCTTTTTGTCTGCCCAGAATTGTTCAAAATCTTTGGGCCGTTTAGTCTTGGCGTTGCCTTTATAATCCATGACAGATTTGGTCATATCAAATTTCGCACGCCAGTTCCCGACAAAATCGGGTTTTTCAGGATTGACCAGTTTTTCGACTCGGACACCCAAAATATCAGGTTGCCCACGAGTCGGTAATACGAAAGAAACCGTTTCTGTGGCCATGGCTTCACGAACCATCAGGCAAGTTTCTACCAGAGTAGCTCCTTTAGGATTATCCAGAGCATAAGCTGTAAACCGAAGCCGAATCGTAGAATCTTCGGCATTTCCGTTGGGGACAGCCTCCATGGAAGGATACCCTCCCTCAACAGCCGGGTGAAATCGGAAGTCCATTGGTCGCATCACCCGGGTGGGTGCGATCGTTGTGGTTAATGTGGCCATCAGTACTAAAAATCCTTTCAGTACGAATCGGGGGAAAAGTTGTGTTTTCATCATGGAGAAAATTATAACATTCCTTATTAAGGTGTAAAAAATATAATAAAAAAAGCCCGAAGAACCAAGAGGTCCTTCGGGCTTATCCAGTTAGTTTCTATTATTTTTTTAGCCAAGTATTCTGCCAAATGACTTTTTCATGTCCAAATAGTGGGGCAATTTCGTGATCTGCCATCGGGTCCGTGACCAGGGCACGCGGCACACCAGCCGGAACGCGATTCAAAGCAACCACACCATTGAGTGGGGGACAAACCTGGTCTTGCAGTCCCACAGTAACCATAATTGGACACTGGATGCTTTCCGCAATGTTAGCAGGGTCATGATACATCAGGGTCTGTTGAACCTTCTTACCGATTTTGGGGTCTTCCATCAGGGTTTGGAATTTGCGAGATACCATTGGCCCAAAATCTCTAAGATTAACAATGAACGGCACATAAGCCACACCACACCGAATCCGATGGTCTAATCCACAAAGGGCTATTGTAAAAGCACCCCCCTGGCTGGATCCTTCCACTCCCACTCGAGTCGTATCCACTTCCGGACGGGAGAACAGGAAATCCAATCCCCGAATACAATCCAGATATGCACCATGGTAATAATATTCTTTGGGGTCTTCTACCCGATAATACTGATGGTCCCCAGGTAACGGCCAATATTCATTGCTGGCACCGTGTCCTCTGGGATTCATGGACAGTGTAATATATCCCTCGTCCGTCCGGTCATAGGGCCCCTGTGGACAGGCATATCCAGGTTGGGCTTGAATGGCAGGATACTTCTTGGTAGTTTTTTCCGGATGGAATAAATCAACTTCCTTGGGAGTCATCACCCAGGAAACAACGGTCACATTTCCATAGGAGGCCAATAAAACCTTATATAACCGACCCGTGGGTGACGATGTCTTTTCCTCAGTAATAATGGGTTTCAAAGGAATAGCATCCAAATCTTTACGAGCCTGGGCCCAGAATTGATCAAAATCTTTGGGCCGCTTGGTCAAAGGATTACCATTGTAAGTTAAGTTGGACTGGCCATTACGATAGAGAGCTGCCCAAAATCCAATTTTCTTCGTTGTCTGAGTATCCAGAACTTCTTCCACCCGAACACCGATATAATCCTGATGTCCTCGGGTTGGCAGTATAAAAGATACTGTTTCAGTTGCTTTGGCATCACGGACACTTAAAACATGTTCCACAGTATCCCAAGCCACACAAGTAAACCGGATTGTCTTGACTGCATCATCCGCTCGGCCGGTCGGATAGGCCGTCATCGAAGGTGTCCCGCCTCCCATCGCCGGGTCAAATCGAATATCCATGGGTCGAGTCACCTTGGCGTAAGTATAGTCAATTAATGAGGTTGCTAACATGAGGAGAGGTAACCCTTTCCTAATTAAAAAAGAAATAAGTGAAGTTTTCATAATGGATAAATTATACCATTCATAGAACCCTGTAAAAAATCTGAGGAAATATCATCCTTTATCACTTCTTCAACCAGGTATCCTGCCAAATTTTCTTTTCTTTTATAAATAGGGGAGAGATTTCATGGTCAGCATTTGGATCAATAACCAGTGATTTAGGTACCCCCGGTGGGATTCTGTTATATGAGGCGACACCGTTACCCGCCGGACAAATCTGGTCCTGTAATCCAGAAGTTATCATAATCGGACACTGCACACCCTGTGCCATATTCATCGCGTCAAGGTACATCAGTGTTATATATATCACATCTTTATCTTTCGCTTCTCGAACTATTGAAAGGAGTTTGCGGGATAGAGAGCGGTCACTGGCCATTAAGTTTGAGAATCCAGGAACAAATGCCACACCACATCGAAGTCGGTGGTCCAGTGCACACATCGCCAACGTACAGGCTCCTCCCTGACTACTTCCTTCTACTCCAACCCTCGTAGCATCGACTTCCGGACGCGAAAACAAGAAGTCCAAGCCACGAAGAGAGTCCATATAAATCCCAAAGTAGTAATAGTTCTTTGGGTTATCTAATGATTCATACATACACCCATCAGTCAACTTCCAATACTGATTTGTTGGACCATGTCCCCTGGAATTCATGCTTAAAGTAATATAGCCTTCAGCAGTCCGATCATAAGGCTCTTGATTGGCACCGGCCCCAGGATGAATCTGGATAGCTGGATACTTTTCTGTTGTTTTGTTCGGATGCAACAGATCCACTTCTTTGGGAGTCATACACCAAGTAACTAATGTAATATTTCCATACGATGGCAATAGCACTTTATATAGTCTGCCAGTAGTTGAACTTGTTTTCTCTTCAGTGATAACAGGTTTAAGAGGAATAGCATTCAGCTCTTTACGTGCCTGGTCCCAAAATTTATCAAAATCTTTGGGCCGCTGGGTCAACGGATGTCCAGGGTAATCCATATTTGACTGCCCATTCCGATACAAAGCCGGCCATACTCCAATATCCTTAGTAGATTGGTTATCCAAAACTTCTTCCACCCGGACACCGATATAATCCTCCTGACCACGAGTTGGCAAAACAAAGGAGACACTCTCAGATGATTTAGACTCATGTACACATAAGATATGTTCCGCAGTATCCCAGGCTACGCAAGTAAATCGTATTGTCTTATTTGCATCATCCTCTCGGCCACTGGGATATGCCGTCATTGTGGGGAATCCACCATCCAGAGCCGGATTGAATTGGATATCCATGGGTCGAGTCACCTTGGCGTAAGTATAGTCAAT
>CAZXWN010000026.1:0-10594 GCA_964644695.1 uncultured bacterium
ATTTTGAGTGATAAGTATATTTAGAAAAATAATGAATTAAAAAGAAGCCTAAACGAACCTTCCACGGACCTGCTCCGAGTAACTCCGTGAGTGGTTCGTTTTATGAAGAAGAATCCGCTTTTACAAATTGGATGATTTTATCTTTATAACGGTTATACAGATAGGAGACTGAAAGAAGAATAATACCCAGAACAAAGAAAGCGATAATTCGATATATCTGTTCCAGTGAAAGAACATCCACCAGAAATACCTTAAGAATTACAATCCCAAACAAACACAATGCGAATCCGCGGGCAAAAGCAGACCGTTTCCAAATCCCCAGGGAAATCAAGACCGCCGCATATAACGCCCACACCACCGATAAAGACATCTGACGCAGCATGTAATATTCTTTTATCTGATTCTGAGCCTCCCAGGCTGGATAATACGGCCGAAGGAAATCCATTGTTTCCAAACTCAGTCCAAATAACAACATCAGATTACTCAACACCGCAAATAGACCACAGACCAATCTCCACTCAGCAATATCAATATTTTCTTTGAATCGTTGATAAAACCAAACCGCACCAAATCCCGATCCAACCAACGCAATAAGCGGTATAAACCGGTCATTGAAGAATAAGGTAAATGAAATGGAATTGAATGCATAATGAAAGTCAGAATGGAAGAATCGGAAATAGGCCAGAGCAATAATAATCATCGCCATGTGTCTTGTTCTCACATGGCCATGTTTCGCCCCCAGCCAGAACAGGAAGAAAGACTCCAACGCCCATGCCACAGTGATCCAGGTACTGTCCATCAACCAGGCAATTGTCAGCGTCAGATAAAGAGCCGCTAAACTCAGATAGGTATCCGAAGCCAGATTATTCCGGGAATATTTGTTTTGAATAACGAACCAGAGTCCGCCATACATCACAAACACCACCAGAGCTAAATATCCGTGATACAACTCCTCTGGATAATGCTTCATAAATACCAGATAGGAGGTGGCAGCAAATATCATCCCCAAACTAAACCCAGTCGCCATATTGTTTACATCAAACAGGGATTCTTTCCAGAATAACTGCAAAAGGAGAACGCCATTGAATAAGAGGAAAAAAGTCACCATCCATCCAAAGACTTCCCCAAACGGAGTGGCCGCATAAAAAGAGTGTGCCCAAAAAGCATAATTGATGACCGTACCCAGGAGATTCGCTATTAAGAAGGATGGATGCCGATTGTAAAAATATAGCCCCGAACCCAGGATAATCAATAAAACACTATAGATTCCGTAATAATGCAGATAATTGTAGTCTGGAATCATAAACAAAGGGACTAACTGTCCCACAATGATTCCTGCCAGTTTCAGTTCTCGGAACTTTGCCCATACAGACATGGACATTCCCGCAACAGCTAAGATTCCGCCATAAATCAATACATTATAAAAACCAATATAATCACTGGCCGGTTTATCCATCACATTCAATATCAATAAGCGCGGAAAAAACACACTGACAACTAATATCATCAGCGCAATTTCATGCTTCTTGAGATGTCCCATCGCCCAGAATGCGGCCATAGTAAGGACCAGTCCAAAGGTAATCAATGAGGCTTCGGGAAATTCAGCTCCAGTGTATTGTTTTCCCAAAACAAAAACAGCCATCGCAATAAGACCACCCAAATACCCAAGGAACCCTAGTGAAATCCACTTCCGATAAAAACAAAGGGCTACCGCCGTCAGACACATCACCAGACAATGCAAATAAAAAATGGGATATAGTCCCTCGCTGTGACCCAGCAGGAACGGTGTAATCAAGCCTCCTGATAAACCCAGAATTCCAATCACCGGAGAATCATACCGCAATGCAAAGAAATAAGCCGCGAAAGTGAGGATAGCTAGAATCACCCATGCCATTTCCATTCCAATCAAGTGATAGAATCCATAGGCGGCATATCCCGTCAGATACAACAAACCCAGTCCACCACCGGTCAATACCCGGGTGAACTGGGTAAATAAATTCTTTTTATTATCTTTCAGATATTCGCCGAGAGATAAAAGTGTCAATCCACTCAGCGTTCCAATCGCAATCCGAACCAACTCAGTGATCCATCCCTGGTCCACGGCAAACTTAAACAAAAATCCAAGCCCCAGGAATAAGGCCAGGACTCCAAGCCAACTGAACCATCTTCCACCGATCTCTGTTTCAAGATTTAATTTCGAACCAGGGGCCTCCTTCTGCGGAACGGGAGGATTCCAGGGACGTTCCTTTACCGGTGGTTCTGCCCTGTAAGTATCCTGAATAACAGGTTTTTGTTCGGGAATATCCATTACAGGGGTAGTTTTAAGCGGTGTGGGTATTGATGGTTTTTCTTGAGGAAGGGGACTAGGGGATGTTACTGGAGTAGAAGACCGGACCGGCTTTGCTGCTCCATAACTCAGCTCGGACACCTTCTGTTCCAATTGCCAGATACGATTGATTTGAATGGAAATCAGTTTTTTCTGGTTTTCCAGTTCATCCTGTAAATCTCTAATTTGTTTTTCAACATCTCTCTGATCGGGACTCATGCCGATGATTATGCCATAGTAACCTCCTGTTAACAAGGCAAAGTCAACCCACGAAATAAAACCCGTCCCCTGCGTTTCCGCTTCTTTACAGACCCCCTCGAATATTGATACCATTACCAAATACCCGGAAATCGGATTCCAAACCGGTTTCCTGCCAGAAAGGAAGTCATTCAATCTATGTTTATCAGTATGACGGGATATGGTCGGGCCTCCAAAACCCTTAAGGGGAAAGAACTGGTCCTTGAAATCAAAAGTGTGAACCACAAAGGTTGTGAAGTCAGCACTCGTACGGCTAATGAACTTTCTTCCATGGAACCACGCATCATCCAGGCCATCAAAAGCCGTGTCGAACGCGGCCGCGTAGATGTTACGGCCTACTTCATGAAAGGGAACAACACCCCGGAATCCCGTCCAGCAAGGGTCTCTTTGGAAACCATTGCTGCTTATCAGGTTGAATTTAAGAAAATCGGTAAAAAACTGAATCTGGAACCACCCACCGAATTAGAAGATTATCTGGGACTTCCCGGCGTCATTGTCCAAGAATCTGGAAATAGTCAGGAAAGCCCTGTTTCCTGGGCCGATGTTGAACCTCTGGTCAACAAAGCTCTGGATGGATTGATTGATATGCGGAAAAAGGAAGGTACCAAGCTGGGAAAAGATATCAGCGCCCGAATCAAAAATCTTGAACAGCTTTCCAAAGACCTCCGTAAACTGGCACCTCTGGCTCAAAAAGAAAGACTTTCCGATCTCCATCGGGATTTGGAAAAACTCCTGAAAAACTCTCCGGCAAAATGTGAAACTCCCCAAGTCACATCCATTGCGGCTAATTTCCTGGAATCGACCGATGTAACAGAAGAACTCGTCCGAGTGGAAAGCCACATTGCTCAGTTCAAACAGGCCGTCAAATCAACCTCTCAACTGGGCCGTAAACTGGACTTTATCTTTCAGGAATTGTTCCGCGAGTTTAATACTATTGGTTCAAAGACATCACACCCGGATATGGGGCAGAAAGTCGTTGAAGCCAAAACAGAACTCGATAAAATGAAACAACAAATCGCCAATATTGAATAGGTTTTACAGTACGGTTATAGTTAATCAATAGGCTCTATCATTTTATGAACCTGAATGAGGACTCGTTTTGCCGGACTCTACTAAAAAAGCTATTCAACATCTTCGTAAAAGGCCAATAGGCCTATTAGTCGTTATATCCGCTCCTTCCGGAGCAGGAAAGACAACCATAGCTCATGCAGTTATGAAACAAGTCCCGGATGTTGTCCGTTCTGTCTCTGTAACAGATAGAGACATGCGGCCCGGTGAAGAGAATGGGAAAGACTATTTCTTTGTTACCCGACCAGCCTTCAAGAAACTCTTGAGTAAAAATTACTTCCTTGAATCTGCAACAGTCCATAATAACAACTATGGAACACCCCGGAAATGGGTCGAAAAACAGGTCAAGGAAGGCAAGATTGTCGTTCTGGTGATTGATGTCCAGGGCGCTGAACAAATCAAAAAGCTCTATCCCGGATGTGTTTCCATCTTCATTCTTCCACCCTCCATGAAAGAATTGAAACAACGATTGGTTAAACGGAATACTGAAACCCGGGAATCTCTCACGGTCCGCATCCGAAATGCCATGGTTGAATATAAGTTCGTCCATGATTATGATTATGCTGTTATCAATGACGACCTGAATGTGGCCGTCGATAAAGTCACCAGTATCCTTAATGCTGAGAAATGCAGGGTATTGAGATGGATAGAACGGAAACTCTAAATACACACCCATGCCGATGGGAAGGTAAATTCGTTGTTCTGGGTGTAACGGGAAGCATCGCCGCTTACAAATCAGCGGAATTGGTTCGCCGCATCCAAGATCAGGGAGCTGAAGTCCAGGTCGTTATGACCAAGACCGCCACCCGGTTAATGTCTCCCGAAACCTTGAAATACCTCTCAGGTCGGAAAGTACTGACTGAGTTAATGGAAGATGACCAGTCATGGACGATTGGGCATATTTCTCTGGCGGACAAGGCAGATGCTTATTTAGTAGCACCGGCGACCGCTAACATCATCGCCAAAATGGCGTATGGGCTGGCAGACGATTTATTATCATCAACACTGCTTGCGTCCAAGAAACCTTTAATCGTGGCTCCGGCCATGAACGATAATATGTATTCTCATCCAGCAACTCAGGAGAACCTGGAAACATTACACCGGCGAGGCACTATCATCGTAAGCCCGGGAGAGGGTTATCTGGCTTGTGGAAAAATCGGAACGGGTCGTCTGGCTGACATCCCCGATATTCTGGGAGCCTTGGATTATGTTCTTCATCCGGACAAATCACTGGCGGGAAAGAAAGTATTAGTTTCCGCAGGCCCTACTCGGGAAGCGATTGACCCGGTACGGTATCTCTCCAACCATTCTTCTGGGAAAATGGGGTACGCCATCGCTGAAGCGGCTTATAACCTGGGTGCAAATGTGACCCTGGTATCAGGCCCTGTCTCTCTGAGGCCACCCTATGGTGTTCATACGGTCCCGGTCATCTCCGCCGCTGAAATGGCTGAGGCTCTGCTGGACCGATTCGATGATTCGGATATTGTGGTCATGGCTGCGGCAGTCGCGGATTACCGTCCATCCGAATCTTCTGCGCATAAAATAAAAAAGACCGACCAACCCCAAGATATTCCCTTGACCCCTACCCTGGATATCCTTAAGGAAATGGGCCAACGCAAATCAAGACAGGTTCTGGTCGGTTTCGCCGCTGAAACAGATAATCTCCTCCAGTATGCCCAATCCAAAATAGATGCAAAGAATCTGGATTTCATGGTTGCCAATGATGTCTCGCAACCGGGAATTGGCTTTGGAAGTGATAAGAACACAGTCACGTTCATAACCAAGTCAGGAGTGCTGGAAACATGGGGGCCAGCCCCTAAATGGGCTGTCGCTGAGAGATTATTCCACCATTTGAATATTTTAGGGTAAAATAAAGCCCTGTAATCAAATCACCCCCGCCGATGCCATGGGGGTTATGTTTCTCTTGAGCGAGGTACATTCGATGGAATTAAATGAATTTGAATTATTATTGAATGAGATGTTGCGTAATGGCGCATCTGATCTTCACCTGAAGACCCATTCTGTCCCATTGTTCCGTATCAACGGCAAGTTATACCAGGTAGATTATCCGGTACTCACTCCCGAATCTACCGCTCGGCTGGCAGATCTGTTATGTAATACTCCCCGACTGAAAGCCCAGAAAAACGACAACGGGAGTGCGGACTTTGCTTACATGGTCCCCAATGTTGGCCGGTTCCGTATCAATGTCTTTCGTCAGCGTTCCGTCTATGACCTGGCCTGCCGTGCCATTAAATTGACCATCCCTACACCTGAAGAATTGAATCTGGAACCCGTCCTCTACGACTTGGCCAAAATGGAACGCGGAATGATTCTTCTGACCGGAACGGCTGGCTCAGGTAAATCCACAACTCTGGCAGTCCTCCTGAATCTGATTAACCAAACTCGTTTTGACCATATTGTTACTATCGAAGACCCCATTGAATATATGCACCCAAACAAGAAATCCGTTGTTTCCCAGCGTGAGGTCGGGACCGACTGCGGTTCCTTCCGAGACGCCCTGGAACATGTACTTCGTCAGGACCCTGATGTTCTGCTGGTCGGTGAAATCCGTGATGAGGAAACCATGCAGGTCTCTCTGGGTATCGGTGAAACGGGTCACTTACTCCTTTCAACCCTTCACACTTACAACTGCGCTCAGGCTGTGGACCGTATGATGGACTTTTATCCTCCCAATCTCCATCATCAGGTGCGTAAACAGATTGCAAACACCCTCCAAGCCATTGTCTGTCAACGACTGATTCCAGCCATTGGCGGGGGCCGGGTACCGGCAATGGAAATCATGGTTTGTACCGCCGCGGTCCGTAAGCTGATCAATGAAGGTAAAATCAATGAACTGCAACAGGCCATCCAGAATGGTGAAGCGGGAAACCAGACCTTCAATCAGTCTCTCGTTAAACTTTACCATGCCAAGAAGATCGATTTAGATACAGGTCTGTTATACTCTGATGACCCTGCAGGATTCCGCCGTAATATCTCCGGTGGCTATGCTGACAGTGATAAAAAAGGTATCGTGTTCTAAATCGATAAACCATTATGGCCGAACATATCAGGGATATCCTCAAAGACTTGGTGTGCCAACTTTCCAGCCAGGTGCAATTGGATGCGGTTGTTAATGACCGTCCAGTACCTGCTGGGTTGTCACGAACACCCCCCAAGCCCACAACGGCACGGAAACATGCCGCCACCAAGCCGGAACCCGTTCCGGTTCAAGCTGTCCCTGAAACACCTATAGATTTATCTCATCTCCCTGACAATCTGGATGACCTCAAACAAATCATCATTCCTTGTCAGAAATGCCGCCTCGCCACAACACGAACCCAGATAGTTTTTGGTGTTGGAAATCCAAAATCCTCGCTGGTTTTTGTCGGAGAGGCACCCGGTGCGGATGAAGATGCCCAGGGGGAACCTTTTGTAGGCCGGGCAGGAAAACTTCTAACCCAAATGATTGAAGCCGAAAGGTCACTTAATCTAAAACGGGAAGAAGTCTATATTTGCAACGTCATCAAGTGCCGTCCTCCAGAGAATCGAGATCCGGCACCGGATGAAGTTGAATGTTGTGAACCATATCTCCTGCGGCAGCTCGACATCATCAAGCCCAAAGTGATATGCGCTCTGGGTAAACATGCCGCACAAACATTACTAAAAACTCAAACTCCCATCAGTCAGCTCCGGGGGCGGTGGTTTTCCTACCATGGAATACCCTTGATGCCCACTTACCATCCCGCTTATTTACTGCGGAATCAGAGTGGGAAAAAGGACTGCTGGGAAGATTTATTATTGATCAAAGAAAGACTGGATTCCTTGTAATCCCATCAAACAAAATTAGTAAATTCGGTCGATATTGACAGAATGGTTTATAATTTTACTAATTAATCGAATTAAAAGAAGGGCAGGAGTGTCGTAATGAAGGCTAGACCAACCACTTGGATTTTATGTCTTTTCCTGATGGTACTGGGCTTGGTCCCGGTAATAGCCCAGGAAGTAATCGTGGATAATACATCCGCATCTGAAACAGCCAAATTTGAACAAATACCGCCAAACACTTGGGTTGTCAGCGAGTATGGGGAGAATTACAAGAAAACAAAGCTCTATCGAAAAAAAGGGGCCGGTGCCAATACCGCCGTATGGACCGCTCAACTCCCTAAAGGCCGTTACAATGTCCAGGCCTGGGTCAATTCCAATATGTACGCCAGTGATGCTCACTACACCGTCGTACATAGTAAGGGTACCACCCAGATAAAACGAAGCCAGCTGGCAACAGGGGGTGGCTGGTCTATTGAGTTAGGTGTTTATGAGTTTAACGGTGAATCTAAAGTCATCCTGAGTGATGACTTTTCTGGACCCGAAACCTATGTCGTAGCAGATGCCATTCGATTCACTAAAGCCGATCCTACTAAAATCGTCTGGATGTCTCATTCCATGGAAGAGGCGCTTGAACTTTCCACTACGATGAATAAACCCATTCTTGCTTATTTCTCTACCGAAGTCAGTTCAGAATGCCAGAAATTGGAAAGTGAACCATTCCTGAATCCCACCGTAGTCAATCTCTCCGAGAAATATTTGCCGGTGTTAATTCGTGCTGATAAAACAAATGGGAGCCTTAATACCTACGAAGTATTCCGTGTACCGACCATCATTCTCTTCACTAAAGAAGGGACTGAAATTACACGGTTCTCTGGTTATAAATCATCTACGGAACTGGTGAAAATATTAAACGCGGGTTTGTCTAAAGCTAAATAACCCAAAATCCTGTAACTCAAACACTCTGGAGCAAATCGTTCCAGAGTGTTTTTTATTTTACTGATGGAATCCGCATCAACATTGTAATAGGAATAATCACGGAGGGAGGAAAGTTACCTATTCCGATTTGGGGACATAAATCACTTCACCCGGGCGGGCGTATTTCAATTGTTTCCGGGCTAATCGCTCAATAGTTTCAGGGTCAGCAGTTTTTAAGCTGGTTTCTTCCTGCTTCAACTGAGCAATAGTTTTTTGAGTATGAAGAATCTCACGGTTCAGGTTGGACTGCCGTTCATGCAGGGTATAGTACTCAATGACATTCTTGAGGTACATCCCGCCAAACGGCACCCCGATAAAAATCAACAACAGGATAACCAGTTTCCGATTCCACTGGATGCCTAGGGAAAAAGAAACCTTCTTCCGTTTTTTACCGAGTTTTTTACGATTATTTTTCATTGTCCGATTCTATTTTCAGTTTCTTTGAGATGGTTGTCAATGCTTTTTACCACAAATAAATTAAAAAGGCCTTCTCAGTAGCACGATCTCAAGAATTTATCGCTTTCTGATATAGTAATAAAAGAACCTTACCTCGAGTCAAAGGAAGGATGGGCCAGGTCATGGATGAGACCAAACTGAAAGAGTTATTACAGCATGTCAAAGACGGAGATGTCTCCGTTCATGATGCTTTCCGTGAAATCAAATTTCTCCCCTATGAAGATTTGGGATTTGCCAAAGTGGACCATCACCGAAGTCTCCGACAGGGAGTTCCTGAAGTCATTTTCTGTCAGGGAAAAACTGTTGAACAGATTGTCCAGATAACGGATCGAATCGTGGCTGCGGGCCATAATCTGCTGGCCACACGCGCCAATTTTGAGACCTTCAATGCGATTCAGAGAAAACATCCCACAGCGCAATATTTCGATATTGCCCGAATCATTACCATCCAGACAACACCCCTGAAAAAGAAACCCGGACAAATCGCTGTATTGTGTGCCGGGACCTCAGACATTCCCGTTGCGGAAGAGGCGGCGATGACTGCCGAAGCCCTGGGGAATACGATCACCCGGGTTTATGATGTCGGAGTGGCGGGGATCCATCGGTTATTAGAACAGCAGGAACTCCTGTCCGAATCCCGGGTCATTATTGTCGTAGCCGGGATGGAGGGTGCGTTACCCTCGGTTGTGGCTGGACTGGTCAACTGTCCTGTAATTGCAGTTCCCACCAGTGTGGGGTATGGGGCCAGTTTTGGTGGACTGGCTGCCCTGTTATCCATGCTCAACAGCTGCGCGTCCGGTGTCGCCGTCGTCAATATTGATAACGGATTTGGGGCCGGTTATATGTCTCACCTGATCAATTCAAAAAACTCATAAAGGAATTTGTGAATGAAAGTTGCTTATCTGGACTGTTTCTCCGGTATTAGTGGAGATATGACCCTGGGAGCGGTGATGGCCGCAGGGGTTCCATTAGAAACACTGGCGGCCGAACTGGCTAAACTCAACCTGACAGGATATGAATTGACAGCCACTCCCGTCATGAAAAAAGGGATTACGGCTATCAAGGCCGAAATTGTTGTGACTGAAAAACAAGTATTCCGGCATCTGCCACAAATCGAGAAAATCATAAACAGCTCTACTCTGTCTGACAAAATCAAAGCAGACAGCCTCAAGGTCTTCAAACGATTGGGAGAAGCCGAAGCCAAAGTCCATGGTATCCCCCTGGAGAAAGTCCATTTTCATGAAGTCGGTGCCATGGATTCCATCATGGATATTGTCGGCGGCGTGATTGGGCTTCATTTACTCGGCATTGAGAAACTATATTGTTCTCCCCTGAACACCGGCAGTGGCACCGTTCAAACCGAACATGGATTACTTCCAGTCCCGGCTCCGGCCACAGTCGAATTATGTAAAAACACACCCCTTTACAGTAACGGTGTCGAAAAAGAACTGGTCACTCCCACGGGAGCCGCCCTGGTAACGACACTGGCTGAATCTTTCGGACCGCTACCGCCGATGACTATTACAACCGTCGGATATGGAGCTGGAGGGGCGGATCTTCCTACTCAGGCCAATGTCCTCCGTTTGATTATCGGTGAAGAGGCGGCAGGCAAGAAAACCGATACCGTCACCCTTCTGGAAACCAATCTGGATGATGTGAACCCCCAGACTTATGACCTGGTGATGG
>CAZXWN010000027.1:0-9299 GCA_964644695.1 uncultured bacterium
GTGATAGGCTGTCCTACACACTTCTGGAGGAGTTTGTATTTCCCGACCAGGTCATAATCATAGTTTTGCTCTAATACGCGGGTTCCGTTCGGGTCAGTGAGGCTTTTGAAGTGGACCGAGGTCGGGTCTATCTGGGTGGGGATATTTTCAAAGGGCACTTTGCTTATCCCGACGGTCACTTCCATGGGTTGGACCTGTCGCACCAGGGCCATTCCCTGGTTATAGACAGTCATTTCTGTTTGGCCCGGTGAGGCGGCCAGGGTGGCAGACATAAACGCCAGAAATACCAGCCCTCCCAACAGGGTGGATCGAATTGGTTGCATTATTTGTCGCTCTCCTTTAATGAGTGAGACATCACAGAATGAGGAGAAATCCCATACCCTCGTTCTTTTTAACCATACAAAGAAGTATACCTGATGTCAATTAGACAGGTTGACATGGGGTAATTTATGAAAATTGGGGCGGTAATGGATTGAAACAGAGGGATATCCGGTTAGAAATGAAGATGGAGCGGGAAACGGGGATCGAACCCGTGACATTCAGCTTGGGAAGCTGACGTTCTACCGCTGAACTATTCCCGCCCCAGACAATCGCTGGTATTTGAACCAGTTGGGTACCGTTCATTTTATCATTGTCCCCGGATAGGGTCAATTTGGGGTGGTGTTTTTGTGGAGAATTAAACAAAAAGGCCGTCCCTCCGAAGAGGAACGGCCTGAAAGAATTCGTCGAAAATAAGAGTTACTTCTGTTGTTCCTGAGCCTGGATTTTCTGGAAGGTGGCACTGAGGTCGTCCTGAGTAATAACGCCTTTTTCCAGGAGGGTCTGCATCAGAAGATACAGATTGAAGTTGTTTTCCATGACTACGTGAGTCAGTTGATCTGTGGTGGGTTCACCACCGCAGCAGCCATCGCCACAACCTTCGTCGCCACATTTGCCTTCATCACAGCAACCGCCATTGGGATTGATGATGTATTTATCGTCAGACATAAAAGTCTCCTTGTAGGTTTCCCCGCCTGGCGGGGCTAGAATATGTCTCTCTATTATATCACTTGCCTAAAAATGCCCCCGTTTTGGTGATTACATGTTAATTAGTGGATATTATTTCTTCCAATAGATAAGAAATCATGAATTATCTTTAATATCTGACTATCAATTTCTAATGTATCTAATAATTCCTGATTTTTCTCCAGTTCATATAACTGTGCACGAAGGTCCTCTTGTTTCTCTTTAGAGAAGGCATTTTTTATAGACTCTTCTAGTTTTATTTCTTTAAGGTTTTCTTTCTTTATGATTCGAGCAAGCGATAATAATAAATATCGATCCACATAATCTTTTTGGTCTTTAATAATACCGTCATACCCAAATGAAAAACCAAAGTCTTCACTTAAGTAAAAATTCATCAATTCATTGAATTTAAAATATGAAAGGTCATAGACTTGGTCATCTTTGGGAAAGAAATCCCATATAAATCGAATATACTCGGGTTTATTATGGCAAACACAAAAAGCCCCAATAATGAAGATATTTCTTCGGAGTGAATTATAGTAATACCATTTACATTTTAATTTATCTTCATCTGATGTTGGATTTTCTTTGTTGCTCAGGCTGTTCTCTAACTGTGCTTTAGTCCAGATATTACTATATGGTTTTTTTTCACAAATAATATTATCGAGATATATGTGTAATTCTGAAAAAATAGAGGATAGTTGTTCTTCAAATATGTCTTTATGCCCACCTTGTACCAAAATATAAAAGGTCAATAAAAAATACTTATTGTAAGTAGGTATATATTGGTATCTGAATGAGCCTTTAAAACACTTAATTAATATAATTTGGTTGTACCAGTATCCAACAGTTTTTTTGATTATTCGGAGTGAATCTAAATCAGAATTTATTTTTCTTATTGAACTATCAAATATGGTACAAATCTTTTTCAATAAACAATCAATAACAATATAATTATTATCTTTTTCTGAATTATCGGAACTAGATAATTCAGCTAAAGTATCAAGCATAAACTTAGTTACTAAACGAGGAGCAGATTCGTTTTTGCTTTCTATGGCAGCATCCCATATTTCCTCATATACCGCAAAATATGTATCATATAATCTAACTTCCCCCTCTTTTGTGTACAATTTAAGTGATAATTCATAAAACGGATCAGTAGTACTACTCCTTAAATCCTCATATTCATTTTCGGTTAGTGTTAATTTATTAAAGAAGCCTTGATTGGTCCTTTTTATTTCGAGAGCTTTTTGTAATAACAGAGAAACCTTCTCCATCAGCTTATGTGTACTCTTTTCTTCCTTAACTTGCAAAGACCCAATTCGAGCATAAAGTGAAAGGTCGTTTTTTAATCTATCAAAATAGCCAATAGTTGCATTTTTTTTGTCTCCTGCAAGCAGTTTAGATGTATTTTTAAACAGATGTTTTAGTGTAACCGTATCAGTATCAGTAATGTAATACTGAACAAGATATATAAAACCAATAAATAAGAATAAGTTAACCGCAAACCAGAAATATAAGACAAGAATGACGCCCAGGTTATTCACTGAGGACATTTTAAATGATAAAGAAACTGCAACACAAAGAATATTAGAAAAGAGATTCAGTATATATAAAGGTTCTTCTGTGAAAAAGCTGGAGATTCTCTGGTTTTGATACCGATCGGCGGTTCGATTAATAACTTCTAATGATATAGGTATTGAGATACCAGCAATAACCCCAAGAATTGCGGCGATATCTGAAACAACATTCATGGCTTCATCGTCTACATAATACTCAACATGAAAGCCAATAAAAAACAGGCAAACAAATCCACCGACAGTACTTATTACATATTTATATTTATCCCAAAATGTTTTAAGCATAAGAGCCACATTTTCACACTATTTAGATAGAAAGTCAAAAGAGATGTAATTTAAGGTGCTGGGGGTGAAGGCAAGGTATAATAGTTAAATTTGAATGAATTAGAAAGAAGAAGGAACGGGACTAATGAGTGAACAACCCGGGAAAGCCATATTATTGATACAGTGCCAGGACCAGCCGGGGCTGGTGGCGCGTATGGGTAATTTCATCTATGAGAATAAAGGGAATATCATCCACCTGGACCAGTATTCGGATCCGGATACCAACCGATTCTATATGCGGTTGGAATGGCAATATGATAACTTCCTGATTCGTCAGGAGGAGTTTAAGGCGGTGTTTGCCCCCTTAGCCCGCCAGTTCGGGATGGAATATCAGTTGTTTTTTAGCGGCCGCCCTCAACGAGTCGCTCTGCTTGTCTCCAAACAAGGTCATTGTTTGATTGATTTACTGTCCCGCCACAGTGATGGAGACCTTCAATGCGATATCCCGTTGATTATTTCCAATCATCCGGATATGGAGAAATACGCCCGGAGTTTTGGAATTGATTACCATTGCCTCCCTATTACGAAAGATAATAAGGTGGCCCAGGAACAACGACAATTAGAATTGTTAAAAGAATACGAAATAGATTTGATCGTTCTGGCCCGGTATATGCAGATATTAACAGACCAGATGATCCAGAGTTATCCCAATCAAATCATTAATATCCACCATTCGTTCCTGCCTGCCTTTATGGGTGGGAAACCTTACCATCAGGCCAGTGCCCGGGGAGTGAAACTCATCGGAGCCACCAGTCATTATGTAACGGCTGACCTCGACGAGGGCCCTATCATTGAGCAGGGTGTCATAAAAATCACTCATCGTGATTCTATTGAAGATATGATTCGCAAGGGTAAGGATAATGAAAAGGTGGTTCTCGCCCGCGCTGTCCGACTTCATCTTCAGCACCGGGTTTTGGTGTACGGAAATAAAACAGTGGTGTTTGACTAAGTCATCATGACTCCGATTTATCAGCCGCAGGATATTGCGATAATTGGTTATGGGAACCCCAACCGGAATGATGACCGGGTCGGATGGTATGTGGTTGAAACTCTCCAGCAACAGTTGGGGGATACGGCAGTCCGTCTGGAGACGTGTCACCAACTGGAAGTGGAACTGGCGGAAGAATTGACCCGGTATAAGATGGCAGTTTTTGTGGATTGCCACATGAGTCTGGCAGAGGACTGGCGGCGGGTGGTCGAAGTTACCCCCGGTGGGGATGTGGGGGCAATCTCTCACCATTTTGATCCGGCGGCGTTATTGGGGATGTGCCAGACATTATATGGGGTTACTTTGGAAGGATGGCTTTATACCATCAAAGGGGTGGATTTCAATTTTGGGGAAACTCTGTCACCGAAGACCCAGGAAGCTGCTGATTTGACAGTCAACGATATCCTGAGTTTGATTAAAATGCGGGTTCGTTCCTGATTCGTATCTGATTCGTTACTTTGAGGTGACCGGGGAAAGTAATTTTGTGAAGATGGCCACTTTTTCGACCGACTGGTCATTGGCAAATATCGGAACTAACATGTGTCGCATGTAATAATTCCGGTTAATGTCTTCAAAAGTAACGATTTGTTTTTCGTTTATGACTTTCTGAATGATTTTAACGCGTTTTTCATAGAGTTCCGGTTCAAGGATATCCCGAAGATGTTTCCCCATCAGTTGTTCGCGTGTGAGACCTAAAAATTCCAGGTAGAAATCGTTACAGTCTAAGAGGATTTGTTCCGGTGAGAGGAATATGGCTATATAATCCTTTGCCTGTGAGAAATTCATCATATCCTTATGAGTTTCCTGGAACATCTGCCGGGTAATGATTTGGTCGGTTATATCTCGTCCCGTACACTGAAGCTCAAGAAAAGTCCCGTCTTTATCAAAGAACGCCAGTGCCGTCCATTCCTGCCATCGGACCTCCCCTGTACCAGTTTTCACCCGGTGGGTGACCTGAAGCCGTGGTTTCTCCGGAGTCAGAGAGGTAACTCTTTCATGGACCCGCTGGAAATCCTCTTTGAAAATGAAACTTTGCAGACAGACTCCCATCAGTGATTCGCGGGGGAGGTTCATCATGCGTTCAAAAGCATTGTTTACGAAGACAATCTCACCTTTGTTATTGGTGCGGGCAATCATTTCCGCCTGTGTTTCAACGATAGCGCGGTAGTGCTGTTCAGATTTTCTTAAGGCTTCCTCAATGCGCTCCCGTTCCTGAACCTGCATTTGCAAATCGCGAGTCAGATCCTGGAGCTTTCTCGTTCTTTCTTTAACGAGTTGCTCAAGGTGATTTTGATAGAGGGCCAACTGCCGGTCCGCCTCTTTGCGTTCGGTGATGTCCAGAAAAGAGAGGTTCAATCCGAGGAGTTGTCCCTCATTATCTTTGACTACGGAAAGGGCGAGCCCAATAGTCAGGATATGTCCGTCTTTATGACGACAAGCCAGTTCACCAATCCATGTCCCGCAGGACAACACTTCCTGCTGGATTTCGTAAGCCTTGCTCTGGTTTTCAACAAACAAGGAGAAATGGTTTCCGATAATTTCTTCAGCGGAGTAACCAAAGAGGACCTGACTGGATTTGTTGCAATAAGTAACAATGCCGTTGGCTGTTGTTAAAAAGACGCCGTTAATCGACATGCGGAGAGCATGGTCCCGGAATTGGAGGTCCCGGAAAGTTTGTTTGAACTGAGTAATGTCGCGGAACAGAGTAATGGCACCCACGATATCCCCTTCGGTACTGGTCAGGGGCGTGATGTGAGCTTCTTTCCATCGAGTCAGGCTGGAGAAGGGATAGCCATCTTCCAGATATAAAGGGGTTCCTGTTTCGATGACCTGTTGGATTCGTTTTTGCCAGAGTTCAATTTCCTGAGGACCGAAATCTTTAAGGCATTGGCGGAGAGTAAATCCTTTTTGGGGACCACTGGACTCCGCAAACAAATCGCGGGCGAGAGTGTTGGAATACAGGCAGTTTCCCAGGACGTCCCAGACAGCCAGAGCATCCGGTACGGAGTTTAACAGGGATCTGAATTGTTCCTCATAGGCATGGAGATTGGACAGATGATTCTTCTCTGATGTTATATCCCGGAAAAAGGCCAGCAATTCGTGCGGAGTACCCTCTTTATGGCGGGAGAAGACTGTTCCTTCCAACTGGATCCAATGGAGATTCCCATTCCGGGCGGGGAAGGGGAAATCCATAATGTAAGTTTCTCCTTCTTCCAATTCGGCAGCCTTCAGATGCCATGCCTGAAGTTTCTCCATATCACCCGATTGAAACATGTTGGGGAATCCTTCATCCCGGAGTTTCTGAAATTCCTCAGAGGTATATCCGAGCTGTTTGACGGCCAGGGGTTCCAGACCACAGTTGAACTGGTAAGTGTCGTAATCAAATAAGGAGATGCACACTGGGGCAAGCTGATTAAGTCGAGTCAGCAGCTTTCGTGGTTTAGCCAGCGTAGGAGATAAAAGGGCGTCTCCTTGTGGCATCGAACCGGTCAGTCTATTTTTAAATGAGTCAGCCATTGTCATCTTTAGTGCCTATTTTACACAAGGGATACTCAATTGCAAGGAGAATTATCCTAGTGAAAATAATCTTCAAATTACCGGGATAGAGCTATCGCCAGCTGTCCGTAGGCAATACAGCCGTCATTGGGAGGCACTTGCCGTGACCCATAAACCGTGAACCCATTGGATTCCAGTTTATTAACCACCAACTCCGTTAACAGGGCGTTTTGGAAACATCCTCCAGAAATCACAACAGGATAGTCGCCTCGAAGATTACGGAGATATCGGCTTACCGCCAAAGCAATTTCACCCAGAGTATTGTGGAATTTCCGGCTGATATCCTCCACCCTTACTTTGTTCCGGAGGTCTTCAATCAATGCAAGATAAAGTGGCTGTAACGAAATAATTCCATCATCGGTTAATTTATAAGAATAGCAAATTTCGGTACGGGAGCGTACTGCCCAGGATTCGAGAGCCATTCCCGAGCGGCCCTCAAAGAATACCTGTTGGGTGTGGGCAATAAGGCCATATACGACATCAAAGACTCGTCCCAGACCTGAGGACAGAGGGCAATTGATTTTCCTGGTAAGCATCTGGAGAATAAAATCTTTTTTGGTTTCGGGGATAAGGTTGGATCTGTCCCAGTGGGCTTGTTCCGGATTCCCTTCGGTGGCTTGCCAGAGGGCGGACAATGCCAACCGCCAAGGTTCTTTGGTCGCCACATCTCCGCCGGGGAGTGGCATATATTCAAAATGAGCCAGGCGTTCAAAACCTGATAAATCCGCCACCAATCCTTCCCCCCCCCAGATGTGATTATCTGTTCCAAAACCAGTACCATCCCAACACAACGCCAGTACGGGGCCGGATAATCCGTATTCGGCCATAACGGCGGCAGCGTGGGCATGGTGATGCTGAACAGGTTCGAGTATGGGGAGGCCGAGCTGCTGAGCAATCCGGGTGGACTGGTAATCGGGATGAAGGTCATGAACGACGGCGGTGGGTTCCAGTTCCAGGAGATGCTGCCATCGGGTTAATTCATATTGATAGTTTTGTACGGTGGCATAATTTTCCAAGTCACCCAGATGAGGACTCAAATAGGCGGTGTTATTCCGGTTCAGTCCAAAGGTAGATTTCAGCTCGCCGCCCGCAGCAAGGATACAATTACCTCCCGTGGGGAGCGGTAATGGAAGAGGAACAAATCCTCTAGCTCTCCGAATCATCACTGGACCGCCGGCCATAAACTTCAGAATCGAATCATCACATTTATGGGCGATGGGCCGGTCATGGACCAAAGCGCCATCAATCAGATTCAGCAATGATTCTGTGACTTCCTGTTCCGTGGAGACCAGGGGTTCTTCTGATAAATTGGCAGAAGTCATCACCAGTACCGGGAAGGATTTCATCAGCAACTGATGCAGAGGCGTATAGGGCAGCATGACTCCCAGCCGATCATTTTCGATGACCAGGGAGGGAGCTAAATCGGTATTGGACAGAGTTTGTTTTACTAACACTATGGGTGCCTGTGGAGATGACAGCCAGGCGGCTTCACTGTCGGATATCACTGCATACTGCTTTAATGTCTCAATGTCACGGACCATGACCGCCAGTGGTTTATCTGGCCGTTGTTTTCGTTTTCGAAGGAGAGAGACTGCGGATTCGTTCCGTGCATCTACCACCAGATGATAGCCGCCCAATCCTTTGATTGCCATGACCTGTCCGGCCTTTAACCGGTCCACAGTCGCAGCGATGACATTGTCCACATCAACGGGGGTTGCAGTGGAATCCCACAGAGCCAGATGGGGGCCGCAATTGGGACAGGAGACAGGCTGAGCATGGAATCTACGGTTTCCGGGGTCCTCATATTCGGATTTACAATCGGGACACAGGGGGAATATTTTCATTGTGGTCAAGGGTCGGTCGTAGGGCAAATCTTCCACAATGGTATAGCGTGGGCCGCAGTGAGTGCAATTGATGAAGGGGTACAGATATCTCCGGTCGGAAGGGTCATTCATTTCTTTCTGACATTCAGGACAGATGGAGGTGTCGGGGGGTATCTCTGTAACAGAGGGGCCTTCAGACTGGCTCTCCGTGATGACAAATCCGGACTCTTTCTTAACCGGAATTTCAGTTTGAGTGAAGGTGTTTATTCTGGCAAGGGGCGGTGGGGCGAATCGGAGCTGGTCCATAAACCGAGTGAGTGCGGCATCACTCCCCTGTATTTCCAAAGTGACGCCAGAGGTGTTGTTGTTGACCCATCCGGTTAATTCGTTGTCGCAGGCATAACGGTATACAGCAGGACGGAATCCCACTCCTTGCACGATGCCGGTTATGTTAATTAGTAATCGCCGCATGTCTGTCATTATCTCACACTAGAACCTGATGCCAGAGGCCCACCTCGGGAACATTTCACATCCTGAAACAGTCTTACTTTATACAGGCCTCGTAATAATTAGTCAGTACTGACCCAAATATCTCACTGCAGTACAGAATCTACTTCTGTCTTGAGTGAAAGGAGTTACAAATGAATCGCAAAGGTTTGATGTTTTGGGTGGTAGTTATGTTGTTTGGTATTTCCCTTGGCATGGTATATATAACTACCCCGGAGGCCCGCATACAAAATAACAATGATGACCCTTTATCCGGGTTGAAATCTCGTTTGTTCGCCTCTGCTGTGGCTGCCCAACCTGTAATAAACGGAGATGCACAGGTGGCGCAACCCACACCCACCAACAGGGTGAGTCTTTTTAGTCAATTCGATCTTAATCATGATCAGCAGCTTTCACCTGAAGAATTGAGAGATGCTTCCACATTTCAAAAGATGGATAAAGATGGAAATGGACTTATTACGCGGGATGAACTGCGTCCTGAGACTCCACCGCATCCCAGGATATGATCACAATAAA
>CAZXWN010000028.1:0-4545 GCA_964644695.1 uncultured bacterium
AGTTTCCACAGGAATAAAAACCCGACCATTCCGATGGCTAAAAAGGTTATTCCCAAAAATTGGATAACCATCTCCAGAACACTGCCCACATTCAATGAAAAGAACATATCAAGCAGTGAAAAGGGCCGGTTGAAAACCATGTATCCATAAGAAGCACCTAATAAGACTCCACCAATAATGATTCCCAAAATACTTCGGATGGTATCCCGAAACAAAACTGACCAGAAGGAGGCAAAACAATACACTAAAGTGACACCTCCGACTACAGCGAAGACCAATGCTGATATTTCCGCACAACTACTCACATCGATATTAACGGATAAGAACCTCACTACCAGGAACGCATAACAAAACAACAAATACAGGGCAGGGAATACCCCAACCATAAACTTGCTCCAGAATATCTGGTTCAGGGAGAGGGGTTTACTGATGAGATAATCCATTGTTTTATGGTCATCCTCACCCGCCATCATCTTCGCTCCGTTATACAGCAGAATGAGAAGAGGGAACGCAAAACCAATAGTTTCGATATCATAAACCATCTTATATTTAATAAGGAGAATAAACTCCAAAACTACGCACAGTACAAGTATCCCCCGCTGTTCCAGCCACTCTTTATATATAAGACTCCTGACATTCACCGACAGTAAGTCCATAAAAAACTTAACGAGTCCCAAACCAATCAAGCTGGCGATTGCCCATAAATAGGAAATCCTGATAAATGACAACGACGGATTAAAAAAATACCAAGCAAGCCCAAACATCAGCACAATTAATCCAACAGGAACTCCCCAGTCCATCCATGGTTTCGGGTTATTGGGGCGCCACCGGGCCAAGCCAGACAAACCTACCAGTATTGCCAGCAACACTGGATAAACAGATATAAGTAAAAAAGAAACTGTCCCGTTTGAACCTATAAAAGGATTTTGAAAATAACGGGCAGAAACATTTATCAGAACTGCACCAATGAGAGTTATCAATACGAGTTCCCCTAATAGATACCAGGACCGTTTCTGGATGATTTTCGGACTACCACCCCGATGAATCCAGCCTCCAGAGAAAATCGTCAGCGCCACAATAAAAAATCCGGTCAACAACATCCAGACTTCCATATAACCAGTGACAATGGGCACCACAAACGAAACCAGCAATAATACCATCAGGCTAATATTCATTTTTGAATAACAGTCGCAGGTCCCTTTGGCTTTATACGAGGCACAGATGCATTCGTTTTTACAAGACAGGTTTGTCATAACATATTCCTCTCAAGGTCTGTATTCAGTACTTCCATTCACCGGGCTATCGGTTGGCATCTTGTTTCACAAAGAGTTGGACCAGGATCCCACCCAAAACTAAAACCAGAACGATGACCGCGATACTCCAAGCCCAGGTAAGGGGGAAAGTGTATCGATGGATATCCCATCGGTCATAAAGGATTCCCCATACATTGATCAATCCAAGAAACAACACTTGCGCTGTAAAATGGGCACCCAGAGCATGACTGACCTGGGATGTCACCAGAGCCGCCATGGAATACGACAGTATAATGATCCCCAATTGATAGACCATATCAAGAGGAAGATTAATAAATGATTGAGGATCGGTATAAACGACAACTTCATACGGAGTCAACAACCGTACTATCAGGTAAAATCCCAGAGTGGACCCCAACCCAACCAATATCTTGGCAAACAGGATCTCCTTCCGAGTCACAGGCCGGGTCATCAGGTAGGACAATGTCCGCTGTGCTTTTTCCGTTCCCAGCTGCCACACACCCAGAATGACTCCAAACTCGGCCACCAGAAATAACATCATCCAATAAACCAAATTCTTACCCTCAAGTATCATCTCCAAAGAACCTCCCGACTCTCGTGTAAGTTTGGGAATGAATAACATCAGTCCCCACAAAATCAGAAGGGTTACCAACATACTCAGGATGTTGTATCTCTGTTCCATCCATTCTTTTTTGATCAGGATTTTATTCCACATTGTATTTAACCTGTCCTTTCTATCTACTTACTTGGTTATAGGTGGATAGTCACCAATAAACAGGTGACCTCTTGCTCCAATGGCTATCATCCGAAATGAGTTTTGAACAGGATCCCAGTGAAGAGAGCTTCTCGAAACATAATCATTCGTAGGAACTGTTCGACGGGATACGATGCGAGGTTTCTCTGGTGAACTGACATCAATTACATAATATCCCTTATCAGACCACATTAAGAGCAGGTTACCCTTCAGCTCTATATTGCAGTACAATTCGCTACCCAGAATGCTATCTTGTAGTGGATAGTACAATTCGCCGACCATTCTAGGATGATGGATATCCGAAATATCATAGATTTCCAACATCTTGTCATTAGATTGGATGTAAATCAGGTTCGTCTTGTTTGTATAAAACTGCCGTATCCCTTTATGTATTCTTCCAGCCTTGGCTGCCTGACCAGTTTTAGTAACATCAATAAAGTCCCCTTTGTTTAAGGGTATATGGTAGTAAAAATCGTAAGCATCCGTCGCATAATCAATGAACTTATATTTACCCTGTATCAAATTGGAGTGAGGCCAAAAGGGATCATTATTTTCACGGTCTCGAATCTGGTGAGAAATGACACTCAAATCATCTTTATTTAAAAGATAGGTTTCCAAACACCGAATTGTCGTCTCAACAGCTGGGATATTGAACAGCACTGTTTTCATTTTTTCTTCTGAACTGATTGTTTTCCGCATCAAATCATATTGGGAGTTGTTGTTAAGAACCAGATAATGAAATTGAACATGGATGCCTTCAGAATCCACAAACGAAGAAGATCTCCAGTAATTTTTCATACAGGGTAATTTCACACTTTGAAGAACGTGAGGAGTAGTAACGATTTGTGAACGCCAGGTTGTAACAATCGTTGAAGTGTTGTTATCTAAATCAGTCTGTATTACTTGGATAGTAGCCTTATCCAATGTATCCAGACTCAGCTTCTTTACTAGAACACCGTCCTTGAAATGAATGTTTATAAGAATATCTTTATTCAAAATAGTAAGTTTATCAGGAGTAAAATGATGCCGTTCTCTGTCAGAAGCATTCCTCAGTGACAGTAGGGCTTCGGTAAGAGTTTTATCGGGGTTCAATTTAACCAAATAATATAAACCATCGAACCGTTGTAATATGATGTTATTCCCACGACTCTCTGAACCATATAGCATTCTATACTCTATTTGTCCCCCATATTGGGTGATTTTCGGCATCGGCCCCACAAAAATCGGTTGATAGGATAAAAATCCCACCAGCCCAATCACGGCAAAACCGGTAAAATAGGAATTCCATACCAGACGTTTTCGCAGCTGGCTGCTAAAAACTATCCCCACAATACCCAGGGTTGATAATGCCAAAAGTGAAATGTGGACAGGATACTTCATGTGATTGAATACATTAATACCCATCGTCATTGCCAACAGCGAGTAGGGATGATAAATAACATATATCTGTATGAATGATCCTAAAATGAGTCCGCTGGCAATCCCTATGATAATGGTCCTGACAAGATCCTTGATTAACGCTGAAAAGAAAACAAAGAAGTTATACATCAGGATAGTAAGAATCGTTATCAGGGTAAAAACTAAAAATGGATATTTCAAGTCAATGTAAGTGTTCTTATACAAACTGAAATATGAAGCCTGTAAATATACAATTGAAAATAAATAGAGAGGGACCAGTAATCCAGAAAGATACTTGATCCAGAAAATTCGATTTATAGATAACGGCCGGGTGACCAGGTACTCCAGTGTGTGGTTATTTAATTCACCAGACATCAATCTCGCACCGTTGTAAACAATCAATAAAGGTAATGTCCAAAAAAGAATATCCATCATCCCGGGGATTTTTGAAGAAAACAACAAAAGGACTGTCGCTAAACCCATCACGCCCCACAACACCCAGCGCTGTTCCATAACTTCTTTCTTCAGGAGTTGTTGTTCACCTGGAGTCAATAAATCCCGGACAAACAAAAGGATTCCCCATCCCCAGAGACACATAACCAGCCAGAACACGACAAGGGGAATATCGGGTCCAAAGATATAAAAGGTAGATACCAGTAAGGCAAACAACACCGGGAAATATATCTTCTCTACCAAAGGATTCAGATTGACGGGGCGAAGTCGAGCCAGACCGGAGACTCCCAGAACGGGAATCAGAAAAACAAAGAAATACGCAGTACTGGATAAACTTATTCCCTTGATGGATTTATAGTTCAGAATCGGTGAAGTAAGATGTTTAAACACCACCAGGAACAAAAGAATGAGCGCCAGTTCTGCGAACAACCACCAGGCCCTTTTCTGAACACCTTCAACATGGGTGCCTTGATGGATCCATCCGCCGGAGATAATCGACAGGATCACCAGTCCACTTCCTCCGAAGAGGACACTCCAGGAATAATTTCCCATCAGAAATGGAATCAGGAATCCAATCACCACTATTCCCAACAGGATAAAATTCATCTTCCAGAAACAGTTACAGGTTCCCTTATTTTTATAGGTGGCGCAATGACACTCTTGTTG